>NZ_AJYQ02000088.1 GCF_000287055.2 Vibrio genomosp. F10 str. ZF-129 | reverse complement strand
TTCTATAGCGGCATTCAATGCCAGTAGATTCGTTTGACCCGCAATTTCTTGTATCACCACCAACACATGACCGATTTCATTGCATTTAAGTTGCAATGTTTTCATATCTTCATTAGTAGCAGATACGTCGTTCACTAAGCTGTTCAACGCCATATTACCTTGATCTAACGTTTGTTGCCCCGTCGTACTTTTATCATGTGCGTATCTCGATGTTTCTGCGACATCATTCGTGCTTCGAGCAACTTCCTGAATAGACACCGTCATTTGTTCAATAGCCGATGCCACC
>NZ_AJYQ02000087.1 GCF_000287055.2 Vibrio genomosp. F10 str. ZF-129 | reverse complement strand
TGTAGTGAACGGCCAATGACAAAGCTGAAAAACGATACCGATTTCAAACGCGATACTCACAAGCGGTGACCCACGAAACCCGATATGCAAAGAGATTAAAGCCGCCCACAAAACTAACGTGCTCAATAATGAACTGCGGGAAAACCAGACTCAACAAATACGATGAGAGTTTGTAAGCAGACAGAAACAATAGTTTCGAGAAACGCGCTTCAAAACGGTTGCCGGAAAACTTTGGATTACGCCCAAACTGGCTTT
>NZ_AJYQ02000086.1 GCF_000287055.2 Vibrio genomosp. F10 str. ZF-129 | reverse complement strand
TTCGTCTTACTAATCACTGCCGAAGCCTTGCCCCGTCTGCCGTGTCAGTGAGGACGCATTATAGGGATTGGAATCTTGTTGGCAAGCGCTTTTTTATCTTTTTTTAAAGAAATACCTGATTCGATTAAAATCACAGCAAAAAGCCTCAAAATACTCACTTTTTCTACATTTCATTAAACTTTTTCGCAAATATAGAAACTTTAGACCAGTTGGTATATTCAACTTCTTTGGTGGTATCTGTCTCTCCACCGGTCAATTTCATAATAAAGCGAATCATTACCCTATCAATCCACTTGTAACGCGGATAATAGAGTGCACCAGCAAATACACCTATCAACTTAGGTGCCCAAGGTGATTTCTTTAAAAAAGTTTTAATATAGACACTACCTTCAGGAGTGTCCTTTCCTTGCTCTTCTTTTCGCGCCGTCAAGTTAACACAGAAAAATGCAGACTTTCCTGATTCTAGGCTGCTTTGGTTATTTTGAATAAATTGGTAGAGTTTCTTATTGAGGTGACCGTACCGTATAGAAGCACCAATCAACACTCTTTCATACTTACCCAGTTCCACCGTATCGACTTGGTGTATGTCTATTACATCACACTCATTAAGATCCAACTCTTGTTGAATATAATGGATAATCTTTTTCGTTTGACCGTCTTGGCTTGAATATAAAAAGAGAGCTTTCATTGTTATTGTCCTTAACTACGCCAAAATGTCGGTGTGAGTAAGATAAGTAGGGTAAATATTTCTAGGCGGCCAAAGAGCATCGATATAATCAGCACCCATTTGGCTTTGTCGTTTACATCACCGAAGTGGAGAGCGACCTCCCCCAGTCCAGGTCCCAAATTATTCAGAGTTGCAGCCACCGCAGAAAAAGCGCTGAGTTCATCCATACCTGTCGCAATAAGACCTAACATGCAGACAACGAACACCAGCGCATAAGCTGAAAAGAATCCCCAAACCGCATCTACAACACGTTGAGATAGTGCCGTACCACCAACCTTGATGGTATAAACCGCTCTCGGGTGAACCAATCTTTTCATTTCTCTTGCGCCTTGCAAGGTCAACAACAATATACGAATCACTTTCATCCCACCTCCAGTAGAGCCGGCACAACCGCCAATAAAAGATGAAAAGAGCAAAAGAACAGGTAAGAACAATGGCCACTCCGAAAAACCTGTGGTGGTAAATCCTGCCGTTGTAGAAATGGAGACGGTTTGAAATAAGGCCTGATCAAAAGCATCATAAAGAGAGTCGTAAGTATGATGATTTAACAATATAAGGAAACAGACAACAAAAAGCAGCGCTTGTATAAATATGAACGCTCTAAACTCAGGATCTTTCCAGTAATATTTGGGGTGTACACCACCTGAAGCAAAGGCAGCAAAGTGAAGAGAATAGTTACATGCCGAGATCAATAAGAAAACAACCGTAATCATATTAATGGTTGAGCTATCGAAATACCCCATGCTCGCATCGTGGGTCGAAAAACCACCAATAGCGATCGTAGAAAAGCTATGACTTATCGCGTCAAACGGTGTCATTCCCGCAAACCAAAACGCTGTCGCACACGCGATCGTCAAACTGAGGTATATATACCATAAAGCTTTCGCTGTTTCGGCTATCCGTGGAGTCATCTTACTGTCTTTTACTGGACCAGGAATTTCGGCTCGATACAGCTGCATACCACCGATACCAAGCACAGGCAAAATAGCCACAGCCAAGACGATGATCCCCATTCCGCCAAACCACTGCAAAAACTGCCGATAAAAAAGGATCGCTTTCGGCAGATCATCAAGCCCAACAATTACTGTCGCCCCTGTGGTTGTTAAGGCGGAAAAGGACTCAAAGAAAGCATCAGTGACAGAGATGTTAGGATTATCAGCAATGAGAAAAGGGAGTGAGCCTGCACTGCCGATAACCGTCCAGAATAAAACCACAATAAGAAAGCCATCTCTGGCTTTAAGTTCTTGCTTATGGCTTCTATTCGGAAACCAGCAAATCGTGCCGCAGAAAAGCAACACAAAGAAAGTCGTCACAAATGGGACACCAGCACCATCTCGATAGAGCAAAGCAACAAGTGCAGGGGCGAGCATGGATACGCTAAAGAGAGCGAGCAGTAATCCGACTATTCGTATAATCGATCGAAATTGCATGGTTATTTATATATGAAGCAAGTGCTTCTGACTTCCTAGTTATGGTTCTATTTTTATGACCGTTGCTTTTGCACCACTTTTATTAATGACATTTTGAATAAAGCTATCGGCAACACGTTGCTCAATTTCGATCATCAATATGACATTACCACTGTAGTTTGCATCAATCTCTATCGCTTGATATTGAGTCAAAAGAGATTGAGCTATCGGCATGAAGCCATAGTCTAACTCTAGCTGTAATTTAATGGTTATTTTTTTCTCGATTGTTTGAAGCAGCTTGAGTGCTTGTTGCACGCCTCCACCATATGCTTTGACCAATCCCCCCGTGCCAAGTTTAATTCCGCCAGAGTAGCGAGTGACTACAGCAGATAATTCACCAACCCCTGACCCAGATAACTGAGCCAAGATAGGCTTACCGGCTGTGCCTGAAGGTTCACCATCATCACTAAATCCCCACTTCATTGAATCTTCTGCCCGTCCTGCAACAAATCCCCAACAATTATGCCGAGCGCTAGAATGCTGTTTTTTAATCCCATCGATAAAGAACTTAGCCGCCTCTATACTTGGCGTATGAGCAAGTTGCGTAATGAAAACACTTTTCTTTATCTCTTCCTCATACATTACGGGACTTTCTGGTATCAAATAAGGTTGGTCATTCATGAGTTTACATAAGCTGAATCAAGAATAGGCAGTGTATCACGAGCATAAGGAAAAAGTGGGCCGTTCTGTTTTACCGCACAATGTTAAACAGTTGTTTAAAAAATGTATTGAAAATAATCAAAGTTGAGTACACACTAAAAAAACTGGTCAAACCAGAACGATAATCATACAAATAAAACAATAACTCTCACACACAGCCTCAAACTGTATGTCACGGAGATAGACAATGATTTACCAAGCCAACACCCTAAAGGTAAAAAAACACGAGAATGGAATAGCGGAACTGAGTTTTTGCGCACCGAAGTCCGTCAATAAACTGGATTTATCCACGTTAGAATCACTCGACAAAGCGCTTGATGCAATAAAAGCACAATCGGACGTTAAAGGATTAATTCTTACTTCAGATAAAGATACCTTTATCGTCGGTGCTGATATCACGGAATTTTTAGGCCTCTTTGCTAAAACCGACCAAGAGCTTGATCAATGGCTTCGTTTTGCCAATGACATCTTCAGCAAACTCGAAGATCTTCCTTTCCCAACACTCTCCGCATTAAAAGGTCACACCCTTGGTGGCGGATGTGAGTGTGTGCTCGCTACCGACTTCCGCATTGGTGATAAAACCACCAGCATTGGTCTACCAGAGACAAAACTAGGCATCATGCCAGGATTTGGGGGGTGCGTTCGACTACCTCGCGTCATTGGTGCCGATAGTGCAATGGAAATTATCACCCAAGGAAAAGCCTGTCGTGCTGATGAAGCGCTAAAAATAGGATTACTGGATGCGATTGTTGAATCGGATTCATTAACACAATCTGCTATTAACACTGTCTTACTTGCTGCTAATGAAGAAATAGACTGGAAAAAGCGTCGTAAGCAGAAGACGTCTGCGCTATCACTGAGCAAGTTAGAAGCGATGATGAGCTTCACCATGGCAAAAGGGTTGGTTGCTCAGAAAGCCGGGCCTCATTATCCAGCCCCAATGACGGCTGTTGTGGCGATAGAAAAAGCAGCACGCAGCGATCGCAACGACGCGTTAGATATTGAACGCCAGCTGTTCATCAAACTCGCCAAATCAGAAGAGGCTAAATCGCTCGTCGGGTTATTCCTAAATGACCAATATATTAAAAGTCTTGCTAAACAAGCGGGCAAATCAGCAAACAAAGCCACTGAACGAGCAGCTGTCATCGGCGCAGGAATCATGGGGGGCGGTATCGCTTACCAATCTGCGTTAAAAGGCGTACCTGTGATGATGAAAGACATCGCACAAGCGTCTCTTGATCTTGGTATGAATGAAGCTTCTAAGCTGTTGAATAAACGCTTATCACGCGGTCGCCTAGATGGATTCAAGATGGCAGGTATTCTGTCTTCTATTACTCCAAGTCTGCATTATGCTGGAATTGAACAGTCAGATGTGATTGTGGAAGCGGTTGTAGAAAACCCTGCGGTGAAAGCAGCGGTGCTGAGTGAAGTAGAAAAGCATGTGAGTGAAGACGCGGTTCTAACGTCAAACACCTCAACGATTCCAATCAACCTGTTAGCGAAATCTTTGCAACGCCCAGAAAATTTCTGTGGCATGCACTTCTTTAACCCTGTGCATCGCATGCCTTTGGTTGAGATCATTCGTGGCGAGCATACTTCAGAAGAAACCATCAATCGCGTAGTCGCTTACGCAGCGAAGATGGGCAAATCCCCTATCGTTGTTAATGACTGCCCAGGCTTCTTCGTTAACCGTGTACTTTTCCCTTACTTTGGCGGTTTCAGCATGTTGTTACGTGACGGCGCTGACTTCACTAAAATTGATAAAGTCATGGAGCGTAAGTTCGGCTGGCCAATGGGTCCGGCATACTTGCTTGACGTTGTGGGCCTAGATACAGCACACCACGCTCAAGCAGTCATGGCGCAAGGTTTCCCAGAGCGTATGGGCAAAGAAGGTCGTGATGCGATTGACGCACTTTACGTCGCTGAAAAATACGGCCAGAAGAACGGCAGCGGTTTCTACACGTACAGCGTAGACAAACGCGGTCGTCCGAAGAAAACCTTCTCTGAAGACATTCTTCCTATCCTGGCAGACGTATGCCAACAGCCAACAGATTTCGATGATGAAACCATCATTCAACGTGTCATGATTCCAATGATCAATGAAGTGGTACTTTGTTTAGAAGAAGGCATCATTGCATCGCCACAGGAAGCCGATATGGCATTGGTTTATGGATTAGGCTTTCCTCCATTTAGAGGGGGGGTATTCCGCTACTTAGACAGCGTGGGTATTAACAACTTTGTTGAAATGGCAAAAGGCTATCAACAGCTTGGGGCTATGTATCAAGTACCTCAGTCACTCATTGATATGGCAGAGAAAGGCGAACGCTTTTACGACGCGCAACAATCCAGTTCTCTATAACCCACACTTGGAAAAGGAATAGCAAAATGAATAATGTAGTGATTGTTGATTGCCTTCGTACCCCAATGGGACGCTCCAAAGGTGGAGCTTTCCGTCATACTCGTGCCGAAGACCTATCAGCACATTTGATGAAAGGTATTTTAGAGCGCAACCCTGAAGTTAACCCGGTCGAAATAGAAGATATCTACTGGGGCTGTGTCCAGCAGACGCTCGAACAAGGTTTTAATGTGGCACGTAATGCTGCGCTGCTAGCAGGATTACCCATTGAAATTGGTGCCGTCACCGTAAACCGTTTATGCGGTTCGTCAATGCAAGCTCTGCATGATGCTGCGCGTTCAATCATGGTGGGCGATGCTGAAATCTGCTTAATCGGCGGTGTTGAGCATATGGGCCACGTACCCATGAATCACGGGGTCGATTTTCACCCTGGTATGTCTAAGACTGTCGCAAAAGCGGCGGGGATGATGGGTCTAACGGCTGAAATGCTAGGTAAAATGCACGGTATTAGCCGTGAAGACCAAGATGCATTTGCCGCACGTTCCCACGCCAGAGCACAGGCAGCAACGGTAGAAGGTCGTTTCAAAAATGAAATCCTGCCTACAGAAGCGCACGCTGCTGACGGTTCGTTATTCACTTTAGACTACGATGAAGTTATTCGACCAGAAACAACGGTTGAAGGCCTATCTCAATTGCGCCCCGTGTTTGACCCAGCCAACGGTACCGTAACTGCGGGGTCATCATCTGCTCTTTCTGATGGTGCTTCTGCAATGCTTATCATGAGCGAAGAGAAAGCCAACGCACTTGGCCTTAAGATTCGTGCTCGCGTGAAGTCGATGGCGATTGCTGGTTGCGATCCTTCAATCATGGGTTACGGCCCTGTACCAGCAACCAAAAAAGCATTGAAACGTGCAGGCCTAACCATTGAAGACATGGGCGTTGTTGAACTTAATGAAGCATTTGCAGCGCAGTCTTTACCTTGTGCAAAAGACCTAGGCCTGCTTGATGTTGTCGATGAAAAGGTCAACCTAAATGGAGGCGCCATAGCACTTGGTCACCCTCTCGGCTGTTCAGGTTCGCGTATTTCGACCACACTGATCAATCTTATGGAAGCCAAAGACGTGAAATACGGCTTGGCGACAATGTGCATAGGTTTAGGCCAAGGTATTGCAACGGTATTTGAACGACCTTAGCGATTATTTAAAAGTAAAAATCAAACAAGCCAGTGATCTTCCCACTGGCTTTTTTCTCGTCTTCAACCTTGAGTTATTGAACTCTCGCTTTTGCTGTCGAACTAGGATTGCAACCAATCTTGATGAAGCTTCTCACGTGAACCAAGATACTCGACCATCCACTTAATGAGCCTGTGATTCTCATCCTTTCTCCAGACTAAGCAGCACTGGCTTAATGGCTTATCTTCGTTGAGTACTTTCTCCACCAACAAACCTTCAGTAATCAGTGGTTGTGCTATATGTCGAGGCATGTACCCGACGCCCACCCCATTTTTTAAGCACTCTATTGCACTATACCAATTAGGCAAGAGTAAGCGCCTCTGCTTTGGGTAATGCACCGTATGACGTTTAGGAAGAACGACGGACGTGTCATCCAGGCAAATAGCAGGGTATTGACTGACAAAATCTTCTGTTAAATTTTGCTCTTTGACACACGGGTGGCTTGGCGACATCACAAAGGCCCAATCCAATATTCCCATATCTCTGACTTCAAACTCGCCACCAACAGGGACTGCGGATGTGGCACCAATAACAATATCGGCTCGCCCTTGAGAGATCGCTTCCCATGACCCATTAAAGACTTCCATATTGATTTGCAGCTCTGCAAATTCAAATGTTGAATAAAAATCTTCAATCAATGGCTTCATTTTATCCAGGCGAACCACGTTATCCAGTGTCAACTTGAGGGTCTTTTTCCACCCATGAGCGGCTCTCTTGGTTTGCGATTGGACTTCTTCCATGTGGCGCAACATGATTCGAGCTTCAACGACAAAGAGCTCTCCTGCAGGAGTCAGTTCTACTTTCCTAGGTAAACGCCGAAATAGCAAAACATCGAGATCTTGCTCAACCTGACGTACGCCATAACTGATCGCGGAAGGTACTTTGTGCAAAACATCCGCAGCGGCGGTAAAGCTACCCAGCCGAGCTACAGTGTCGATCATTTCTAAAGAAGATTTAGAGAACATTTATCCATCAAATTATTTGATTCATAACTAACAATTTTAGCGTTTAATTTTATTGATTACAAAAAATAGAATACCACCATGCGTACAGGAACCATAAGTGGCACCTTAACAGCAACGAAAAACAGAATTTAACAGTTAAAAAATTTGAACGGATAATAAATATGAACGTTTCTAAACTTCAGCTCGCTTACTTAGCGGCCCTCTCGATGCTTGGCTTTATTGCTACAGATATGTACCTCCCCGCCTTTAAAGCGATGGAGATGGATTTCGCGACAGGGCCTGAACAAATAGCGTTATCGCTGACCATATTCCTCGTCGGAATGGCACTGGGCCAACTACTGTGGGGACTGGCCAGTGATAAATATGGTCACCGAATGACGTTGGTCGCGGGGCTTAGTTTATTTACCATCGCCTCTTTTGGTTTGGCCTTTAGTGATCAGGTCTGGCAGCTTCTTACCCTCCGCTTTATTCAAGCGTTTGGCGTTTGTGCGCCTGCAGTTATTTGGCAAGCAATGGTGATCAAGCAATATTCTTCCAAAACCAGTCAACAAGTATTCGCAACCATAATGCCACTGGTCGCACTTTCTCCGGCACTGGCTCCTCAACTCGGCGTTGTCCTTGCTGATAATTTTGGTTGGCCTAGCATTTTCGTTGCTCTCACACTAATGGGAACCGCCTTGGTTGCTTTTACCTTTTCTCAACCAAAACAAGAAAAAGAACAGAAGCAATCTTCCATCAAGAGTGATATTAAAGCACTTGTTAGTTCAAAGGTTTATCTTGGCAACGTTATTATGTTTGCTACAGCGTCCGCTGCATTTTTTGCCTACTTAACGGGAATGCCAGAAATTATGTCTAAGCTAGGATATTCAGCTAAAGACATTGGTTTGAGCTTTATCCCCCAAACCCTTGCCTTTATGGTTGGTGGGTATTTGGGTAAGGCGAGTGTAAAAAAGTTTGGCGATGAAAAAGTACTCCGACACATTATTGGGCTATTTAGTGTTGCCGCTTTATTGGTGTTTATTGTGTCACAGTGGCAGCTCACATCCATCTGGCCTATTTTGACGCCATTCTGCTTTATAGCTGTTGCCAATGGTGCTTTGTATCCGATTGTAGTGAACAGAGCCCTTTCAAGCGCCAAACAGAGCCCAGCAACCGCAGCGGGATTGCAAAACAGCATTCAAATTAGCATCAGTAGCGCAGCCAGTGCACTGGTCGCCGCGATGGCGAGCCAAGCTCAATCGGCAACTGGTCTCGCTATTATCATTTGCACCCTAGGCTTATGGGTGGGTTATGTGCTCTCAAACAGACGACTTTCTAGACACTTTCGTGCACCAGACAACGCAAGAGTAGTAAGGGATAAATAATAAAAAGCGCCGCTATTGTTAGCGGCGCTTTTAAACTGTCAGCTTTTAAGCCCATAATAAGTACTTAAACAAAGTGCTTACTTACATACTCGTTAAGCCCCACTTCTGTGCGGTTTCTTTGAAAAAGCCTTGGGTTTTCTTTAACTCTACCCAGTGATTAATGTAGTTAATCCAAACTTGATCTTCTTGAGGTAGCAGCATAGCGATAGGAGTCGGCTTACGTGGCTCTTTCACTGGCACAATCGCCAACTGACTAAATTTCTCTACCAAAGTTGCCGCCTCAACATTTGAAGTCACCGACACATCAGCACGCCTTGCCAGTAATTCCTGAAAATCTCTGGCTGGCGCTTCAATCACGACATGCTTTGCCGAAGGAAAGAAATCTTTGACCATTTTTTCTTGAACCGTTCCCAACGTTGCTGCTACTCGAACATCGGATCGGTCAAAATCAGCCCAATCTGAAAATCGCTCAAGGTCTTTCTTCTGTACAACAGGTACAAACGCCAAATAAAAGTAAGGCTGGCTGTAGCCTGCCACTTTCGCTCGAGACATGTTCAGTGAAGCACTTCCCGTAATGTCGTATTTACCCGCGGTAATACCGTTCACTAAGGTTTTCCAATCTGTCGGCACATATTCTACTTTGACACCAAGATCTTTGGCCAACTCGGTCGTCACATCAATATCAAACCCACGGTAACTGTTGGTTGCAGGATCTTTCATTGTCATCGGGTTCCAATCCCCAGTTGTCCCAACCTTCAACACCCCATTATTTAAAATGTCATGCAAGCGGCTAGTCTCCGCAGCAAGCGTACTTAAAGACAGCAAACACATTCCCAAAAATATCATCAATTTCTTCATTATTATTATCCTTAAAATAAGTTACTTTTTATGCTGCATGATTGATAACATAGCAGTAACAAATGATTTTATTTAGTTTGAATAGGTAATAGTGTGAACCTTCGTACGCTCACCGCTCTATTAACAATGTTGTCACTCACTGGATGCTCAGACTACCAGTGGGGCTGGTATATTCTCGATCCAACCACCCCTCAAGGGCAGACCAACCTAAAGTTTCTCACCGCAGGCTTTTACGATACGATTTCTGTTTCACTATTAAGCATGGTTTTAGCCATGTTGATTGGTCTACTGGTCGCGTTGCCCGCATTATCTAACAACAAGGTCTTACGTGGATTAAACAGAATCTATGTGGAATCGGTACGTTCTATTCCTGTACTGGTTCTGCTTTTATGGGTCTATTATGGAATGCCGACATTACTCGATGTCTCCCTTGACTACTTTTGGGCGGGTGTGATTGCATTAACAATTGCAGAAAGTGCGTTTATGGCTGAAGTGTTTCGAGGCGGCATTCAATCCATCAGTAAGGGACAGCATGAAGCAGCAGAAGCTCTAGGGCTGAACTACTGGCGCAAGATGCAATACGTGATATTTCCACAAGCTTTTCGTCAGATATTACCCCCTCTAGGTAATCAATTTGTCTATATACTCAAAATGTCATCGTTAGTGAGTGTCATCGGGCTCAGTGATCTAACACGGCGTGCAAACGAGTTGGTCGTTAATGAGTACTTACCTCTCGAAATTTATACCTTTCTCGTCTTTGAATACCTAATTCTAATATTATGCGTTTCTCAAGCTGTTCGCTGGCTAGAAAAACGAATCGCTATTCCTCAAAACTAAGCGGATCCTCGTTATCTAAGCATTTAGATACTGAAATCAAAAAGGGTTGGCACAAAGCCAACCCTTTTGTTTATCTATCATGACGGTCTAAGCCAAGCTAGTCAAAACTGATATCGTTCAGACTATTTGGTCTTTTTTACTGGGCGTTGCCAATTAGAAAATTTACGCTCTTTTGCTCGTGAAATGACCAACTCACCTCGTTCAACGTCTTTCGTCAATGTGGTTCCGGCACCGATAGTCGCTCCATCAGCAATAGTAACAGGAGCGATCAACTGGCAGTCAGAGCCAACGAAAACATCATCACCTATCGTGGTCTTAAACTTATTTGCACCGTCGTAGTTACACGTGATCACACCCGCACCAACATTTACACGCTGGCCAATTTGAGCATCGCCTAAATATGTTAGGTGATTCGCTTTTGATCCTTCACCTATTGAGGTGTTTTTCACTTCAACAAAGTTACCTACGTGCGCGTCATTCTTAAGCTCAGCGCCAGGGCGAAGACGAGTGAATGGACCAACCGTACACTCTTCTCCGACCGTCGCGCCTTCAATCACGCTGTATGGTCGGATAACGGTGTTGTCGTCGATTTCACAATCTTTAAGTACACAGCCGGTACCTATAATAACGTTATCACCAATAGACACATTACCTTCAATAATAACGTTCGTATCAATCTCAACGTCCATTCCGCACTGCAGTTCACCGCGAAGGTCAAAACGAGAAGGATCGCGTAACATTACGCCCTGCTCTAATAATTTTTGTGCTTGTGCTGATTGATAGGCCCGCTCTAAACGCGCAAGTTGAGAACGGTCGTTAACTCCTTCAACTTCAATCGCACTCATTGGGTGAACCGCTTCAACTGCGCGGCCTTCGCTGTGCGCAGCCGCTATGACATCAGTTAGATAATACTCACCTTGCGCATTTTGATTATTAAGCCCTGCGAGCCAACGTTTCAGGTCGCCTCCCGTTGCCACCATCACGCCGGTGTTAATCTCTTTAATGAGCTTCTGCTCGTCAGTTGCATCTTTCTGTTCAACAATCGCAATAACAGGGCCATTTCGTCGAACGATACGGCCATATCCCATCGGATTATCAAGCACGACGGTGAGTAAGGCGATACCACCGTTAGGCTGAGCTTCAAGTAAACTCTCGACGGTTTCTTCAGAAATCAACGGTACATCACCGTAAAGAACGAGGACTTTTTCGTTATCATCAAACTGAGGTGAGGCCTGGTCAACGGCGTGGCCAGTACCGAGTTGATCCGCTTGCAATACCCAACTTACCGACTCTTCACTGAGGACGGCTTGCATTTGCTCACCACCATGACCATAGACTAAATGAATATTTTGAGCACCTAAGCTATTGCATGTATCAATCACATGCTTAACCATCGGCTTACCTGCCAATGTATGTAATACCTTAGGCATGTTTGAATACATGCGGGTTCCTTTACCCGCAGCGAGAATGACCGCACTAAATTTCATTTCTAACCTACTGACATTTTTTTAATTAAGTGCTGATTCTAGCGGTTAATCCATCATTAGTTAAATACGAATGTCCGCTTTATAAAAAATTCCAACAAAAAAGGCAGCGATTAGGCTGCCTTTTATATCAAACGAAGCTAAGTGTTAGCGACGTCTGTTCACCAGTTCAATGACTTTCAACTGAGCAACGGCTTTCGCAAGTTCCGCAGATGCTTTCGCAAAATCAACATCACCATAAGGTTGGTTGATCAGCTCTTCAGCACGGCGTTTAGCTTCTTCCGCTTTAGCAAGGTCTAAGTCCTTACCGCGTACAGCAGTATCCGCTAAAATGGTCACATCGTTGGCTTGTACTTCTAAAACACCACCAGAAAGATAAATGATTTCTTCATCACCTTTCTTAGAAACAATGCGAACCATACCCGGGCGAATCGTGGTTAATAGCGGAGTGTGTCCCGCTAAAACACCAAGGTCACCTTTCTCACCTGAAATCTGAATGCTACGAGCTTGACCCGAATAAATTCGTTGTTCTGCACTCACAACATCCAAATGGAAGCTTACTGATGTTAATGCTGTCATAACGCCTCCTGTAAGACTCTATTAAAGCTTCTTCGCGTTCTCTAGCGCATCGTCAATCGTACCGCAGTACATAAACGCTTGCTCTGGAATATCGTCGTATTCGCCAGCTAGAAGACCTTTAAAGCCACGTAGTGTCTCGCTAAGAGGTACGTATACACCAGGGTCACCCGTAAATACTTCAGCAACGTGGTAAGGTTGAGTTAGGTAACGTTCAATCTTACGAGCGCGAGATACGACTTGCTTATCTGATTCAGAAAGTTCGTCCATACCCAGTATCGCAATGATATCTTTCAACTCTTTGTAACGCTGAAGCGTTTGCTGAACATTTTGCGCAATGTCGTAGTGCTCTTGACCAACAACCAGTGGATCAAGTTGACGAGAAGATGAATCTAACGGGTCAATCGCAGGGTAAAGACCCATAGCTGCGATATTACGGTTAAGTACAACTGTTGCGTCTAAGTGAGCAAACGTTGTTGCAGGAGACGGGTCAGTCAAGTCATCCGCAGGTACGTATACCGCCTGTACAGACGTGATAGAACCTGATTTCGTTGACGTGATACGTTCTTGAAGAACACCCATTTCTTCTGCCAATGTTGGCTGGTAACCTACCGCAGATGGCATACGACCTAGTAGAGCCGAAACCTCTGTACCTGCAAGTGTGTAACGGTAAATGTTATCAATGAACAGAAGTACGTCACGACCTTCGTCACGGAAACGTTCTGCCATTGTCAAACCAGTCAGGGCAACACGTAGACGGTTTCCTGGTGGCTCGTTCATTTGACCGTAAACCATTGCTACTTTTGATTCTTCAGGGTTTTCGATGTTTACAACACCTGCTTCCTGCATCTCGTAGTAGAAATCGTTACCCTCACGAGTACGCTCACCAACACCCGCAAATACTGACAGACCTGAGTGCTGTAGTGCGATGTTATTGATAAGTTCCATCATGTTAACGGTTTTACCTACACCAGCACCACCGAATAGACCGATTTTACCACCCTTAGCGAATGGACAAATTAAGTCGATTACCTTAACACCAGTCTCTAGTAGCTCTGTTGCGTTCGATAATTCTTCATAGCTCGGTGCTTGACGGTGGATAGAATAATGTTCTTCCGCACCGATTTCACCACACTCATCAATCGCGTCACCAAGAACGTTCATGATACGACCTAGGGTCTTAGTACCTACTGGTACTGAGATTGGAGCACCAGTATTTTCTACTGTTACGCCGCGACGTAAACCATCTGAGCTACCCATTACGATTGCGCGAATAACGCCACCGCCAAGCTGTTGCTGCACTTCAAGAACTAAACGTTCTTTTGAGTCAGTCACATTCAGAGCATCGTATACGTTTGGAACGTCACTCTGTGGGAACTCTACGTCGACTACTGCTCCGATGATCTGTACGATCTTACCTGTAGCCATCGTTAATCCTCTAAATTTGTTTTACCTAAATTAAACTGCTGCTGCACCTGATACGATTTCAGATAACTCTTGTGTAATCGCCGTTTGACGGGCTTTGTTGTACACAAGCTCTAACTCTTCGATCAAATCGCCAGCATTGTCTGATGCTGCTTTCATAGCAACCATACGAGCAGCCATTTCACACGCTAAGTTCTCTACAACACCTTGATAAACTTGCGACTCGATATAACGAGCCATTAAGGTATTCAGAAGCACCTTCTGATCCGATTCGAACATATAGCTCCAAGCATGCTTGAACTGTTCTTCATCAGCGAATGATTTAGGCAAAGGTATTAATTGATCAATTTTTGGTTGTTGGGTCATTGAGTTGACAAACTCATTGAACACCAAATGCAAACGGTCAATCTCACCGTCTTGATACTTTTGTAACATGACGTTGATAGGGCCAATAAGATCATCAAGAGTAGGAGAATCTCCAAGACCTGACGTCTGAGCCACAATGTTTGCACCAATGCTATTGAAATAAGACGTTGCTTTTGAACCAATAACTGCCAGCTCTACATCAACCCCTTTCTCAGACCAATCGTTCATTTGTATAACGGCTTGCTTGAACATATTAATGTTCAAGCCGCCACACAAACCGCGATCAGATGAGATTACAATATACCCAACACGCTTAGCCTCACGTTCCAGTAGATATGGATGTTTATATTCCAAAGTACCGTGGGCTATATGACCAATGACCTTACGTATAATTTCAGCATATGGACGTGGCCCTTCCATCGCGTCTTGAGTTCGACGCATTTTAGAAGCGGCAACCATTTCCATTGCTTTCGTGATTTTCTGAGTGCTTTTAACACTACCAATCTTGCTACGAATTTCTTTTGAATTGGCCATCGTTACTCTCCGTTAACTACAAAACTAGGTTGTAATTACCAAGTTTGGGTTGCTTTGAAATCATCAACTAACTTTTTCAGTTGAGCTTCGATTTCTTTGTCATAAGCACCCGACTTGTTGATCTCAGTAGCCAATTCAGAATACTGAGCGTGAGCATACGATAGTAAAGCAGCTTCGAAATCTAGAATTTTGTTCAACTCTACATCTTCTAAATACCCGCGTTCAGCAGAGTAAATAGAAAGAGCTTGATCAAATACAGACATAGGAGCGTACTGTTTCTGCTTCATCAATTCAGTTACTTTCTGACCATGGTCTAGCTGCTTCTTCGTCGCTTCATCAAGGTCTGATGAGAACTGAGCAAAAGCGGCAAGTTCACGGTATTGTGCTAGAGCGGTACGGATACCACCAGAAAGCTTCTTAATGATTTTCGTTTGTGCAGAACCACCTACACGAGATACCGAAATACCTGGATCTACCGCAGGGCGAACACCCGCGTTAAACAGTTCTGACTGTAGGAAAATCTGACCATCAGTAATCGAAATTACGTTAGTCGGTACGAAAGCAGAAACGTCACCAGCTTGTGTTTCGATGATTGGTAGCGCGGTTAAAGAACCGGTTTTACCTTTCACTTCGCCATTAGTAAATGTTTCTACGTAGTGTTCGCTAACACGAGCGGCACGCTCAAGTAGACGAGAGTGAAGATAGAAAACATCACCAGGGAATGCTTCACGACCAGGTGGACGTTTTAGTAGCAATGAAATCTGACGGTACGCTACAGCTTGCTTAGAAAGATCATCATAAACGATCAAAGCATCTTCGCCGCGGTCACGGAAGTATTCACCCATTGCACAACCAGCGTATGGCGCTAGATATTGCAGAGCTGCTGATTCAGAAGCCGATGCCACAACCACAATCGTGTTTGCTAGTGCACCGTGCTCTTCAAGCTTACGTACCACGTTTGCGATAGTTGACGCTTTCTGACCAATAGCCACGTAAACAGAGTAAATACCAGAATCTTTCTGGTTGATGATTGCATCGATCGCCATTGCTGTTTTACCAGTTTGACGGTCACCGATGATTAGCTCACGCTGACCACGGCCGATTGGAATCATTGCATCTACTGATTTGTAACCAGTTTGAACTGGCTGATCGACTGACTTACGATCGATTACACCCGGTGCAATCACTTCAATAGGAGAAGATAGCTTCGCGTCAATAGGACCTTTACCATCGATCGGCGCGCCCAGTGTATTAACTACACGGCCAAGCAGTTCTGGACCTACCGGTACCTCAAGGATACGGCCAGTACCAGTCACTTTCATGCCTTCACGAAGACTAGTATAAGGACCCATTACTACCGCACCAACTGAATCACGATTCAAGTTAAGTGCTAAAGCGAAAAGGCCACCTGGAAGTTCAATCATTTCACCTTGCATCACGTCATCTAGACCGTGAATGCTAAGAATACCATCGCTCACAGAAACGATAGTACCTTCATTGCGAGCTTCAGATACGACATTGAATTTCTCAATACGCTGTCTGATCAGCTCGCTAATTTCCGTGGAATTAAGTTGCATTGCTCAAATTCCCCTAAGTTAAGACTTAATAACGTCTTTAAGACGATTAATACGACTAACGAGTGAGTTGTCTAGTACTGTATCACCAGCTCTAATCACCGCACCACCTATCAAACTACTATCAACCAAACAGTTTACATTCACACCGCAATCAAAGTGTTTTTCAAGCGACTTAACTAGTTCAGCTAGTTGCGCTTCACTTAATTCAAATGAGGTCGTAATTGTTACTTCTTTCACATTTAACGACTCAGATAAAAGCAGCTGGTATTGCTGATAGATATCACTTAACGCTGAAGTACGACGATTCTCGATAATGACCTTTAAGAAATTCTGTAAAGGCTCATCAAAGTACTCACCCGCTATATCGAAATACAATTGCATCAATTGTTCAGGCTGCAGGCGTAACGCCGCTTTTTGTAGCTCGGGAGCTAAAGAAACGGTTTTAGCAAGCTCCAACATACTTGACCATTGGTCAATCGTGCCATTATCACTTGCATAGCCAAATGCAGCCTTAGCATAAGGACGAGCAATAGTTGTCAAACCAGACATACCGACGCCCTCCTCTATAGCTTCGCAGAAATACTATCAAGTATGTCTTGATGAGCAGCGGGATCAATCGAACGTTCGATGATTTTCTCAGCACCAAGAATAGCTAGAGTAGCAACGTCTTTTTGAAGTTCGTTACGAGCGCGTGAGGTTTCAGCTTCTAATTCAGCTTTACCTTGAGCAAGTACACTATCACGCTCTTGTATCGCTTCTTGACGAGCTTCGTCTAGAATTTGAGCTTTACGTTTATTTGCTGACTCAATAATTCCAAGCGCTTCCTGCTTAGCGTCTTTTAGCTGGTCTGCTGCATTGTGCTGCGCGAGTTGTAACGCTTTATCAGCACGCTCAGCAGACTCCAAACCTTCAGAGATTTTTTTCTGACGCTCTTCAATTGCTGCGATCAATGGTGGCCACACGTACTTCATGCAGAACCAAACAAACAAAATGAATGCTATTGCTTGACCTAGCAGAGTTGCATTGATATTCACAATGACCCTCCTTTATTCTTTTAATGTTTCGTGTTCACGAAACGACGTAGAGTAAATAAGAAAAAGGGTTTCTTACAATGCGAACAGCATGTACATAGAGATACCAACACCGATCATTGGAACAGCATCTAGTAGACCTGCAAGAATGAACATATTTGTTTGTAGCACTGGAGCCATCTCTGGTTGACGAGCAACAGACTCAAGGAACTTACCGCCTAGAATTGCGAAGCCGAAGCCTGTCGCGATTGCACACATACCTAGTAGTAAAGCTACAACGAAATAAATTTCCATAATAATCTCCGAAATGAAATATTGAGATAGGCTACAACCTATCATTTATAAATAAGTAAATTTTTTATTCTAGTGTGAATCGTTACTTGCCATGCTGAGATATACAATCGTCAACATCGTAAAGATAAAGGCCTGTAGCACGATAACCAAAATGTGGAAAATAGCCCAAATAATATGTGCAATAACACCAAGCCCACCTAAGACGGCACCCGCTGTATACGTGACTGCAATCAAGATGAAGATAAGTTCACCTGAATACATGTTTCCGTATAAACGAAGTGACAGTGAGACTGGTTTTGCAAATAATGAGACCGTTTCCAGGACCAAGTTAAAAGGTATTAACGCTTTATTATTAATCGGGTGCAGCGTAAATTCCTTCACAAATCCCTTGAAGCCCTTGTACTTAATCATGTAAACCACGGTAAGTATAAGAACGCCTATTGCCATCGCTAGAGTGGTATTCAAGTCGACCGTAGGGACTACTTTGAAATATTCAAATCCAGCTAAGTGCATTAGTTGAGGGATAAAGTCGACCGGGATCAAATCCATTGTATTCATTAATAGAATCCAACAGAAAAGAGTTAATGCTAACGGTGCGACTAACTTATCACGTCCATAAAAAGCACCTTTTACAATCTCATCGACCTGCTCAACGACCATTTCGACGAAGCATTGCAATTTGCCAGGGGTGCCTGTGGTTGCGTTTTTTCCAACCCGATAGAACAACCACAAAAATAGCGTACCCAGAATAGCTGAGACCAATAACGTGTCCCAGTGTAGGGTCCAGAATCCAGCTTCTGCACAGCCATAGTTCGTGGCAATGTTGCCATCAACAACACAAACTTTAGCGTTAGTGAGGTGGTGCTGAATATATTCCTGCGGAGTATCAGCCATGGTTAATCCCATTTCTTGAAAAAAATAAAATAGGGGCAAACCAAAACATTAGTAAAGTCAGTTTATAACCCGTAAAGAAAGCCCCTGGACGTAGGAACTCCGTTAAAGAAAAAACCAATATAAACAAAATGATGGTTACCACCAGTTTTAAAGCCCATCCGATAAATATGAAGCCAAGTAGTACAGAACCATCGGCGTCAGCTCTAGGGATGAAGGCAAACAGAGCATATATGTAGTTACCTAGAACCGCGATCATTCCGCCTTTTAAAATAAAGCGGGCTGCCTCGTCTCCACACTGCACATATGTTAAGCCTCCGATAAGAATGACGAACAAAAGCTGGAAATGGACTACTTTAAAAGCTACTTTCCCTTTTTCGCTTAGGTTTGAAATAAACATCAAAAGCACCTGTTTTCGTGTTATTTACTGATCGAGGACAAAGAAAAATCTCAGTCAGCAAAAAAAGCTTAAAAAGTATATAGAGTAGAGAGTAAAAAACAATAGTTACTCTCTACTCTCAACTAACTTGAATTCTATTATGTGAGCTAGGATGCGCTACGATGTACTGTCGCCGTTAGCTAACAAATGTAAGATTTTGTGTAAGTGTTCAGGATTATCAAAACGGATCTGAATTTTACCCGTACCACTCTTGCCAACCGCCACATCGACCTTAGATTCAAACTGCTCAGAAAGTGACGCTAACTGAGTTTGAGTCTCCTCTGATAGCGCCAACGTCGCGACTTCCGGTTGGTCAGCAGTAGAGATTAAGCGCTTAACTAACGCTTCTGTCTGACGGACGGTTAATTGCTTCTTTGCCACCTCTTGAGCAACAGAAACTTGCTTCTCACCATCCAGAATGAGCAGGGCGCGAGCGTGGCCCATTTCAAGTCGTTTTTCGGCAACTAACTGTTTTACGTCTGTGCTTAGTTGATTCAAGCGTAAAAGGTTACTCACTGTGGTTCTCGATTTACCGATCACCTCCGCAACTTGTTGATGTGTAAGTGAGAACTCATCTTGAAGACGCTCTAACGCTTCCGCTTCTTCGATCGCATTGAGATCTTCTCTCTGAATGTTTTCGATCAATGCCATCGCAATAGCCGCACGATCTTCGACTTTCTTATTCAAGCAAGGTACACGTTTTAACCCCGCTTGACGTGCTGCGCGCCAACGTCTTTCACCTGCGATGATCTCAAACTGCTCATTGTCAATTTGGCGAACCACAATCGGCTGAATGATGCCCTGTGATTGAATTGATGCTGCCAACTCTTCTAATGCCTCGGGAGCCATGTCTTTACGTGGCTGATAGACACCAGGCTTGAGTTGATTAATATTTAGCTCCATCAACTGACCATCCGCAGACAAAGCTTGGCTATGAGAAGCAACGTGCTGTTTTTCTCGTGCTAATGAACTGGTCGCAAGCAACGCGTCCAGCCCTTTTCCTAAACCACGTTTAGACATGACAGCTAGTTCCTTTTTGAAATATTTTTTACGCTGGGATTTCTTCTCGACGAAGCATCTCACCGGCAAGGGCCAAATACGCTTTTGCACCCGCTGAATACTTGTCGTAATACATCGCGGGTTTACCGTGGCTTGGCGCTTCGGCTAAACGGACATTTCGAGGGATAACCGTACGATATACTTTCGTGCCGAAGTGCTTCTTCAATTGGTCGGAAACTTCATTAGAAAGCCGGTTTCTTGGGTCATACATAGTTCGCAGTAACCCTTCAATTTTTAGATTTTCATTCACGACAGCGGCAAGCTTACTTATCGTATCCATCAAAGCCGTTAGACCTTCTAAAGCAAAATACTCACACTGCATAGGAACTAGTACAGAATCTGCTGCAGCCATGGCATTGATTGTAAGAAGGTTTAACGACGGAGGGCAATCTATAAAGATGAAATCATAGTTATCACGAACCGAAGCCAATGCGTTTTTTAGGCGAACTTCTCTGGCAAAGACTTCCATTAATTTGATTTCTGCAGCGGTTACGTCACCATTTGCTGCAATCAAATCATAATGACCTGAGGTTTTCGTGCACACAACATCATGAAATGGAACATCTTCAACAAGCAACTCATACGAGGTCGCTTCAACCTGGTATTTATCAACACCACTCGCCATCGTGGCATTGCCTTGGGGATCAAGATCGATAACCAATACTTTACGCTTAGTGGCTGCCATAGACGCCGCTAAGTTAATGCATGTTGTTGTTTTTCCTACGCCACCTTTCTGGTTGGCTATTGCTACGATTTTACCCACGGTCTGCCTCGCTGTTATCCCTTCCGAGATAAGATTACAAGATGACGCTCACCTTCCAATTCGGGAACGTTCAAAGATTTGACGCTGTTCACAGAACACCATTGTGGTAGCTGTTCGACCTCATCTTTCTGCAATTGACCTTTTAACGCTAGGAAAACCCCAGAATCAGATTTAGGTAGGTGATGGCACCACTCTACCATATCTGACATTGAAGCAAATGCACGGCTAAGAACGCCATCAAATTTGTCTTCTGTTTGGAACTCTTCTACTCGACTTTGGACTGTCGTCACATTTTTTATCCCAAGCTCATGACAAACCTGTTTGATAAAACGGATACGTTTGCCGAGACTGTCGAGTAAATAAAACTCTTTTTCTGGATTCATGATGGCTAATGGTACACCAGGAAGGCCAGGGCCAGTGCCAACATCGATAAAGCGAGTACCTTGTAAGTGCTCACTAACAACGATGCTATCAAGGATATGTTTAACGATCATTTCAGAAGGATTGCGAACCGACGTCAAGTTATACGCTTTATTCCACTTATTGAGCATTTCAACATACCCAATAAGCTGGTCTGCTTGATCGGATGACACTTGGAGATTTGTTTGGCTAACCAGTTGTTCAAGCCTAGCTTTTAAGTCGCTCATTATGAATCAATCCCTTTTTTTAGCAGGCCTTTTTTCTTGAGGTAAACCAATATAATTGAAATAGCCGCCGGGGTGATGCCCGATATGCGTGAAGCAATACCTACCGATTCCGGTTTTGCATTGGTCAGTTTAAGCATCACTTCATTAGACAAACCTTTGACTTCGCTGTAATCAAAATCAGCAGGAATTTTGGTGTGCTCATGACGTAAAGATTTATCTATCTCGTCTTGCTGACGCTGAATATAACCTTCGTATTTAACCTGTATCTCGACTTGCTCTGAAGATTGTTGATCTTCTAACGCAGGAGAAAAATGATCGAGTTTTGTCAGCTGCGCATAAGTGATCTCTGGCCTACGCAGTAGATCTTCACCACTGGCTTCTCTAGAGATCGGATTCTTCAATAATTCATTCAGCGCCTCAACACCTTCAGACTTAGGGTTGATCCACTGATCTTTTAGTCGTTGGCGTTCTTTTTCGATCGTTTCTACTTTTTGATTAAATCGAGCCCAGCGTAGATCATCGACCAAGCCAAGTTCTCGCGCTTTTTCTGTCAAACGTAAGTCAGCGTTGTCTTCACGGAGCAATAATCGATACTCAGCACGAGACGTAAACATACGATAAGGTTCTTTGGTTCCCATGGTGGAAAGATCATCGATAAGAACGCCCATGTATGCTTGATCACGACGTGGGCTCCAGCCATCTTTGCCTTGACTGTATAAACTCGCGTTGAGTCCAGCCATCAAACCTTGTGCTGCGGCTTCTTCATAGCCCGTCGTGCCATTAATTTGCCCCGCAAAGAACAAACCTTTAATGAACTTATTTTCGTAGGTTTGTTTGAGATCCCTTGGATCAAAAAAATCATATTCGATGGCATAACCAGGGCGAACAATATGAGCATTTTCAAACCCTTTCATCGAACGTACTATTTGAATTTGAACGTCAAAAGGCAAGCTGGTGGAGATACCATTAGGGTAGAGCTCATGGGTTGTTAATCCTTCAGGCTCGATAAAGATTTGGTGGCTTTCTTTATCGGCAAATCGCATGACTTTATCTTCGATAGAAGGGCAGTAGCGAGGGCCAATACCTTCAATAACTCCAGCATACATAGGGCTACGATCGAGGTTTGCTCTGATAACGTCGTGTGTTTTTTCATTGGTGTGTGTAATAAAACACGGAATTTGCGCAGGTTGCTGGCTATGGTTTCCCATGAAAGAAAAAACAGGCGTTGGGTTATCACCATGTTGCACTTCAAGCTCAGAAAAATCGACACTGCGTGCATCAATTCTTGGCGGTGTTCCTGTTTTTAATCGATCAACTCTGAGCGGAAGTTCACGAAGACGATCGGCGAGAGCGATCGATGGAGGATCTCCTGCGCGGCCTCCTGAAAAGTTTTCCATGCCAATGTGTAGCTTTCCACCAAGAAATGTCCCAACAGTCAATACAACGGACTGGGCGTGGAATTTAAGCCCCATTTGAGTCACTACACCGGTAACCTGATCATTTTCAACAATAAGATCATCAACAGATTGCTGAAACAGGGTCAGGTTTTCAGTATTTTCTAAAGCATGGCGAACATAAGATTTGTACAACAGACGATCGGCTTGAGCTCGCGTGGCTCGAACTGCCGGGCCTTTTGATGCGTTCAGAGTTCTAAATTGTATACCCGCATGATCAATCGCTTTGGCCATTAAGCCACCCATCGCATCGACTTCTTTGACTAAATGACCTTTGCCAATACCACCGATGGCAGGATTACATGACATTGCTCCTAAGGTATCAATGTTGTGTGTTAGCAGAAGTGTGTTTTGTCCAGTACGTGCTGCGGCAAGGGCAGCTTCTGTTCCAGCGTGACCACCACCAACAACGATGACATCAAATCTTTCATGGTAAAGCATGTGTAAACCTTAAGTAATCAAGCGAAATTATGGAGAGATAAAAGAGCGACATTCTACCTTTTTTAATGGAATAGAAAAACGAAATTATCAATTTTTCATTTTTAATCGATCTCTTAATATATATAAGATCTTTATAGAGATCTTTTACTAGATCTATTATTAAGGAAGTCATTTTCTGTGGATAAGTTAAAAATGATCAACAAGATCATGCGTTTTTCATGGATCAATTGTTGTGATCTAACCTTGATCAAGATGAGGATTGGTTGGGATCAAAAACAGTGCTTATACACAGGGGGGCGGAGGCTATAAAGTTGTTATTGGGATAACTATAGGATCATAACGGTATATCCTATGATTTATCCACAGATGATTTGACTGTTTTTTGTTCGAACAGTCTGTTTTTTTCTTCATTAAGTTATGCACAGATCATATTCGAAGCAAAAAAAAGTGACCATGACGGTCACTTTTCTTCATTTTATCTTGTTTATTTAAGTTGATCTTGATGCAAAGAGAGCCAAATATCCACTTCATCTTCAGGAACTGGCGTGTTGAGAACATCAATTAGTAAGCAGTTTGATAAGCGAGTTGCCCCTATATCTGCCAGTAATTCATCGGCATGTTTGCCTGCATTGCAGAAGGTATCATAGCTTGAGTCCCCGATCGCAATGACGGAGTAACGAACATCAACCATCTTTGGTGGAGTGGATTGTAGCGCGTGGATAAAAGGCTGAATATTGTCTGGATAGTCACCCGCACCATGTGTTGAGGTCACTATCAGCCAAGTTCCGGATGCTGGTATCGCCTCTAAAGAAGGCTGATTGTGAACCGTAACCTCTATTCCATTTGCTGTTAGTTGGTCACTGATGTGGTCCCCTACATACTCTGTCCCACCTAATGTACTGCCTGTAATTATATGAATCATTGACGCTTTTCCTTGTTAAGTACTACGTAGGTGCTTGTTGACCAAAGCCATTATTTACCTAAGCTGTTATTTCCCAATACAAAATGAAGAGAAAATCTGTCCGAGCAAATCATCAGAGCTAAATTCCCCGGTGATTTCGTTGAGATATTGCTGTGTCAGCCTTAACTCCTCAGCCAATATTTCACCAGCCATGTACCCTTCAAGCTGTTGCTGACCGATATTCAAGTGTTGCGCGGCATGGTTAAGCGCCTCTAAATGACGTCTACGAGCCATGAAGCCTCCTTCATGGCCGCCAGAGAATCCCATGCACTCTTTTAGGTGTGTACGCAGGGCATCAACGCCTTGACCTGTTTTGGCTGATAGGCGGATCAAGGTCGGTGAATTGACGTGACAAATCCCCAAATCTTCTTGTGTTTGATCGGCTTTGTTTCTAATCACCGTTATACCAAGATCTTCTGGCAGCTTATCGACAAAATCAGGCCAAATATCCGAAGGATCAGTGGCGTCTGTTGTTGTTCCATCGACCATGAATAGCACGCGGTCGGCCTGTTTTATTTCATCCCAAGCGCGCTCTATACCAATTTTTTCAACCTCGTCAGAGGCATCTCGCAACCCTGCTGTGTCGATGATGTGCAGCGGCATACCATCAAGATGAATGTGTTCGCGAAGTACATCACGGGTTGTGCCAGCAATTTCAGTCACAATAGCGCTTTCTTTGCCCGAAAGAGCATTCAGTAAACTGGATTTTCCGGCGTTGGGCCTACCTGCAATCACGACTTTCATGCCTTCGCGCATGAGTGCACCTTGATTGGCTTCTTTACGTACCGCTTCAAGATTATCAATGATGGTTTGTAGGTCTGCGGAGACTTTTCCGTCAGCTAGAAAATCAATTTCTTCTTCTGGGAAATCGATGGCCGCTTCGACATAGATTCGTAAATGGATCAAAGAATCCACTAAGGTATTGATACGATTTGAAAATTCACCTTGAAGGGATTGTAGTGCCGATTTAGCCGCTTCTTCAGAACTGGCGTCGATGAGGTCTGCTATTGCCTCAGCTTGCGTTAAGTCCATTTTGTCATTCAAAAATGCTCGTTCTGAAAACTCCCCAGGTTTTGCTGCGCGTACTCCAGGGATTAACAATATCCGTTTGATAAGCATATCCATCACAACAGGTCCACCATGACCTTGCAGTTCAAGAACATCCTCACCTGTAAAGGAGTGAGGATTTGGAAAAAACAGGGCAATACCTTGGTCGAGCTCTGCGCCATTCTCTGCTTTAAAAGCGAGATACTCGGCATAACGTGGCTTTAGAGCTTTACCTGTTACTTCTAGGGCGACCTGTGTTGCAAGAGGCCCTGAAACACGAATAATCCCAACACCGCCTCGGCCTGGTGCTGTTGCTTGAGCAACAATCGTATCTGTAGTCATAATTTTGCCAAATCGCTTGTTCGATGAAATTGATAGTCATTAACGCAATTGTAATCAGCGAAAAACAAAAAGGCGACCAAAAGGTCGCCTTTCTTTCTATATTAAGTCTTACTTAGAATGTAAGCCTTTCTTTTCCAGTGCACGATAAATTAACGTTTGCTGGATAAGCGTTACGATGTTCGATACTAGCCAGTAAAGAACCAAACCTGAAGGGAAGAACAAGAAGAAGAAAGTAAACATAACCGGCATAAAGGTCATGATCTTCTGCTGCATTGGATCCGTTACAGTCGTTGGGCTCATTTTCTGAATAAGGAACATTGAAGCGCCCATCAGAAGTGGCAAGATGTAGTAAGGGTCTTGTGCTGATAAGTCATTAATCCAACCAAAGAATGGCGAGTGACGTAATTCAACAGACTCCATCAGGGCCCAATACAGTGAAATGAAGATTGGCATTTGTAAGATGATAGGTAAACAGCCACCGAGTGGGTTTACTTTCTCTTTCTTATACAATTCCATCATTTCTTGGCTCATACGCTGGCGGTCGTCGCCAATACGCTCACGCATCGCTGTCAACTTAGGTTGAAGCATGCGCATTTTTGCCATTGATGTGTACTGAGCTTTTGTCAGTGGGTACATAGCACCACGAACAATGAAGGTTAGACAGATGATGGCCAGACCCCAGTTAACAACCAGACCTTGGATGAACGAAAGCAATGTATGAAGTGGTTTAGCAATGAACCATAACCAACCGTAATCCACAACGAGATCTAAGCTTGGTGCAACTTCCGCCATTTGATCTTGAAGTTTTGGACCAACCCATAGCGTGCTTTCAAACTGTGTGCTTTCGCCTGTAGCGATGGTTTTGTTTGGCATACGAACACCAATATCAGCCAGGTTACCAATCACACGAGTGTATAAGCTGGTGCCTGGTTCATCACGAGGAATCCACGCCGTCGCAAAGTAGTGTTGAATCATCGCCGCCCAACCTTGACCGTTAGGTAGGTTGATAGATAGGTTGCGATCTTGCATGTCACTAAAGCTGTACTTTTTATAGCGAGTATCTTCAGTTGAGTACGCACCGCCACGATAAGTTGGCATTGTTAAGCTACCGCCGTCATCTAGAACGGTTTGACGTAAGTGAGCATACATACCAACAGTGGCATTGTTGCCAGAGTTGTTAGCAACATCAAAAGTCACATCAATAGCATAACTGCCGCGCTTAAGAATAAACGTTTTAACGTAATCAATGCCATTCGCTTGGAACGTCATTGGAATACGCAGTTCATCTTGGCCATCAGCTAAAGTAAAGCTGTCTGCTGAAACTTGGTAGTTAGGGCGATTTGAGCTGCTTAAATCGATGCCTTGAGGACCGACTAAGCCACTTTGCGCAATAAATTGATGCCCTTGAGTATTTCTCAGTAAAACAAACGATTCTTCAGAATCATACTCTTCGTCGTATTGATTTAAGTCCGCAGCAATAACATCACCACCAACCGTGTCGATAGACAGAGTTAGGACATCCGTAGTCACTGTAATTGTTTGTGCTGACGCAGACGATTGACCAGGAGCAGGATCGAGGTCATCAGCAAAAGATGGTGCCGGTAGTGAGCCGTTAGATTGTGCCTGTTCAACTGTTTGTGGAGCTGGAGCCTTTGCTACTTGCCATTGTTGGTATAGTAAAAAAGAAACCAAAGCCAAAGCAATTAGCAGGATATTACGTTGAGAATCCATCGTTATTAATCTCTGTCTTGTTTTTGGACTGGTGGAACGGGGTCAAAACCCCCTTCATTCATAGGGTGGCATTTTAATAGACGTTTGCCTGATAACCAACACCCTTTTACAAAACCGTGAGCTTTCAACGCTTCTATCGCATATAAAGAACAGGTTGGAGTAAATCGGCAGCGTGGGCCGATGAGTGGGCTAATAAACCATCTATAAAAATAGATGGGTATTAGCGCTATCCACGCGAAGGGCGAGACAGGCGAAGCCATAATTTATCGAATAGCTTGAATATTTCTTCATTGCTTAAATCTTGCGCGCTCTTTTTAGCGATGACAACAAAATCTTTGTTAGGAAGTTGATGTTGACTGTTACGAAAGCTTTCACGGGCGAGACGTTTAAAACGATTTCTTCCAACCGCAGTTTTGATTTGCTTTTTTGGAACGGCCAAACCTAGACGAGGATGAGAAAGTGAATTATTACGAGCAATGATGGTGAAATGAGGAGAACCAGCACGATGAGCTTGCTGGAAAACGTTTTGATAGTGTTCGGGAGTTAACAAACGTAACTCCCGACAGAAGGCTAGCTTATTCAAAATAATCAAAGATTACTTAGAAAGACGCTTACGGCCTTTAGCACGACGTGCATTGATTGTTGCACGACCGTTCTTAGTCGCCATGCGTGCACGGAAGCCGTGAGTACGCTTGCGCTTTAGAACTGTAGGTTGAAAAGTGCGTTTCATTTTAAATACCTTTACTGATCAGTAGTTTTAGGTTCTTGTTAACCCGGCGTGGGCACAATGTATCTCTCTATAAGTAGAAAGAACGACCGACGCCTCTCAACAAAGAGGCGGAATTGTAATCACTGTCACAAAAAGAGTCAATGATTGGGTTTACCTAAATTCCGGTCGGCCGATTATACGTAGTGTAAATAAAATCTCAAGGATCTTTAGTTCACTGCGTTAGATCTTTAATCAAGACCAACTTGATTAAGGAACTTTCTGAGTTGAGGATCCTGTGGATTATCGAAAATATCCTGTGGAGAACCTTGCTCAACAATATGTCCATTTGCCATGAAGATCACTCTGTCAGCGACTTCTTTTGCAAACTGCATCTCATGTGTTACAACCAGCATCGTTTGATGTTTTGTTGCTAACTGCTTCATTAAATTAAGAACTTCGCCAACCCATTCTGGATCAAGCGCAGAGGTGGGTTCATCAAATAGCAGCAGTTCTGGCTGTAGCGCCATGGCACGGCCAATGCCAACACGTTGCTGCTGGCCACCAGAAAGAGCGGCGGGATAACTGTCGCCTTTTTCACTCAAACCGATGTCATCTAAAATTTGCTGAGCTTTGGCTAAAGCCTGATCTTTTTTCCATCCTCTGACGGTAATCAGCCCTTCTGCAATATTTTGTCGCGCTGTCATATGAGAAAACAGAGCATAGTTTTGGAAGACAAAGCCTGTTTTTCTTCTCAGCGCTAGTATTTCTGCTTTGCTGTGGGATTCTGCATTCACTGAAACATCATCTATCGTGATGGTCCCTTTATCGGCTTGCTCTAAGAAGTTGACGCATCGGAGTAGTGTGGATTTTCCTGTGCCACTAGAACCGATAATAACAATGATCTCGCCTTGCTTTATTTCAAGGTCAATTCCTTTTAGCACTTCGGTCTCCCCAAAGTGTTTGTGGATGTTGTTTAATTTAATCATCGTTGGTAAGCCTTATTTAACTTCTCTTCCGCAAAGATTTGTACACGTGTTAACACTAAAACCACTGCCCAGTAGATAAGGGCGACCGCGAGGAAAGCTTCAAAAAACCGAAAGCTCGACGACGCCTCCATTTGAGCGATTGCCATCACTTCTGTTACCCCTAATGTGAAAGCGAGAGAGGTCGACTTAATCATATCGATGAAGTAGTTCATGAGAGAAGGCAGTGCGATTCGGGTGGCTTGCGGCAAAATAATCCGTCGCATCGCTTGTGTGGAGGTCATGCCAACAGACAGGCTCGCTTCCATTTGGCTGCGATCAACCCCAATGATGGCGGCACGAATACTCTCTGCCATATAAGCGGCAAAGTGCAGCGTTAAACCAATAACGGCCGCACTAAAGGCGTCGATGCCTACCATGATTGGAAAAATCTGCGGCAATCCGTAATAAAGGAGGAAAAGTTGAACCAAAAGTGGTGTGCCACGGAAAAAACTAATGTACAGCTGGCTTAACTGATCAAGTACAGGCACTTTGAATACGCGAATATTGGCGAGAATGACCGCAAGCGCCAGTGAGAAAAATAATCCCCATATGGCCATTTCCATCGTCGTGCCAAGATACCTGAGCAGGACTGGTAATAGCTCAAGCATATAGTTGAAATCAAAACCCATGAAGTGACCCTATTATAGACAGCGGTTATGTAAGCTGTGTTTCATTAAACTGAAATTATCGTGCTCTATAGACAAGAAAAGGCGGAACCTCATGTCCCACCTTTTTATAGAATAAACGTTTTAGGGCTATTTAGTAATATCAGCGCCAAACCATTTCTTCGATATTTCGGCTAGAGTGCCATCTTCGCGCATAGCGGATAAAGCTTGGTTTACTTCACCTTGTAGCTTTTGTCCCTGAGCGTTATCCACAAACGGCCAAGCGTTTTGAATCGTTTCAAATGGCTGACCTGCAAGTTGAAGAGGAAGCCCTGTCTTTTTAATCAATTCAAGCGCAGATAGACGATCCATGACAAAAGCATCGGCACGGCCTAGTGCGACATCATGCTCAATACCCGTATCGTAGGTTTTGATGGTGATTTTGTTGTCGGTATCGTAGTTACGAAGCAGTTGTTCAAAGTTAGAACCTAGGTTTACCGCGACCGTTTTACCTTCTAGGTCTTCAATACCTTGAATTGCATCGTTACCTTTACGTACGGTAATTTGTGCGCCATCAACCACATACGGGTCTGCAAACAAGTATTTTGCCTGACGTGCTTCTGTCATGGTGATCTGATTTGAAATCGTATCAATTCGACCTGTTTCAAGTAGGCCAAACAAACCAGAGAAGTTTGCAGTAACGTATTCAACGTTGTAGTCGTTACGTTTGCCTATTTCATTCCAAAGATCGACTTCAAATCCTTGTAATTCATCTTGTTGAACAAAAGTGAATGGGAAGTAGCGCCCAGACATGCCAACTTTAACGTCAGTCGCGGCTTGAACCGTGGCTGTAGATAGTGCAAAAACGGCAATAGCAGTCTTAATCCAGTTTTTCATAATACAACTCCATATTTATGTAGGACGAGATACTACTGTTAGGCTTTAGATTAGAGAAATAACTAAGTGCGATAAATTAGAGGAAAGCGGTCTAAGTTAACAAAATTCCTTCGCAGAATGATCGATCATTTTAATTTAATTCACAGAGTTATCACCAATAGTGCGATCTCTCTAATTCATCCACAATGTGGATCAAAATGTGGGTAAATAAAGGGCAAGATGTGTTGATCCGTCGGTTTTGAGCGTAAAAATTGTGAATAACTTCGATCTTATTCACTGGATCGTTGATCAATCGCTGGTGATCTGGGTTATCAACAGGTAAAATCGCCAGTCTTTTCCGATTAATATTTCGAGTGGGGGCACCGTGTCATCTTCGCTTTGGTTGCAATGTCTGCAACAGCTTCAAGAAGAGCTACCAGCTACAGAATTCAGTATGTGGGTTCGTCCGTTACAAGCGGAGCTCAATGACAATACTCTGACCTTATTTGCCCCGAACCGATTTGTTCTAGATTGGGTACGTGATAAGTACATCAATAGTATTAATCGATTACTGCAAGAATATTGTGGCAATGATACGCCCAGTTTACGTTTTGAAATTGGTAGCTTACCTGTTGCAGCGCCAAAAGCGGCCCCGACTCGTTCAGCAGCCGATGTTGCCGCTATGTCTTCTGCTCCTGCGCGTCTACAAGCGCGTAAACCCGTGCATAAAACCTGGGATGACGAACCGAGCACCCTGGCGGACATTAACCATCGCTCAAATGTGAACCCTAAGCACAAGTTTAATAATTTTGTAGAGGGTAAATCGAACCAGCTGGGTTTAGCGGCTGCCCGACAGGTATCGGATAATCCAGGCTCAGCGTACAACCCCTTGTTTTTGTACGGTGGTACAGGCTTGGGTAAAACGCACTTATTGCACGCGGTCGGTAATGCCATTGTGGATAATAAACCCAATGCGAAAGTGGTTTATATGCACTCAGAACGTTTTGTGCAAGATATGGTAAAAGCCCTGCAAAATAACGCGATTGAAGAATTTAAACGCTATTATCGCAGCGTTGATGCGCTGCTGATCGATGACATTCAATTCTTTGCTAATAAAGAACGATCCCAAGAAGAATTCTTCCATACCTTCAATGCATTATTAGAAGGAAATCAGCAGATCATTTTGACGTCTGATCGCTATCCAAAAGAGATCAATGGGGTCGAAGATCGCTTGAAATCTCGCTTTGGTTGGGGGTTAACGGTTGCGATCGAACCACCAGAGCTAGAAACTCGAGTGGCTATTTTGATGAAGAAAGCGGAAGACCATCAAATTCACCTTGCCGATGAAGTGGCGTTCTTTATTGCGAAACGCTTACGCTCTAATGTTCGTGAATTGGAAGGGGCACTCAACCGTGTTATCGCCAATGCGAATTTCACCGGTCGCCCAATTACCATTGATTTCGTTCGCGAAGCACTTCGTGATTTATTAGCGCTGCAAGAAAAGTTGGTCACGATCGACAATATTCAAAAAACCGTGGCTGAGTATTATAAAATCAAAGTCGCTGATCTATTGTCGAAGCGACGCTCTCGTTCGGTTGCTCGTCCTCGTCAACTGGCGATGGCGTTAGCGAAAGAGCTCACTAATCACAGTTTACCTGAGATTGGTGATGCATTTGGTGGCAGAGACCATACGACGGTATTGCATGCATGCCGCAAGATTGCTCAGCTTCGAGAAGAGAGTCACGATATAAAAGAAGATTACTCGAATTTGATTCGTACATTATCTTCTTAATTTCCAAGACTTGATTATTTTATCTATATATAAAAGAACACAGGCATCGCGCCAAACTACCGTTAAGAGTTAGATATGAAATTTACCATTGAACGTAGCCATTTAATTAAGCCACTTCAGCAAGTGTCAGGTGCTTTAGGTGGACGCCCAACATTGCCTATATTAGGTAACTTGTTGCTCAAAGTTGAAGATAATGTTCTTTCCATGACAGCAACCGATTTAGAAGTGGAATTGGTTAGCCGAGTGACATTAGAAGGTGACTTTGAAGCGGGCAGCATTACCGTTCCTTCGCGTAAATTTCTCGATATCTGCCGCGGACTGCCAGATAGCTCGGTTATTACGGTTGTTTTAGACGCAGATCGAGTACAGGTTCGCTCTGGCCGAAGCCGATTCTCATTAGCGACACTCCCAGCGAATGATTTTCCTAACATTGAAGATTGGCAAAGTGATGTCGAGGTGTCGCTGACTCAAGCTGAGTTAAAAGGTTTGATTGAAAAAACACAGTTTTCAATGGCCAACCAAGATGTCCGCTATTACCTCAATGGTATGTTGTTTGAGATCGATGGCAACACCATTCGTTCTGTCGCCACCGATGGCCACAGAATGGCGGTTTCGCAAGTGACCTTAGTGGGTGATTTTGAAAAACAGCAAATTATTGTGCCACGAAAAGGGGTGCAAGAGCTGTCAAAGTTATTAGATGCGCCAGAGCAGCCGGTGGTATTGCAAATAGGTAGCTCTAACCTGCGAGCTGAGGTGAACAACTTTATCTTTACATCAAAGCTTGTTGATGGCCGTTTCCCTGACTATCGTCGTGTTATGCCGCAAAATACCAACAAGACATTAACCACAGAATGTGATGAATTGCGCCAAGCTTTTTCTCGCGCTGCCATTCTGTCTAATGAAAAATTCCGTGGTGTGCGTGTCAATCTCGCTAATAACGAGATGCGAATTACCGCCAACAACCCTGAACAAGAAGAAGCGGAAGAAACACTCGATGTGGACTTTCAGGGGGAAGACTTAGAAATAGGCTTTAACGTCAGTTACGTACTGGATGTATTAAACACCCTACGTTGTGAAAAAGTGTTGATCTCGATGTCTGACGGTAACGCCAGTGCATTGATCGAAAATGCTGATGATGACAGTGCGATGTACGTTGTTATGCCGATTCGTCTTTAAATCGCATTGACCTGATTGAATGCCATTAAACCGTCTGATTATCAAACAATTTAGAAATATTGAAGCCTGTGATATTGAACTGTCTACAGGCTTTAACTTTCTTATTGGGCCCAATGGAAGTGGCAAAACCAGTGTCTTAGAAGCGATTTATTTGCTCGGACATGGCCGTTCCTTTAAAAGTTCACTGACAGGCCGAATCATCCAAAATGAACAGGATGAACTGTTTGTCCACGGTCGTTTTTTGAACTCGGATCAATTTGAGCTACCAATTGGCATTAATAAGCAGCGCGATGGGACAACAGAGGTTAAAATAGGCGGTCAATCTGGGCAGAAGCTTGCGCAGCTTGCACAGATTTTACCTTTGCAACTCATTCATACTGAAGGGTTTGAATTACTGACTGATGGACCGAAACATCGACGTGCATTTATCGATTGGGGTGTGTTCCACAGTGAGCCTGCATTTTATGATGCATGGGGGCGATTCAAACGTCTCAACAAGCAAAGAAATGCATTATTAAAAACAGCGACCAGCTATCGAGAGCTCAGTTACTGGGACCAAGAGATGGCGCGCTTAGCGGAAAGTATTAACGCTTGGCGACTACAATATGTCGATGAGTTAAAGAATCATGCCGAGCAGATTTGCCAAGATTTTCTGCCCGAGTTCGATATTCAGGTCAATTATTATCGTGGTTGGGATAAATCCACACCATATCAGAAGAGTCTGGAAGATAATTTTGTCCGCGATCAGGCGCTTGGTTACACCTTCAGTGGGCCAAATAAAGCCGATTTAAAGATAAAAGTGAATGGGACACCCGTTGAGGATGTGTTATCACGAGGTCAGTTAAAGTTGATGGTTTGTGCACTTCGTGTCGCGCAAGGTCAATACTTAACCCAGAAGACCGGTAAGCAATGCATTTATTTAATCGATGACTTTGCTTCAGAATTAGATAGCCAACGTCGTAAGCGTCTTGCTGACTGCTTAAAAGAGACCAAGGCTCAAGTTTTTGTAAGCTCTATAACCGAACGCCAAATTGCCGATATGCATGACAATAACGGCAAGATGTTTCATGTGGAACATGGCACAATAGAGCACGGATAAATAACGAGAGAGTAATTCATGTCTGAAAATTACGATTCATCGAGTATTAAGGTACTAAAGGGTCTGGATGCAGTACGTAAGCGTCCGGGTATGTACATCGGCGACACAGATGATGGCACCGGTCTACACCACATGGTTTTTGAGGTGGTGGATAACTCAATTGATGAAGCGTTAGCGGGTCATTGTAATGACATCATTGTGACTATTCATGAGGACAACTCAGTATCGGTACGTGATGACGGCCGTGGTATCCCGACTGAATTGCACGAAGAAGAAAATGTATCGGCAGCTGAAGTTATCATGACGGTTCTTCATGCTGGTGGTAAGTTCGATGACAACTCGTACAAAGTATCAGGTGGCTTGCACGGGGTAGGTGTTTCGGTAGTCAACGCTCTTTCTAAGCAGGTGACCTTAACCATCCATCGTGGCGGTAAAATTCACAAACAGACGTATCAGCATGGTGAGCCTCAAGCGCCACTAGCGGCAACAGGTGATACCGAAAGAACCGGAACTGAAATTCGTTTTTGGCCGAGTGAAGAGACCTTCACCAACATTGAATTCCATTACGATATCTTAGCAAAACGACTGCGTGAACTTTCGTTCCTAAACTCTGGCGTGTCTATCAAGCTGATTGATGAGCGTGAAGAAGATAAAATGGACCACTTCGAATACGAAGGCGGTATTCAAGCATTTGTTGAGCATCTTAATACCAACAAGACACCGATTATCCAGAAAATATTCCATTTCGATTCTGAGCGAGATGACGGTATTACCGTTGAAGTCGCGATGCAATGGAACGATGGTTACCAAGAAAATATCTACTGCTTTACCAACAACATTCCACAGCGGGATGGTGGTGCTCACTTAGCCGGTTTCCGTTCTGCGTTAACTCGTACGCTAAACAGCTTTATGGATAAAGAAGGCTTTTCTAAGAAAGCTAAGACTTCTACATCAGGTGACGATGCTCGTGAAGGTCTAACGGCAATTGTTTCTGTAAAAGTGCCGGATCCTAAGTTCTCAAGCCAAACCAAAGATAAACTGGTTTCATCAGAAGTGAAATCAGCCGTTGAATCTGTTATGGGTGAGAAACTGTCAGAGTTCCTGATTGAGAACCCAGGTGAAGCGAAGATTGTTTGTTCGAAAATTATCGATGCAGCACGAGCTCGTGATGCAGCGCGTAAAGCTCGTGAAATGACACGTCGTAAAGGCGCATTAGATTTAGCGGGTCTTCCAGGTAAACTAGCGGACTGTCAGGAAAAAGATCCTGCATTGTCTGAACTGTATATTGTGGAAGGAGACTCTGCTGGCGGATCAGCCAAGCAGGGGCGTAACCGTAAGAACCAAGCGATTTTGCCACTGAAAGGTAAGATCCTAAACGTTGAGAAAGCCCGCTTTGATAAAATGCTGTCTTCTCAAGAAGTTGCCACACTGATTACCGCACTAGGTTGTGGGATTGGTCGTGACGAATACAATCCAGATAAACTGCGTTACCACAACATCATCATCATGACCGATGCCGATGTCGATGGTTCTCACATCCGTACTCTGCTCCTGACGTTCTTCTATCGTCAAATGCCTGAACTGATTGAACGTGGTTACATCTATATTGCTCAGCCACCGCTTTACAAAGTGAAGAAAGGTAAGCAAGAGCAATACATCAAAGATGAAGAAGCGATGCTTCTGTATCAGGTTTCTTTAGCGCTTGATAATGCATCACTGCATGTGAACGCTGAAGCTCCGGCCTTTTCTGGTGAAGGTTTAGAGAAACTGGTACTGCAATACAATGCAGGTATTAAGCTGGTGGATCGTATGAGCCGCCGTTACCCTCGCGCTTTGATTCATGAGTTCATCTACATGCCTCGTCTAAGCGCTGAGCAGTGTAATGATGTAGCTGCAGTGGAAGCTTGGGGTAATCAGCTGATTGACCAGCTTAATGCAAAAGAAGAAGGCGCGAGCCAATACAGCCTAGAGATCGAGCAGCACGTTGAGCTTGGATTAAATCTTCCTAAAGTGATTGTTCGTACTCACGGAGTGACTCATGAGCACTTACTCAGCATTGATCTTCTGAACTCGAAAGAATACGCAAAATTAGCGGATCTTTCAGAGGCTCTTGACGGTCTTATCGAAGAAGGGGCTTACATTAAACGTGGTGAGCGCACACTGGAAGTTGCAACGTTTGTTGAAGCTATAGATTGGCTAATCAAAGAGTCTCGCCGTGGTCTAAGCCTACAGCGTTACAAAGGTCTGGGTGAAATGAACCCGGATCAGCTTTGGGAAACGACCATGGATCCTGATTCTCGTCGTATGCTACAAGTAACGATTGAAGATGCAGTTGGTGCTGATCTGTTGTTCACGACATTAATGGGTGATCAAGTTGAGCCGCGTCGTAACTTCATCGAAGAGAACGCACTTAAAGTAGCTAACCTAGACGTTTAGTCTCTTTGATACTTCGCTCTTTCGCTTAATTTCTGTGCCAGAGGTGCTCACATACATTCGTATGCTCCGCGCCTCTTCCTTGAACTAAAACGAAATAGCTTCGTCTCAAAAAACTCAATTTATTATTAAAAAGACTGCCCGAAATGGCGGTCTTTTTTGTTTTTTAAGTATTTGAAAAATAATGATCTTGGAAAATAATTGAAAATTATCCCTTGAAACTATTTTGCTCAATCCATATATCTAGTTGTGAAGAGGATGACTGTCTTGCTCTACAAGAGAAGAAACAGAACCTTCATAACCGTTGCTAGAGTGTCGCTCAATAGAGGATAACTTTGGCAGCACACAACTTAAAAATTGATTCATTGCCATGTCCCAGTGTTGTCGCCAATAGAGGTGAAACCCGAGGAATGCGAATTGAATCTCTTAGCTGTTTACTGGATCACACTGGTTCGATCTCAGTAAAATTCACGGCTAAGACTATTGCTTACTAAAAGGATAGCATTATGAGAACTGTAGATTTCACTCCACTTTACCGCAACGCAATCGGCTTCGATCGTCTATTCAACATGATGGAAGCGAACACATCGAAGAACTCTTCTGGCGGTTACCCTCCATACAACATCGAGCAAAAAGACGAGAACAACTACCGTATTACTATGGCCGTTGCTGGTTTTGCTGATGACCAATTAGATCTGACTCAGAAAGAGAACATGCTAATTGTTAAAGGTGAGCGTAAAGCAGAAGCAGAGAAAACCTTCGTATACCAAGGTATCGCAGAGCGCGATTTCGAACGTAAATTCCAACTGGCAGACTACGTAAAAGTGGTAGGCGCAAGCATGGAAAATGGTCTTCTTCACATCGACCTAGAACGCGAAATCCCAGAAGCGATGCAACCACGTAAGATTGCTATTAATGGTAATAGCCTACTAGAAGGTTGATTACTGTTAGCTCCTTAGAGCTAAAAAATATCGGGAAGTAAAAGTGAAAGAGCGCCTAATGAGGTGCTCTTTTTGTATTTGGTCTACGGTAAGCTAAAAGCTCTGATTACTGCTCTGAGTAAGCCTTTTTCACTTCTTCAGCAATAATATTAATGCCTTTTTGCATCGCTTCATCGTCTTGTACGTAGTTCATACGCAAGCACTGGTGAGCATGATCCCATTCGTCTTTTTGGCCAATAAAGAAATACTCACCGGGAACGATCAATACGCCGCGGTCTTTTAAACGCTTATACAGTTCCATGGTGGTGATGGGCAGTTCATCAAACCAAAGCCACAAAAAAATGGCCCCTTCTGGTTTGTGAATTCTAAAGCGTGGATCTTCTATCGCCTGTTGAAGTAACTCAACGGCTCGCAGCGATTTCTGTTGATAAAACGGCTTAATAACATCACTACTGAGTTTCAGTAAGTCACCTTTCTTTATCATATGATTCGCTATGGTTGGCCCAATGCTTCCTGGAGCTAAGCTGATGATGCCATTCATATTGGTCAGTGCTTGGGTCACTTCTTCACTCGCGAGAATAATCCCACAGCGAACACCCGGTAAACCCAGTTTCGATAAGCTCATGCAGAGTATGGTATTGTCGTTCCAGAACGGTTTTACATCTTCAAAAATGATGTTTGGGAATGGCAAACCGTAAGCGTTATCGATGATAAGTGGAATGTTATTCTCTCGCGCTAACTTATCCAGTTTTTGAATTTCGTCATCGGTTAATACGTTCCCCGTTGGGTTGGTCGGGCGAGACGCGCAAATGGCTGCGACTGATTCATTCACTTTCAGTTGCTCAAAATCAACATGATATTTGAACAATCTATTCTCTAGCATTTCAATTTCTGGGTGGTACGAGACGAAAATGTCTTCATCAATGCCTGCATCCCCATAGCCGATGTACTCTGGTGCTAAGGGCAGCAATATTTTTTTATGGGAACCATCGGGTTGCTGACCAGCGAAGAGATTAAACAGGTAGAAGAAACCGCTTTGACTGCCATTGGTAAGGCTAATGTTCTTTTCAGAAATATCCCAACCATAGGTTTCGCTAAATAGCTTGGCGAGCGATTGAACAAACGTCGTTTTACCTTGAGGGCCATCATAGTTGGCCATAGCGGCGAGAAAATCCCCATTGGCGAGCATTTCTTCACTGGCTTGGTGAAAGTAATCGAGCATGGATGGAATGGCAGCGGGGTTACCACCACCGAGCATGATGGCTCCTGGTGTTCTCAGACCGTCATTTAAGTCATCCATTAATTGGGTAATACCAGAATACTGATTAAATTTTTCACCAAACTTAGAGAATTGCATTGCTTACTTACCTAGTTTATTACGAGTGCTTTTTATAATGAAAACGGATGTTCACTCCGTTTGGGATGATATTTGAACATACCGCGGAAACACTTTGCGAGGCAAAGCTTATTTTTGGATTAGGCAAAAACAAAGCCCAATTCCGAGGAGTTGGGCTTAAAAGGAGTTAACTACTTAGTCTTGTTACTTTACTTTCGTTACTGTTTCAGCAAAGCTTATTTTTGTAGTAAAGCCTATTTCTGCAACAGAGAAATATCAGCAATCTGTAGGAACAGGTTACGTAGGTTGTTCAGTAGCGTTAGACGGTTCTTCTTAAGCGCTTCGTCATCAGCCATAACCATTACGTTATCGAAGAATGCATCAACCGGTTCACGTAGATCAGCAAGCTTACTTAGGGCTTCTTGGTAGTTGCCTGTCGCGAATGCTGGTTCTAGTGCTTCCGTCATTACTTCAACGTTTTCAGCCAGTGCTTTCTCTGCGTCTTCTTGAAGAAGCGTTAGGTCGATTTCAGCTGGTAGCTCGCCATCGAATTTCGCAAGGATGTTACCTACACGCTTGTTCGCTGCTGCTAGTGCTTCTGCTGCTTCCAGTTCACGGAAGTGAGAAACCGCTTTAACACGTTGGTCAAAGTCAGCTGGCTTAGTTGGACGACGTGCTAGTACCGCTTGGATGATATCAACGCTGAAACCAGCATCTTGGTACCATGCGCGGAAACGACCTAGCATGAAGTCGATAACGTCAGCTTCAACATTGTCGTTAGTTAGCTTGTCGCCTAGTAGCTCTTTCGCTTTACCGATCAGATCCGTTAGGTCTAGGTTGTAGCCGTTTTCAACGATGATACGTAGCACACCTAGTGATGCACGACGTAGAGCGAATGGGTCAGAACCTTTTGGTGCTTGGCCAATACCGAAGATACCTACGATAGTGTCTAGCTTGTCTGCCATTGCAACTGCTGAAGAGATACCCGTGCTTGGTAGGTCGTCACCAGCGAAACGAGGCATGTACTGCTCGTAAAGTGCTAGTGCAACTTGCTCGTCTTCACCATCGTGAGTCGCGTAGTGCATGCCCATTACACCTTGTGTATCCGTGAATTCGAATACCATAGATGTCATTAGGTCACACTTAGCCAGTAGGCCTGCGCGCTTAGATTTCTCAACGTCAGCATCGATTTGCTCAGCGATGTAGCCAGCAAGTTCTGTGATGCGGTCTGTTTTGTCTTTGATAGTACCAAGCTGCTTCTGGAAGATAGCTTGGTCTAGCTCTGGAAGACGGTCGATCAGCGGGCGCTTACGGTCTGTGTTGAAGAAGAACTCAGCATCAGCAAGACGTGGACGTACAACTTTCTCGTTACCTTCGATAACGTGACGAGGCTCTTTAGACTCGATGTTTGATACGAAGATAAAGTTAGGAAGTAGCTTCTTATTTTCATCGTAAACAGGGAAGTACTTTTGGTCACCTTTCATGGTGTAAACCAAAGCTTCAGAAGGTACTTTTAGGAACTCTTCTTCAAACTTCGCTGTCAGTACGACTGGCCATTCAACCAGAGACGTGACTTCTTCAACAAGGTCATCTTCTAGGTCAGCTTTACCGCCAACCGCTGCTGCCGCTTTTTGCGAATCAGCAAGGATGATCGCTTTACGCGCTTCGTAATCTGCCATGACTTTACCGCGCTCTTCTAGGATCGCAGGGTATTGGTCAGCAGAGTCGATGGTGAACTCTTGTTCGCCCATGAAACGGTGGCCACGGATAGTACGAGCAGAAGCTACGCCTAGGATTTCGCCTTCAACAAGCTCATCACCTAGCAGTACTGTCAGTGTTTTCACTGGACGGATAAATTGAATGTCTGAGTTACCCCAGCGCATTGCTTTAGGAATGGGTAGGCCAGCCAGTGCTTTCGCAGCGATGTCCATCACCAATTCTTGAACGGGTTTGCCAGCCACTTCTTGTTTGAAAAGAAGCCACTCGCCTTTGTCTGTTTTCAGGCGGTCAGCTTGCTCAACAGTAATACCGTTACCACGAGCCCAACCTTGCGCTGCTTTCGTTGCGTTGCCTTCCGCATCGAATGCGACAGAAATTGCAGGACCGCGTTTCTCAACCACTTTGTCTGCTTGGCCTTCAGCCAGTGCAGTTACTTTAAGTGCTAGACGACGAGGTGCTGCGTACCACTTGATGCCTTCGTGAGAAAGCTCAGCCGTTTTAAGACCTGCTTCAAAGTTAGCAGCAAAGGCTTCTGCTAGAGAACGAAGTGCTGTTGGTGGAAGCTCTTCCGTACCCAGTTCAATTAGAAAATTCTTCGCCATGATTACTTCTCCTCGTTTGTCTTTTTACACATCGGGAAGCCAAGCGCTTCACGTGATGCGTAGTACGCCTCAGCAACTGATTTCGTCAGGTTGCGGATACGAAGGATGTAACGTTGACGCTCTGTTACCGAGATAGCTTTGCGCGCATCAAGGATGTTGAATGCGTGGCCTGCTTTTAGAATGCGCTCGTAAGCTGGAAGCGGCAGTGGCTTCTCAAGCTCAAGTAGCTCTTTACACTCTTTCTCGCACTGGTCGAAGAAAGTGAATAGGAAATCTACGTCTGCGTGCTCGAAGTTGTAGGTTGATTGCTCAACTTCGTTTTGATGAAAGATATCACCGTAAGTCACGTTAGAACCGTCTGGTGCTACATTCCATACTAGGTCGTAAACAGAATCGACTTCCTGGATGTACATAGCTAGACGCTCGATACCGTAAGTGATCTCGCCAGTGACAGGCTTACACTCAAGGCCGCCAACTTGTTGGAAGTAAGTGAATTGAGTCACTTCCATGCCGTTTAGCCAAACTTCCCAACCAAGACCCCATGCGCCTAGCGTTGGGTTTTCCCAGTTATCTTCTACGAAACGAATATCGTGCACTAATGGGTCGACACCAAGTACTTCAAGTGAGCCTAAGTACAGTTCCTGAATATTGTCAGGAGAAGGTTTCAGAGCGACCTGGAATTGATAGTAGTGCTGCAGACGGTTCGGGTTTTCACCATAGCGACCATCGGTCGGACGGCGAGAAGGTTGAACGTAAGCGGTAGACATTGGTTCTGGACCAAGTGCACGCAGACATGTCATTGGGTGAGAGGTGCCAGCACCTACTTCCATATCCAAAGGTTGAACAATGGTGCAACCGTTTTGAGCCCAATAATCCTGCAGCGCGAGGATCATTCCCTGGAAGGTTTTGATATCGTATTTTTGCATAGTCAAGTTCGCGCGATTCTTCTAAGTGATTTAGTGAAAATAACCACCAAGTATAGCGACATATTGAGTCTGCGAGTAGAGGTAATCATGGTTAATTAGTACCCAGTACGGGGTTTAATCCATTTTATCGCTTTCGTGATCAATAAATTCATCAAATGAAACAGTTTTAGGTCGTCTTTGCTTGTATTTATTGGTATTCGCTTTAAAATCCTCATCGTCTTTGGGGAGTAGCCTGCTTATTCAGCTTGAATAAGTTCGTTCGTCAACATAATTGGTGCAAAATCACCATGGCGTTCGAGACCTTTGTATCAATCAGACTTTTCTGGGTACAAGGTTTAGCAAGACCTTAGACAAACATCATGAACCGGGGTGGGGCATGAGGTTTGTCTATGGTTAAATATAATAATCCTCGCCCCAATGAGCATGTCATGAGCGTTTTAGCAATTTCCATTACCACTGTCGCTTTAGCCGAGATCGGCGATAAGACACAGTTACTGTCATTATTACTGGCAAGCCGGTATCGAAAACCAATCCCAATCATAGCCGCTATCTTTTTTGCGACCATTGCCAATCACGCGTTAGCTGCGTGGCTCGGTGTGGTTGTCGCAGATTATTTATCACCTGACGTATTAAAATGGGTGTTGGTGGTGAGCTTTATTGCGATGGCGGGCTGGATTTTGATTCCAGATAAACTCGATGACGATGAGAAAATTTCCAATCGTGGACCGTTTGTCGCTAGTTTCATCGCCTTTTTTATCGCCGAAATTGGCGACAAAACACAGATAGCGACATCGATTCTTGGCGCTCAATATGCTGACGCTTTGACGCTTGTCATTTTAGGCACAACGATTGGAATGCTGTTAGCTAATGTGCCGGTAGTTATCATTGGTAAGTTGTCGGCAGACAAGATGCCTTTAGATTTAATTCGAAAAATCACAGCCTTGTTATTTGTGGGCCTTGCGATAGGTGCCGCTCTTTTCTAAGCGATACAGGGTTTATGACTTCGTGATTATTGCGATATTGAACTAGATCAAAAAGTGATTCGATCTTACTCAATATCGCTGTCACTGACACATAAATGTCACAAATATTGTGCTAATTTGGTGGCGTAAAAGTAAACAATTCATAGCAGCGAGAGGGCACTATTATGCTTACACGTTATATGGGTATGACACCGAAAAGTCAGAGTTACTTATTCACCTTTGGGTTAGCGATAACATTGCTTGGTATCGTGTTGACCGACATGTGGTTACCCATGGTGATTGGCGCTATTGTGATGACAGGGTTAATGGTGGAGTCTTGGATTCGCGTTGCTCACATTATTCCGATGCATCAAGAAATGCGAGATATGCAAAAACAAATTACCGCATTGCAAACTCAGTTACGTCGGCACGAATCAGAATAGAAAATATCTATTTTGTCGTAGAATACAGTAAAAAGGGGCACAATCATCTATGTTGTGCCCCTTTTCAGTTTTTGTGCTTTAGGCAATGCCTTTTCGTATTAAATATTGATAGGGCAACGTCTCAGTCTGAAAGGCGACCAATTCATGATCCATAAAGCGACAAAAGCTCGGAATATCACGAGTCGTAGAAGGATCGTCGGCTTTGACGAATAGCACCTCCCCATCTTGCATTTTTCTCATCGTTTTTCTCACCATCATTACGGGCTCTGGGCAGCGTAATCCTTCTGCTTCTAGTGTATGGGTGGCAAGTGTTGAATCAAAGGTCATGGTGAACTCTCTGTGACAGCGTTAGAGCGGTAGATAATACTAATGAAGAAAAAATATTCAATAATCTCTTGGCAAATTGATCATTTTGTTTTAATTTAGTTAACAAGTTGGTAACAACTGGTATTTCAGAGAAAAGATTAAGGAGCGAACATGCTAACAGCACTCGATAGACTGACCATCTACTCCGTTCTTTGTTTTATATCTTTTTGCGCTTTGGTATTACGTTCACCAGCTGACTTGTCTTTAATTCCATTATTTGGTTTAAGTGCAACGATTTTAGGGATTTGGCTTGAGATGCGTCGTTGGACGGGCGTATCTGAAGAACAAAAAAATTAGTGCACAATAGGCTTAACTAACGTTAAGCAAAGACTGCTCACTTGTAAGACTACACACGAATACATTCCGACACTACCCCAGTTTTCTTGGGCTTCCCCGCTGAAAAGCGGGATTTTTTTTGCCCAGAGGTTACACTAAAGGTTATTACTTTAGTGGAGCCAAGCCGTGGAATTAGAAGAGGTTTACCGTAAAGATCTCAATCTACTGATCGCCTTAAGGGTATTGATTGAAGAGTCCAGCGTGAGTAAAGCCGCTGCTCGTTTAAGCCTCAGCCAGTCTGCCATGAGTCGTGTTCTTGGTAGGCTTCGCCAATTATTGGCGGACCCCCTGTTTACTCGCCAAGGTCAACACCTTATACCGACTGAAAAAGCACTAGAGATCGATCGCTCTTTGGGGGAGCCACTTGAATCTCTTCGTCAATTGCTTTCTCCCTTGGAGTTTGAACCTCAAAGCTGCGATCAGGTGTTTTCTATCGCGACGACCGATTATGCAATGCAGACTATTTTGCCTTTTGCTTTGCCACGGATATACCAAGAAGCCCCTAATGTGTCATTTAATTTCTTACCCTTACAGCACGATAGGCTTTCCGATCAATTGACTTATGAAGGGGCTGATTTAGCTATCTGTAGACCAACTGGGCCTGTAGAGCCTTTACGTAGCGAGATTCTAGGTCGAGTTGGGGTTCTGTGTTTGCTTTCAAAGCAGCATCCATTGGCAGACCAAGAGATGAGTCTAACGGACTACCGAGATTATCCTCATGCGATGATAGCGATCAGTGATGGCGTGAAAGCGTTGCTAGAGCAGTCGCTAGTGGGAAATCCCGCCCCTAAAATGGTACTTCGGGCTTACCATTTAGAAGCCGCATTAGCGATTGTGGATACTATGCCACTTATCATTACGGTTCCTGCTGACTTGGCTTACTTAGTGGCTGAACGATACGATTTGGTGGTTAAGCCCTTACCATTTCAGTTTACTCCTTTCGACTATTCGATGATTTGGCACCCTCGATGTGAGCACTCCCCTGCGCAAGAATGGCTGAGAAGTATTGTAAAAGAGGAGTGTGGACGTTTGATTGCCAAGCGAGTGAAAGACATGGGGTTGGATGGTTAACCCTACTGAAAGGCCGTCATAGCTCCTATTTATGATAAAAAGCATGATCAAAAAAAGCTTTAGGTCTCCCTAAAGCTTTTTGCTAAACAGACGGTTTTAAAATCAACAATCAGTCAGTTACAGCTTGATCACGACTCGTCCCGTGATTTGGCCGTTAGTGATGTCTTCTGCGTATGTTGGGGCCTCGGCAAGATCAATTTCTGTACAGGCTTGCTCAAAGTAGCTCTCTGGTAATAGCTCAACCAGCTTTTCCCAGGCAGCAATGCGTTTTTCTAGTGGACAAGAGACTGAATCGACACCTTGCAAGCGCACGTTACGCAATATGAATGGCATGACCGTTGTTGGTAAATCAAACCCACCGGCTAAGCCACACGCGGCAACAGCACTGTTATAGTCCATTTGTGCGAGTACTTTTCCAAGTACCTTGCTTCCGACGGTATCAACAGCGCCAGCCCAGATTTGTTTTTCAAGTGGGCGTGCTGGTTCTTCAAATTCGCTACGGTCAATGATTCGGCTTGCTCCTAGTTTTTCTAGTAACGGCCCGTTTTGTTCCACTCGGCCTGTCACGGCGGCCACTTTGTAACCCAACTTAGCCAGTAGTGTTACCGCTACGGAACCGACACCGCCACTCGCGCCTGTCACAAGTACTTCACCGGTTTCTGGTTTTACACCTGCATCAAGAAGCGCTTGAACACAAAGCATGGCGGTAAAGCCTGCAGTGCCAATCATCATCGCTTTTTTACTATCAAACCCTTTTGGCAGAGGCACCAGCCAGTCCGCTTTTAGACGTGCACGCTGCGCCATGCCACCCCAATGGTTTTCACCGACGCCCCAACCAGTAAGGACAACATGGTCGCCCGCTTGGTAGCGATCATCGTCAGAGCTTACGACGGTACCGGCTAAATCAATACCTGGGACCATAGGGAAATTACGAATAATTTTGCCTTTTCCTGTGATAGCAAGGCCATCTTTGTAGTTTAAAGAAGAATAATCGACATCAATCAGTACTTCGCCTTCCGGCAGTTGTGATTCATCGATTTTTTCTACACGAGCGATGGTACGTTTTTCTTCTTGATTTAGAACTAAGGCATTGAACATTCGTATTCTCCACTTAAGGACAGCAATGAAATTACACACAGTGTAGTGAGAAACTAACTATGAATAAAATGAAACTTTAGCATTATATCTATGTGCTAAACGCATTAATTAAACAGTACAGCATAAAAAAGCCAGTCAAGGTGACTGGCTTTGAGTTTAGGATAAAAAGAACTGATAGGAAGGGTTATCCGTTTCGTCTTTGCATTGATAACCCAATTCACGCAGGTGCGCTGAAAAACGAGTTAAATCATGTTCATCCAGTTCAAAACCACACAACACTCGACCATAGTCGGCGCCATGGTTACGGTAGTTAAACAGGCTAATGTTCCAATGCGTTCCGAGGGTGCTTAAGAACTTAAGCAATGCACCAGGGTATTCTGGAAATTCAAAACTGTATAAGCGTTCTTTCAGTGGTTTCGACGGTTTACCACCAATCATGTAGCGAACGTGTAGTTTCGCCATTTCATCGTCTGATAAATCCACGACAGGGTATCCCCCGTTGCGAAGATCGTTAATGATGTGTTCGAGCTCTTCTTGCCCACCTTGCAAACGCACACCAACAAAAATATTGGCTAGGCTATCGTCGTTGTAGCGGTAATTAAACTCCGTCACAGCTCGGCCACCAATAAGATCGCAAAATTCAAAGAATGCGCCTTGGCGTTCAGGAATGGTCACCGCGAGCAAGCCTTCACGTTTTTCACCCAGTTCACAGCGCTCTGAAACATAACGTAAACCGTGGAAGTTGGTATTCGCACCTGAAAGTATGGTGGCGAGTTGCTTGCCTTTCAGTTGGTTTTGCTCTGCAAACTTCTTCAATCCTGCAAGGGCAAGGGCGCCTGAAGGTTCAGCGATGGCACGTGTATCTTCAAAGATGTCTTTTACCGCAGAGCAAATCTCGTCACTTGAGACAGAAATATGCCCATCAAGGTATTGTTGACATAAACGGAACGTTTCATCACCAATGCGTTTGACCGCAACGCCATCTGCGAACATGCTCACTTGGTCAAGAACAACAGGCTCACCAGCATCAAGCGCGGCTTTGAGGCAGGAAGAATCTTCCGGCTCGACGGCAATCACTTTGATTTCAGGCATCAGTTGTTTGATTAACACCGAGACCCCAGCCGCTAAACCACCGCCACCAACCGGCACAAAGATATAATCTAGGTGACCATTTTGCTGCAACATCTCCATGCCTATCGTGCCTTGCCCTGCAATCACTAATGGGTGATCAAAGGGAGGAACAAAGGTATAGCCGTGCTTTTCTGACAACCGTTCAGCTTCGGATTTCGCTTCATCAAAGTTACTGCCATGAAGTACAACGTTGCCACCAAAGCTTCGAACCGCCTCGACTTTGATATCGGGGGTTGTCTTCGGCATCACAATCGTCGTCGTGATCCCCAGCTTTGTTCCTGACATCGCTAAACCTTGCGCATGGTTGCCAGCGGATGCGGCGATGACGCCCTCAGTTTTCTGTGCTTCAGACAAGCTTGCAACCATGTTGTACGCGCCACGCAACTTGAACGAATGTACAGGTTGACGATCTTCACGTTTCAGTTGCACCTGGTTGCCCAAACGTTCGGACAAGCGCGGCATATCTTGCAATGGGGTGACCATCGCGACTTCGTAGACAGGTGCTTTCAGGATTTGGCGCAGATAGTCTGCGCCAGTTTGTTTCCCTTGCTTTGCTAAAAAAGCGTCGGTCATGGGGTTACCCTTCTAGCTTAGACTTATCGCGTACCGCGCCTTTGTCTGCACTTGTTGCCAGGCTCGCATAGGCTTTAAGTGCAAGTGATACAACACGTTCGCGATTGACTGGTTTCCAACCCATTGTATCTTGCGCTGTGCGTCGCGCTGCCAGTTCATCTTCAGACACATCGAGCGTGATGGAACGACTTGGAATATCAATAGTGATGATATCGCCATTTTTCACTAGACCAATCGCACCGCCACTTGCTGCTTCTGGAGATACGTGACCAATAGAAAGACCGGATGTACCGCCAGAGAAACGGCCATCAGTCAGCAGTGCACAAGATTTACCGAGTCCCATTGATTTAAGGTAAGTCGTAGGGTAGAGCATTTCTTGCATACCTGGGCCGCCTTTCGGGCCTTCGTAACGAATAACAACCACTTCGCCCGCTTTGACTTTTCCGCCTAAGATATTTTCAACAGCGTCATCTTGGCTTTCAAATACAATGGCAGGGCCTTGGAATGTTAAGTTTTCTTCATCTACACCAGCCGTCTTAACGATACAACCGTCGACCGCAATGTTACCTGAAAGAACGGCCAGTCCGCCTTCTTGGCTGAACGCATTGTCTATGGTGCGAATGCACCCTTCTTTACGGTCATCGTCTAAACGATCCCAACGGCAATCTTGTGAAAAGGCTTTGGTGGTACGAATACCAGCAGGGCCAGCTCGGTAGAATTTGAGAACGTCTTCATCGTCTGTTTGCATAATGTCGTATTGAGCAAGCTGCTCTTTCATCGACATATTGAGTACTGTGCGAGTGTCACCGTTGAGTAGGCCTGCACGGTCAAGCTCACCAAGGATAGCCATCACACCGCCTGCACGGTGAACATCTTCCATATGATATTTAGGGGTGGATGGGGCAACTTTACATAGGTGTGGAACACGACGCGACATGGCGTCGATATCGTCCATATCAAAATCAACCTCACCTTCAAGAGCCGCTGCAATAAGGTGTAAAACCGTATTACTTGAACCGCCCATGGCAATATCAAGTGCCATGGCGTTTTCAAACGCGGCTCGGTTAGCTATGTTGCGTGGCAGTGCTGAATCGTCGCCTTCTTCGTAGTAACGTCTGGTTAGATCAACGACACGCTTACCTGCATTGATGAACAACTGCTCACGATCGGCGTGTGTTGCCAGCATAGAACCGTTACCTGGCTGAGACAGCCCTAACGCTTCCGTTAAACAGTTCATTGAGTTCGCTGTAAACATACCAGAGCAAGAGCCACATGTTGGGCATGCTGATCGTTCAACTTGCTCGCTTTGTTCATCTGAAACCGTTGGATCAGCGCCTTGAATCATGGCATCGACCAAGTCGAGCTTGATGATTTGATCGGAAAGCTTGGTTTTACCTGCTTCCATTGGGCCGCCTGATACAAAAATCGCCGGAATGTTAAGGCGCATAGCGGCCATCATCATTCCTGGGGTGATTTTGTCACAGTTCGAGATACACACCATGGCGTCGGCACAGTGCGCATTGACCATGTACTCGACTGAATCGGCAATAATTTCACGAGATGGTAGCGAGTAAAGCATGCCACCGTGGCCCATTGCGATGCCATCATCCACAGCGATGGTGTTGAATTCTTTGGCGATACCACCGGCTTTTTCAATCTCTCGAGCAACCAGTTGCCCCATGTCTTTTAGATGTACGTGACCGGGAACAAATTGCGTGAATGAGTTAACAACAGCGATGATCGGCTTGCCGAAATCTTCATCTTTTACGCCCGTTGCACGCCACAATGCTCGTGCGCCCGCCATGTTGCGTCCATGAGTTGTGGTCGCGCTGCGGTAGGTATTTTTTGGAGTCTTAGACATTTGAATTTCCTTTTCTATTACTTCGCAGACGGAGTGCTTTGTTGGGGCTTGTTCTCTGGGTAAATGTAGTCAAGCCAACCCCACTTGTCTTCTGTGGTGCCGTTAAATAAACCAAAGTAATCCGCTTGCAATACTTTAGTGATTGGGCCGCGTTTTCCTGTACCCACTTCAATTTTATCCACAGAGCGTACTGGAACAATTTCTGCTGCGGTTCCAGTCATGAACACTTCGTCAGCAAGGTAGAGTGCTTCACGAGCAATATTTTCTTCACGAACTTCGTAACCACGCTCGCGTGCTAGAGTGATGATTGTGTCACGTGTAATACCCGGCAAAATGGCACTGGTTGCTGGTGGTGTCGAAAGAACGCCATTGCGAATCACAAAGATGTTCTCACCTGCACCTTCAGATAGGTAGCCATCAACACTTAACGCAATGCCTTCATCGTAGCCATGACGACGCGCTTCTCCACCAACAAGCAGTGAAGAAAGATAGTTACCGCCCGCTTTAGCCGCCGTCGGTATCGTGTTCGGTGCCGCACGGTTCCAGCTAGAAATCATCGCATCAACGCCGTTCTCTAATGCTTCTTCACCAAGGTAAGATCCCCAAGGGAAAGCCGCAATAATCAGATCCATGATCGAGTCTTCTGGTGGACAAACACCCAGGCCAACATTACCAACAAAGCCAAGTGGGCGAATGTAAGCGGATTCGAGTTTATTTTGGCGCAGAGTCTCGCGTGTCGCTTCCATGATTTCTTCTTCCGTGTAAGGAATTGGAAAACGGTATATTTTCGCGGAATCTTTTAGGCGTCTTGCATGCTCTGGGTGACGGAAGATAACTGGCCCATTTGGTGTGTTGTAGCAGCGCACGCCTTCAAATACAGAAGTGCCATAGTGCATAGCATGAGTAAGAACGTGAACATTGGCCTCAGCCCAAGGAACCATCTCACCATTAAACCAAATGTAGTCAGCTGTTTTTTTAGACATTATTATCTTCCTTAAGCGTTAAGTGTGTGTTGTAAGTTGTTGTTAGGGAGTTCGTTATTGTCGATTTTGGTCACTTCAACGCTGATCACATCCCATAATTTTTCAATCTGATTAGTGAGAAATTCAATAGGTCGATCGCTATCGACAATAATTTCTACACTTGCAATTTTGCTGTCGTGATTTTGTGTTCCCGCCACTTGTTTTACAACAAAGCCGCGGTGGCGAACGACGCGTAAAACGCGCTCTAATAGAACCGGTTTATCATCGGCTTTAATATCTAAGAAATATCTTTCCATTAGGTGTTCTCCAACATTTCACTGTTTGATGCACCCGGTGGTACGAGTGGCCAAACATTTTCTTCTTCATCGATCAGGACATGTAAAAGGTATGCTGTTTTACTTTCGAGCATTTCTTTTAACGCCGGTTCAACTTCTTCTTTGCGAGTGATGGTTTTTCCTGGAATATCAAATGCTTTAGCTAGCATGACAAAGTCAGGGTTATCATCCAAAATCGTTTCGCTGTGGCGGCCGTCAAAGAATAAGGATTGCCACTGGCGAACCATGCCTAAACGAGAGTTGTTCAACAACACCATTTTGACTGGAATTTGGCGACGTTTTAAGGTGCCAAGCTCTTGAATATTCATCATGAAAGAGCCGTCACCAGAAATCAGGATGGACTGATCATCAGGTCGAGCAACGGCAGCTCCCATTGCAGCCGGTAAACCAAAGCCCATTGTCCCTAAACCCGCAGATGTGATGAAGTTTTGTGGATCACGAGGCTGAATGTGTTGCGCTGCCCACATTTGGTGTTGGCCAACATCGGTAGAGACGATAGAGCTGTCTGGCATCATGTCCGATAATTGCTTAAGCAAAAGTGGGGCAAAGATAAGATCGCCCGGGTGATCATATCGCCATGTAAAGGCGGTACGCAGCCCCTCACTGTGGTGAGCCCAAGAGCTGATGTCGTGAGTGCATTTCAGTTTCGGCAGTATTTCACGAATATCACCACGTAATGCTGCGTTGGCATGACGAAGCTTGTTGATTTCAGCGGCATCAATATCAATATGAATGACTTTAGCATGAGGCGCGAAGGTATCGAGTTTTCCGGTCACACGGTCATCGAAACGCGCACCGACAACGATCAAAAGGTCACTTTCTTGGACGATAAGGTTGGCGGCTTTTGTGCCGTGCATCCCCAACATACCAAGATAATGTGGGTCGTGGCGGTTAATCGTTCCCAAGCCTTTCAATGTACTCACGGATGGCATTGGGTTGTCAGCGAGAAACTGACGAACGGAGTCAGTGGCTCTGCCGAGTTGAACGCCGCCGCCAACGTATAAAACGGGGCGCTTCGATTCACGAAGCAATGCATTCGCTAGGCGAAACGCTTCAGGCGTTGGTACTGGAAATGGGATATGTTCGAAATCCGGTAAGGTTTCGACAGGGGCTTCAGCTAACTGAACATCTTTCGCAATATCGACGATGACAGGGCCTGGTCGACCCGCTTTCGCGACTTCAAATGCTTCTGCAAGTGTTGGTGCTAGGTCATGGATATCAGTCACGAGATAACTGTGTTTAGTACAAGAAAGAGACATACCGATGACATCCATTTCTTGAAAAGCATCAGTACCAATGTGGGAGCTGGCAACTTGTCCGGTAATTGCAACTAAAGGAATTGAATCCATGAAAGCATCGGCAAGGCCGGTGACGAGGTTAGTCGCGCCTGGACCAGAGGTCGCCATGCAGACAGCGACATCTTGTGATGATCGCGCCATACCAATCGCTGCCATTGCCGCGCCTTGTTCATGGCGACATAAAATATGTTCTACACCACACTCATAAAGGGCATCGTAGATAGGCATAATGGCACCACCAGGGTAACCAAAGACGGTTTTTATGCCTTGTTGTTTTAATGCGGATACGACTAAATCTGCTCCTTTCATCGTATCCCTCTCATACTACGACTTGGCTCGTAGTGACTTCCATTATTTTTGCACGTCATGTGCGCTCCCATTCTTCCTGTCATTTCTCGACTGAACCTTGGTTGTATTCGGTCGGATGTGCTTCAATTTTTAGTGTACTAATTGTAAAAAAACCCCCGGACTTTTCAGTGCGGGGGTTTTTAAAATCTTGTGGTTACTTGCTGCCCACTATCCCCTGCGCGGTGTCAATAATGACCACGATAATCAGGAGTACCAGAGTGTTAAGGCGAGCTTTGAAGTTCATTTTATTTTTTATCTTCGTTTTTGTATTTTATAAATATTGAACAAAATATGTTGCGTACCTAGTGGTAACATAGAATTCCGTTAAATGACAAGCAAAAACTCATTCTTTTTTCACATTTCCTCAGCCTCTAGGCGGGTTATATAACACCCTCATTCAAAAAAGAACCATTCAATTGTTCATGTGAATCGGTTTCAGTAGGTAAGGTAAATGGGGTTAGCCATCGTTCATAGCCGCGCGAGTGTAGGTGTTGAAGCACCAGAAGTGACGGTAGAAGTTCATATCAGTAATGGGTTGCCAGGATTTAGCTTGGTCGGGCTGCCTGAAACTACGGTCAAAGAAGCAAAAGATCGCGTTCGCAGCGCCATTATTAATTCTCGATTTGAGTTCCCAGCAAAGCGGATTACGGTCAATTTGGCACCGGCAGATTTACCCAAAGAAGGCGGCCGATTTGACCTCCCTATTGCATTGGGTATTTTGGCGGCGTGTGAACAGATTCCCATCGATAAATTAGCGCAGCGCGAGTTTATCGGTGAGTTGGCGCTTTCTGGTGAATTACGAGCGATCAAAGGGGTATTACCAGCTGCGCTTGCGGCCCAAAAATCTAAGCGCTGTCTTATTGTTCCACACTTAAATGGTGATCAGGCTGCCTTGGTTGGTAAGGAGATACATAAGTCAGCGCAGAGCTTACTGGAAGTGTGTGCAGAATTGTGCGGGCAGCAGTCCCTCCAGCTGTTTCAAACTAAAGCCAAATTCAGTGACGCTAAACTGACACGCGACTTGCAAGATATTATAGGCCAACAGCAAGGTAAACGAGCGTTAGAGATTGCCGCTGCAGGAAACCACAATTTACTTTTTTTGGGGCCACCTGGCACTGGAAAAACCATGCTGGCGTCTAGGCTGTGTGATTTACTGCCCGAAATGTCAGTGAATGAAGCGATGGAAACGGCTTCGGTTGCATCCTTAACTCAACAAGAAATCAATGAGCACAACTGGAAAAAGCGGCCGTTTCGCTCGCCTCATCATTCAAGTTCGATGGCGGCGCTGGTGGGGGGAGGCTCGATTCCTCGGCCCGGAGAGATTTCTTTAGCCCATAACGGGTTACTCTTTTTGGATGAAATGCCCGAATTTGAAAGAAAAGTGCTCGATTCATTGCGAGAACCTTTGGAGTCGGGTGAGATCGTGATTTCTCGCGCTCAAGGAAAAACCCGTTTCCCAGCTCGCTTTCAATTGGTTGGGGCGTTAAACCCAAGTCCTACTGGTTATTACGAGGGAAGTCATACGCGTACCAATCCTCAATTGATTCTGCGCTACTTGAGTCGACTTTCTGGTCCACTGCTTGATCGGTTTGATATGTCGATAGAAATTCCAGTGCTACCCAAAGGCGTTCTTACAGAAGGTGGAGACAGAGGTGAGCCTACTGAGGTGGTAAAACAACGAGTGAAAATCGCCAGAGAACGAATGCATGAGCGAAGTGGCGTGGTTAATGCGCTGCTTGGTAGCCGAGATATCGATCAATATTGCCCGTTGGAAAAAGTCGATGCTCAGTTTTTAGAAACCGCTTTGCATCGCCTTGGTCTTTCTATTCGTGCTTATCATCGGATCATTAAGGTCGCTCGAACCATTGCCGATCTCGACGGTGCAGAGAGAATAGAGAAGCCTCACTTAGCAGAGGCGCTTGGGTATCGAGCGATGGATCGATTGTTAAAGCAGCTGACCTTACAAGCGGTCTAAGAAGATGGTTAACAAGGCGGCATAACATAATAGGTTATCTTATTTTAAAGATGTGTCGCGATCATTAATCCGCCATAACCTGATGTTTATGGCGGTTCTAATTTATGATCTAGAGATTAGAATTTGTAGTTAACCCCCAGTGTTACGATGCTTTGAGATTCATCATAAAAGTTAATATTTGCATCGGTTTGGCTATACCCAACGAAAGAAATGAAAGACCAATTTTGCCAGCCCATCAAGTTTTGGTATTCATAGGCGACAAAAAATTTCAATCCATCATCGTTACGTATTTGATTTCCAAATAAGTGATTACCCGCTTGATAGTCATGCTGAGAATAGGCCGCGGTTAAAGCGATGTTATGCTCACCGATTGATTGAAACAGACTCAGTTCACTTCGGTACCCCTGGTAAGAATTGGCTTCCCCTTGTGCATCGCTTTCAATATACGCGATGGCAGGCAGCAGCATGGTCGTGCGGCTTAGAGGTATTCTTACTTGCCCTTTGATGAGAAAGGTTTTGGCGTCACGAGCTAATGCGGTATTGACCAGGGCATCCTGCTCAACCTCTTTATCAGCGTAGGCCATGTCGAGAGAGAATAAGCTCCCTCCAATATTCGACAGCTTTAATCGATAAGCGTTACCGTCGACATCGGTTTCTTGGCGTGCCGTTGTGGTCTCGTAAGGATTCTGCCACTCACTGCCCGACATGACCGTTGGAAGGTAGGCGATGTCTACTGTCATTCTCGAAGGGAATTGATATTTATAACCCAATTGTAAGGCAAGTGTCCCTATCGCGATATCATCACGAGTCGTACCAAAATAGACCTGTTGGTTTGATCGGCCGAATGTATAGGCAAGATTACCTAGCGGGGCAACAATCACTGTGTCATCGGTTTCTGCGGTTTGATCTAAACCGGTTAGAATGGCATTAGCGTTGGTATTGAGATGCGATTGAGTGGAGATATACCCAGTATTGAGAGAGATCTCTCCGCTAAACCCATTGCTAGAGCCCAGTTTGGCGTAAGTAGGGGCGGCAGTCAGTAAGGTAAAAAGTAAGATATAGCTGGCTTTCATTAGGTTCTCCATCACCTGAACAAGAGCTTCTACTATACGTTATGATTTATGTACTTATAGCGTTTTTTAATAAAAAAAGAGAACGCACTATGTTCTCTTTCATTGGATGGTGATTCTGTGGTGGTAAAACTACTTGGTCAGCAAGTAATTCACTAGTTCGAAGTATTCCGTCGTCGTTTTGATTGACTGAGCTTGAACAAGGTAGCGGTTATTGACCACGAGAGCAGGGACACCAGTTAGGCCACTGTCTTGAAACTGTTTATCAAAACGGCGAACCATGGAATCGACGGCAAAACCATTATATGCCGCGTCGTATTTCTTGCCATCAACGCCTTCATCCAAGAATATTTGGCGCAACTCTTCTTCATTTTTGGGTGGCTTGCCCATGTTATGGATGCGATTAAAAAGGACTGGGACCATTTTGTCTTCGACTTTTAGAGCGATCATCGTGGCATACGCTTTACTGACCGGTTTACCCATTGATCCGCCCATGAATGAAACATGGCTTTTCAGTAGCTTAGCGTCTTCTGGTAGCTGTTGTTTCATTTGTTCAATAACAGGTTCCAGTGAATTACAGTGAGGGCAGTAGAAAGAGAAAAACTCCGTGACTATCGGCTTTTTTGAAGGCTCAAGATCGAGCACTTTATAGTGTGTTCCTTCTTCAAACTGTGCCGCGTGAGCTGTAATACTCAGCATTAGGGTTGCGAAAATTGCAAACAGCTTCTTCATTGTTATCTCCATATTCTAATTATAAGGCAAATGCCATTACCATTGTGGTGTGAGTGATAATGACGGTTCACTCAGCGCCGCAATTTGTTCTTTAAAGCCTAAGACTTGGCTTTCCCAGTATTTTGGGTCATTAAACCAAGGAAAAGCGATGGGAAAAGCCGGATCTTGCCACCTTTTTGCCAACCAAGCCATATAGTAGACCATTCGTAGACCACGCAAAGGCTCAATAAGTTTCAGCTGCGAGTGATCAAAATCACAAAACTCTTGATAAGCTTCTAAAACGATGTCCAGTTGAGCCAATTTTTCTGTTCTATCGCCACTGAGAAGCATCCATAAATCTTGAACAGCGGGGCCATTTCGAGCGTCATCGAGGTCGACAAACATTGGGCCATCTCGCCATAGAATATTGCCAGGATGGCAGTCTCCGTGTAGGCGAATAATATCGACGTTAGGCTGCCATTGTGCTTCTAATCGAGAAATTAACAGGTCAAGATCGCTGAAAAAAGCGTTCTCAAGGTGCATTGGAATAAAGGTCGAATTTTCCAACAGCTTCTTCGGCTGATGCAAATATTCATCTAGGCTGATCGTCGGTCGATGAGCAAATGTGCGCTGCTGCCCAACTTGGTGAATGCGACCAAGAAAGCGACCCACGCCTTCCAGTTGATCCAAGTTATCCACTTCGAATTGTCTTCCGCCTACACTCACAAACAATGCAAATAGGTAGCCTTGGTATTGATGTAGAGTATGACCGTTAATTCGACATGGCGGTGCGACCGGCACTTCGGCGTCGTGCAGTTCTAGGGTAAAGTCGTGCTCTTCTTGGATTTGCAGTTCGCTCCATCGCTCAGGTCGATAGAACTTCACAACATAGCGTTGACGTTCTTCATCGGTGAATTGGTACACACGGTTTTCGTAGCTGTTAAGAGGCAAGAAACCAGACTCGGCACGAATACCGATACTCTCTAATGCGTACCACATGAAATCGGGTGTCAGGGCATTAAAATTAAAGGCTTTTTCGGTCATAAAATAAAAAGGCTCATTAACTGAGCCTTTTCCTTAGTGTAAGAGTGAGAATATCGATTAAAGCTTCTTAATAAATCGACTTTCTACTTCAATACTGAAGTCGTCATTGTCAGACAGTATAAACTGAATCGTCGTGACAGATGAGGTTAAGTTGTCAGGATTGACTCCTAAGCTCATTGGCAGGTTGAGTACTTCCCCTGGTTTCACCTGAACCGTTTGGCGACCGTACCAAGTCGCATCGGTTAAGCCGGTGACTTCCAGTTGGTAACGCTGCGTCTGTTGTGTTTTATTGATGATCTTCAAGGTGTAAGTATTTTCAATTTCACCGACGTTGTTTTCTCTGAACAGCTCACTTCGGTCACGAATAACACTGAGTCCCGCAGGATCGACACTGGCGATTTGCACAAAGAATAATCCAATCATCACAACAAGAACCAAGCCGTAACCAATCAGTTTTGGCCGCATGATATCGGTCTTATTGCCCGCCAATTGGTGTTCCGTGGTATAGCTAATGAGACCTTTTTTGTATTTCATGCGCTCCATGGTTTGATCGCAAGCATCAATACATGCGCCGCAGTTAATGCATTCGTATTGCAGACCGTCACGGATATCAATACCCGTAGGGCAAACCTGAACACAAAGGTCACAATCGATACAGTCACCTAATCCCAATTCTTTTGGATCGGCTTTACGTGCTCGTGGGCCGCGCTCTTCACCTCGCTTGCTATCGTAGCCGACAATGAAGGTATCTTTGTCGAACATCGCTGATTGAAAACGAGCATAAGGACACATGTGGATACACACAATGGAGCGCATCCAACCGGCATTCGCATAAGTACATGCGGCGAAGAAAATCACCCAAAATACAGGCCAAAAAGTGCCACTAAAGGTGAAGAAATCGACAACCAATTCTTTGACCGGAATAAAGTACCCGACAAAGGTTAAACCTGTTGCAAGAGCGATGGCGATCCAAGCGCAATGCTTTAATATTTTTCGAAACAGTATTTTCCCAGTGAGCTTTCCTGAATCTTGTTTACGCCGCTTGTTGGCGCTGCCTTCGAGTTTTTCTTCAAACCAGATGTACATAAAAGTCCAAACGGTTTGTGGGCAAAGGTAACCACACCAGACTCGACCTAAAAAAGTGGTGATAAAAAACAGCCCAAATGCCGCAATCATAAAGAGCAAGGCGAGGAGCGTGAGATCTTGTGGGTAGAGTGTGGTGCCAAAGAAGTTAAACTGCTGGCTGGCAATATCGAGCAGGATCGCCTGGCGTTCTCCGTAAGGTATCCACGGAATCAGAGTGAATAGCGCGAGTAAAAACCAGCCCCCATAGCGGCGTAGTTGCTGAAATACCCCTTTGCTTTCTCGAACATAGATGCGATTGCTTGGGTTGAAGCGATCTTGTTTCCCTTTATGGGTCTTGGGGTTATATGTTTTGGGAGTGATATCCTTAACATCGATCTTGTCCTGACTCATGAAGTCATCCTTTTCTTTGGGCTGCTAGGCATGGGTTCTGCTGCTCATGCTCTATCGACATTGCATTTTGGTTGGTCAATACTTTTGTTTGTAAATTAGCGTTGCTCGCAAATTAACGCTTTTGCAAATGCATCTTGTTTGCTCAGACGTAATTTAATCGCCTGGGCGCTAAGTGGCGGGTTATTATACAGTGGATTGTGGATTCAATTGTTTAACATTAACCACACTTCATAACAAAATGTGCCTGTTTTATGCTGGGTTAGCCTTAAAGGGAATAAAAAAGCGACCGGATGGTCGGTCGCTAAGATCATCAGGGAAGAAAATACGTTATTTGATGATGCCTCGGGCGCGTAGAATCGCCTCTTTAAAATCATTTTCTTGGTCTTTCTTTAATCCTGGAATCATGTCTGATTTATCGCTATTACGCATTTTTAGATGGTAAATAAGCACGTCGTCAGTGAGGTCGTCGAGTTTGCCTTCATAACCAGCTTCTTTCGCTAATTTTACAATAAATTGTAATAAGTTCAGCTGCTGGTCTTTTTGCCATTCAGGCTCGAGAAGCTCGACTAATTCTTCAATTCTATGGCACTTCACTATTTCATCTCACGGTTATCATTTTATGAGATGTAATGTATCAAATATCACGTTTAAATCTAGGGTTGGTCGATTTTAGGTACAAAAAAGCGCAGTGAGTACTGCGCTTTTTATTAAGCCGCTTTTGTTTCTTTAGTAGGGTCTGACACCGTTCTTGCTGTCTTCTCTGCCAAAGTCATCACGGGTGTTGCCTGTCTTGCTGTCGGAGCAGTAGCAAAGCCACTACGACGACGAGACGCACTGCGATTTGAGTGCGCAAACCTGACGGGTGTTGGGCGCATTGATTAACCTAACTGCCAGGCATATCCATTGCCAATTTAATGGCCTAAGCCGTTATGAGTTGAGCTTCAATTGCTTGAAGGGTGGCTCTTCTGGCTCTCGCCAATCCAAATAACGACTCAGGAGTTGTGATATGCAAGCACATCAAAAAATAGATTAGCACCAACTTGTGGGTTGGTCGATATATAAACAGTTTTTGTGTGGTTTTTTTATGATAAAAATGTGATTGAAATAGAGGCTAACAATTTGACGGGTCTTTTCAGGACGGAAGTAGGAAAAACGCTAGTGGGGCGATTGAGTTAAGACTCGATTCGTGGTTACTATGGATACTCATCAAGGAGGTGTGTATGTCATTTTTCAAGAAAACCCTCGCAAGTTTTGGTATCGGTTCAGCCAAGGTTGATTCGGTGTTGCAACAAGAAGTGTTGTACCCTGGTCAAGGCGTCAACGTGACCATTCATGTCTATGGCGGTTCAAGTGAACAAGAAATTGATAATATTGAGCTAAAGCTGTGCTGTCGATATGTCGAAGAGGTAACGACTGAGCCTGGAAAAAATTCTGAAGGCCAGCGTACTCGTCGTGTCAATAAAACACACACATTAGCCGAGTGGACGTTGCCCTATGCATTCACGATAAAATCAGGTGAAGAGCGAGATTTTAACGTTGAACTAGACGTCCCACTTAATACCCCTGTGACCATCGGGGATGCGAAAGTGTGGTTGGAAACCGGTCTGGATATTTCGATGTCGATCGATCCCACGGACAAAGATATTTTGACGGTGAGGCCCGACCCGTTAATGGATGGGATTTTTACGGCACTCGAAGAGCAAGGACTAAGAATTAGGCAAGTGGAGTGTGAGGCGGTCAAAGGCTTTGAATTACCCTTTGTCCAAGAGTTCGAATTTGTACCTACGACAGGTCCTTACCATGGGCGCTGGCGTGAAGTTGAAATCGTTGCGCACCATACAGAAAGCGAGTTGAAACTTTGGTTTGAAGTGGATCGAAATCGCAAAGGTGCAAAAGGTATGTTGGCAAGCTTGCTTGGGTTGGGGGAATTAAAACGCGAGTTATCTATTCCTATCGGAACCAATCCGGAACTGGCAGGGAGACAGGTTCTCGCGTTTTTAGAAGAGAGCTGTTAAGCGTGGATAATTATTTAAGCTTACAAGTGTAAGCTTAAATGTGCGATACTGCCGATTATTGAATTTCTACTTTGGTTAGTCGCTCATGAACTCTGCAGTTAGCTCGGAATATTCCGTCCGTGAAGAACAGGCAAATGCAATAACCCATGGCCTTGGTGTGCTTTTTGGCATCGTCGGTTTAGGACTCCTACTGCATAAATCGATTCATGCTCAAGGTGATACGCTGACTCTAGTGAGTATGGCTGTTTATGGCGCGAGCATTGTTGTGCTTTTTCTGGCGTCAACTTTGTATCACTCTATCCCTTCCCCTAAAGCTAAACGTTGGTTAAAAACCTTTGATCACTGTGCGATTTATTTGCTGATTGCCGGCAGCTATACCCCTTACTTACTGGTAAGTCTTCGAACGCCACTTGCGATTGGGTTGATGGCCGTCATTTGGTTCATTGCCTTGTTCGGTGTTATCGCCAAGCTGTTTTTTGTTTACAGGTTTGAAAAGTTGTCATTGGTGACTTATTTAGCCATGGGGTGGCTGTCGTTAGTCGTTATCTATCAATTGGCTATCAGCATTGAAGTCGAGGGGCTAATCTTGCTTGCCGCAGGCGGGATTGTCTACTCACTCGGTGTGGTGTTTTATGCCATTAAACGCATTCCTTATAATCATGCCATTTGGCATGTGTTTGTTTTAGCAGGGTGCGTGTGCCACTTTTTTTCTATATATCTGTATGTGGTTCCTGTTTCTTCATAAGGTTAGGCCATAGGAGGCTGTGGATATTTTGTCTCAGGGGTTTTAATCAGCAAGGGTTGGAATCAGTCGGAATTTGAATAAACAGGAATACACTAAACCGTTAACTTCTCCAGAATGCTGGGAAAAATAGCACGAGCAGAGTTAAAATCTCCAACCTTCCCATTAACATGCCAAAGCTTAATAACCATTTAGCGGCATCGGGTAACGGAGCGAAATTACCCGTTGGGCCAATGATAGAACCCATTCCCGGCCCGACATTGGCGACTGCAGTAATGGAACCTGAAATGCTGGTGATAGGGTCAAGCCCCATTGTACTTAGCCCTGCGGCAATGAAGATAATGGTAATGAAGAACATCAAGCCAAATGAGACGACAGAGCGAACAATATCGTCGTTCACCGGGCGCTGGTTGTAGCGCTGAACAAACACTCCATTAGGGTGAATAAGTTTCATCATCTGTTTATTCAGTAGCGCTATCGCAATCTGAAACCGGAAGACTTTAATCCCTCCTGAGGTTGACCCAGAACACGCGCCCGCCATCATTAAAAACGCGAAGAGAGTGGTAGGAAGTGCGCCCCATGCGGTGAAATCTTCTAAACCAAACCCAGTCGTCGTGACAACAGAGACGATATTGAACATCGCAACACGAAGGGCATCTATGCTCGAATATCCATCTCTCACGACCAGCCATAAGGCAACAACGAAGCTAGAAATTAGGAATAGATAGGTAAAGCCTCTTGCTTGAGAGTCTTGTAACAGTACATCAGGCTTACGTTTTTTTAATGCGGTGACGAAGAGCAAAAATGGTAACCCCCCCAAAAACATAAACAGCGTTGCTACCCAATGCGACCCATGAGAGAAGCTATTCATCGAACCATCAGAGGTGGAATACCCACCGGTGGATAAGGTGGTAAAGGCATGATTAATCGCTTCAAACAGTGACATACCCGTGACAACAAACCCAATACAACACAACAGGGTTAGCGTCAGGTAAACAATCACGATATTTTTTGCCACGGTTTTGGCCCTAGGGCTGCTTTTATCGGACCAATCGGAGGACTCGGTTTGGAACAGCTTCATGCCACCGACATTGAGCATCGGCAGAACAGCGACCGCCATGACAATAAATCCAACGCCGCCTAACCACTGCAATATAGAGCGCCATAATAAAATGCTAGGTGCCATGGTATCCAGGCCACTTAATACGGTGGATCCCGTAGTGGTAATCCCAGACATGGTTTCGAAGTAGGCATCGGTGAAACTAATGTGGTTAATAAACACAAAGGGGAGAGCGGCAAACGCACTGGCGATCGTCCAGACGAGGCTAGTGATGAGGAACATATCACGAACACTGAGTTTAAACGTCGCCGTCCGACCCAGTGATAAGCACAAAAAAGCCACAAAATGGGTAATCAATATCGACTGACCAAACTCCCAAAAACCAGCAGTACCAGTAAAAAAGGCAACGAGAGTCGGGATGTACATAAATAGGGCTAGCTTTGATAAAAGTAGCCCTATGACAAAGAGTATGGGACGCAGGTTTACCATTCAATGATGCTCCTAGTCGCCACGATATCTATAAGAAAAATGCACTTGGTTGGAATAGTGCTTCTACGTCGGGTACGTATTTTTTGTCAACTAAGAACATCACAACGTGGTCGTCTTGCTCGATGATGGTTCTATCGTGGGCGATGAGTACTTCTTCTCCGCGAACAATGGCACCTATGGTTGTACCCGGTGGAAGTCGAATATCCCCAATGGCGCGACCAACGACTTTAGAGGTGGTTTCATCGCCATGAGCGATCGCTTCAATGGCTTCAGCTGCACCGCGACGAAGTGACGAAACATTAACAATATCGGCTCGACGCACGTGAGTTAATAGCGCGGATATTGTCGCTTGTTGGGGTGAGATCGCCACATCAATAACACTGCCTTGCACTAAGTCAACGTAGGCGCCTCGCTGAATCAGCACCATCGCTTTTTTGGCTCCCATGCGTTTCGCAAGCATGGCTGACATGATGTTGGTTTCATCTTCATTGGTTAACGCAATAAACACATCAACCTGATCGATATTTTCTTCCGTTAATAATTCTTGATCGGCGGCATCACCACAAAAGACGATGGTATTTTCAAGATCTTCAGAGAGCTTCTCCGCTCGTTTATAGCTGCGCTCAATCAGTTTGACACTGTAGTCTTGTTCAAGGCGTTTCGCTAAACCTGCACCAATATTACCACCACCCACAATCATAATGCGTCGGTAGGGCTTTTCTAGTCGTTGCAGTTCACTCATGACCGCACGAATGTGGTTACTTGCGGCAACAAAGAACACTTCATCGTCTGCTTCAATGATGGTCGTGCCTTGCGGTCTGATTGGTCGGCCTTGACGGAAAATCGCGGCAACACGAGTATCAATATGTGGCATATGATCACGAAGTGCTGACAGTGCATTACCCACTAGTGGGCCACCATAGTAGGCCTTAACCGCCACTAAGCTGACTTTTTGATCCGCAAAACTGACCACTTGCAAAGCACCTGGGTATTGGATTAAGCGTTCAATATAGCTGGTGACGAGCTCTTCGGGAGCAATCAAGTGATCGACAGGAACCGCACCCGATTTAAACAAGGCATCTTTTTCGATTAAATACTCAGGAGAGCGAATACGAGCAACACGGTTTGGCGTATTAAAGAGTGTAAAAGCCACTTGGCAAGCGGCCATATTCGTTTCATCCATATTGGTGACGGCAACTAACATGTCGGCATCTTGTGCGCCGGCTTCTCTTAACACGTCAGGGTGGCTAGCGTATCCATTCACGACTCGCAGATCATATTTATCTTGTAGCTCACGAAGGCGATCACCATTTCTATCGACGATAGTGATATCGTTATTTTCACCTACTAGGTTTTCTGCGAGCGTACCGCCCACTTGACCTGCGCCAAGAATAATGATTTTCATGCCGTTTCTCTTCTATTACTGCTTTAAATCGTAGAATGAAAGTACTCTATTGCACTTTCATTCTGTGCGGTTCTATCTAGCAAGGTGACGTTATGCTAAAGCCTTTTTCAATACAGCGTAGTAGAAACCATCCATATCATTTTCACCGGGAAGAATTTGTCTGCCTGGGGATGATGGTTCTGATCCAATAAGCTCGGCGTTATCTTTGCGATTCAAAAAAGCACTCACTTGTAAGCTGTTCTCTTGCGGTGCAATTGAGCACGTTGCATATACCATAGTGCCACCTGGTTTCAATTGCTGCCACATCGCATCCATAATTTCACTTTGCAGTTCTGCTAGCGCTTCAATGTCTGTTGCTCGACGCAGCCATTTGATGTCTGGGTGGCGACGAATAACACCGGTTGCGGAACACGGTGCATCAAGCAAAATACGATCAAATTGCTCACCTTGCCACCACTCTTCAGGGTAACGTGCGTCACCGCAAAGAACATCGGCTTTCAGCTGCAATCGGTCTAGGTTATCGTAAACACGGTCAAGTCTTTTCGCGTCGCTATCAATGGCGACGACTTCTGTATCGGTCGTGTGCTCTAAAATATGTGCGGTTTTTCCGCCTGGTGCGGCGCAGCAGTCTAGAATCAGCTCACCTTCTTGCGGGGTTAAATAATCGACAGACAGTTGCGCTGCTGCATCTTGTACCGATACCCAGCCTTTTTCAAACCCAGGTAATTTGGTGACATCGCAAGGCGTGGCTAACTTTATCGCATCCGATGCTTCTGGATGAACGGTGAATTCAATGTCTTCATTTTTGAGCAGTTCTAGGTACTCATCTCGCGTGTGGTGCTGGCGGTTCACCCTCAACCACATTGGTGCTTTGCTGTTGTTAGCCTCAATGATGGTTTCCCATTGCTCTGGGTAACTCTCTTGAAGCATCTTTAAAATCCAGCTTGGGTGGCTATATTTTCCGGCGTTGTGGCTAACGGAGAACGCATCAAGCTCTTCTTGGCTGCGTAGGTAGTTTCGTAACACAGCGTTGATCAAGCCGCTTAAGCTTGGGCCTCGCAGTGTATTGGTGGCTTCAACGGTTTCGCCTACCGCGGCGTGAGAAGGGATACGCATAAAGCCAAGCTGGTAAATGCCCACTAGAATTAGATGGTGAAAAACACGCTTTTTGCCTTTGAGTGAGTTTTCCATCAGTTCGTTAGCAATGGACTCTAAGCGCGGTAAATAACGCAATGAACCGTAGCAAATCTCTTGCAACAGGGCGTGGTCTCTCGGGCGGATTGTTTTTTGAGCGGCGGGTAAAGCGTGAGAAAGAGAATGACCTTTGTCGACGACTTGAAAAAGTACGTTAGCTGCGGCTGCGCGAACATTCATTGTGAATACCTTAAATTAGTGGAGGCGTCTCGGCTTCCTAAAATGTACCGACTTAACATTGGCTAAGTCGGTGAGTTGCTTTGGTGGTGCTTTAGGTGGTGCTTTAGGTGGTGCTTTATTAGGTCGACATATCCGATAGAAATCGAGGCTAGCTGAGCACCGTACCCACCTCAAACCAGCTTGCACGGGCGTTGAGGATATCTTGTACTGGCATGGCTTTTTTACCCGGGACTTGCAGTTGGCTTAGGATAAGAACCTGATTGCCCGTCGCCACGTAGATGCCCGTTTTATCGGCTTGAATGATCGTCCCTGCGGGTTGGTCACATGGTGTTTCATCAACTCGGCTTTGCCACACTTTGATGTTGTTGTCAGCGACGGCAAAGTGACTCATTGGCCCTGGGTTAAATGCACGTACGCAGCGTTCAATGTGCTCAGCGTCGTCTTCCCAGTTGATTTTCGCTTCTTCTTTACTGAGCTTTTTCGCGTAGTTTGCTAGATCATCATTTTGCTTTTCCGCTACAGCCGTGCCAGAAGCAATATCAGCAAGGCAATCGACCAAAGCAGCAGGGCCTAATTCTGCCAGTTTCTCGTACATCGAAGCACTGGTATCATTGGCTTCAATCGGTAAGGTGGCGATCTTAAGCATGTCGCCCGTATCGAGCCCTTTGTCCATCTGCATGATGGTCACGCCTGTCTCTTTATCCCCCGCCCAAATTGAACGTTGAATGGGAGCCGCGCCGCGCCAGCGTGGAAGAATTGAACCATGAACATTGATGCAGCCGAGCTTTGGTGTATCAAGAACCGCTTGAGGTAGCAGTAACCCATACGCTACAACGACCATGATATCGGCATCTAATTCTGCTAATTGCTGCTTTGCTTCATCAGACTTAAAGTTTTCTGGCTGATAAACAGGAATGTTGTTTTCTAATGCCATGTTTTTTACAGGGCTCGCAGTCAGTTTTTTACCGCGTCCTGCTGGGCGATCTGGCGGAGTATAAACAGCAATGACTTCATGTACCGAAGACAACAACGCCGCCAAGTGACGGGCGGCGAAATCTGGAGTACCTGCAAAGACAATTCTCAAAGACTGGCTCAAGGTAGGCTTCCTTTTTTAATGATGGTCTCTAGCTATTAATAACATCTTGTCATCAATAGCCGGTTTAGCTGTGTTTGTTGCTAGGCCGTTATTATCGGTTCGCTTGCTTTTCGTTAAAGCGTTTAATTTTTGCCAGCTTATCTTGGATACGCTTTCGCTTTAAAGGAGATAGGTAATCGACAAAGAGTTTCCCCTTGAGGTGATCCAATTCGTGTTGGACACAGATAGCCAGTAAGTCATCGGCTTCAAAGGTAAATTCTTCACCATCGCGGTTGAGCGCTTTTACTGAAACTTCTGCCGCGCGTGACACTAAAGCACGTGAACCAGGAACCGACAAACAACCTTCTTCAATGCCATCTTCACCGCGTTTTTCAGTGATCTCTGGGTTGATAAGAACCATGGGTTGATCGCGTGTGTCAGAAACATCAATCACGACAATACGTTGGTGAAAATCAACTTGTGTCGCAGCGAGGCCAATACCTTCTTCTTCGTACATGGTTTCAATCATGTCATCGACGAGTTTTTGAATTTCAGGTGTTACCTTTTCTACTGGCTTAGCGACAGTGCGTAAGCGGTCATCGGGGAACGTTAATACTTGTAATACAGACATATACACTCTAAATGTTGAACTGTGCCGAATCGGCCTAAAGGTGGTTGGGTCAATTCTAGACATTTTAGACCCTAAATGACAGCATCCAAACGTGAATAATCGAATTATTGATTACTTTTAAGACTAAAGGAATGAGGCTATGCCGCGCATTAATCATTGGTTTCTTATGCTTTCTTTTTCAATTCTAATGTTCGTTTCTTGGTCTGTTTTTGCAAGCAAAAGTGCACCATTAACGCTAAAAGAGGGCGCGCCTAAGACTTATACGGTTGTCAAAGGCGATACGCTTTGGGATATCTCTGCCCTGTATTTGAACAGCCCATGGCTCTGGCCCAAATTGTGGAGAAATAACCCTGAAATAGATAACCCTCATTTAATTTATCCTGGAGATAAGCTCACCTTAGTTTGGCTAAATGGTCAGCCAGTCTTAAGCTTAAAACCTATGGTAAAAATGAGCCCCAAGGTTAGGGTGTTGGATAAACAAGCCGTTCCTACACTTAAAGAGAGCCTGGTTGTCCCTTATTTGCAATCTGATCGACTCGTGAGCCTAGAGACGCTCCGTTTAGGTAGTAAAGTCTTAGGATCGAGTGGTGGTAAGAAATTCTTAACGTCTGAGGACGCGTTGTTTATTTCTCGGACCACAAATGAACGCCATTGGGGGATCTATCGGGTTGCGAGTGAATTTAAGCGTGACAATCAAACCATGGTGGCGCTGCAACGCATCGCCAGCGCACAACGTGAAAAGCAACAAGAAGAAGATTTAACCCAATTGAAGGTGCTCACTCAGGCCAATGAAATTTGGCTCAATGATATTGCACTTCCTGATATTACGGTCGAGAGTAACGGCTTATCAACCACTTTTTATCCGCTCCCCGCCCCTGATGAGACGATGGCGAAGATTTTAGGGGCGCTTAATGGCAGTCAGTACTCGGTAAGAAATCAGGTGGTTATTATCGATAAAGGTTCTGAAGACCAAGTTATCCAGGGCAGTATGTTTCAGTTGTTTCAGCCGGGGGCTAGTGTGTATCAAAAACAGGGTAAATATAGCTATACCGATGAATCTAACGCCTCTGAATTTCGGCTGCCTGATACATCCATTGGCAGTTTAATGGTTATTCGGCCTTACCGTTATTTCAGCTTAGCCCTCATTACAGACAGCAAGGCGCCTATCAGTAGTGAGGCTTTGCTCGTGTCTCCAAATCATTCATTGAAAAAAACAACCAATACCACGGATGAGCTCTCTATTGTCAATCAACGTTCAATGATCGACGAAGGCTAGCCATGATGTCATTCACAAAGAGAGCGCTGCCCATTAAGGTTGTTAGTCTATTCTTATGTTAGAACGGGAGCTCGCCGCTTGGTTGGCGTTATCTTTTACCCCTAAGATCGGCAGTAAGGCACTCGCTCGGCTTATAGCGGTTGACGCACCGTGTAATCTGATGGATAGAGACACAGAATCGTTGTCCTCTCTTGGTTTATCTCGTGAGCAGATTACCTATTTTAAGCAAGGTTCTGAGCGTGATGTAGGTATGTGTATGGAGTGGTTCCAGGCATCCAATCATCATATTTTGACGCCTCTCGATGAGGAGTACCCTCCTTTACTCAAAGAGGTAGCCTTGCCTCCCCCTGTTTTGTTCGTTAAAGGTGATGTAACCACACTGTCTCATCCACAAATCGCTATGGTTGGCAGCAGAAATGCCAGTATGGAAGGATTGAATAGTGCTAAGTCTTATGCAAGTCGTTTTGTTCAGCATGGGTTAGTGGTGACGAGTGGTTTGGCTTTGGGAATTGATGGACATGCTCATGATGGGGCGTTGAGTGCGGATGGAAAAACCATTGCCGTATTGGGTTCGGGATTGGATCAAGTTTATCCATCTAGGCACAAGGGCCTGGCAGGACGGATCATAGAATCAGGGGCACTGGTGTCTGAGTTCGCTCCACAGATTAAGCCAAGGCCAACGCACTTTCCGCGCAGAAACCGCATTATCAGTGGTTTGTCGGTTGGGGTACTGGTCGTTGAAGCGGCAGAAAAAAGTGGCTCACTGATCACTGCAAGGTATGCCGCTGAACAAGGGCGAGATGTGTTTGCGATTCCGGGATCTATTTATAGCGGTAATAACCAAGGGGGGAATGCACTGATTAAAAACGGCGCTTGTTTGGTTCAAAGTGAACAAGATGTTTTAGATGAAATCGATACTTTGCTAGACTGGTCGATTAAACAACGGTTCAGCAGTCAAGCTGAGCTGTTTGATCAAATAGAGAGCGAACAAGAATTGCCATTTCCACAACTGTTAGCTAACGTAGGGGTAGAGGCTACGCCAGTTGATATTCTCGCGAGCAGGACCAATATACCTGTTCATGAAGTCATGATGCAGATCCTAGAGCTTGAGCTTTCAGGGCATGTTGTTGCAGTTTCCGGTGGCTATATTCGAAATGGGAGGGGCTAGCTATGATGATGGACATACTGATGTATTTGTTCGAAACCTATATCCATAGCGATGTGGAATTACAAGTGGACCAAGATGAACTTGAAGATGAACTTCTTCGCGCGGGGTTTCACGAGAAAGATATCTATAAAGCCCTTCATTGGTTGGAAGAGTTGGCATTACTTCAACAAAGTGATGAGCATTCGGCTATTTCTACTTGTGCAGCGACATCAATGCGCATTTACACGGCAAAAGAGATGCAGCGGCTTGATTTAGAAAGTCGTGGCTTCTTACTGTTTTTAGAGCATATTAATGTGCTCACAACAGAAACACGTGAAATGGTGGTTGATCGCGTGATGGGGCTAGAAACCAACGAATTTGAATTGGATGATTTGAAGTGGATTATTTTGATGGTGCTGTTTAATGTACCTGGAAATGAAAATGCTTATACGCTAATGGAAGAGCTGTTATACACAACCGAGCAAGGTATTTTGCATTAAGTTGCCACCTTTGATTAACCACTTAAGAGCCCAATGAGCAGTAAAATAGATCAACATTTATTTTCAAACCACGAGCATGCGCTAGAACATGAACCTTGCCCTAATTGTGATGGAAAGCTTCAACTCCGCCATGGCAAACACGGCCCTTTTTTAGGTTGTACTCAATACCCTAGCTGTGATTTTATTCGACCATTGCATCAAAATGATGGGCACATAATAAAACCATTGGGTGTCGCTTGCCCATTATGCACAAACGAGTTGGTTTTACGCCAGGGGCGATATGGGATGTTCATTGGCTGTAGTCACTACCCTACTTGTCATCACATTGAGTCATTAGACAACAAAAGTGATGACAAAGTACCGCAGTACGCGTGTCCTGATTGCGGTAAAGGACACCTCGCTGAGAGGAAAACACGCTTCGGCAAGGTATTTTATGCATGCGATTGCTACCCTAAATGCAAATTTGCTGTAAATTTGCCCCCCGTTAAAGGTCGCTGTGAGCAGTGCGGTTTTCCATTGTTAGTTGAAAAGAAACTCGCCAGTGGGGTTAAGCTGCAATGCGCTGATAGACGTTGTCATCACATTCAGAAATAAATAAAAAATGACGCAATAGCGTCATTTTTTATTTGGTTTTTACATAGGTTACTGACACTAAACATTAATTTTTAGCCAGCTCATGAATGGCTGGGTAAGCACGTTCATCGAGAACCTTAGCCAGAGAGGCCAAAGTCAGCTGAAGTTCTGTGGCTGATTGAGCTGAAACATTGATGTGTCCCATTTTTCGACCCGCCCGCTTTTCTTTTCCATACCAATGTATATGACAGCCTTCCGTAGAAAGCAGAGCGTCTGGTAGTTTGTCTTCACCCAGTATATTGACCATCGCAGTAGGTCGGATAAGCTTAGTTGATCCTAAAGCCAGACCACAAACAGCGCGTAGGTGATTTTCAAATTGACAGGTTTCTGCACCTTGCTGAGTCCAGTGTCCGGAGTTATGTACTCGCGGAGCTATTTCGTTGACCAGTAGTTGCCCATCAACATCAAAAAACTCTAACGCAAGAACGCCCACATAATCTAGGCGATTGGCAATCGCTGAAAACATCTGCAGTGCTTGGCTTTGCAGTTGGGGAGCATCAATAGCTGTTGATAAGCTGAGTACGCCATTGGTGTGAACGTTTTCCGCTAATGGGTAAACGGCAATGCTGCCATCTTTTGCTCTTGCTCCCACAAGAGAGACTTCTCGATTAAACGGAATGAAGGCTTCGGCCACAATCGATTGAGAAGGAGAAGAGGCGATACATTCAGCCATTTCAGACCAGATGGCATCAACGTCTTTTAGCGATTTAAGACGCCATTGACCTTTTCCGTCATACCCGCCTAAAGCACTCTTCAACACCATTGGAAGCTTAACGGATTCAATGGCGGCATCAAAATCTTCACGGGTATTAACGATGTAATAGTCAGCATTTCTCACCTGGGCTTGATCAAGTAGCGCTTTTTCTATTCGTCGGTCACCACCGGCTTTGATTGCTTCTGTCGTAGGAAAAAACTTTCCACTTTTTTCACAGATATCGAGCACATTATGTGGAATGTGCTCAAATTCAGCCGTAATCACATCTGCTTGTGCAATAGCATTTTCTAATCCTTGACCAATTACCGCCTGAGTCAAAGGATGAACGATGGTTTCACTGTTCACATCAAAGGCTGATATCTCAATATTAAGTGGTGCGCCAGCCAGTGACATCATTCGAGCAAGTTGACCTGCACCTAATACCAATACGTGCATGGTTTAGTCCTCAGCAGGATTCGGGTTGGCAAGGACGGTGTCGGTTTGTTCTGTTCGGAACGCTTCAACTTTAGCCATGACTGTCTCATCGTGTGTGCCGATAATTTGTGCGGCTAGAATTCCAGCATTGGCCGCACCTGCTTCACCGATAGCCAAAGTACCAACGGCGATCCCTTTAGGCATTTGTACGATGGATAACAATGAATCCATCCCTTTAAGAGCGCGAGATTGTACTGGAACCCCTAATACCGGAACACTGGTAAAGGCCGCTGCCATACCTGGTAAGTGAGCAGCCCCGCCCGCTCCAGCGATGATGACTTTAATGCCACGCTCTTTTGCAGTAGTGGCGTAATCTGCGAGTAGCTGAGGAGTTCTGTGCGCAGAAACGACCTTGGTTTCGTAAGGGACACCAAATTGGTCTAGCATCTCTGCTGCTAGTTTCATGGTTGGCCAATCTGATTTAGAACCCATAATAATGCCGACTTTCATCTCAAACTCCTTCAAGCTTCAATAATTAGGTGAGTGGATATTTTGGGCGCATTATACGGGTAAAATCGCATCAAGCAAACGTTTGCGCTAGTGTTAAAAGAAGAATCATACAATTTGTAAACAAATACCTTAGGCACGGATTGTGATTATTTGTACACTTACCATGCTCACTGCGGATAAATCAGAGTCAGGGTGCTAACCTGACGGGGTTTATTTCGTGCATCACCATCTCTGAAGTGTAGCCGCTACTGGGTGATAAACGGTTTGCCATACTCGAATAGAAAACGAGTAGAAGCGATAAACCGAGTGAGAATAGAGATGCCAAAACCTCAAGGGTCGTAAGGCAAGGCTGACCATTTCGATAGAGAAAGTACGATATAGCAAGTTCGATAAAGAAAGTCAGATGAAGTCAAAAAGATAACCAAAATCAGCGTTGGACAAGAATGATGGCAAGTATTGATAAGCACAAAGTGAAGCAGTTTCTATTATCACTGCAAGATAACATCTGTTCTGCACTAGAACAGGCAGATGGCACGGCTAAGTTTGAACATGACGATTGGGAAAAAGGTCCGAGTGAGCGACTTGCTGGTGGTGGCCGAACACGAGTTATGCGTAATGGGCATGTTTTTGAGCAAGGTGGTGTTAACTTCTCACATGTCTTGGGCGAACAAATGCCAGCATCAGCTACGGCGCACCGGCCAGAGTTAGCAGGCCGAAAATTTGAGGCGATGGGTGTTTCGTTAGTGATGCATCCTAATAACCCGTATATCCCGACGTCTCATGCTAATGTGCGTTTTTTTATTGCTGAAAAAGAGGGCGAAGACCCGATCTGGTGGTTTGGTGGCGGTTTTGATTTAACGCCGTTCTATCCTTTTGAGGAAGATTGTCAGCATTGGCACAATGTTGCCAAAGATATTTGTGAGCCTTTTGGTGCCCAGGTATATGCCGAGCATAAAGCTTGGTGCGATAAATACTTTTTCTTACCACATCGCAAAGAAACGCGGGGCGTTGGCGGTTTATTCTTTGATGATCTCAACCAGTGGGGCTTTGATAAGTGCTTTTCCTATATGCAAGCGGTGGGAGAGGGCTTTACTGATGCCTACTTGCCTATTGTTGAGCGAAGAAAAGAGACGTCATTTGGTGAAAGAGAGCGCGATTTTCAGCTTTACCGTCGAGGACGTTATGTTGAATTCAACCTGGTGTATGACAGAGGAACGCTGTTCGGATTGCAAAGCGGAGGGCGGACTGAATCGATTCTTATGTCGATGCCACCATTAGCTCGCTGGGAATATGCCTACCAGGTAGAAAGTGATTCCCCAGAAGCGGCGCTTTACGATCACTACCTAAAACCTCGAGATTGGTAATCGATCGCTTTCTATAGGCTTTCTTCTTTATGTAGTTTCTTCTATTTAGAGTTAGTGATAGGGTCATATTTTAAGGCACATGTCTTTTAGTGTGACTCTTTTTAATTTCTTATAGGTTAAGGATATGACTCAGCAAATAGATCGTTACGTGGTTTTCGGCAATCCCATCACACAAAGTAAATCTCCCTTCATCCATACTCTATTTGCGCGCCAAACCAATCAGCCTCTTACTTATGTGTCGGCTTGTCCGCCAAAAGATGGATTCAAACAAGCGGCAACGCTCTTTTTTTCAGAAGGCGGCAAGGGCTGTAATATTACGGCGCCTTTTAAAGAAGATGCTTATCAATTCGCTGACCGTTTAACAGAGCGAGCACAGTTAGCGGGCGCGGTGAATACGCTAAAGAAATTAGATGATGGAGAGATCATTGGTGATAATACTGATGGTGAAGGGCTCGTTCAGGATCTCCTTCAATACCAAGTGCCTTTGAAGGGTGCTCGTATTCTATTGATTGGGGCTGGTGGGGCTGCAAGGGGGGTAATCAAGCCGCTTTTGGATCAAAACCCAGCTGAAATTATTATTACCAATCGAACTCATGCAAAAGCTCAACAGCTCGCAGACATGTTTGAATCTTATGGAAATATTAAAGCGATCAACATAGGGGAAGTGGATGAGTCTTTCGACGTCATCATCAACTCCTCTTCATCCGGCTTAACTGGCGACTTGCCAGCAATATCTCCAGCAATATTTTCCCCTTACAGCGTTGTCTATGACATGGTGTACGGCTCAGGAAAAACGAAATTTAACCAATGGGCGGCAGAGCACTCGGTGTCAGCCACCTATGACGGTTTGGGAATGCTCGTCGGCCAAGCCGCAGAAAGTTTTATGCTATGGAGAGGATTGAGGCCTGGCTCAAGACAAATCCTAAGAGAGTTACGTAAAAATTTGGAAGGTCTTCAATGAATCAGTCTATTTTATTTCCAGACATGCAGGATTGGGATGAGAATTTAGAGAGGGTGAGCTTCCCTGCCCAACAAGCTGGTGCATTAATCGAATGCTATATATCAATGGAGCAACTAGAAAAATTATCTGCTCAAGAAGTGAAGTCACCACAACAAGCGCTTGATGTGTTTAATCAGTATCGTTTCGATATTGAAGAAATAGTAGAAGAAAAAATAGAGCAAGAAGAATGGACCTCTTCTGGCTCTATTGATGTGTTGCTCTAACTTGGGCAAAGACGAGTCTTAGAGTTAAATAGAAGTGACGTTATTGATATAGTCATTTTTATTCTGAACATAGTTATCAGAAGATTTTTGCAAAAAGGCTTGTTCTTTTTCGGTTAAGGGCCGAGCCTGCTTAACGGGGCTACCCACATAAAGGTAGCCACTTTCTAAGACCTTGTTAGGGGGGACTAAGCTTCCTGCACCGATCATGACATCGTTCTGAATTACCACACCATCTAGGACGATTGCTCCCATGCCGACTAAAACGCGATCATGAATCGTACAGCCGTGTAGCATCACCTTATGTCCTACGGTCACGTCATCACCAATCAATAACGGGTAGCCTGCAGGGTTTTCGATATTCTTATGCGTAACGTGTAGCACGCTACCATCTTGTATGTTGGTTCGTTGACCAATATGGATATGATTTACATCTCCGCGAGCAGCGACCAAAGGCCAAATACTCGAATCATCACCAATTCTAATGTCACCCACTAAAACAGCACTACTGTCTATATAGACGCGTTCACCAATATCCGGGGCGATTCCTTTATAACTGCGTATTGAACTCATAAATTCTCCTTAGTCATTAGGATTAAACGGCAAATATGGACGAATTAGTAGCAAAAATGGTCTCTTTGATTGAAAATTATCCAGGCAGTTAAGGAAATCAAAAAAAATTAAAAAAAGCACTTGCCAACGTGACCGCGATCTCTATAATGCCCCCTCGCTGACACGGGAAAGCATCATTACTTCGGTTTTGAAACGCCCAGCCAGCAAGGTCTACTAGCTTAAGCCGAGTGCTTAAAATGTTTTGAAAAAGTGGTTGACACTAAAAATCAAATCGCTAGAATGGCCGTCCGCTTAGAGA
>NZ_AJYQ02000085.1 GCF_000287055.2 Vibrio genomosp. F10 str. ZF-129 | reverse complement strand
AGAAAAAGCCCACTGAGAAATCAGTGGGCTTTTTTGCATCTATCCCTCTTCAAATCTATCCCCCTTCAATTTGAAGGTTCTTTTGGCTTTACGCAACCTCGCTAGCCATACACTTTATGAGCGGCTTTCAATAACTGCATGTGAATAGGAACCAGATCTTGATGTTGAGTTCTATATCCACCACCGACTACACACGCCATCGGGATAGACTCTGATTTCGCTAAATTGATCATCAAACAATCACGCTTGAAGATCCCTTCTGTAGACACATTTAAGTAACCCAGCTCATCGTCTTGATGAATGTCGATACCCGCGTCATAAATGATGAGATCGGGCTGGTGATGAGCAATCGCCAGTTTGGTGACTTGTTCAAAACAGCGCAAAAACTCTTCGTCTTCTGTTTCGCGACTTAATGGCACATCGAAATCGGATAGCGGTTTACGTGCAGGGAAATTTTTATCGCAATGGAATGACAGAGTAATAATGTCATCATTGCCTGCACATAACGTCGCAGTGCCATCACCATGATGAACATCACTATCGACGATAAGCACTTTATCGATATGTTCAAAGATCAGTGCATGCTTGGCTGCCAACACCAGATCGTTGAAGAGACAGAAACCACTACCAAAATCGTGATGTGCATGATGATACCCACCACTGAGGTGAATCGCGACACCACTATCAATGGCCATTTCTGCCGCTAAGCAGGTTCCACCACTTGAGTAGAATGTTCTTTCGATAAGTTGTTCACTCCAAGGAAATCCGATCCGCCTCATTTTGGCCGCGGGCAAATTTCCTGAAACAAGCAGATCAACATACTCACTATCGTGTACCTGCTTTACCTGTTCAACCGAAACGGGGACTGGTTGGAACACGTCAAACATGATGTCCCATTGCGGATCGTTATCCATTAAGGCTTCAATAGCACGATGTAAAAGCTGATATTTGTTGATTGGGTAACGATGACCCTCTGGTAAAGGTAGCTGTGAATAGATTGGGTGATAAATTAAAGGAATCATAATTGGGCTAATTGCGTATCTTTCTCAAAATCATAACAGTCTCAGACTTGGCGACAACTCCAATTAATGATAATAATTATCATTACCGTTAATTCTAAGGAGAAACAGCAATGAAAAACATAATACTCATCCTTGGGGTGATCTGCGGGTCTACGGCAGCAGTAATGATTTTTGTGGGAATGCTCATGGCCAGTTGGTGGAGCGTTGATTTTCTCGTGTTAAGCCATCAAACTTAACTAATTAAACTGAAAAGGAATCACCATGAGCGCAATTTTTATTACTGGAGCGAACCGCGGTATTGGCTTAAGCCTGACTCAACAATACTTGGAAGGTAATCACAAGGTGTACACGACTTATCGAGATGCCAATTCAGCACAAGAACTGCTCTCACTCGCAGACCACAACACCAACCTTACCTGCATTCAGTTAGAGCTAACCAATTACCAAGCCGTGAGCAAACTCCCTTCGAAAATTCAGCCGATTGATATATTGATCGGCAACGCAGGCTACTATGGTCCAAAAGGCTATGGCTTGGGTAATACCGATGTCGAAGAATGGCGCCGGGTTTTTGAGATCAACACCATCGCGCCTTTAAAGCTGGTTGAAACGTTATTACCCATGTTTAAGAATAGCGATGTGAAAAAGATCGCTTGTCTGTCATCGAAAGTTGGCAGCATGGCAGAAAACACCTCAGGCGGCGGTTACCTCTATCGTTCCTCTAAAGCCGCTCTAAACTCAGTTGTGAAGAGCTTAAGTAACGACTTAACCCTAGATGGGTTTACTGTTCTTGCGCTACACCCAGGCTGGGTAAAGACTGAAATGGGCGGGCCTAATGCTTTGATCGACACCGGCACTTCCGCTTCAGGCCTGATCAACGTTATAGAGTCATCGAACACCAAAGTGAGTGGTCACTTCTTTAATTTCGATGGCAGTGAAATCGATTGGTAGTCATTTTATGAATGGTCGCTTTCTCTCAAACTTACTAACACGCCTAACATTATGTTTTCTTGTGGTGGTCATTTCTGGGTGTTTCAGTGAAAGCCCCGGCGACCTCTTCGACGACTATCACACTAAGATAGCCAGAGTACAAGGTGCCGATAGATTGAAAGAAGAATGGGCATTTGAGAGCTTACCGAGAAAGCGAGAGCTGTTTATTGATGTCCCTACTCTCTCCATCGGATTGCTCGACAGCTATCAGCTTCGACAATGTGGCTTGTTCAATCTAATCGCAGAAAAAAACTCAATACTTGGAAAAGTGACGGACGAGTTTCGCAATTACGATTACCAAGTGGCCCTCATTAAAGGTATCGATCAATGTCTATCAGTTAATGACTTAGACACCAACATCGTTGAACTACTGAAAGATGTCGAACAACAGAAACTCGCGCAATTTCCGCTACACAAGTGGAATCTCATCTATACCAGTGAGGCAATGCAATCCCAAATGCGTGGTAGTCAGTGGTTACTTGCTGATATTGATGCTCAGGTGCGACAGGCAAGTGATGCCCTAAAGCATATCAACAAAGCGTTAAACACGCCGCTCGTTTCAGGCAAAACCATAGAGGTTCAAGAAATAGTAGAGAAGAGTTCGACACTGGGAAATTTGTATTACTCGCTCGCGCGTGCTTCAGCCGAACTTGATACCATTACTAAACAGCTCTCAGCTTTTGATGACAATATCATCTGTGGTAAACAACGAGACACGACGAAATTTCGCTATCTTAACAATGTGTTCGAGCAGCAATATATAGACAAAGTTCAGCCCTACATGGCGCAATTGGATAGCTACTATCAGCAGTTAGCCCCGCAACTTGGTATGTTTGACGCGCAACCTGACCTGCACAGTTATTACTTTCCGATCCAAGATGCACATCAAGCCTTTCGATCATCCACTCGGCGCCATGTGGACTATTGGCAGCAGCTGTTTAAACGTTGTGGGCGTAAAGTCGGACGTTAATTCTAACCTCAATAAGTCTTAGCTTTTAGTGCTCTTTTTAGCGGAAGTACCTTTCTTAGCATACGTACCTGTCTTGGCATACGTACCTTTGTTGGTATGAGACTTCGCACCTCCGCCTTTACGACGTTTAAAAGCCGGTCTTTCGACTTTAGGAAGATGACGCAGAGACTCAGGAACTTCGCCTGCTTTTACCTTGCCCATCAAACCATCAACCTTGCTTTCTAGCGCTTGCATGAAAGGTTGATACGCTTGATTTCGTTCTGCCATGCCTTGCAACTGGTGCTCCCAGTGTGCCGTCATGTCTGGGAAGGTCGAATCCTCAGGTAAGGCATGAATCAAGCCTCTACCCGCAGGGCTACTGTGAATACTTTTTCCTTGTCGCGTTAGCAGGTGCCTTTTGAATAGAGTATCTAAAATGCCTGCACGGGTTGCTTCTGTGCCAAGGCCATCGGTTTCTTTCAAAATAGCTTTAAGGTCTTTATTTGCCACAAAGCGGGCAATACCTGTCATCGCTTGTAATAACGTCGCTTCGGTAAAGTGTTTTGGTGGCTCAGTTTTCTTATCGCCAATAATACCTTCACGACAAGTCAGCACAGTTCCTTTATCCAATGGAGGAACCGTATCTGTGCCGTCGCCTTTCTCTTCGGTGTCCGTTTTCCCCATCAACACTTTCCAGCCGGGGTTGATAAGCTGACGCCCTTTTGCGATGAACACGCCACCAGCGATATCAAAAACTAACTTGGCATCGGCAAAAATAGCAGGTGGATAAAACTGCATTAGGTACTGGCGAGCAATCTGCTGATATATTTTCATCTCATTGGCGGAAAGGCCATTCACTGATGACTTCTTCGGCGTAGGAATAATCGCGTGGTGAGCATCGACCTTGCTGTCGTTCCATGCTTTGGATTTAAGGGAAAGATCCGCCCCTCGAGCACCACCTTGCAGCTCTTTTGCATTATTAGCGATAGCATCGACGACCGACTCTCGTTGCGAGTAGTGATCTTTAGGTAGATAGCGGCTATCAGAACGCGGGTAAGTGATGAGTTTGTGTTTCTCGTACAACGATTGACACGTATCTAACACCTGTTGAGCACTCATGCCAAAACGCTTAGATGCATCAATTTGTAACGCTGATAGCGAATAAGGCAATGGCGCCGCTTGTTTGCTTTGCTTTTGCTCTGACTCTATCACTGTCGCAGGCTGATTCGTAATGCGGTTAGCCACGTTTTCAACCAACTTTCTGTTGAGCACTCGGCCTTCTTCGTCTTGCCACGGTTTACATGCTTCACTGGGTTTCCAACGGGCTTGAATATCAAAGCTATGGTCGTTATTTTGGTAAGGGATCAAAGCATGCAACGTGAAGTAATCTTTAGGAATGAAATTTTCGATCTCTTCATCACGCCTCACCACCAAGCCGAGTACGGGTGTCTGCACTCGCCCTACTGACAAGACGCCTTGGTAACCAGCTTTTTGACCGAGTAAGGTGTATGCGCGGGTCATGTTCATGCCATACAGCCAGTCGGCTCTAGAACGCGCTAACGCCGAAATTGAAAGTGGAATAAAATCACGGTTGCTGCGCATTTGAGAAAGTGCACGCTTTACGGCAGGTAAGTTCAAGTCGCTGATCAACAATCTGTCCATCGACTCTTTCTTAGCCTTGGAAACCTTGCAGTAATCTATCACTTCATCAACCAGCAGCTGTCCTTCTCTATCCGGGTCGCCCGCATGAACAATTTGTGTGGCGTCCTTCAAGAGCTTTCGGATCACCGTAAGCTGTTTACTTGATGTCTTACGAGGTCTTAGCTGCCACTGTTCTGGCACGATAGGAAGATCGACGAGATTCCATTTTTTGTAACGGTCGTCATAAGCGTCTGGCTCAACCTGCTCTAATAAGTGTCCAATGCACCAAGTCACCACATCCCCGTTACCACACTTAATGAACCCTTGGTCGTTCTTCTGTGGATTAGGCAATGCCGCCGCAATCGCGCGACCAAGACTGGGCTTTTCAGCAATAAAGAGACGAGACATAAAATCCAACGATAAAAACAATTAGGGCCACATTATGAAATGTGGCCCTAATAATTCAAGTGTTAATGTACATTTGTACAGTATTATTCAGCATCGCCTTGTGCGTTGGCCATCGCTTCTTTAACCAGAGGCTGTAATTCACCCTTTTGGAACATCTCAATGATGATGTCACAACCGCCGATAAGCTCGCCATTAATCCAAAGTTGTGGGAATGTAGGCCATTGCGCGTACGCTGGCAGTTCTGCACGAATATCTGGGTTTTGCAAAATATCTACATAAGCAAACTTTTCGCCACAGCCCATTAGAGCCTGTGAAGCTTGAGAAGAGAACCCACAGCTCGGTAGCTTTGGCGATCCTTTCATGTATAAAAGAATCGTGTTTTCTGCGATTTGCTGTTTGATTTTATCGATAGTTTCCATTGCTTCCTCTGTTTCTAATTCCAGCGTTTAAGCCGTTATTCTAAAGCATTGCAAAAGAATAAAAAGCTCTCAAATAGTAAGGTTATTATTTTGTTCTCATTTTGCTGTAAATTTCTTAAGAAAATGAGCACCAACTCTTTTAATAAAGTAAAAACTTGCTAAACTATATCTCAGTCAGTCTAATCGACGCAATTACAATAATATTGGACGCAACAAAAAAGAGTTCGCTCTTTGACCTCACTGGAGAATTAAGCAATGTCATTTGAATTACCAGCATTACCTTACGCAAAAGATGCACTAGCACCATACATCTCAGAAGAAACATTAGATTTCCACCACGGTAAGCACCATAACACGTACGTTGTTAAGCTAAACGGTCTTATCCCAGGCACTGAGTTTGAAGGCAAAACGCTTGAAGAAATCATCAAGACTTCAACAGGTGGCGTATTCAACAACGCAGCACAAATCTGGAACCACACATTCTACTGGCACTGTCTAGCACCAAAAGCAGGCGGCGAACCAACTGGCGCAGTTGCTGACGCGATCAACGCAGCATTCGGTTCATTTGAAGAGTTCAAAGCTAAGTTCACAGATTCAGCAATCAATAACTTTGGTTCTTCTTGGACATGGTTAGTGAAAAAAGCAGATGGCTCTCTAGACATTGTTAACACGTCTAATGCAGCAACGCCGCTAACAGACGAAGGGGTAACACCACTTCTAACTGTTGACCTTTGGGAACACGCTTACTACATCGATTTCCGTAATGTTCGTCCTGACTACATGGCTGCATTCTGGAATCTAGTCAACTGGGAATTTGTAGCAGAAAACCTAGCGAAGTAATTTAGTCAACTTCCCCTATATAATTTAGTCATATTCAAAGCCTGCATTCGTGCAGGCTTTTTCTTTATATCGTTTAGATAATAGTCAACCAACCCCGCCCTCTAGCATTAGGCGCATCTCGATAGTAGATAAATCTAAAGTTATCCAAGGACTTGCCGTTAAAAGTGAATTCAACGGGGAGTATTATGCAAGTTCATACGTTAGACAAAGCAGGCATTATCAACGAGCTACAATTTGGCTCGGGGATTAACCACGCCGTCCATGCTGGTAGGCGCGCAGATTTTACGCTGATTCTTTCGATGTTCTCAGATGATGTCCGAGACAACACGCCCGTTGAAAAAATTGATAAGCCTGAAATCACCGATCAAACTCTGCGTAAACGGTTTGAGTTGCAACCACTGCAGCAACTTCGTTCAGATCAACATTCGTATGACGTCTCAGCGGCTCAGGCCAATGCGTTTCATCACGGTGGAATGGCCAGTGCAAAATTGAATCATTATCTGACGCCAGAAGTTCTCGCATATTTACCTGAAGATACTCATGACCTTCCTGAAGAGGTGTATCACAATCTATCGGGGCACCATCGACGGCAACTTACTGAAAATAAAAATAAAACGCTTATTCCAATTGATCTCTATAACCAGTTGGTAGTGGCACAGCGTAGCTTTCAGATACAAGCCCAAGCATAGTTTCCAATCTCAAAACTAAGACCCATTCTACAAATGAATGGGTTAGTGTGACGTTATACTAATTTTAACAATTAAACCTCATCGCCTACTGCTTATTTGATGTTATTCACACTTAAGCCATTACTAATGAACCATGCTATGTGAACAAAAAAATCCCACCAATAAAAATAGACAAAGGGTATTGTCGTTCATGGATATTAAAAGCGCTGTCATTTTGATCACATCCGCGGGTTCGCCGCTAGGGGGAACGCTCGCCACTCATTTTTCTTCGTTGGGAGCAAAGTTAGTGTTGTGCGACCAAAACATCCACACCCTTAAAGAGGCCTACACACGTTGCAAAGCCATATCCGACGACGTTTACTCGTTTAAAGTAGAAAATTACTCTCTTCATGCTATTCATCAACTGTTTGATTTTGTTGATGAAAAGTTTCATCGCTCACCGGATGTTTTAGTCAACAACTGGCCAAACGCCCCACTTCCAGGGCTGACGAGCAATCAATCTGCAGAACAGTTTTCTGACCAATTGAGCACCCTTGCATCCACTCTGTTTGGGTTTGGTCAAGCAAGCGCTGAACGCATGTGCCTTGAAAAAAAGCATGGTGTGATCGTTAATGTCATCTCTGTAGATGAAAGCAAAGACTTTAAAGGCTTTGAGAATGCATCGTCGATAGTGACGGGCTTTACTCAAAGTTGGGCAAAAGAACTCACGCCTTTTAATATTCGAGTCGGCGGTGTCGTCCCTGTGTTGAGTCACTCTTCCAAAAAAAGTGATTACCATTGGCTGCAGATACAAGATGAGCTGATTAGAAATACCGAGTATATTGTGGCAAATGACTACTTTAGCGGACGTATAATGTCCGCAGAAGCAACGTAGTTGACACCACATAGAGCTGAACGATTCGCGCTGATAGCCTAACGTTTATCGTGTTTGAAAATGTCGTTCCAGGATTTGTTCAGCAGCATCTTCTATCAAATTTAACACCAGTTCGAAGCCTTTATCTCCGCCATAATAAGGATCAGGTATCTCGTCGTACTCAGACTCACTATGACTTAAGAATAGTGAAAGCTTATGCTGATGTTCTGAAGGGCAAATATCATAAAGGTCAGCCAAATTTGCTTTATCGGCGGCTAAAATAAGATCAAAATCCGTGAAGTCATTCTCCCTTACTTTTCTCGCGGTGATTCCGTCAAAACAATAACCTCTCATCTCACCCGCTTGTTGTGATCTCGAATCTGGTGCATTACCTTGGTGGTAACCTAAAGTGCCAGCGGAATCCACCGTGATGTCTATGCCTTTTTCTTTGGCTTTGGCCTTCAAAACAGACTCACCCGTTGGTGAACGGCAAATATTGCCCATGCATACCACTAGAATGGAAGGTTTTTCTTTATTATTCATAATCTTAAATCTACCTCTATGTTCGATAATTGCTGAGTAACCATTAACTTATTGAAATAATTTGATAATAGCCAGTCTGACATCCATTTTTATTTTAAAATCGACCAACAAAACGGAGATAAACGCACAGTCACCTACGTTTTCTGGATGATACGTTCTCTGGATGAATGGAGGCGGATAGGGTTACTCGTCATAAATGGTTACAATTATGCTCTATCAAAGCAACCTGTTCTTTGGCTAAAATTTACACAACCAAGGAGATATGTATGAAACGATTTAAGAACATACTTTTCGCCACCCAAGGATTGCCAGGACACAGTGATGCACTGGTACAAACGGTTAGAATGGCCGCCAACAAAGATGTCTCCGTTTCCGGCCTTATTGCCTTTCCTTACTTCCCTAACGACTTACTTCAGTACCAACAGAGTTACGAGCAATCTCTTCATGACTCTCTAAAGCAGAGTGTAAAGAACTTTCGTATTGAGCATGATATCTCTAAAGAACAAGTGCCGTTTCCCTTAATGGTCAAAAGCAGTGAACAACCCGCGGTTTGTATCATTAAAAAGGCCATCGAAAATAACCATGATCTGATCATTAAAGAAGCTGAACCATTGAATGAAGGCTCCGAAGGTTTTAAGGCCATCGACATGACCTTATTGCGTAAATGCCCATGTCCTATCTGGTTACACCGCCCTGTTACTAAACAAAGAAGCAAACGTCGTATTGCGGTCGCCGTTGACCCAATGGCATCCAGCGACGGGCACCATGCGCTTTCATTGCAACTCTTGGAATTATCCCGCTCCATTGCCGACACCTACGACAGTCGTCTGCATATTATTTCTTGTTGGGAACACTACTTGGAAAATTACCCAGACAGCCACGGCTGGATTCAAGTCGATGAAACTCAGCTTGCCGATCAAGTATCAAAAGCAAAAGTAGAGCATGAACAAGCGTTGCAAAAATTAATTGAAGAATCTGGAATTTCCGGTGAAATTGTCGTTCACCACCTTCACGGAAAACCAGACAACATGATTCCCGATTTCGTCAATGAAGCAGAAATCGATCTCCTAGCCATGGGGACATTGGCACGAACAGGGATCTCAGGCTTCGTTATTGGTAATACAGCGGAAAACATACTTCAATCCATAAACTGTTCTTTATTGGCAATGAAACCACAAGGCTTTGTTTCTCCAATCACATTGTCGTAATGACGTCTTTCACTTTCAAAGTAAACCCTCAAGCCAGTATCATTTGGATTGAGGGTTGCTCACTGTTTTTAATTTCTCTCAATCATTTCCTAATCGCAGGTTCTGGAGGCTACTAACTTCGGTTATGATAGTCAGCATGAATTGTATAAAAAGGACTTATCATGTCAGTTAATGACAGCAAAGAATCTCGCCATAAAGCTCGCCAACAAAAAGTAAAAGAAAAAGTGGATGAAAGAGTCGCGGCCGCACAGAAAGAAAAAGGCTTGCTGCTCGTGATTACCGGTAATGGAAAAGGTAAATCCACTTCGGGCTTTGGCACTATCGCGCGTGCAGTAGGCCATGGACAGCAATGTGCCGTTGCTCAATTTATCAAAGGTACATGGGACAACGGAGAGAAGAACCTTCTTGAAAAGTTAGGCGTAGAATTCCAAGTCATGGCGACCGGCTTCACTTGGGAAACGCAAGATAAGACGGCGGATACAGAAGCGGCACAAAAAGTGTGGCAAGAGTGTAAACGCATGCTAAAAGATGACACCATCGACGTGATTCTATTTGATGAGCTGACCTATATGGTTAGCTACAGCTATATAGAGTTAGAAGAAGTCCTTGAAGCACTTAACAACCGTCCGGCTATGCAATCGGTCATCATCACAGGCCGAGGGGCGCATCGCAGCCTCATCGAGCTTGCTGACACCGTTTCTGAAGTGAAAAATGTGAAGCACGCGTTTGAGTCGGGAGTGAAAGCACTGAAAGGTGTTGATTGGTAAAAAACCAAACTCGAAGTCAATAAGCTGAAGGACTGCAATGGTGGTCCTTCTTCGTTAATGCGTTTTCAAAAGCCAAAGTAACTCAGCGCAAACAATATTCACTAACATAGAGACACCAATTTAGGCTGTTTTGAGCTAAGCGGTTACTCGATATAAAATATGATCTTTAGTGTCTGAACACTCGTATTCTTATTTGAATCAAGCGGCATTATAACGATGAAAATCCGCATCAGTGATGTCACCCCATCTACACACAACACAAAGAGGTTTTATGCACACCGCATTCATTAGCATTGGCAGTAACATTAATCGGGAACACCACGTTACTGAAGCTCTGAATACTCTTGAACAGCACTTTTCTCCTCTTATTGTTTCGCCCGCTTATGACTGTGAACCTATCGGCTTTATAGGGAATAACTTTTTAAACTTAGTCGTCGAGATTCAATGTCAGTTAACGGTTAGTGAACTGGCTAACCTTCTTCGTCAAATCGAAGATAATAACGGCAGAATAAGAGAAGGGGACAAGTTTGCATCACGAACTCTCGACCTCGACATTCTCACCTATGACGACGAAATCGGGTGTATCGATGGCATTGAGCTTCCTAGAGGAGAGATCACTCAAAACGCCTTTGTATTGCAACCACTCGCTGACATAGCCGCCAACCATATCCACCCTATCACTCAACAAACCTACCAAGAGCTTTGGGACAACTATGATCAAAGCAGCCAGAAATTGGCAAGCATTCACTTCAAATGGCCTTAACATTACCGACCTTACTAAACCAGGGTCTGCGATCAACGACTTCAACGTAGACCGAAAGCAGTATACGCCAACAAAAACTCTCCCTTAGCAGAAGGTTTATGATCCTTTGTCCATTTCGCTTCGTAGTAATCTTTACTGTTAATCTTACTGTACAGCGATTGGAATATCCTATGAATCACAATGCGATCATCACCATTACCAACCTTAGGCTGCGTACTTTTATTGGCTTCAATGAGGAAGAAAAAAGCAAACAGCAAGATATTATTATCAATGCAGAGATTCACTATCCTGCTAACCACCTTTGCCTCACCGACGATGTCGACAACGCTTTAAACTACAAAAACATATGTAAAAGTATTATCTCGCATGTTGAATCTGGGCGCTTTCTACTCCTGGAAAAACTGACCAGTGACGTATTGGGGCTGTGTGTCGATCACCCTTGGGTTAGTTATGCGCAAGTGAAAATTGATAAGCCTCATGCCCTGCGATTTGCAGACTCTGTTTCATTGACCCTTACTTATCAAGCAGAATCAGGAGAAGTCCAATGATTACATTAGAAGCTCAAAAAGTCAGAGACACCCTGATTGCCAAAGGTTTAGAGACGCCATTGTTGCCAACTCAAATGACAGCTGATGAGAAATATAATCGAATCCGAGGTCTACTTACTGAGGTTGTGAGCACGTTAGGATTAGATTTAAATGATGATAGCTTGGCCGAAACCCCACATCGTATTGCAAAAATGTACGTTCATGAGATATTTTCCGGCTTAGATTACCAGAACTTTCCAAAAATTAGCGTTATAGAAAATAAAATGGCCGTCGATGAAATGGTCAACGTGTCCAACATCAATCTAACGTCAACATGCGAGCACCACTTTATTACCATTGATGGTTTAGCACAGGTCGCCTATATTCCATCGACTAAAATTATTGGCCTCTCAAAGATTAACCGAATTGTCCGTTTCTTCGCGCAGCGACCACAAGTTCAAGAGCGTTTGACACAACAAATTCTCGTCGCTATTCAGACCTTAACAGAAACCGAAGATGTAGCAGTGTCTATCAACGCCACCCATTACTGTGTGAAGTCTCGTGGAGTTATGGATACCAATTCAGAAACTTCGACCACCGCATTAGGGGGAATATTCAAAACGAACCCTCAAACCCGAGCGGAGTTTTTACGATGAACAACGCAATTTTGGTAACCGGAGTCGGAAAACGGCTCGGCTTTGCCCTAGCTCAACAGCTTCTGACGCAAGGGTTTCAAGTCATAGGGACTTACAGAACGGAATACAAAGAACTCGATACACTACGAGACTCAGGGGCCGACTTGCATCGGGTCGATTTTTACCAGCAAGATAGCTTAGATGGCTTCTTAGTCGATATCGCGCAGCAGTACACGACTCTTCGAGCTATCGTACACAATGCATCCGATTGGCTGCCAGACGATCATGTAGGGCCAAATAATCGCATCAATTCAGCCGATATCTTGCATAAGATGATGACCATTCATGTCTCTGTACCGTACCAGATAAACTTAGCGCTGAAAGGGTTGTTGAGTTACGAGGATAGTTCTTCTGACATCATACATATTAGTGATTTTGTGGCTGAAAAAGGCAGTAAAAAACACATCGCCTATGCGGCGAGTAAAGCCGCATTAAATAACCTAACGCTGTCATTTTCGGCACTTCTCGCGCCCAATATCAAGGTGAATACTCTTTCACCTGCTCTGATAAAATTTAACCAGCACGATACTGAACAGTATAAGCAAAAAGCTCTGAAAAAAGCCCTCATCCCAGCGGAAGCGGGCTTTGAAGAGATCATTGATGGGGTGATGTTTATTTTATCGAGCCACTATATGACGGGAAGAAACCTACAGCTGGATGGCGGTAGACACCTAAAATAACCACTTTATAAGGTGAACCTAGCACTGATGAAACATGGCGTACCGTATCACCTTAAATCATAGGAGAAGTCGACAAAGCCTAGCCGATATAAATATGAGTTATATGCCGCTCTACAGTCAAAAAAATAGGGGCGCACCTTGCGACCCTATTTCCCCTCAAGAAATGGTCTTCCTAAAAGACTATTTTCTGAACAAACCAATTTCTTAATAACTCTCTGAACAAACAACTCTCTTCAAAGACAATGGCTGTTTTACACTTAGTTAAAGAAACCTTTTAAAACGCCTTTAATGGCATCCTTGGTTTTCTCATCACCAAGCTTATCACCGTATTTTTCTTCCAGTTTTTCTAGACCACGGTCCAGTTCTTTTTCTGCTTTTTGCTTCAACACATCGTCAAAAACCAGAGCAAACTTTGGTTGCACCCAAGAGCCTGTCACTTGAATCGGAATCGTCACATCTTTCAGGTCATCGATATTCTTACCACCCTGCCCTTGTAACGAACCAACGATAGAAGTACGTACCAGGAAGTTCACGGTTTCATCGATGTAATTGGCACTGCCTTCACCATGAATACGAAGCAATGGCGACTGCATAGACAGATTATTCGTTGTCACTATCCCTTTATTAAGCTTCAACGTCGCTTTCATGGCGCTGAAATCTGTTTTCTGAGGACCGGTTTGCTCTTCAACTTTTTCACCTTTTATCTTGGCGTAATTAACTCGAATCAACTGCGCAACGTTAATCCCATTCACCGCACCATCTTCAAAGTTGATATTAATCGTACCCACTAAGTTTTTCTTAATACCGGTTTCAGTCAAGCTCTTACCTTTAACGTCAACATCGATATTTCCGGTACCTTCTAGCATTTCGTTTTGAGCAACATCTCTAAGCAAAGGCAACACTTTTACGCCTTTAATACGTTTCTTCGCTGTATACGTTGCTGGTGACTGACGTGCATCTAATTTTGCATTGGCTGAAATGGAACCGCTGTACAATTTCGAGCTAAATGATGTCAGTTCAGCGATTCCACGATTAACAGAAAATTGCGCCGAGACATCTTGCATTCTTGCGTTATTGGCTTTGAACTTATCAATAACAATCGAACCTTTCACATCTAACGTGTTCAATGCCGTTAGGTCAGGTTCCACTTCCGCCGTTTGCTCACTCGGTTTGGTTGGGGAAGTCTTCGCAGCCTGACCGCCACTTTCAGTTTTGTTTGATGAGGTTGTGGTATCACTTCCCTTTTGAGTACTCGCTTGTGCGCTACCTAAGCCTAAGAACTCATCCAGATCGATGTTCGGACTATGAAGATTGAATCGAACCTTAGGAATATCAAGCAATGTAATATTCGCTTCACCATCCAGTTCGATAGCATTTGCGGTTAACTTTTCAAGAATAAATTGAAGATGGCTTTTGGTTAAATCAAAACTTAAGTCCGACGCCATATCCACTTTCATAGGTGACTGAGGTAAGGAATCCCCGATGAACGTGGCATCCAGAGTTAACTGATTGAGAAGAACCTTAGATATCGCACTGTCGATGTTTAACTGAGTAGAGCCTTTAATGTCGAGTTCAAGACCCGCAGCATTACCCGCTATAACATAAGTTAGGTTATTTACTTTGTCGAACTCAAAGGTATCCAAGCCAATTTTGGCAGAATCAATGCTATTTTGTGGATCACTGAAGCTTGCTTCTAAATCGATATTCTTAAGCGCATAGTGAGAAAAATCAGACGCCAGCTTGAACTCCGCTTGGCCTTTTGCTGCAAACTTTTGTTGGTTATTTTGACCTTTGGCTGCAAAGGTAGCAACCGTCCAGTTATCGAACTCAAACTGCGATAACCCCAGGGAAACATCGTACAGCTTAGTTAGTGAACCCGCCTGGTGATCTTGGATTTCCAATACCGCGTTCGACACGGTCACACCCGCTAGGTTGATCGTCCACTGAGCGGATGCATCGGAAATCGAGCCTGACGAAGTAGATTCACTTGAACCAGCCTGGGCTTCTGTAGGTGGCGTTTCTGCTGTTTGATTTACTGTGGGTTCGCTTGGCACTTGAGTCAATGCATCAATATTGCGCTCACCCGACTTTAACGTTTCAAGATAAAACTCGGCACCGTCAAGTGTGATATTGCCTATCTCTAATTGCTGACTAAACAGTGGCATGACGGATACATCAATACCAATTGATTCCACTTTGAACAAGTTTGGCTGGCTAAAACCCTTCGGATTTCTTAATTCTGTCTTACCCAGTTCAAAACCAATTGAAGGAAAAAACTGCCAACTTATGTCCCCTTCAATCACTAAATCTAACCCAGTCTGTTGCTTTGCTTGATCGATGATCAAAGGTTTGAATTGATTCGGATTAACGAGAAAAATGAGTGCAGCGACCGCTATAAAAACAGCGAACAGAGGGATGGCAATGAATAAAAACAGTTTTTTCATTAGCTTTTTCCTTGCTTGAGGTAATTCCTTTCATCATTGTCTAGGAATTAAAAAAAAGAAAGTGGCACCTAAAGTGCCACTTCTTATCATAAAAATAAAGACTCATCGGCAACTAAACCTAAGAATCCAATCTTTTTACATTTCAACCCATTAAGCTTTCAGGTTTTATGCTTTTAATAACTTAGCAATGTGTGCTTTCAATACATCAATAGCAATTCGGTTCTTACCACCGCGCGGAACAATGATGTCGGCGTACTGCTTAGATGGCTCGATAAACTGCATGAACATAGGACGAACCGTCTCTTGGTATTGAGTTAATACCGATTCCATTGAACGATCTCGTTCTTCTACATCACGTTTTACGCGTCGAAGTAAACAAATATCTAACGGAGTATCCATAAATACCGTTGCGTGCATTAATTTACGCAACCTAGGATCGGTTAACAGCAAAATACCTTCTAATATAATCACTTTTTTTGGTGTGAGTGTTCTTGAGTTAGGTAGACGTGTATGTTCGGTATAACTGTATTCAGGGACTTCGACTTCTTGACCTTTGATCAACTTCTCTAGGTGTTCGCAAAGCAAGTCATGATCTAACGCTTTAGGATGATCGTAATTGGTTTTTACCCGTTCTTCCATGCTAAGGTGAGTTTGATCGTTGTAGTAACAGTCTTCCGTGATAACGCCGATTTGGTTATCGCCCACTTTTGCTCGCAGCTCTTTATAGATAGTACTTGCGATAAGGCTTTTACCAGAAGCCGATGCGCCAGCAATTCCGACGATGACACATTGATTATTCTCAGACATTTTTTACACCCAGTGATGGTTTGGAGAAACAAATAAACGGGCCGATTATAGGGAGTTCATTCTTTAGATTCTAGTCACGAACCGAGTTTAATGTCAGCTTTTGCCTAAATAGAATAACAAACCATCATGCAATCGATTACTTGATATATGTAGCCTGCTTTTTACTCGTCAATGAGTTGAAAATTGATCACGTCTGGCTTAGGTTTCCCCTGCCAATATAAGCAACTGCACACACGTTCTGCTAAATCTAGATAACGTTTTTTGTGCTCACTATCGACATTGGACGCCACAGTAGGCACACCTCGGTCTATATCTTCCCTAACTTGGATATGCAATGGGATTTGAGCAAGCAAAGACAACCCATATTCAGCGGATAAGCTTTGCGCCCCACCAGCACCGAAAATATGCTCTTTTTCGCCACAATGGCTGCAAATGTGGTAACTCATGTTTTCAACTAAGCCGATCACAGGAACGTCAACTTTTCTAAACATGGCCGCGCCTTTTCGTGCATCCGCCAAAGCAAGATCTTGTGGTGTGGTGACAATAACCGCCCCAGTAACCGGAATTTGCTGAGATAATGTGAGCTGAATATCGCCTGTTCCCGGTGGCATATCGATCACCAAGTAATCGAGATCAGGCCATTCCGTCTCATTCACCAATTGGGCTAACGCTTTCGATGCCATTGGCCCTCGCCAGATCGCTGCTTCATTTTTATCGACTAAATAACCAATAGAATGGGTGTAAATGCCATGCGCTTCGATCGGTTGCATCCACTTGTTATCTCTAACCTGTGGTTTTGCGTCCTCTTGACCTATCATCATTGGTACTGATGGGCCATAGATATCCGCATCCAGCAAACCGACTCTAGCCCCAGATTGTGCAATGGCCAGCGCCAAGTTAACCGCGGTTGTGGACTTGCCAACCCCTCCTTTAGCCGATGTAACGGCAATGACGTTTTTTACCCCTTTGATCGGTTGAGAAGCTTGAGTATGAAGCGCCTTGACACTGGTCGTTACTGAAAACTGGAATGAGGACACTTCTTGAGACGCCTGAGCAGAGGTTATCCAGTTCTCCAAACTTTGCACAAGCTCATTGGCAGCAAAGGGAACTTCGATCTGGAAAACACCGGTCGGCAGAATCGTAACTATTCCTGCTTGATTCGCCCAACCTTCGATGAGACTAGGGTGAGAAAATTCATTGAGCCACAGGCAAAAATCCTGTTTAGATTGAAACTGATGCATACGTTCTCCTTTTTCATCATCCTAACACTCGCTTGCTTCTGACTGAACCCCAAAAAATTTGGGGGAATAGCCCATGTCACATCTTGGCGTTAACCGCGTCATGCGGTAGTATTAGCCATCATTTTACACCTATCAATGAAAGCGAATAATTAAGTATGGCAACTGAACCAAGAAACTCTTCTGCTAGGAAACTACTGGTAACTTGTGCCCTTCCGTACGCTAACGGTTCAATCCACCTTGGGCATATGCTTGAGCATATCCAAGCGGATATTTGGGTTCGTTATCAGCGTCTACGCGGCAACACTGTAAACTTCATCTGCGCGGACGATGCTCACGGCACACCGATCATGCTTAAAGCACAACAGATGGGTATTACACCAGAAGAGATGATTGCGGCAGTTAGCGAAGAACATCAAAAAGACTTCGCCGGTTTTGATATCAGTTTTGATAACTACCACAGCACGCACTCTGAAGAGAATCGCGAACTGGCCTCGCATATCTATCTTGAACTGAAAAAGAACGGTTTTATTTCTAGCCGTACTATCTCTCAACTGTTCGACCCAGAAAAAGAGATGTTCTTACCAGACCGTTTTGTAAAAGGCACTTGCCCTAAGTGTAAGTCTGAAGACCAATATGGCGACAACTGCGATAACTGTGGCGAGACATACAGCCCAACTGAACTGATTAACCCTAAATCAGCAGTATCAGGCGCAACGCCAGTGATGAAAGATTCAGAGCACTTTTTCTTCGATCTTCCTCAATTTGAAAGCATGCTAAAAGAGTGGACTCGTTCTGGCTCGCTGCAAAACGAAACCGCCAACAAAATGCAGGAAT
>NZ_AJYQ02000084.1 GCF_000287055.2 Vibrio genomosp. F10 str. ZF-129 | reverse complement strand
ATCACAGCGAGTCTTAACGCCGCGTTAAGTGGTGAACAACGCAACCACCCGACCTAACCCATTGTGACATAAACACTTAAATCGAAGTAAGCCGAAATGGCCAAGCGTTGGGAATCCGTCTTGAACGCTTTGTTATACAAATTTACGCCAACAATGCATCCAGTTTTTTAGTTAAGTAATGCTCTAGTAATTTTTGGCTGCCATCAAACAATACTCGGAAGGGAGCGTTTGTTAGTTCGGTCTTTAGCTTCTCTAACACTTCCTTATTGTTCAATGCACTAACGAAATCATGACCCTTTTGAGTTAAACGCACATCTCTTTCAACGATGATTCCGCCAGACTTATTGTATGAAATACCAAAAGTATTCAGCGACTCAGAACGAAGGTCTTTGTCACTAACTAAACCATTTTCAACTAACAGTTGGGCGTGAAAAATGAATTTCTCATCTAACCCTTTACGGTCCTCTGTATAGATTTTCACACCAGCGCTCTCAAATTCAGATAAGGTAATGTGAGCCTTCTCTGAATCTAAGAATACGCTAAGTAAGTTTGATATATACTGGACATCGATTCTCATAGTTACCTCATTTGTATAACGCTCTGCTAAGCGGCAAATAAACCA
>NZ_AJYQ02000083.1:1410-2640 GCF_000287055.2 Vibrio genomosp. F10 str. ZF-129 | reverse complement strand
GCGACTGACGCACATGGCGCGACCGTCAGCACGGCCTTTGATCTCGTCGTGAACAACACCAATGACGCACCGACCTTAAACCCGATTGCTTCTGTGAGTGTCGATGAAGACGGACAACAGGCGACAGGTCAGCTAAGCGCGACGGATCCCGATACAGGTGACAGTCTGACCTATAGCGTGGCCTCGCCGGTGGCTGGTTTAACCCTCAATGCCGACGGTTCCTATAGCTTTGATCCGTCCAATGCAGCCTATCAGTCACTGCCTGATGGTCAGACACAAACCGTGACTATCCCTGTCACGGTCACCGACTCGGCCGGCGCGACCGATACCCAGAATCTGACCATCACGATGACCGGCACCAATGACGTCGCTCGTATTTCTGGGGTTGATACAGGGACTGCGACTGAAGATAGCGGTTCTCATGGCTCCAATAATTTGATTGTCAGTGGGCAGCTTCGCGTCGCAGATTGGGATTCTGGTGAGGGCATGTTTACAGTCACTGGTCAGTCTAATCATCAGGCAGGGCTTCATGAGCGTGGCACACTAGTGGCAGGTGACCATGGTCTCGGGCAGTTTGTCGTGCATGCGAATGGTGCTTGGACGTTTATTGCAGATAATACGAGTACCAAGATACAGTCACTGACCGAAAAGGAGACCATTCAAGAAACCTTCACTGTACATTCTAAAGACGGTACCGCTCATACCATCACTGTAGATATTGTAGGAACAAATGATGCTCCTGTCGTTTCATCAAACGTGACTTTAGCGGCGGGCACCGAGGATACCGCAGTCACATTGACTGAAGCGCAGCTACTGGCCAATGCTTCAGATGTTGATCATGGTGAAACAGCACAGCTCAGTGTGCATAACCTAAACGTAGATCATGGCACGGTCACAAACAATAGAGACGGCACCTATAACTTCACGCCAGAAAAAGACTATAACGGCGATGTACACTTTAGCTATGACGTTAAGGATGCCCACGGTGGTATTACACATACAGGTGCAACCACCAACTTAGCTGCGGTTAACGACAACCCTGATGTGACGCCTTTAACCGACAGTGTCAGTGAGGGGGCCGATAATCATCACACCCTCAATCTGCTAGTAGGTGCCACAGATAAAGACGGCGACGCTTTAAGCGTCAGTCACCTTGAATATGCCATCGATGGTCAACTTCAGGCAGGGAAAATCCCCGCAGGTATCACCTTAGATACTGATGGTCATACA
>NZ_AJYQ02000083.1:384-1400 GCF_000287055.2 Vibrio genomosp. F10 str. ZF-129 | reverse complement strand
GTGCCACAGATAAAGACGGCGACGCTTTAACTATCAGTCACCTTGAATATGCCATCGATGGCCAACCTCAGTCGGGCCAACTTCCAACGGGCATTACCTTAGATGCTGATGGGCATACGTTAATTGTTGATGCCACTGATCCCGCATTTAACCATTTGGCCAATGGTCAGTCGCAACAAATCGCTATCACTTATCAAGTAGAAGATGGCCATGGTGGAAGTACGCAACAAACCGCCACGCTTACGATTGCCGGGACAGATGATAAAGCCACACTGGTTTCTAATGTCATTCAGCTCACTGAAACACAAGCGCTGGATAGCGAATTTAAATCCTATAGAGGCCAGCTTCAGCTGATTGACCCTGATAGTGGCGATAACACTCAGTTTGTTTTTAGCGGTAAATATTTAGGTCAAGGGTTTGAGCCTGGCCACCTTGATGTTTGGCCTAATGGCACTTATCAATTCAGATTAGATACAGGTACCAATCATCATCCGGACGATCTAATCAGTAGCCTACATGCTGGCGAGTCGATGGAGCTCCCCTACGAAGTCGAAACCACTGATGGTCAGAAGCTCACCATTATGGTGAAAGTGACCGGTGAAGATAACCAAGCAAAAATTGCAGTGACGCCCTACTCCAGCCTAAATAATCATGTTTACGAAGATCATACTTCCTTTGGCAATACCACCAGTCAACTCAGCAGTGGTGGCACGTTACAGGTCATTGACCCGGATCACGATCAAGCCGGTTTTATCGCGCAAACCATCACCACCGCCGAAGGTGGTCGGTTCAATATCAACGCACAGGGCCAATGGTCATACGATATTGACAATGATAAAGTCCAACATTTAGGCGCAGGGGAAAGCTTCCAGCAAACCTTTACCGTTGAATCTATCGATGGCAGTGCTAAAAAAGATATTACAGTGACCGTTCATGGCACCAATGATGCTCCCGTCGCATCGGCTGAAGTGCGTTTAGCGAATGGCTTGGAAGATACCCAAATAGTCCTCACCCCA
>NZ_AJYQ02000083.1:280-374 GCF_000287055.2 Vibrio genomosp. F10 str. ZF-129 | reverse complement strand
AGTGACCGTTCATGGCACCAATGATGCGCCAGTTGCATCAGCTGAAGTACGTTTAGCGAATGGCTTAGAAGATACCCAGATAGTCCTCACCCCT
>NZ_AJYQ02000083.1:0-270 GCF_000287055.2 Vibrio genomosp. F10 str. ZF-129 | reverse complement strand
AGTGACCGTTCATGGCACCAATGATGCGCCCATAGTCGCCTCGGTGATTTCGGGTCAAACAGCGACAGAAGATGGGGCATTTGCCTTCTCCGTTCCTGCGGGCACGTTTGATGATATCGACGCGAAAGACTCACTCACACTGAGTGCAGGCTCATTGCCAGGCTGGTTAAGCTTCGATCCCACAACCGGCACTTTTACCGGCACACCGACGAACTCGGATGTCGGCACCACACAAGTGACGGTCACTGCGACTGACGCACATGGCGCGAC
>NZ_AJYQ02000082.1 GCF_000287055.2 Vibrio genomosp. F10 str. ZF-129 | reverse complement strand
TCCGATTTGATTTTTACCCATCGGGTAAACAAGGAAAATAAATATTATATCAATACGGTGTCATCTCTTAAGATAGCGGGGGCACTATAATTGAAGTCAAATTGGAACATAATGGTAAATTAAAAATGACTAATTAATATAAAAAAGGCTCCAACGGGAGCCTTAAATTTGTATATTCACTGTCAAATCATCCTAATCATAGATATACATAGTTAAATCAACTCTGCGATTTTCTGAACGTCCACTATCTGAAGCATTACTTGCAATTGGGTGATCTTGACCAACACCATATATCTCAATCTGCGAATCAAGAAAATTCATCTTGAGTAACAGATCTCGAACAGAGGCCGCTCGTTCTTTGCTTAGTGTAAGGTTATCTTTGCTAGTGCCAATATTATCTGTATGACCAACGACAATTACTTTCTTAACTGATTTAGGGTCAAATTGTGATATTTTCTTAATGAAAGAGTCACTATCAATGACTGTAGATTTTCCAGTATCAAAAAATAGACCATCAACATTAGATTCTGAAAAAGAAAATTGCTCTACAACAATCTTCTCTTCAGATGGATCGTTGTTGTAGGCATACAAAACATTGCTATTGTTACCATGAACACCTTTACTATGATTTTCACTGATCAACTGCCTTGAATCTTCAATATCATTACCAAAAGTGTACCTTAGAGCTATAGAAAAGGATGAATTATCAGAATCACCAAATCCAGAAATATCATCTCTTGCCCTATATCTATATTTCCCTTCAATCGAAAGATTTTTACTCAGAGTAGTTCCAAGTCCAGCTTCTATATAACCACTGCTATATGAATTAGAATTTAAATCTGCATTATGAATCTTCATATCAGTGAAATAAATGCCTGGCGAAACAAATCCATAAATCTCATCACCTAAGGGTTGAGAAAATCTTAAACCAAACAATCCTGTCTGAGATGATACTGAATTACCATCAAGTTTATATGAAGGTTCATTCAAATATGTTCCTTCAATTGCCACCAAATCCGATAACTGATAACCAAGCAAAAGCCCCATACTAGGGCTACTAGCATCGCATGATATTGAACATTGATCATTTATGCTTGAATAACCAACTTCAGCACCAAAGATTAGATCTCCTAATTCATTAGATGAAAAAGCAAGAGATGAATTTGTTATTAATGTAACTAACAGTACATTCCGTAAAGTACGCATAATTGTTCTCACAGTAGAAGGTGTATGTACATACTACTGGCAGAGCTACTGAATATACGCACAATAATCCGAAAATATATGCGGCGATGATAAATATAAAAATGAGGCAAAACGCCGCTACAAAGAATCGGTAATAACTTCATACGCTGACATAAAACCAATAAAATGCGACTATCGGATAACAGATAAGTAGTTAACATTGAAAAACTTACTATTAGAGCTCAAAGAGAAAAACAAGAACAAAACCAATTGCGAGGAAGTCATATTGGCTCTAGCAAAGACTGACTTGTTAAAGACTGAAATCCAACAGAAGATCTTGAATAACAGCAAACATCTGGAAAGAAGCGAAAAAGACAGATTAGTTAGAAAAATCAAAAAAATATTTAGATACAGACTAGCCCTAGAAGTACTAAAATATTATGGAATCAATGCATATTCGTTTAGAGCTGATTACGAAGTGCTTCTTTATAATTCTAGTCATGCAGTTATTTCTTGTATCCGAGAAATAACTGATAATAATCCTAAAGAGTTCTTTTTAGAACACATTTATCTGAGAACAACCGTCACGCCAAAAAAAGATATTCATCGAAGAAACAACAAAATCTTTGTTCATTTATTATGGATGCATAGAGAAATTTCTGAGCTAAACTTCTCTATGCTGAACCTTATAGAAGATATTTCGAAAAATAAACTAATAGTGGATGTTAGCTATAATGGCCGTTATAAGACGTTAATCAAGTACATCAGAACTTATACAGTTCTTTACGATGATCTAAAGTTAGTTAGAAAAACATTTCCCAATACATCATTCTCAAGCGCAATCAGCCCTTTCAAAAATCTATCAATATTGACTGTTCTTGTAGAAATACTAGATAAATACCCTAATGCTTTTTGCTCTGTTCCTTGTGGCGTAATTGTAAAGCCCCAAAGGCTATCAAACAAAGCAGAGAGATGATAAGCCTAGGATCTCGCCAGACTGAATAATGATAGTCGTTAGGTACTAATCTCTTCTGGCCAACGGTTTGTATCAAATTGAAGCCTCCAATCTCAATTGAAGAATCCCCATCTTTCAAGTGTTTTCCTAAACCATAAAATGGTAACTGCATACCAGATCCAGAAATTGGGTGTAGATAGATTTTAGAAATGCTTCCGGAATCATCGAAATACCATTTCCCAAAATTTTCAAAATAATAGGGTCCAATAAAGCCCTGCGAAAATAGAGTTCCATTTGACCGTAAAGATAAAATAAACGAACTATTATGAACTCCTGATTCAGCAGCGAAAATTCCTGTAAATGAATAATTTCCAACTACCATGGAATCATAAGTATAAGCTATACGTGGCACTACAGATTCTGACCTTTTGGAAAGAAACTCTCTAAAATCTGAATGTGCCTTAGCATTAAGGTTTGCCATAACAAACATCACCAGGGAAGACAATAATAGAAGGTACTGGGCAGACCGAACTAACTTAGTATTAAATTTCATCATTGACTACCTTTTGAATTAATCAGAAAATCTTGACCGTTAGTAAAACTTTCAATTATATCAATAGATAACCGACCATTCAGGTCATTAATTGAAGCCATTGAAATTTTAAATTTCCGATTCGAATATGATCTTACCTCTATGTACTCTTGCCTTGCATCTAAAGGCTTTATCAGTACATCTCCACCACGAAGAAGATCTATATTTGACTCAGGCAATAAAGAAACAAATTGATTGTAACGTACTGATTCAACAAACCGTTTTGCCCTTGTGTATGATGAAGGGATAAGACTTAAGCCAACACTAGCTGTGTCGATAACATTTAGGTTATCTATTCCTATAATTTCATCTATTGAATCTTGTTGGTTCAGAAACTCTTCACTGCCAATTTCAACAATTTTGAACAATTTTTGTTGATATTCACTAACATTATCGATTTGGACGTTAAGTGGGATCTTTTTAATCTGACTCAATGCTTCTTTCCAATTTCTTGAAGAAATCAAATCATTAACATAGTCAAAGGGTAAGGGGGGAATATAGGTTCTTTTTAAGTTGTATTGAATAGCTTCAAGATCATGTTTTTGAATCAAAGATTCAATATATTCATTATCGGAAGATGAGGGGCTATCATAATCAGCTATTTCAGGTTCTTCGAAGTCTAAAATGAAATTCTCAACGATGACTTCTTTCCGGTTCCAATCTAATGAATACTCTACCACTACATTTCCTTTAGTCAGTTTCGTTGCTGGAAAGTTGACATTTGTAAGGTCAGGAGCAAGGCTAAATCCTAATTTCTGTAATGATAATGGAAGAGAATAATTTTGGTTGAAAACGATATCAACAACAAAAGGAACATCATGAATTATCATTCTTGCAATGTCTTTGTCTCCGATTCTTAGGCCCTTATCCCCAAATTCAAATGTTTGAACCTGTAAATAGGAAGTATTTATAGGACTACCAGTCAAATAATTACTTGCTGATTTTCCTATAGATATTAACTCTTGATTACCAGGGGCGACTTGAACACAATATGTATAGCCTTCACTAACACAAGGAGTGACTAAGTTTGAGATGTATGGTGCTACAAGAACCCCAGCAACAAATGGATATGCCGGTGACACATCGAAATTATTATCCTCTAAATATGAGAGTTGATATGATAATAAATCAATTTGAGTTAATGTCTTAGCAGATGCACTAGGCATTAATAGAGGGAAGAAATTAATTACTAGTATTAATACCTGATTCAGAATTTTCATTTTAATGCCTTATTAATATCTAGAAGACTTTTTCAAAATACTCAGCGGTATATCTAACTGCAACCACTATGAATAATGCAGTAGGAACTACCACAACAGCTGCGGGAACAGCGTAAGGAATTGACAAATAGACAAACCATGGCACATATAAACTGGGGAGGATAAGAGACTTAGCTAAGTAGTGCACACGAGATGTTTCTCTTCCTACGTTGAATTTCCTAAGTTCGCGCCGAGTGACTCCGTATGTGAAGCCAATAAAAAAAGCTAGTCCGTACACAGGAAGTGACAATAAAAGGATGACAGCTCTATAGATAGTGATACAGATAACTACACCTGTAGCTATAATGTAGTCATCAAATAGACTAAAATAATTACCATTTTGCATGCCAAAGTTTTGTTCTCCCAATTTGGGAATAATGATTGTCAGGATTGTTTTGTTAAGCCATTCAGAGCTAAGATTCAGAATCTGGTAAGGACTTATTCCGCCAAGTACACTAATTCCTCGGTCATAATCTTTTTCTATCCATGACTGTTCTAGCAGATAGACATTAATAGCACTTTTAGCACCTAACTCGGGGTAGACAAACGTAATGAATATAATTTCTGCAAGAATTGAACAAAGTAAAGTTACTATCATAAAGCTAATAACTTTTCCTAAGCGTGAAGGTTCTTTGTCATCATTTTTATTGTTGTCGCTTGATTTTTTGTTTGGTCTCATGTCTATGCTGCCTCACCTTTCCATTCAAAGTTGGCAGATCTATCAGTAAATCCAGATCTCCAATCTTCATCGTTAGATGACTTCCACCATTCATCAACAACCATGCCTCTGTCATATTTCTCCTTCATTAGTTTAACTATTTGCGACTGTTTCTTAGCAGCGAATGGACAATTTTTATCATCTTCCAGCATAGGGAATCTTACTTTTAGTAACTTGTTTCCATTCAGCAGCACAAAAGCTTGTCCCTTAGGAAGGCTCATTATTTCATTTTCTGCAATCATCGGGACTGGTGTGGTAGAAGTTCTATCTTCATTCTTAGCAGTGAAATCACCGTCAAGAGTAGTGGTGGTTCCGGATACCTCTAGAACATCTCTAACGCGAACCTCTTCCAGTTGCTCTGTAAGCACAGCAGCAGTGTTTTTGGTTTTGACCCTCATCATAATCAGAGTGTTAAAATTAGATAATATGACTTCAGATTTATCTGAACCGACTTTGACATCTAGATCGAATCTACTTTGAGTGTAACAAACTAATTTTACGCCTGATCCGCCAGCCTTATTGCATAAAGGCAAAAATTCATCTCCAACTAACTCATTAAATTCATCTGCGTGAACATAAATTGAGGTCACTTGGTCGTGGTCAGCGTCAATAATTCCAAATTTATCTCCAAATTTATAGATTTGACCACTCGTGCTTAATAAATCTGCAAATAATGTATTACCAACTGCGGTAGCAACAGCTGTATCTTGCATTGCATCGAGTCCAATGTAGATTACTGCTTTTTCACGTAGGATTTTAGGCCATGTGATTATCGGACGTGGATCATCCAAGTCTTCATAATCCGGAGCAATCAATTCTGATACTCTTCCTGAACATAGTTTTTCAAGCAGTGGTAATAAAGATGCTGTGATTTTAGAAAAATAGGTACTGTCATAGTGAGTAACGCAATGCAATAGATTTCTAAGGTTCGATGATAAAGTAGGCTTCTGCAAATCATCATATAACGTATGATTTTTTTCCAAATATTTGTAAATCGCTAGGCCCTTTGCACTCAAGGCAGAGAGAGCGCGGTCATGGGGTGATGCTTTCTCTGATTTTGAAAGCATTTCAATATCAAGTTCCCAGTTATCCAGGTAGTCAATTTTTGATTCAAATTGTCTAAATATGTCCTCTGCTAAGCGGATGAAAAGAAGCTCCATGTGCTGTATGTATTGATTAATTTTGTCAAAGCTTACAGTTTCTCCCATTGAGAACAATGCTTGAGAAATGATATTTATAAATCGCCATACAAACTCTTTAAAAGCAGCCCCATCTCCACTACCATCTAGCTGGCCAGCCGTACGTGTAGCACATTCCGAAACTCGGTTAAAATCGGCCACACCGTTATATCTCGCACTAATATCAGGAAAGCCGAGGTGAATCATGTAGAATTGCCTATTGTTCCTCAGTGCTTCAATCTGAGCTCTAGCCAATAAGTCTCCATCACCTTTAGGGTCAAAAATTGCAACCGCAGCCTCAAAATCACCATCTTTTCCTCTCCGAGCAATATCTTGAGCTATTAGCATCTCAGCTGTACGGGTCTTACCCACACGAGTAGTTCCTATACACAAAGTGTGCCCATTTCTTTCGCCTATATCTTGTAAGCAATCTACTTCATCAGGTTCTATTCCATGAATGGCAGAGTAGCCACCCAAGTCAGGATTTTTCTTCCAGAAATTAACTGCAGAATTTGATTCAGAATATCTAGCAACAACTTTTCTAAATGGAAGCTTAATTTGTTCTCCCATTCTTAAATGTTGTTTATAACCGGCCTTTACTTCATTTTGACGAAACCATGTATAAGTAGGGGTGTCACTTGTATAGAACGGCTCATTTCTAGAATCGTATAAGCGCTGTGTATGCTCAGTTTTCCATTGAAAGCCTAAACCTAACCAAAGGTAACTATCATTTTTTGGTATCTCTCTAGGGTTAATTACATACTTTCTCGGGTTCCTAATGTACTTTTGAAAATCAATCACCCTTTTAGCTGAACGATATTCTCTAATAGCTAAAATACCAGTAACAATAGCAAAACTATGTGCAACATTAGTTGGGATCATCCATGGTGTGGTCCAAAGAACAAGGCTAGCTGCTGCAAGAGCACAAGCGTTATTGCGTTCAACGGCTGGTCTGAATAGATTTTCTTTATCTGCCATGAGCAACTTATTAGAAATTAATAATTTCTTAATACTAAAAGGAGGAGAGGGGTATTTTAAGAAAATAGCAGAAAAAAGTAGCGGCGTTTTTGGTTGATAGAAGAATCAATGAAACGATGTCACGTCATAATCAATTTATTTAGTAAGATTGCACCTAATCGTTCTTGATCGTATCCAGTAATCAGTTCCATACATCTAGCATGGTTAGAGTCAATAACGCTATCTATAAAAGACTTTTTCTGCTTAGATGTGAGAGATTGATAATTTTCTCTATAAGACTCAGATTCCATAAGTCTTTGAGGGGTGGGGTAGCAAGGGACAAATTTACTTTTGGAGGCATTCACATTTCTTAATGCGATCGTTCCTGCATTTTTAATGATACTTTGATCATTATAACCGTAACGTAATAAAATTCTTGCACGATTATCCTTATCAAATTGTTGCTTCATTATTGATTTTTCATAAGCTCTATACCTTGTAAGGCCAGATTTATTAAGTTGTGCAGTTGAACAGGCATCCTTAAAAAGGAAATCAAGGTAAGGTGTTCTATGCCATATCTCAACAACGCTTGAAGAGACTTCACCGTTTAGTTCGTAACGGGGGGCACCTTCAGGAGCGTTGATAATAGAACTAGCATATTCTATAGATCTAAAATGTTGATCAATAATGGACTGGGTTTGTTTTGGTGAAAAACCTAATTTAGCAACAAGTATGCTGAGTTCGTCATCTATACCAACAGCAAGTGGACAAAATTTTTCAATAGATTTGTAATCAGATCCTAGTAAATCAACTAAAGAACCACACATTTTATTCATAAAATTGCCCATACCCAGTAATGAGAACTTATAATAAATAAAAAATAAATTTTTATCGACACAAATATATCCGATTAGATCACGAAATAAGTTAAAATTAGTTAAGTATAAGATTTTTTAGAAATTCAAATAATGCTCTTTATGGTGGGGTGATAATTTTTATATAATTATCAATACCTTACAAATGGTCAATAGGGGTAAGTGATTTAGAATGATACATGCTATTTTTTACCTAGTATAAGTAAAGGTGTGAGGTCCTAAATAAACCCGACTAAGTGCTTGTACTAAGTCTCGAAATCAATTCAACGTAACCATCACGTTGGATGCGTTTCATAGAGCGGATATTTTGACAAACGAATTCAATGATTCTATTGCGTTCGATGAAGTATTCAGTTGAAATTGAGTTTAGTGTTTCCAATGTAATCCATGGTAAGTTTTTAAGTCGACCAAGTTGCTCTTCAAAATACAAATATACGATTTCATACTCTGCATCAAGCCAGTCGGTAACATGAAGATATATCTTTTCTAACTCAGCATCTGTAGCGTAACGAGTGAGTATGTAATAATGGCCATCAACAGTAAAATCCATATAATACTCACTGTTAATTTCCCCAAATGCGATTTCTCTGAACTTCGAGTACCTTTTTAGTGTGTTTAAAATTAGTTTTCTCTTATAAATAAGAGGGTTCGGTAGTGTTCCGGAACATTTCACTCCTGAGGAAACAGTATACTTAGCACCTGAATGTTCGATTACCTCTCGCTCTGAGTATTCCATAAATATCTCTGACTTTCTGTTTGCTGCATTTTCAGGGCGATCAGGATGTGGAATTTTGATCGTGAAATGAAAACCACCCAGGTTCAAATCAGCCACCTTGGCCCTATCATCACCTTGAACATCAGACATAGTAATAAACTCCAAATTCGGAGGTCTTTTAAATGATTTATGTATATCTGAAATAAACCGTGTGCATATTTTGAATTGTGTTTGTGTACTTTCTGAACTCCAAAGGACGGTTACAATATCTAATAATGTTTCAGATGCTTGACAAATAGGCCTAAGTTGCTTGCTCATCATCAAAAATCTAAGTTTTCGATAAAATGTATAAAGTGTTGTAGGGAATTTATTAACGCTCACATTCTGGACTATGTAGTACGAATGATTTTTTATATAGCGAAAAATATCAGGGTTCCAATTGACATTTACACTAACATACGGACGGCTTAACTTTCCGTTCTCATCAATTAAGGGCTCTTCTGCATTAGCAGAAAGTCCTCTAAAACCAGCAAAATATTGAAAATGTTCTTGAGCTGTAGATTCAGAGTACCTTGAAAAATATTGATCATGTACTTGGTACTGGGAATTCCAGATTCTAATGATTGATTCTGAAATAGCCATCCTATTTTCAGTCACATCTGGTAAAGATTTTTCCTTAAGTAGGTCTTCAATAAAAAATGGTACTCGGATGGTTGAATCCATACGGTTGAAACGGTCTTCGGGAAGGGTTGAGAAGTAAGTTACGGTTTTCTGAAACAACAAATCAATAATAGACACATCAAATTCATTAATAATTCCGCTTGTTGATTGTACTAAATTATTTTGACGTGATATAGGGTTTCTATAAAGTTTTGATTTTTCTATTGTATTTCCAAAAGCAATTAGTGAAGAATCTGAATGTGTCATTGGCATTTGTGTACCAAATTCATTCTTATTGCTTCTGTAATCATCTGGGATGTAAATATTCTCTTTCTCATAAGACTTAATGATAAGAGTTCTTGATGATGACCCTTTAACATTAACACCATCACTTGATGGTTTGGGCATCATTTCTATTGAAGATAAATCAGGAAACTTGATTAACTTAACATTACGATTATTCGTTAAGTAAGTCGGTGAAGCTTGTTCAATTTCAACTCCACCTATTGATTCAATCATTTTAAAAGCTTTACGAACTGAAGCTATAGACATTTCGGAATTTTTGGCAACTTCTTTGAGTTCAATTTCTGTTCTTGAATGGAGTTTGTATGCCACTAGAATTGTGTTCAGAATCATCTTAATGCTGCGAGTTTTGACGTCTTCGGCTATTTGAGTAATAGCGTACGCAGAACAGTCATCAAGCAGTAAAATTGTTGATGTGTATGTTTTCAAAATCCATTTCTCTGAACATAGTTACTTTAAGCCATAGTAGCAAGTTTTTCACGATGATCTAGTATTTTCTTTTTCCTATCATTTGATAATTTCCGTCGAGTTAAATCTATTAAGATCTTTAATGGTTTTCTTGGTTGTTTGATCTAATGATCAATGATTTTTAAAAGATTGAGATTAGGCCTCAAGCCCTTTAAAACTGTTAAACCTTGTAGTTAGAATGAGTAAAATACTTGTTAGAGTATGGAAACATGGATCAAGGTGCCCACGGAAGCATGATCATCAGAAACAAGCAAATTACTTGTTAGTACCGTGGAAAATACATGTTAAAGACACCTCACCTATGCACAACTTAAACACAGTTTACTTACAGGTTAACCACATGTTGGGCATAGGTTATCATCGATTTTATTTACTAGGTTTGAGATCGTGATCAATAATGAACTGCAGGAGGATCTTTTTTGAATTGTATTCAACTTGGATTAGCACTTGAAAAGGTTTTTTGATAAATCACGGAGATTACTTGTAAGGTATACATTAAGTTTCAATGCTTCAATCGTATTTAGATACTAAATAAATACCTTGTTGAGGTTACAAGCCTATTGTCGAAAGGTCTTCCTGCTTGCCTTTAGCATGGAAATTACAGGATATGAGTATTTTCTTTTTTTCTTCGCACTGGTCGTCGTTCAGTTACACGAACGCCACCATAAAGTTCAATTTTCTCCATTGTATAGATATCGATTTGTAGGAATTTGATTGTAATGGTTGTAAGTGACTAATATTTCGTAGATCAATCTATTTAATAGAAATGGAAAATACATGTAAGAACCTACGATCGTAGTTCTATCAGAGTGTTTTCAATGCTGTACTAGGGAAGTATTGAAAACACGTTTAACAAGGAATTTACGTACTTATAGTAATTTGCTTACTATTTAAAGTATTGAGACCAGTGGCAAGCCGTTAATAAAGAGAGGTTCTTCATTGACGATTAACATTTAAATGAGGAAATCTTTCAGTTTTAAGCCGTTATCTATTTTCTCTTGAATAGCTCTCGGTGTTCGACCTTGGCCTGTCCATGTTTTTTCTTCACCTTCTGAAGTAGTGTATTTGTACTTGGGTGGACGAGGAGGGCGTCTGTTCTTTTCTTTTCTAGTGCGTTCTTCTAAGTTTACCAACTCGCTGACATCGATTCCTGCCTCTTCCATTTCAGCTAGTAGATTTTCCATTTTTTTTAAATGCATTTCTTTTTGTTTTTCTTCTTCTAAAGCCTCTGCACTTTTTTTAGCATAAACACTTTCAACATGAGTGAGTACTACCTTTAGATCATTGAGTGGTATGGATTCTAAAAGTTTAAGGCAAGTTCTTTCATTTAAGAGAGTATTAATAAGGCTATGATTACTCATAAAGATCAATTCCTGTCCATTGCAATTGTGTGTTTTTGTTTCTAGGGAGTGCCCATGCTACAAAGTTTAATCCAAACCAATAGTGCACTCTATAAATTTGTTGATTAACTGTATGGTGTATTGAAAATAAGTCATAAGTCGAATCGATACCAACCTTCTTCGTACTGCAAAACGCGTTCATGCTTTACTTCTAAAACGCCTTCAGATGAATTTGGTTGTGTATACTCTGTACTAGTCACCATACCATGATAGATTTGATCTAAAGTTAAGCCTAAATCGTTTTTTAAAAATGGTATCTGCATTTCTTCTATCAATTGCATCAGTCTAAAACAATTTTTTGATTTATGTTCGATCAAATTACCGAAAGCTTGAACTTGTTCCGTGGGGTCTAAGACATTCAATAGAAGCCAGTACCACTTATCCTGAGAATAATGGCAACCTATTACACTGAATTGTCCTTCGTGAGTAACTTTAGAATATGCCCTGTCAAAAATAATTATAGGTTCTTGTTTTACCATTTTAGCTTTTGATGCAAAGTCTTCCATTAACTTATCAAAAATTCGGTTTTTGTAGCCAGGTCTATAGTTAAGACCAAAGATAAATAATGGCCTAGGATTACTATGGCAATCAGTTATGGTGCCGACGTACCCGTTTACCTTATCATTCTGTGATACATCCGTTTTGATATTCCAGCCGAGATATTCTCTAAGAAAAATAACGTGATTGTCAGTATGAATTGGTAACGACAGTTTGATAGAATCATTAATCTCTTCTTGGTTAAGAGTTTTTAAAAAATTAGCTTGCTCTGGTGTAACATTACCTTCTCGTTCGCAAATATATTTTAATATCTTCTTAGTGTCGTCATGCTCTAAACCAATGTAGTTTGTATCTTCCTCATAAGCTGTGTATTTGATTGTTTTTGGCTTTGTATTGTAAGGACTTCCAGCTATTATTGTTTCTTTTAATGAGTTGTCTAACTCGACACCAAACACTGCAGCCAATCTAACTAGCCAACGATCGTTCAATAGCTCAAGTTCTTCACAAACTGATTCAGCAGATGATGAAGCTTCGTTAATAAGTTTTTCCCATGACACGTATTCAAATGCTTTCAGTACATAGTTTCTAGCTTCAAGCTTACTGACGTTAAATGCTTTTGAATAAGCAGTTGCTGACATTTTCAATTGTTTAGGATTCGGAAGTTGTAACATCGCGATTTCCTCTTGTAAGTAATACGTGTGAATAAAAGTAAATTGACATAATGCTACCTAGAAGGATGGATAACTTTATACTCAAGATATCAGGGCTACTTTCGGTCTTTAGAGGAAAAACACCTAATGAAAATAGACACATTAATTGAAACAAGAACAGACCCGCAATGGAGAAGTACTTGAAAGTTTGAGGCGGGATGTACTTAATAAACTTTTTGTCGAATGATGTAATGACTTTACAAGAGAACAACAATAGAAAGTAGGCTAGTGTAAACCCAAAGCCAATAAGTAGATTCTCAAAGAAAAGGGAAGCCTTTATATTGAGTGCATTTGTAACTGTATAAAGCGAAATTAGAGGTAGAGTAAGCATTGATATTGCTATCAATAATTTTTTCTTTAACGTCATTTTAATACCAATAGTGTAGCATTCATGATTAATATTATAACTCGAACATTACATTTATTCATCAGCATCTAGTTTGACGCACTTCACTTAACTGTAAGAAGATGATAGTCACTATAAATTCTTCTACTCAACACGCAAAAAAGACCACCAACAACATCAATGGAGTAATGTTATCAGTGGCCTTCTCTAGCTAACATCCTATATCATTAGCCCTTCCATGAAAAGCTTTGAATTCGCGTTTTTAGAAGCACTTCGTATAGGCAACATTTGGATAATGTGAATATCACAATGTAACAATTTATGACCGTTAATAATACAAAACTGGGAGAAGCAATCACACGTAGGGTATACCAATTAGCACACCTATGTGCTATTTTTGTATTACTACTAGCTAAAGGTAAACAACGATGTCCAATTTCATAACTAGAATTCATAAATATTCATGTAAACACTTAAGCAACGGTAGAGCCAGAATATTCATTCAAAATAGTAAGCTCTTAATTGATGCGGGAATGCCGGTTGGTACAAGTATTGAAACTACATACTCGAAAAACAGAATTGAAGTAAGAGTTGTCGATGATGGCACAAATACTATAATGGATACAGGACGAGGAGCTCTATTAGAGTTAAGAAATAAAAAGACGCATAAATCTTTTGAAGGATACGACAACGTTGTTATCACAGTAAGAAAAGGATTTATAGTCATAACATTACCCGCATCTATCCAAAATGTTAAACCATGTATAGGACGTTTTTTTGACAAGATATCGAACGGTCAACCAGTGTCTTATGCCAGCCTATTCAGTGGCGTTGGTTGGCTTACATATTTTATTCAGTCCGGTTTAAGTGAATCTGGCGTACATACGGAAATGAGCTTTGCGAATGACAGTGATGAATTGACTCTTGCATGCAATGTAGAAGGTAATCCAGTTTGGGAAAGAGCCAGCAAAGGGGCAATAGCATCAAGTGTCGACCTCAATGACTTAGATCTGAATACACTTGAAGAGTGTGACATTGTTGAGGTTTCCTATCCTTGTGTTAACACAACAAAGTTATGTGAAGCTGAGTACAGAGATTTAAATCATCCCGTTATGGGCCATATTTTTGTACCTCTAGTTGCAGCATTAAAGAAAATGAATCCCTGCATAATAATATTTGAATGCTCTGGTCCTTTCTTAAACTCTCAAACGTATGACCTGATCAAACGTTCTTTAAATAATTCTTACAGATTTGAATCTACGCTGTTAAAAGGCCACCCTTTTGGCGACTTTGAAGACAGGGAACGGTCTTGCGTAGTTGCTGTACCCCATGAATTTCCGCCTTTAGAGCTTGAAAAAATTCTTCCATCAGAAAATGTAGTTCATAGAGAACTTAAAGATATCTATGAAAAAATCGAATCGGACTCACCACTTTGGAAGAAAATGGAACACGTCAAGAACAAAGTTTCAGATGAACGGTTGAATTTTAAAAATAACGTTTATCATGGTTGTGATACAAAAATAGCGACAATAATTGCTAGCTATGCATCACCGAAAATTGGAGCCCCAATGATTGGTCACGAAACTGACGATCAATTACAACGTCAAATTACAAACCTAGAACATATTAGGATTAGGCGAGCTCCCAGAAAATTGTCAGAAGTATTAATGAATGTTTCCACTGGCATTCATCCACTTGTGAGTAGAAAAGGCAATAAATCAGCAGTACATAGAATGTGTGGTAATGGAGTTGCTCCTTTGCCTTGGGTTGCGACTGGGAATTGGCTAGGAAAAAAAATTATGAGTTTCTTTAAACAATGGAAGGCCCTTAGTTATGCAGCATAATGACGTTGTTGATTTGTATTTCGCAATAAAACGAAAAGAAGGGATGTCATATACGGATATCGTCAAAGTTATTTGTGACACATTAGATATTCAATACAATAAGTCTTACATAACTAGATGGAGAGACAAGAAACAAGTAACTCCTGAAATAGTTCATGTAATGCAAGAACAAGTTCTAAAGCAAGCCTTTGATTTAGCTGGTATCAAAACAGCCAATTCTAAGCAACGGACATTGCTACAACTCTTAAGATCTCCAAATAAGATCCTGTAGATTAATTTTGAGGTGAATTATGAATGATGACATGGAATTGGTACTCACTGATGGGGCTAAACACCGGCAACTAACTCGCACTGAAAAATTTGTACTATTACCCGATAAGCGCCGTACCAAAACAGCGCAAGAATTGATGCAAAATATGTATGAAAATCAGATGAGTCTTTTGTGCCATTGCATACGACCGCCAGCATTGATGTTTACCAAACATTATACGCATAAGGCTCATTATTATGGCCTTGTTTGTCACGCATCCAAAGGTATACATCATCGTAACTGCCCTCACTACAGAGTTGTTTCAGGGTCAATTGTTCATGATAAAAAGCGTCTTTTGACGGCTATCTCTCAACAAGAGCAAGTTTTTGACGAACTATCTCTTTTTGGAAGCTTCGACTCCTCTGCGGGAATCACTACTGCAAAACAAAATGGGGATGTTAGACACTACCATCGTCAAAATTCGGGTATAAAAGTCCCAAAATTGGTTTGCCTAACACGATTTCTAATAAGGAAATCGGGGCAAAACATCATCTCTAACAATGGCTATTACAATGGTACATGTCGTGGTGCATTGGAAGCCATTCGTAATGCCGCAGACAGCATTAACTTTGGCCCCGAAGGGGACACCTTAAAAGAATGGATATTCTGGGGTGAAAGAGGCTATAAGATGGCTTGCCAGAAATTATATAGAACAGAAGATGCTGGCACATGGAGAGAAAATAGTAGGCCACATGCAATTGTGTTAGCAATAGCCAACGAAATTAAGTTGAACCGCGAGGATAAGTCTAACAAGTCTATTTCAATAGATGATGCACCGCCTATTTTTGTACAAAGAATTATAACAGAGGGGGTAGGCGTCAAAGATAAATCCTCACCAGAGAAAGGTGGCACCAACGGTCCATTCCTAATTCTGTATTCACTGTGTAGAGCTAACAAAAAGAACAAATATCGCCCACACACAGTGTTTATCAAGCCGATAATCTCAAATAATAGAATAATGCCTGTTGATTCAAATTATGAGCGAAGCTTCGCTAAACAAGCTGCCTACATGCTACTTAAAGGCGAGGGAAACAAACTTGAGAAACCATTAACAGGCCAGGGGATAGATGGATGTTATTTATTACCTGACTTTCTGATCAAAGCCAACGGGCAAGAGCACCTTGTTGAAGTTATGGGTATGCTTGGCAACCCTGAGTATGTGACGAGAAAAGAGTACATTGTACCTCTTATGCATGAAGCTTGGCCAAACCACAAAGTAATTGAGCTTGATCCAAATGATACTGATCCTAGTTCTGAATCGTCATTTAAAAACTACATCAATAATTTAGAACAAATAGTGACTGACATGAAGCAATAAAAAAGGGGCCAGTAATTGGCCCCTTTAATCATTAGTGATCTTGCAAATCTAAAACGTCAGTACTATTAAGTTGTTGAAGGTCTGAGTTCATAGTGTCATTCAACATTGCTTGTAGTTCAACTAAACTAGTATCAGAGCCAACATAGCGTTCAACTTGCTCGAACATCAGTTTAGTATGTTATCGTTTGTTAATCGTATCAGCCAGTTTTTGAATCATTTCATCGCGTGTACCAACAAACGATTCAATCTCAGTCTGAATTGTGATGATTTGCCAATCGGAATCTCCACATTCATAACGTTCAAGTGCAAAAAGCCAGTTAACAATCGACTCTTTGTCTGAGATATTCAAACTACCAGACCATGATTCTGAAATTTCATCGGTTACTAAAACCGCAGGGATAAATTCAGACTCAATTGCATCGTCATCTTCAACAAGCCATTCCTTGAATGCTTCAAGATGAATGTTAGTAATCCGATCAATAGCAAAAGAGAAAACTGACTGTACTGCTTCCTCTCGCGACCAATACAGTTCATGAGCCAAAGCAGCTTTAATATTACAAACTGAAGGCTTAATCCAATAGTTAAGAGAAAATGCGCTTAAAACATAAGACATAGTCTATTTCCTTGTGTGGTTAAAAATTAGTTAGAGTTCTTACTGATACAGGCATCAACTTCCTGCTTTGATGCAAACGAACAAGTTTTCCAGAACTGTGTAAGAGACTCATGAGAATTAACCCATTCGAATTCTGACATTGGAATAAGAACAGCTAGATCATAAGCATCTAGATTGAACCCATGATTGGTTGAGTTAAACGACAGTTCATAACCCAGTTTACCATTAAGGTTCTTCGCTATTTGGGTATAGCAAGCCAGACTGTTGTTGAAGTTATCCATGACTCCATTTCGGTCGTCATGAATACAATTATCTTCATCATAGATTTCTAAATACTTCGTACCATCAATAAGACTTGTGCGAGTAAAGCGAATGAGACCATCATTCACCAAATCCATAGTGTCGTCTGAACTAATTAAAATCTGCTCTGATTTTGTCAGAGGGTAATCTTCGCTTTCAGACTCTAGAGAATGAAAAGCAAGAAGAGAGTTGATTTTGGTTAGGTTCCCATCACACTCACCCAGCGCATTAGTCAATTGGACTCGTTTGGCATTTGCATCGACCTCATCGATATCAACAGCATAAGACAAGATATGAGTGGTATTTCCAAAGAATTCTAGATGAAATTTTCCACGGAGAATTCGATCAGGTTCATCGAAGGAAAGCGTAAAGACTTTACTCCAACTTTGCTCGTTTATCTCCCAAATATCTTGCTCGGTGACCTCTAATTGGGGGCCAAAATTAAACGCCCCAAAGAGTTCGTTGGCGAGCGTAGTTCTCGATTCCATAAGGTCATCATCATTCGGGTCATTGAAAATTAACCCCATGTGTTTGACTTCCGAAAATTCAACAGGTAACCAATTCGGCTTGTTTAACCCACCTTCAGGTACTACGGCGATTTCACAGTTTGTGTCACTCAGAACATGAAAGACATTTTCATCAGGATGGAAACCTACTGAGAGTGCCGGTAACCCGTCTCTGATTTCAATCATCCCACTGAGTCCAGATTGAATTAGATCGGAATGTGGCACCAAATTTTGGTCTTTGATATTAAAGTAAATGGTGTTGGTATTCTTATCTTGTTCGACAACAAGGTTATAGATGCCTGTAGCCGTTTTCGGTAGAGGTAAGGTGTCTGTTAAACGGTAGTCTTGTATAGGACAATCGACTAGCGTTCTCAGACCATTGTCTTTTGTTTCCTCAGCAATAGCGGATTCAAGCTTTAACAATATCGAACTAATAACTTGTGTAGGTAAGACTGTTCTCAGTACATCTACAGTGGCTTGTAACTCTTTTTTGTTTAAATAATGCATGGTTTATTCCCTTGTGTGAAAAAAAGCCAGAACTTATGTCTGGCTTATGTATAACGAGAGTACTATTTCAGTACGACGCCTAAGTATTCCTTGAATGCCGAAATCATCGGAATGTATAGAAGAGCTTGTGGGGTTTTGCACAATTTTTCGATGCAATCTTTGAGGGTGCACCCCGATTGCATCTCTTTAATGAAATTGTTCGTTGTTTGACCAGCAACTAATCGGTTGATGCCCATTGCCTTCATTATTGAAGGAAAAATATTTTTTGCTTGGATTACTGTTAATGATTGTTTCATGAGTAGGTTCCTTGTGTGTTGTCGTCAGAAAGACTAAAAATAAATTGTTCAAATATGAACAAGAACCCGATAACGGGTAAGGTTGTTAAAATGACACGCCACTGGGTGGTGATTACTGATGTTGTGTCGAAGTAATCAATTTGAAACTTAAGTATGTCAGAATACATAAAAAGTTCAAGTAACTGACACGCAATATAAAGCCCCCAATATAGGGGGCTGAATTTAGATTTAAATCAGACTGAGAACTCCAAAAATGAAACCAAGGAGGCCGAGCCGAAAACTGAGTCGTACATTTAGGTTGGACGCAGTCCATAGCCAAATGACAGAGTAAATAAGTTTTGCTTCAGTGATAACGATATTAACGTCGCCTCGGTAGCTCACTCCAATTTCAGCTGCAGCATCATAATCAATAGCTGCCATATTTTTGGACAGTTGTTGAGTTTCATTACTTTGGCCTCGAACATATCGAATCGTCCATGAACCACTATCCATGTTTGTAATAAGTAATGGCTTCAAACGTCCGAACTTATTCTTATCAGATCCAATGTTACTGTTATTTAGACGTACCATCGCATGGCTAGGTCCTGCATCATTTTTGCTGAGCATAGTAACTTTAGTCACTTTAAGATTTAGCTCGCTTCTCCCTGTAAACAGCGATTTAAAACTGAAGAGTTCCTTTAACTGTTTCATAGTAATATTTCCTTGTGTGTGGGTCAGAAAGACGACCATTAAATTTTTATGCAGGTTTCCGCCTCTTTAGTGAGATATTCACTGTCAATGTGGCGCTTATCCAATCCGCATAAGGTGAATTGAGTTTTAAGAATCAACCAACCATCGTGTTGTTCGAAAAAATAGTCCATCATTTGTTCCGCAGACTTATATAGAATTCTAGAATCAATAGATGGATAGCTTGCGCGAGTAAAACGAAACGTCCAGTATTGACCGTCTACTAATTTTTTATAGAAAGCAATATCGCCTTCTTCAGAAATAAATAGATGATTGCCACGTTCCTCTGTAGAGACAACATGCCTCACTGCACTTAAATCATTTATCAACTTAGACTGCTTGAAGACTTCAGATTCAACAGGATTTGGTGACGTTGTTACCGTGTTCGAATGGTCCAAGTTGATATAGTAATCGGAAATTGAATCCGTTCTCACCAATGGAACCATTGCCGCTGTTAACACGTCCATCATAGTTTCTTGATCAGTATCGTTGGGTACTGCGACTGCCATGTGGATAATGCGGTAGTCTGTATTAGATTTCATGCTCATCTTAATTTCCTTGTGCGGGGGTTAAAAAGGTCGACCGAAGGCCGACCGTCAAACATCAATTATAGGTCTTCTTTGCTTAACCAGTCTTCGAACACATTGCTGACTTGCTGCCTTGAGTAACCAAAGGGAGCTAAGGCATCAAATGCACTACTAAAACTTCCAGTTTCGTTAGATTCATGGTTTGCAAGTTCATACTCAATAATATCTACATCAGAATGTTCGGATTTAATTTTCTTCACCGCGTCTATCGTGATGTGTATGTATTTCTTTAAAAACTGCTTAGTATTCATTTTTGGTATGAATAAATTTCCTAAGATACATTGGTATTTTTTGAGGTCGCCCGAGAAATCATTTTTTTGATTGATTTCTAATCCCTCTTCAATTTGAGAGTTATTAAAGGCATAAAATGCCCCCATCTCTTTTCTAAGAGATGTCTCTTGGGCTTCAATAGCTTTCGATAGTGATAGCATAATATTTCCTTGTGTGTTGGGTGTACAACTAGAATTAATCTGAATCCAAGATATTATTTATCTGAACTTAATGAGAAGTATAGAAAAACAGACTTGAATTAATCCACGGGTGTGGAAGGGGAGTTGAAGTGATGCCAGCTCAAGAGCTGTCGTAACATTAGCATCGTTGTTACTTGGTTCATCAATCAGAGTGCCATACTCTTGTACATATTTCAAATTTCATCCTCGTTGTGGGCTAACAATAAAGTCTGATCGGTATT
>NZ_AJYQ02000081.1 GCF_000287055.2 Vibrio genomosp. F10 str. ZF-129 | reverse complement strand
TGTTTATTTGCCGCTTAGCAGAGCGTTATAGCGCTTTGTCTGGTGTGTTGTTCTGTATTGGTGATCTGTCTTTAACAAGTTGGTAAATATTATGAAAAAAGTTCTTTGGTTGGTCATCACCGTGACGGTTATAACATTAAGTCTTATCTCTTTTTATGGTGTGGAAGTTACGGCAACCATTGAGCGAGATGGTGATAATAGATGTTCACTCTCATCACCTATATTCGTAAAAGTAGAAAACTATACATTTTCAACCATACGTGACGTGACTTTCGATCTGGAAATGTTCAAAGGTGGTCGTTCAAAGAACGTTCTGAATGGAAGCTTAAATCGAGTCTTTGATATTGTAATCGAACCATTTTCATCTGAAGCAGGGTGCTTTTCTGACAGCTATATCAAGTCCATTATTGAGCCAAATCCTGTTGATTTTGAAACGGCAACTAGTAAGGAAGCTGTATCTTCATCTCTTGAGTCGATCAAGAACTTTAGAGAGTTTGAGGGCACGCACGCAGTTTACATTTCAAATATAGAAACATCATATCTTAAGTAAAAGCTTGTTATCAGCGCTATAACAAACTGTTTAAGAGTGATTCGCAACG
>NZ_AJYQ02000080.1 GCF_000287055.2 Vibrio genomosp. F10 str. ZF-129 | reverse complement strand
CGGCACTGCCTTCGATGGTTCGAATCCGTCTCCCTCCACCATATTCTGTAATAAGAATCGAAAGCCAGCTCATTGAGCTGGCTTTTTTTGTACCTGAATTTATACCAGTCGTCATCCAAAATGGGCATTCGCGCCAATGCACTCTATGAAAAGCCCGACAAAGATAGAAAACCCGAAAAAAGGCCTCTCCATTGGAGAGACCGACAATATTAATTCAAATCAATGAGCAGAGCGTTAGGGTGGTTAGTGGTCGATCAAAAGAATCCGTGTTTCATAAGGTTTTAATGCCTGATGGCGACTTAAGTTCCCACCTTTCGTTTGGGGGTAGTTACTAAGTAATACTCGAGCGTTGCTTACTTCTAATTCATTCGGCAACACACACTCTTCTTCATTCGCATAGAAATTATTTAAGCAAAGTAAAGTCTGAGTCTCTGATTGACGTTGAAATACGAACAGCGCCTTGTGGTCAGGAAGTAAATCGACATAATTACCATCGGTAATAACATCCACTTCTTTACGTAACTGAATCAGCCTTTGGTAGAAATAAAACACCGAGTCAGGATCATCCACAGCGGCCTTTGCATTAATATCAACATAGTTATTTGCAACGCTTAGCCAAGGTTCAGCTTTGGAAAAACCTGCGTATTTAGAATCATTCCATTGCATCGGTGTTCTAGAATTATCTCGAGATTTTTTTGCCAGAATAGCCATCATATCCTCATGGCTGACGTTCTCTTGGTTGACCATAATCTCGTACATATTGATACTTTCTACGTCCTTATACTGCTCAATATTGCCATAATGCGGATTGGTCATACCAATCTCTTCGCCTTGGTAGACATAAGGGGTTCCTTGCATCATATGAATGGAAGCCGCCAGCATTTTGGCCGATTCCACTCGATACTCTGTGTCGTTTCCTAATCGGCTAACCACACGGGGTTGATCGTGGTTACACCAAAATAACGCCCCCCAACCTTTGCCATTTAAACCGACCTGCCAATGATTAAAAATGCGCTTTAATTGCAGGAAATCAAAGGGCGTGTTTGTCCATTTCTCGCCATTCAAGTAATCCGCCTTCAGATGATGAAAGTTGAATACCATCGAGAGCTCGTTTCCCTCTTTTGACGAGTACTTCAAGCAGTGTTCTAAGGTCGTGGAAGACATTTCACCAACAGTCACACTGCCATATTTTTGAAAGACTGACTGGCTGATGTCTTGCAGATATTCGTGTACACGTGGGCCATCGGTATAAAAACACCGACCGTCACCAGAATCATCGTTTGGAAAGCTTTGCTGTTTCGAGATTAAATTAATCACATCGAGTCGGAAACCATCAACGCCCTTCTCAGCCCAAAAGCCGATCACTTGTTTGACTTCCTCACGCACCTTAGGGTTTTCCCAATTCAGATCCGCCTGTTCTTTTGCAAACAAATGCAAATAGTACTGACCGGTCTTATCGTCTAGAGCCCATGCATTGCCGCCAAATTTTGACTGCCAATTATTGGGTTCTTTCCCCTCAACGGGATCTTTCCAAATGTAGTAATCTCGATACGGGCTTTGTTTATCCCCTAGTGCCGATTGAAACCAATGATGAGCCGTTGAAGTATGATTCACGACGATATCCATAATCACTCGAATGCCACGCTGATGCGCTTGTTTAAGCAATTCATCAAAATCCGCCATAGAGCCAAAATCGGAATTTATTTTGTAGTAATCGGCAATGTCATAGCCGTTATCGACCATGGGAGATTCATAAATAGGGGTTAGCCAAATGGCATCGACACCAAGCAGATGAAGGTAATCTAACTTATTGATAATACCTTGAATATCACCAGTGCCTTTACGACCACTATCACAAAAGCTTTTTGGGTAAATTTGATAAATGGTGGCTGTTTTCCACCAGTTTTTATCTGCGTTATTCATCGCCATTTAAGACACTCACTTACCAACGAAAAAGATTAAAAAAGGAGTGATAAACATCACTCCAAATTGACTTGCTATGAATGACTCCGCACTTTTCACCAGTACAAAGCCAAACATTATTTCCAGGTACGAATGCTAGGAACTATTTCTACCTGTGTATTATTTCTACCTATGTACTAATTCCATCTATGTACTGTTTCCAACTAAAGACTGATTACAAGAGCTAAGCACTCGCCAACTCCAGTTCCCCTTTTTGTTGTGCGCGTTTGTAGAAGAACAAAGTCAATACTGCGGGAACAAAGATCGCCACCAGCATAGCCACAAAATAAATACCCCAGTACTGCGGTTGAATAGATAAGATGCCAGGTAAACCACCAACACCAATACCATTAGCCATCACGCCTGCGCTACCACAAATTGCCGCAGCAATCGCACTGCCTACCATGGCACTCAGCATTGGGAATTTGTATTTTAGGTTCACGCCATACATTGCGGGTTCTGTAACACCAAGATAAGCAGAAATAGCCGCAGGGACAGAGATATCCCTCTCACCATGCTTTTTGCTGATAATAATGATGCCAACGACCGCTGAAGCTTGAGCAATATTAGACAGTGCAATCAATGGCCAAATTGGCGTTCCACCAAGCTCTTGCATGAGCTGTAGATCAACTGCATTCGTTGTGTGGTGAATACCCGTGATAACCAGTGGCGCATAAAGAAAACCAAACACGACTGAACCTATGACGGCAAAATCACCTGTCATTGCAAATTTAGCAGCAACCGCGACGCCATCGCCAATCACGCGTCCAAAAGGACCAATCAGTGCATGGGCTAGAACAACAGAGACGATAATAGAAACAAACGGCACGACCACTAAATATAAATAAGCAGGAACGATGCGCTTCAAGTTAGTCTCAATAAACGCTAAGACAACCCCAGCGAGAATGGCCGGTATAACCTGTGCTTGATAGCCCACTTTTTCGATCACAAACAAACCGAAATCCCAAACCTGTGGCACTTCCTTACCGATCAAATACGCATTCATTAGCTGTGGTGAAACTAAGGTGACACCAAGGGTTATACCAAGAATGGGGGTGCCACCTAATTTTTTCACCGTCGCCCAGCACACGCCAACCGGTAAGAAGAAGAAAATAGCCTCACCAATCAACCAAAGAAATGAATGCACCGTGGCCCAGAACTGGCTGATTTCAGTGAGAGACTGGCCATCAAACATCTTGATATCGCCAATCACATTACGAAAACCCAGAATCAAACCACCAGTAATGATCGCAGGAAGCAATGGAACAAATATTTCCGCGAGGTGAGATATGCCACGCTCTAGCGCATTCATATTTTGTCGAGCCGCCAGTTTAGATTCATCTTTTGATGCTTCAGATTGCCCAGACAGTTCAATAAGGACGGCATACACCTCATCAACTTCAGTCCCAATAACCACTTGAAATTGCCCCGCGTTGGTGAAGCAGCCTTTCACTAGGCTCAACGCCTCTAACGCTTTTTCATCTGCTTTACTGGTATCCTTTAGCACAAAACGAAGTCGAGTTAAGCAATGACTCACACTCGCAATGTTGTCACTACCACCGACCCGTTCAATCAGACGTTCTACGTCTTGTTTTGCTATCTTACCCATATCCTTATCCACCCTGTTGGAGTCTCACTCTGAGCCTGTTTTGTTTTCCTACGCAACAAATGGGAACAGTCCCACCTGCGTTTGATAAGATAGTGACAGGCATCCTTTGAAAATAAAATGGGAACAGTCCCATTAATTGAATGAGATCACAGTATAATTTTAATTCAATAAGAAATTAATGAGTTAAGAAATGATCGGTTCCTGAGTGATATGGCACTTCTCAGTATTCCCATTTATATGGGATATCAAAAGCTTAGCTGCTTGGTTACCCGCTGAAGTGTAACCAGGATCAATACTATGAACTTTAGGGAAGAGAAAAGAAAGCAGGTCATTACCACCAACACCCGTCACCATAACATCATCGCGCCCTAATTCTTGCAACTTCTTTATCACACCGAGAGCAAGGGTATCACTAGCACAAACTATCGCTTCGGTTTGATTTGTCAGTACTTTATCAACCAACTGATAGGCACTTTCATGATGCAATTGCCCAGTTTGATATGATGGGATGATGTCGTGGATTTGGCACCATTCAATATAGGACTCTAAACGCAGCTTTCCCGTGGTTTTGTCACTAGGATCGACACCAATAAACGCAATATTACGGATTTTACGCTCTGACAAGTATCGTAACGCACAAGTAATCACGCCTTTATTGTCATAATTAATCGATGAAGTCACCGTGGTATCCATGGCAATAACAACGGATTTCCCTTGCCATGCCTCTAGATTCCCAAGATCTAAATCGGTAAACCCAAACACAATCACACCATCGACATTCCGCTTTTGCAGTACCTCGAGGTGTTCATTGGTTTTATGCCTGTCGAACTGGCTTTCCATGATCACCACATCATACCCTTCGTCATACAAGCTTTTGAGCATGCTCCCTACGGCTCTATTTTCCGATGGCGAATCCAGACGAGAAATGATCACTCCCACCACTTTTTGACTTCCACCACGCATTGATTGCGCGGACTTTGACGGCACATAACCCGACTCTTGGATCACTTGCTCAACTTTGGCTCGAGTTGCAGGTTTCACTTTGGGATCATTGGTCAATACACGTGAAACCGTAGACTTCCCCACTCCGGATAGTTTAGCGATATCGTGAATTGTGAGTTTTTTTCTCATAGTTATTGGAAAGTATCATCGAAAGGAAAAAGTTCGACATGGCCACTGGATCTCGCATGTCACTGGGTAAACTGCCTGTTCAAAAAGCGAAACTCAATGAAGCTTACGCATACAGACTGTTCTGGATTCATTGCTGCTGTACTCACTGGTTGTAGACTAACCTATTGTGTTTTACAGTTTTTGTAAACATGGTGGTCAAGCTCTAAAAGGGCTTCTTTACCTTTTGTGCGAAGTGTAATGGGGTTTTCTGCCCCAGCCATCGCGTCTTTGAGGATATACATAGCCCCCGAACCAGATCGGGATCTCACCAAATCGTATTGTACATCGGCCGCTCGCAGCACTGCGAACTCACTGTCTGGTATATAGGCAACATCAAAGCTTTCACCCGATTCACAACGGTATTGAATGTAAGATTGATAAGGATGCCCACCAATCTGACTCTCATTTAACTGCGTTTGAGTGCAGCCAATTAGGCCCAATCCAATAAAAAACACCAAAATACACGGTTTGTACATAGTCCCCCCTAAATTCAATAAAAGTACTCATTAGGCAATCAACACCGTATTACACAGCTAAATAACCAAATGCCTAACCTAAATAGCTAAATAAGTAAGTACTAATTAGCTAAGTAAGCGGGGACATCTTTAATGCTGTTAAGTACGGTCGTCGCTAACGTTTCGCCTTGTTGTGTAACGGGCTTACCCGTGCGCACCAGAATCTTCGTTTCTATCCCCGCCGCTTCCGCGGCCATCATGTCTTCGGCTTTATCGCCAACCATGACTGAATTTGCCATATCAATATCCAGATCGTTACGTGCAGAGATAAACATTCCAGGCTTAGGCTTGCGGCACTCACAATCTTGTTTATATTCACCAATGCCATACTCAGCATGATGTGGGCAGTAATAAAAACCATCAAATTCAACGCCATGATCGACAAAGTTCCAATCCATCCACTGAGTTAGGGAAAGAAAACGCTCCTCATCAAACATGCCACGCGCAATACCGGATTGATTCGTTACAAGTACAAGCATATACCCCATTTGCTGAAGCTGCTTCGTCGCGTCAAAAACACCGTCAATAAACTCAAAATCGTGCTCGTCATTTACGTAACCATGATCCACATTGATCACGCCATCTCGATCCAAAAACACTGCGGGTTTAGCCAAAACTTATACTCAATTTAGTCAATATATTGTGGAATTATCGCACGCTTTATTTCTTTCATCACTATCTAATTACTTTTGGGACTAGCACAAACGAACGTTTAGACGTCTAGACGTAAAAATATCTATTGACTTGATTCAGGGAAAACCATAGCATCCTCTACTAAATGAGATACAGTTCAAAATATTATTCTGTTGTCCCTGCACAGGAAAAAAAATGATTGAGATAAATCAAGTAAATAAGGTTTTTTATCAAGGCACTAAAGAGATCGTTGCCCTGAAAGATATCGACCTTCATATTGAGCAAGGCACCATCTTTGGTGTTATTGGATCGTCAGGTGCGGGGAAAAGTACCCTAATCCGCTGCGTCAATATGCTGGAAGCACCCACTACCGGTTCAATCATTGTTGATGGTGTTGACCTTACTTTATTAAGCAAATCACAGCTGTGTGAAGCTCGCCGTAACATCGGCATGATTTTCCAACACTTCAACTTGCTCTCATCTCGTACGGTATTTGACAACATCGCTTTACCGCTCGAACTTGCAGGGCAAAGCAAACAGCATATTGAGAGTAAGATTTCAGAGTTGCTGAAACTGGTTGGCTTGGCAGACAAACGAGACACCTACCCGGCCAACTTAAGTGGCGGACAAAAGCAGCGGGTTGCTATCGCCAGAGCACTGGCGTCTGACCCGAAAGTGCTTCTCTGCGATGAAGCAACAAGTGCACTGGACCCTGCGACAACACAATCGATTTTAGAGTTACTTCGTGAAATCAACCGCAAGCTGAATATCACGATCTTACTCATCACCCATGAAATGGATGTAGTGAAAAGCATTTGTCATCAGGTGGCGATCATTGGTGACGGTGAACTGGTTGAGAAAGGGACAGTTGGCGAAATCTTTGCTCATCCTAAAACAGAGTTGGCGCACGAATTTATTCGCTCGACACTCGATCTTACGATCCCTGAAGATTATCAAGTTCGCCTACAAAAAACGCGTGTAGAAGGCAGCTACCCACTGGTGCGTTTAGAGTTCACTGGTGAGACCGTTGATGCACCGCTGATGTCGCAGATAACGAGACAATTCAATATTGATGTGAGCATTTTAAGTTCCGATCTCGATTACGCGGGCGGTGTTAAATTCGGCATGATGGTTGCCGAACTGTTTGGTAGCGAAGAAGATGATAATGCGGCTATTGCGTTTTTAAGTGAGAACAAAGTAAAAGTAGAGGTACTTGGTTATGTCCTTTAATACACTTTCTTTAAGTACCGTAGGTGACTGGCTAAACCTAAACGGAAACTTGTTGCTAGGTGCGACATGGGAAACTCTTTACATGGTCGGTGTGGCAGGGATTGTCGGTTTTGCTATTGGTATTCCGCTCGGTGTTATTTTACATACCACCAAAAAAGGCGGTTTGTTAGAAAACACTCAATTTAATGCCGTACTCGGTGCCATCGTTAATATGGGGCGTTCTGTTCCGTTCTTGGTTCTTATGGTTGCCATCATCCCGGTAACAAAGCTGCTAGTGGGCACCTTTATCGGCACCACGGCTGCGATTGTGCCACTGACTATTGGCGCGATTCCTTTTGTTGCTCGTCTTATTGAAAGCGCACTTCTAGAAGTACCAACGGGGCTTGTCGAAGCGGCTCAATCAATGGGCGCGACACCGACTCAAATTATTACCAAAGTACTATTACCAGAAGCATTACCGACCATCATTAACTCTGTCACGATTACGCTCGTCACACTCGTGAGCTATTCCGCTATGGCAGGGACAGTGGGTGGCGGAGGCTTAGGTGATGTTGCTATTCGATATGGTTTCCACCGCTACGATGTGGTGATTATGGCGGTGACCGTTGTGATGCTCATCGTGCTAGTACAAATCATTCAATCTATTGGCGACACCATTGTTCGCCGAGTCGATCACAGATAAAAAATCAACACGCTTTTTGTTTTTAGAAGCGGATTACACAATTAATTAATTAGAAGCAGTAGTTAATTAGAAGCTATTCATTTTTTGATAAGGAAATAATCATGAAATTTAACGTTAAAGGTCTACTTTCCATTGCAGCAATAGCGTCTGCGCTTGTTCTTTCAGGTTGTGGTGATAAAGCAGAAGACAGCAGCAAAATCAAAGTGGGTGTAATGGCTGGCGCAGAAGCTCAAGTAGCAGAAGTAGCGGCTAAAATCGCAAAAGAGCAATACGGCCTTGATGTTGAGCTAGTGACGTTCACCGATTACGTGACGCCAAACGCGGCACTTGACGATGGTTCTATCGACGTTAACGCGTTCCAACACAAACCATATCTAGATCAGCAAGTTGCTGACCGAGGCTACAAAATTGTGATTGCTGGTAACACCTTTGTTTACCCAATTGCAGGTTACTCAAAAGAAGTGGATTCTGTTGAACAAATCGAAGATGGTGCACGTATTGCGGTTCCAAACGATCCAACGAACCTAGGTCGTTCACTGCTTCTTCTTGAGCAACAAGGTCTTATTACACTTCGTGAAGGTGCTGGCCTGCTAGCAACGGTTCGCGATATCGTCACTAACCCTAAAAACATCACTATTGTTGAACTAGATGCAGCACAACTTCCTCGTTCACTGGATGATGTAGCGCTTTCTATCATCAACACAACGTACGCAAGCTCGATCAACTTAACTCCACAAAACGATGGTATTTTCGTTGAAGACAAAGAATCTCCATACGTAAACCTTGTTGTTGCTCGTGAAGACAACCTGAATGCAGAGAACGTTCAGAACTTCGTAAAAGCATACCAAACAGAAGAAGTATACAGCGCAGCGTCTGAAATCTTCCAAGGCGGCGTAGTTAAAGGCTGGTAATCAGCCCAAAGATCATTGACGTTCCGTGATTAAAATAACCGAACGTTAACGCCAAACCATTTAAAAAGCCGATATCTTACTCAATGAAATCATGCTCAATGAGCTCACTTTCAATTAAAATAGAGTATATATCGGCTTTTTTATGCTTGTCTGAAAATATTAGTTAACTACACATTACTTAACTAAACATTGCTTATCTATAAGCACCTTTATCCCGTGTTCCGCACCAAGTGTTCAGGATTGAAAGTACAGAAATGAAGTCATCAGCGGCTAGACTTTAATTTGATCCCAGGAAATATTGGACACAATACGACAGTCATCGCACTTAAAGTGGAAGATATCGTGCAATGCTTCATCCTGTAACCAATCCCCACCACACTTCGGACACTTACGCTGTTTTTCATCCGCTAGGCTTTTGCCACCCACTCGGTACTGATAATAATAAGTCGGAACCTTAGTCAAAAATTCAATACGGCCTCTTAAATCCCAGCCTCGGCGAAACAACACACTATCAGCGCTGCAGATTTCAAACTGCGTCGCGTGCTCGGCTCGGCAAGCTCCTGCCATTTGAATTTCATCACACGCTTGCCATTCTGTTTGCCACTTAACCAAGGCTTTATGATCGCCATTGAACGTCGCAGGGTTTCGATACAACGGGATAGGCAACAAGCTTTCACCACTTCTTAATGGTGAGCATGTATGAACAAAGGTGGTGTAAAGGATTTGCCAGCTCGGCGTTTCTTCTTCAGCGGCTTCTTCCGAGTTAAGATCTCTTCCAAGTAAACGCATTTTGGGCGCAAGTAGGCTGGCTTCCGTTAAGCGGTTAAAACACACTTTAACAAAATCAGAATGATATTTAGGGTGCAAACTGTCTTGTTCAGGACACACAACACGAACCAGAAACTCGCCCTCTCCCATTACGATCGGAAACTCACGCCCCAGCACTTGTCCGTTGTATCTCAGCGCATCCATCAGACCATTGATCGCTTTATCAACGGCGCTCACCGTCGTGTTATCAAAGCACTCAAATTGCAATTCAACTACATACATTATTTATTCCCAAACCCGATTATACCGCAGGATCTAAGTGAGTCAGAAACTCAACAATATTTTGCGCTAGGACATCGCGCTTATCGGTGCCCAACCTTTCCAAAATGACATTTCCCGACAAATTGCATATCGAAATCACATCAAGCTCTGCGTCAGTCGCGGCAATAAACACCGTGGGTTTGAGCTTTAAACGCCTTTGCGTGACCAAATGCCCCAAGATGTTTTCTTGCAGCAAAACAAAGTCCTCATCATTCCAAACCTGCAGTAATGCCAGTTCGTTACCTTTCCACTTTGCGTTCATGTCAGCACTGTACTGACTACCATAAAAGGCTTTAATATCATCATGAATGATCAACTCAATGCCATTTTCCACATTGGTAAAGTCAGCACTTTTCTCGCGTGGATAAGCTTTCCATAGCACACTGTCTTGCCACTTCTTTTCAACGCAAGGAGAAACCAGCTGAGCAAGCTCTTCGTTATTGGGAAGTGAATGATGAGCTAATTGATATGCGTCTAAATACCTTTGGCTAAAAGAAAAAAGTGCCTGAGAAGCATCAGAAGTCATTGAGGTCTCCAAAATATGGGTCAGGAAGCCAGCTTTAGGTCATATCATTAATGACAGTTCACTGGGGATTGCGTAAAATTCTCGCCATTCTAATCTAATTTAAGACAAAGTATGAGCAAATATTCCAATGCAAAAGAGCTCGCGGGTCTTACCCTTGGCCAAAAAACGCAATACACCAATCACTATGATGCCAGCTTGCTGCAGCCCGTACCTCGCAGTTTAAATAGAGATGATTTGCATCTAGGTGCTAGCCTTCCGTTCCAAGGCTGCGATATCTGGACCATGTATGAGCTATCTTGGCTAAATGAGAATGGATTACCTCAAGTGGCTATCGGGGAAGTGGCGATTCCAGCCACCAGCACAAACCTGATTGAATCCAAGTCCTTTAAGCTCTATCTAAATAGTTACAACCAAACCACTTTTGAAAGTTGGGACCAAGTGTCGAAACAACTTCAAGACGACTTATCTGCTTGTGCTGGGGAAACCGTTGCTTTAAACATCTACCCTGTTACCAATTATACACAGCAACCTATCGTCACTATGTCGGGTGAATGTATCGATGCACAAGATATTAAGATTGAAAGTTACGACTTTGATGCCACATTACTTGATGGCGCAACCAGTGATGAGATCATTGAAGAAACACTACACAGCCACTTATTGAAGTCTAACTGCTTAATTACCAACCAACCCGACTGGGGCAGTGTAGAAATTCAATATCAAGGTCAAAAAATAAACCGCGAAGCTCTGTTACGCTATATTGTCTCTTTTCGTGAACATAACGAGTTCCACGAGCAGTGTGTTGAACGTATATTTACTGACATCATGAAATATTGTCAGCCTACGCGTTTAACGGTATACGCTCGTTATACTCGTCGTGGTGGCTTAGACATCAACCCGTACCGTTCATCAGAAAGCTCGAAGCCCGCTCATAATCAGCGCATGGCTCGCCAATAAGGAATAACCCGAATGCTACCAATGCGCTGGATGCAATTATTTTGTATCACTCTTTGCTTGTTTTCTACACTTACCCACGCCACGATTTATTCTTCTCCAACACTTAATGAGGCGAATAGTTTACTGGGTATTGTGCCAGCGCAGTCTAAAGTACTTACTTCAAATTATTTGAATCAACGCAAGCTCATTACGGATCAAAATGACAATCCATCGGCGATGAATCGAGATGAAAGTGACAACACGATCCGTACCCCAACCAGTACAGTTAATGCCCTGACAATTCTCGCTCAAGCGGAATATAATCTGGGCAATACATCCGTTGCGAATAAGCGCTTAGAAGAAGCGGAACAGCTGACCAACCAGCATCGACTTCATTACCAAAACCTAAGCGTTAAAACACTCCACACTCGCTTTCTTTGGCTGCAAACGCGCAATTCTGAACAAGCAATCCAGTCAATTGAAGAGATTCAGCTTAAATACAGCACAATTAAACAAGCGGATCAGTTTGCTCGCGTGATTTATTACCGTATTTTTATGCTCAAAGCTGAAATTGCATCGTACGATGGTAATGTCGATTTAGCGAACCAGTATTTTAATAAAGTAAAACCGTATATCGATTCACTCAAATCCAAAGCCACCTACATCGATTATCACATTGCGGTCGGCCATCACTATTTGAATAATAAGCTCTACAATCGTGCCTTATCCCAATTGCTCATTAGCTATTGGCAAGCGATTGAAGACAATTCAAGTGGCCAACTTGCGGCGGTCAATCGGTTACTCGCGCAGCTTTTTTATGAACGAAAAGTATTTGATACGGCCTTAAAGCATTTATCTCAAGCCGCCGACTTTTATGACAACTACCAAAGCTCCGTTGTACTGGCGGAAGTTTTAAAGCAGATGGGCGATATTTACTATCAACAGTCAAAATACAATTTAGCGTTAGTTCACTATTTCAACGTTATCGATCACGAGAGGAAAATAAATAACATTGAAGATGTCATCGATATACGCTTATCGTTGGCGGCTACTTACCTTCAACTTTATAACTTTTCATTAACTGAACAGTATTTGAATCGAGCTGAAAAGTTACTGGAATATGCGCAGTTTCCTCATTTAAAAGCGGAAGCGCTGCTGCTCAATGCGGGGCTTGCTCATCACAAACAAGAACCTGACTTAGTTTATGCTTATGCCAATGAAGCTCTTGAGCTTGGTATATCGCTAAAAGACATTACTATTCAAATGCACGCCCATAAACTTCTTTACCTCGGCTTAGAGAAAAAAGGAAAACTTGAGGGTGCGTTAGATAATTTAGAAAAGTTTAATGACCTCAGTCGGATTCAGCAACAGTCTTTAAATCTGATTAATGAAGAAGCCTTTCGTCAGCAAAAAGAATTTGTTGAACAAACCTTACACTTAACAGGCCAAAAAGAAGAACTGCAAGAAACTCACGAGAAATACCTTCAGTTGCGTCGTATTTCGTGGGCTCTTTTCAGTATTGGCGTTTTGATCTTCATTGTATTGCTCCGCAGAGGTTACATAATCCAAAGGCTAAATTTAGATAACGCTAATCTCAATGATGCGCTTTGCACGCACTCACGCTCCACCTTGCCGAATTTACGCATGTTAAGTGCGAAGTTACCCACATCCGTAAAAAATCGGCATCAGTTTGAACAATGGCCTGCGGGAGAGCTCATCCATGAACCGCTGCACGACCGATTAAAGTTCATATTGATTGATATTCCTTTCTTAAGAAATATGTACTTACAGCACGGCTATGAGGATGGGTTAAAACTGGAAGAATCATTTGGGGAATTCCTCAAAAGTAAGATTTCTGAGCCCGCTCGGATTTACCATTTTTCAGACGCCAACCTTTTATATATCGAACCCCAAAATGACGACAATAGCGATCCCGAACAGCTATTTCATAAAATACAAGGCTGGATTCAAGAATTCAAATCCGATCTCCCGCTGATGAGAGTGGTCAGAATCGGAATTGCTGACTACCCATTTTTACCCCGAGCATACACAGCAATCAGCGACAAAGAACTGATTGATATTTTATTGATGTCGACCAGTGTCGCTCGAACATTGAGCATGAAAGAACACTCAAGCCAATGGGTCTATTTAAAAGCCATAGAAAATGCCCCAGCCGCTAGCCTTGCAACTGGAAACATAAGAAAAGCATGCAAACATTCAATCAACCAAGGGCTAATAAAAGTCCATTCTTCTTATAAGAATGAGGACAGCATCAAAAAACTATTAAAAGATGGATAAAACCTGGGCGTTCAAGCATTAGATTCAGTGACGTCCTTATTTATTTTGTTATTATCGATTAATTAGTTAATAAGATCATTTTTGATCTTTTTACATGGACATATAGTTAAGTTTGTATGGGCGTTCTCGAACAAGATTTAGAATTAGAGCTAATCAAGCTAAAAAGCGAACTTGAACAGGTTCGTTTGACACAACGAGATTCTTCGTTCAAATTTAAACGAGAACAAAATGTTCTTAAGCGTATTGTTGCGTCTCTCAGCTTTGCTTGTGGTGAAGAGAATTCAAAACTAAGCACTAGCCTTGGTGAGTTGCGACAAGCTCTTGAGCAGCATAAAGACATCAGCTCGCTAATACCGCGTCTTGCCGTATTAGAAAGAATGTTGAAACAACAGACGTTGGCTATGGAAAAAAAGACGGTTCAGTTAGATTCACAAGTCAAACACAGTGGAGAAACCCTACTGCGTATTACTGGGCTGCCGCCTAGAATAAAGCGTGATTTAAGAGATCTCCTTAGCTATTCCGGTTCGGAAAAAAACAAAGATTCAACCCATGCGCTACAACTGCTTGCGATCTACGAACGTTCGATAAAAATCATCACCTCAAACCCAGACACCGCATTATCTGAAATAAACAATGCCGCAGATAAAGAACTGCTCGCCCGTTTATCAGAAGAATTACAACATTTAATCACTGAATTGGATTTTGAAGGCGAATCTGGCGATATACTCATCGACATCAGAGCGAAACTGCTGCTCGGTGTCTCAACGCAATCGTTACTCGAGATAACACTGCAAGTTCTTAAGTTAGTCGTTGATGGTACAAACTTTGAGCGTAAAACGTCAGAGCAATTCCTTGAGCAAGTCAACTCGTCGCTCTCTTCTACTCTAAAAAGTAACGCCCAAAGCGTCGACCAAAGCCAAAGCTACTTTGACCAACGAAAAAATATCAATAAAGAACTCGATGCACTGGTCATAAAATCAAAATCGGCGGTCAATTCATCCAATGACCTGGACGCTCTAAAGAAAGAAATGACCCCTTTATTCGCTCAATTGACATCATTAACCGAACGGCTTAACCATGCTGAGCAAAGAGAAGAAGCTCTCATTGAACGCATGAGCTATGGAAAGCAGCAATTAGAAGCGGTATTCGATTTAACCCAAGATCACCGTCGCCGACTTGAAGATCAAGCCAAACGAATGCTGCTCGACCCTCTGACCAAAATATATAACCGTACGGCCTTTAATGATCGTATGGAGTTAGAGTACCGTCGATGGATTAGAACACAGAATAATTTGCGCATCGTATTGTTAGACATTGATAACTTTAAAGCCATCAATGACAGCTTTGGCTATGTTGCTGGTGATAAGGCATTGAAGATTATCGCTCGAACAATCTCCAAAGAAGTGTCAGATACCGATACGGTAGCTCGATTTGCTGGTGAAGAGTTTATTCTTTTATTGCCCGAACGAGACGACAACGAGTGCTATAAAGTGATTCAAACCATTCAAAGGCAGGTCAGTAAATTACCTTTCAAATTTAAAGATAAAAGCATTTCTATCACGCTTACCGCCACCAGCTCTGTATTTAGAGAATCGGATACCCCAGAAGAAGTGCTTGATCGCATTAGTCGCAATCTCACTGAAGCCAAAAGTTTAGGGACGAACCAACTTATTTGGAAATAACCACACCACTTAAAGTCCGTGCTTTCAAACTCAAGGTTGCCGGTCAATAGTCCTATTTTCTCCTCATACTTCTCCCCCATACATCTGTGCAAATGCCCCATGAGACTCATTTTTTTAACATTTCTATATTGATTTAGTCTTTTCAAATAGTTATATATTGAATTTCTTTGCTAAGATGTTAAATACACCAACTTTTCTCGGTGTGTTTATTTCTCAGATAATAGGAGGCGACTATGATCACTCATATTAGCCCAGCAGGTAGTATGGATTTGCTTTCTCAACTTGAAGTTGAGCGTCTTAAAAAAACAGCATCTAGTGATATTTATCAACTTTATAGAAACTGCACTCTGGCAGTACTGAACTCTGGTAGCCACACCGATAACTCAAAAGTGCTATTAGAAAAATACAAATCCTTTGATGTTAATGTCGTTCGTCGCGAGCGTGGTATCAAGCTCGAATTAAGTAATGCGCCTGAACATGCCTATGTGGATGGGCAAATGATCAAGGGCATTCAAGAACACTTATTCTCCGTGCTGCGTGATATTGTTTACGTCAATATGCACCTTGCCGACAGCCAACGTTTGAATCTCACAAATAGTACTCATATTACCAATTTGGTCTTTGGGATATTACGAAATGCAGACGCATTAACACCTGGCATTGAGCCAAATCTTGTGGTTTGCTGGGGGGGGCATTCGATCAACCCAACTGAGTACCAGTACACAAGAGAAGTGGGCCATGAACTCGGCCTTCGAGAGCTGAACATCTGTACCGGTTGTGGGCCAGGAGCAATGGAAGGGCCTATGAAAGGAGCCGCGATTGGTCACGCTAAGCAGCGTTATGAAAATCGTCGTTACTTAGGGTTAACCGAGCCATCCATTATTGCAGCAGAGCCACCGAATCCGATCGTCAATGAGTTGATCATTATGCCGGATATTGAGAAACGTCTGGAAGCGTTCGTTCGTATGGCCCACGGGATTGTTATCTTCCCTGGTGGACCAGGAACCGCTGAAGAGCTTTTGTATATTCTGGGGATCATGATGCACCCAGATAATGCTGACCAACCGATGCCGATTGTACTGACAGGGTCAAAAGAGAGTGAAAGTTACTTCCGCTCAATCGATAAGTTTATTGGTGATACTCTTGGCAAAGAAGCACAAAAGCATTATCAAATAGTCATCGATGATCCAGAAAAGGCAGCGCAAATTATCAGCCAAGCGATGCCTAGTGTAAGACAGCACAGAAAAGACACTGGTGATGCTTACAGTTTTAACTGGTCACTTAAAATTGCACCGGAATTTCAGCTCCCCTTCGAACCTACCCATGAAAGCATGGCGAGCTTGGATCTTCATCTTGAACAGCCTCCTGAAAACTTAGCGGCCGCACTCAGACAAGCCTTTTCTGGTATTGTTGCTGGTAACGTTAAAGCGGAAGGCATCATCGAAATAGAGAAACATGGGCCGTTCACGATCAACGGAGATTCAATACTTATGGAGAAGATGGACAAGCTGCTCAACGATTTTGTTGAACAACATAGAATGAAGTTACCTGGTGGCACCGATTACGTACCTTGTTACAAAATAGCCACCACTGACGAACGTTAAACCGATAGAAAGCGATCACGATGCCATTTCAGGTTACAGTCACTCTTCACGGCGATTCATTCTCTAAGGGCAATGGGTAGCAATCTATCATTGATTCATTACAATAAGGGCTGAATAAGCCCTTATTTTTTGGAATGTTATGTCAATACACCTAGTGATCATCGATGCGCTCAACCTGATTCGACGTGTCCACTCAGCTCAGCCCGATCCCGCAGACATAGCAAGAACCATTGAAACGACTAGCCGAACATTAAAGCGCATAATAAATGAAGCCGAACCTACGCATATCATTGCGGTGTTTGATCACCATTTGCAAAATCGAGGTTGGCGAGCAGAAATAATGCCTAAATATAAAGAAAACCGAAAGCCCATGCCTGAGCCTTTACTGCATGGTTTAGATAAAATTCAGCAAGCCTGGTGGGATCTAGGTATTGATTCGCTGCTTTCCGATGGTGATGAAGCCGATGATTTGGTCGCCACATTAGCGGTAAAAGTGGCTCAACACGGTGAAACAGTCACCATTATCTCAACCGACAAAGGCTACTGCCAATTACTCTCCCCAACGCTACAAATTCGCGATTATTTTCAACACCGCTGGCTCGATGAGCCTTTTATTGAAAAAGAATTTGGTGTTAAACCGAGTCAGCTTTCTGACTACTGGGGGCTGACTGGTATTAGCTCAAGCCAAGTCCCAGGAATTCCAGGCATTGGCCCAAAAGCGGCTAAAGAAATACTGAACCAATACACCGATATTGAGACCGCCTACAGCGCTGATGATCTGTTACCTAAATACCGAAAGAAATTTGATGCGCACATTGACTCTGCGCGTACCTGCAAAGCCGTATGTGCGCTTAAAACCGATATAGAGTTAGGGTTCAATTTACAAGATCTACGTTTTAACGGATAAATAGAGGTTGCTCTACCAGTGCAGAATCTATCCACTATTAACTAACTACTAACTACTAACTATCATCAATCCATTCTCAGCGACACACTATCACGATTCGGATGTAATACTACCGCTCTTCTAGCGGATACAAAAAGGCCCACAGTAACGTGGGCCTCGAAGTCTTTAATCTTTTCGTCACTTAATGGAGTGAGATATCTAGCGCTATGAGAGAATCAGTGCATCGAAATAGCTAGTGCGTCAAAACGTTAGTGCGGCGAGATATTCGACAAGCACTGAAGGTGAACCGTTATTTCTTCACGATCATGATAAAGATGCTTCGCTTGAAGTTTATACTTAACGTCATTTTCAGTTAAAAATTGCTTCAAGTTCTCAATATCTTGGAGCACTTCATCATAACGACCTTTCATCGGCAGTTTCAGGTTAAAAATCGCTTCTTTTGCCCAGCCACTAATGATCCACTCGCCCATAAGCTGAGCAACACGTGAGGGTTTTTCAATCATGTCACAAATAAGCCAAGTGACGTTCTTACGATCTGGCTCAAATTTAAACCCATCGACTTGATGGTGCTTAACTTGGCCCGTTTCCATTAAACTGTCAGCCATCATGCCGTTATCAACCGCATGAACAAACATAGAACGCTTCACCAATTGATATGTCCAACCACCTGGGCATGCACCCAAGTCCACTCCCCACATCCCTGACGCCAATCTTTCATCCCACTCATCGCGAGGGATAAAAACATGGAATGCTTCTTCAAGTTTTAATGTCGAACGGCTTGGTGCATCGGCAGGGAATTTTAACCGTGGAATTCCCATAAAGAATTTTGAATTATTGTCGACGTTTGAGTACCCCACGTAACAGTGGCCAGGTGCGACAAAGCAGATATGCATGACTGGTTTTTTAGGGTTATCTTTATTGAACATTAACCCTTTACCGCGCATGGCTTGACGCATCGGTACGGTAAATTTACGGCAGAATTTCAGCAGCTCTTTAGCTTCATTGGTATCTGGCGTTTCAATGCGAATATCACCGCAACGAGGAAAGCCTTCAACCTCGCTCAACGCTTGTAAAATAGGAGAGATACGGTCTTCTGTTGGCAACTCAGTAAGCTCAGTCGCAACCGCAAACATTTGACGAGCAAAGATCAACGTTTGAAAATCGATCGATTTGATCAACTTACCCGCATCGCCTTCTTGGTAGCACTCAAACAGCACATAACCAGTATTTTTCTGTACACGAGGAAAACCATACACCTCTAGGTGATTCGCTTTATCTTGAATTTCACCAGCGCACTCTTTTTCAAAGCCAGAACGGCAATAGAGCATTACGTGTTTCACTTGTTAACCTCTTTTAACTGTAGTGCTGCGACAGTAAACAGCCCCCACCCAATAATAAATAGTAGACCACCCAATGGGGTAGTCGGTCCAAACCACTTAATTCCGGTAAGCGCTAGAGCATAAAGACTGCCACTAAAACAAAGGATGCCGATAATAAAGCAAATTGCGGCAAGGAAAAAATACTTTTGTGCTTTTTGGCTCATATTTATCTGAATTAAAATCGCACATACCGCAATCGCGATGGAGTGAATAAATTGATATTGCACACCCGTTTCAAAAACACCCAGCAGGTATGGCGACAAGATAGATTTTAAGCCGTGTGCGGCAAAAGCCCCTAAAGCGACTGAAACCATGCCAGATAAACCACAAAATGTAAGTAATGGCTTACTTCGCATCGTACACCTCTAAAATAAACTGGCTGAGTTTCTCAACGGTTAACGCGATATTTTGTTCTTGTGTAAACCCTGAACGTTGACGAGGCTTGAAGCTATGATCACCATCGGGAATAAAAGCGACCTCGATATGGCTTGAAAGCGAAAACTCAGGAAACTCTTCTCGTTTTCCCATTGTATCGCGTTCACCTTGCAAAATAAGGCATGGCTTACTCAGTGTGGCCAAATGTACCCCTTTATACTTTTCGGGTTTGCCAGGTGGGTGAAACGGGTAGCCTAAACAAGCGACACCAGCCACTAACGTTTCATCAGCCAATAGGCTTGCCATTCGCCCTCCCATCGACTTTCCACCAATGACGACTGGTCGAGTTGCAACGTCATCAATCACTTTCTGGTACGCCTCTAGGAGCTTTGGCGCACGATCGGGGGGACGCTTCTTTCCATTTTCAGCACGTTCGACCATATAGGGAAAATTAAAGCGAATCACCTGAATGCCATTTTCGGCCAAACCTTTGGCCACCTGAACCATAAAATCGTGATCCATTCCCGCCCCCGCACCGTGAGCAAAAATGAACACTGGCTGATCGCTTTGACCATCAATCAGGTAATCAGTCATCAAGAAACTCCTCTTGCTCACTTTGAGCCTTGGCTAACATCCAGTCACGGAATGTGGCTATCCGCCCCATATCCGCTTGCTTATCATGGCACACCACATAAAAAGCATTCTTAGTGACAAATATTTCATCAAATGGAGCAATAAGACGTCCGGCTTCTAATTCTGGTTGAGCCAATACGTTATGTCCTAGAGCAATACCTTGCCCATGTACAGCAGCTTGAAGCACCATAGTAGAATGGCTGAAGATAGGCCCATGGTTGACGTTCACCCCTTCCAGTCCATATTGCTTAGTGAACTGCTTCCAATCTTTACGAGACGTATCATGCAATAACGTATGTGATTTAAGATCATTCAGTGACTCTAAAGGCTTACTCCCCAATAGCAGACCAGGAGAACACAAGGGAACTAAGTATTCCTGATACAGTTTATCGGCTCGTAAACCTGGCCAATTGCCTCGACCATAGTAAATCGCCACATCGACATCATCAGTCAAAGAGCCATCATCCATATCAACGGCTTTAATTCGAACATCGATGTCAGGTTGTTGCAGATTAAAATCGGCTAAACGTGGAACCAACCATTGAATAGCAAAACTGGGTGGCAGGCTAATGGTCAGCGCGCCTTTTTCACTGCGTTCAAGTACTTTATCGGTCGCTTCAGCAAGAGATGAAAAGATGTCTTTAATATCGAGGAAGTAACTTTGGCCCTCTTCTGTCAATAGCAAAGAACGATTTCGTCGACGAAACAGCTTCAGACTTAAGAACTCTTCCAGAGCTTTAATTTGATGGCTAACTGCAGCTTGAGTAACAAATAACTCTTCAGCAGCACGAGTGAAACTTAAGTGCCGAGCGGCTGCTTCGAACACTTTTAACGAATTAAGAGGAGGCAATCTTCTAGACATAGGAGCACTCAAAAAATGGATTAGTTTTTTTAATCTGAAACATTATAAATTGTCGATTGCTTAGCGGCCAGAGAAATTCTATATTTCACCCCGCAGCGCAGGCCTGAACGGCTTAATTCTCTCTAGAATTAATTGGCTTGCTGCTTGCTATGTTGTGTTTGCATACTCGGTTTTCGAGTTAGGTAGATTTCTACCAAATATTTTGTCGCTGTTCTCTCAACGACAAGATCAACTTCCTGTATTTTTGACCTGTCTGTCAAATGATTTTGCACCGCCTTTTGGCGGTGTTTTTTTATCTATCGACAACAGGGCTGAGCTGGACTGAACAGCAAAAAAAAACGCGAACCGTCATACGATTCGCGTCATCATGTTAATTCTATTGGCTATCTTACCTTGATGTAACCGTAACCTAAGGTCGGTACACTTTTACGTTGTGGTAACCCTGCTCTTGCAAGTACAACGCTTGCAAGCGACTCATTACGCCGCGATCACAATAAAGAAGGTACTCTTTATCTTGATCCAAATCGCCAAATTGCGTGCCGAGTTTAAAGAAAGGAATATGTTTTACTTCAACGCCATCAATCACTAATGGGTTGCCATCTTCTTCTTCCGGGCTACGAATGTCCAGCACGATAGCACTACCATCCGCTTTTTGTACGTGTTCTACTTCCGGCGCTGCTTTCACACTCTCTTTTGCAATGTCACGAATATCCATGACTCGAGCGTTCTCGACAACACCCTCTAAAATAGCGAAATCAAAGTTTCCTTCTTCTCTTTCTAGTTTGGCTTTGACAGCTTTAACCGTTGGATTTTTAGAAATAACACCACAATATTCCGGCATTGTTTTGGCGAAGTCTTCTGTACCAATTTCACGAGCAAGAGAAATAATGTCTTCTTTATCCCAATTGATCAACGGTCGAAGAATCAATGAATCGGTCACGTTATCAATATGACGAAGATTCGTCAGCGTCTGGCTAGAAACCTGCCCAAGCGCTTCGCCTGTGATCAATGCTTGAATACCAAATTTCTCTGCAACTTGACCCGCCGCGCGCATAAACATACGTTTTAGTACGACGCCCATTTGACCATCGTCAACTTTCTCTAAAATCTCCGCCACAACAGGTTCAAAATCCACTGAGATGAATTTTACTTTTGCCGATGAACCGTATTTATTCCATAGGAAGTGAGCAACTTGCTTCACACCAATTTCATGTGCCGGGCCGCCTAAATTGAAGAAACAGTAGTGTACTTTTGAGCCACGCTTAATATGCAAGTAACTTGAAACACCTGAATCAAAACCACCAGAAATTAAGCTAAGAAGATCTTCCTGCGTTCCTAGAGGGAATCCACCTAAACCTTTATGACGGGCAATCACTTGGTTAAGTTTATCTTTTTCAATCTCAACTTTGACTGTTACGTCTGGGTTCTTAAGCTGAACTTTGGCACTTTCAACCGCTTGATTAAGGCCACCACCAACATAACGTTCTAGCTCAATCGAAGAAAAGTCATGTTTGCCGCGACGCTTAGCACGCACTGAAAAAGTCTTGTCGACAATGAGAGAACCGCTTAACTCCAATACTTGTTCATAGATATCGTGCAGATCTTTAAAATCAGACTGCTGAACTTCTAGAGAGTGGTGAATACCCGGAGTCTGAGTTAAAACGTCTAACGTTTCGTTGTAGTATTTGTCACTTTGTGAAGTGACTTCAATGTAATCACGACGGTTGAATACGGCAACCGACTCGGTTCGGTTTTGTAGTATGTTGCGAATATTACACTCTAGAATCCTTGTGAAGCGCTTGCGCACAGAATCACTTTTTACAAAAATTTCTGGATGGGGCTTAACGATAAATTTCATACATCACTTCACAGGTTAAAAGCTGGCGCAACGCGACTATTCTGCTTCTCATTACAGTAAGTAACCCAAAGGCCAATCACCAAAACAATAAGCGTGTTTTAATAACCGCTCTATAAGGGCGCAAGATTATACACGAGGTTGCAAACATAAAAAAGGTGAGCGTTACACTCACCTTTCTCGTGACCAAGAGAGTTAACAAACTCCATCGACAACCCTTTTTTAATCAATACATTACGGTTCAAGCGGTATTGATGGCACTTCATCACTATACAGTGGCTCACCTTGCATAATGCTGATCTCAACTCGACGATTTCGAGAGCGTTGAGCAGCCGTATCATTTTCCCCTAGCGGTTCCGTGTCGGCCATCCCTCTAACTCTCAAACGCTGATGAGAGAAGCCGCGGACTTTTTCCATCTCTTGAGCAACAGAAACCGCCCGCTGAGAAGAAAGATCCCAATTAGAACGATACAGCTCAGAATCTAATCGTTGATCATCGGTATGACCCGAAATACGAACAATGCCAGGTACATCTTTAACCAACTCTGCGATTTGGCGAACCAAGGGTCTAAACTTCGGTTGTAAAAACGCCGATCCTTCAGGGAATGCCCCTTTCTCTCGAATACGGATAACGATTTGCTGCCCTAGGTTTTCAACTTCAATCGCCCCTTCCGCGATTTCGCGCTCTAGGGCTTTTTTGATCGCTTCTTCTAAGATTTCAAGCTCTTCAGATTGCGCTTCTGATTGTGAATCCGATTCTTGCTGCTGTTGTTGATCGGCTTCGTTGTTTTGGTTGTCTTGCGTTGAGGTATCGGGTGATTTTCCGCCCGTCTGTTTACCCTTGTCTCGCTGAGTCCCCCCCGCTCGATCGGATTCACCCTCGTGAAAATCAAGGGTTTGCTGCGTGATATCGATGGTTTGCTGCATGATCACGTCAATCGGCGTAGGCTCTGGTCGCCCTGGTCGAAACTCTTGGGCAATAATACTGGTCCCCTTAGGGATGTCTTTCACCTCAAGACGGTTTTGAACCCCAAAGGCAAACTTCATCGAACCCGCTATCTGTTTGAATTTCAGAACATCCATTTCTGAAAACGAAAGCAGCAATACGAAAAAGCACATCAACAGTGACATCAAATCGGCAAATGTTCCCATCCACAGCGGGAGACCGGGGGGCGGACATTTGCAATCTTCTTCATCATCCATATTGCGTTCCTTACTCGTTATCTACATCAAGAACACGTTTACCTTCATGGAGGTAGTTCTTAAGGTAACTATCGATAACTCGTGGGTTTTGACCATCTTGGATAGCAAGCACGCCATCCATAATCAAGCGACGATTCAATTTTTCTTGTTCACGTCTGAGGGACAATTTATCGGCAATAGGGAAAAACACCATGTTAGATAAAATCGCGCCGTAGAGTGTGGTTAACAATGCAACCGCCATTGCAGGACCAATGGATTTTGGATCATCCATATTAGACAGCATCGCAACCAAACCAACTAGAGTACCAATCATTCCCATCGCAGGAGCAACATCACCAAAGGCTCTAAAAACACTGGCACCAAAGTCGTGTCGCTCATCGGTTAACGCGATATCTTTTTGCAGCGCCGCTCTCACCACATCGGCGTCATGCCCATCCACCAGCAGATCAATGCCTTTTTGCATGAAACCATTGGTGATCTCCATCTCTTCCAGCGCTAAAAAACCGCCTTTCCGTGCTGCGTCTGCCATTTCAACCACTTTCGCGATCAAATCTTCAGGCTCATCCACTTTAAACATGAATGCTTTACCGGCAATTTTTGCTGCCCCAAAAAACTGGCCCATTGTAAACTTCATCAATACAACGAAGGTGGAGCCACCGACTACGATCAAGATTGACGTGACATCGATGAACATCATGATGCTGCCACCAAGAATCATCGCCATGATGACAAAGGCAAAACCACCAATGAGTCCTAACAGCGTTGCTAAATCCACAAAGCACTCCTCATGCTATTTATCAGCGAATATGAGATTGATACCAATTCAAAAAAACACAAGGCGAGTGCTCAATTAACGTTATTTAAGGATAAGATAAATTGGTATTCTTTCGTCAGTTAAATTAGTTATCGGCCTGATCATAAGATCTTTAACTAAATTATTGGAATTCCTTTCAAAGTTTTTCACCACACAGATCAACCTATGATGACATTTACAGTGTGTTTTTATCACAACGGCGACTAAAATTATTCATATTGAGTCACAACATTCTATTCATACAAGTCACACACTGTCACTTAGGTATAGAAAATAGACCGTTTAAGCTCCACTTTTCTAACAATTTTTTTTGGTTAAATTTGACCATCACCACGCCCTAAGGTAACTTTCGTCCATCTTTCTCAACTAGACAGCTAAACGAGACATATTATGGCGAGTAAAAAACCTGAAAACATGTCGTTTGAAGCGACCATTGAAGAACTCGACACTTTAGTTGAACAGTTGGAAAATGGCGAGTTAGCGCTTGATGACGCTCTAAAAAAATTCGAACGTGGTATTGCTTTAGCTCGCGTCGGTCAGACAAAACTAAGCAATGCTGAACAACGTGTGAGCATTTTGCTGCAAAATGATGACGAAGCGCCTCTGAGCCCTTTTGAATCTCCGACGGAATAATATAGAAGAACCATTATGATTGAGGCGTTAACCGCTTATCAACAACAAAACAATCACACGCTCAACGCCTGGTTGGATCGTCTGCCACACCAAGACAGTACGCTCATTAATGCCATGCGTTACGGTTTGCTACTTGGTGGAAAGCGCGCTCGTCCTTTCTTAGTCTATGCCACTGGCCAAATGCTCAACTGCGAACAAGCAGGGTTAGACACACCCGCTGCTGCTATTGAATGTATTCATGCTTACTCACTAATTCATGACGATCTGCCAGCAATGGACGACGATGAACTGCGTCGCGGTCAACTGACTTGCCATATTAAGTTTGATGAAGCAACAGCCATACTAACGGGTGATGCTCTGCAAACCCTCGCTTTTACGGTGTTGGCAGAAGGTGAACTATCCTCCGTCGCTGAAGCGCAACGCATTAAGATGATCCAAGCACTGGCACAAGCGTCAGGGGCTCATGGCATGTGTATCGGTCAATCACTTGATCTTGAAGCCGAAAGCCGCCAAGTGACTCTTGAAGAACTCGAAGAAATTCATCGTAACAAGACAGGCGCACTGATCAAATGTGCCGTTCGACTCGGCGCTCTATCTGCAGGGAAAGAAGGTATTGCCATACTCCCTCAGCTTGATAAATTTGCGGATGCCATCGGCCTTGCATTCCAAGTCCAAGATGACATTTTAGATGTTATTGGCGATACTGAGACCCTTGGCAAGCCTCAAGGCTCTGATCAAGAATTAAATAAAAGTACCTACCCATCTCTACTCGGATTGGATGGTGCGATAGATAAAGCTCATACTCTATTGAATGAAGCCCTTCAGGCACTCAAAGAGATTCCTTACAATACAGAATTACTTGAAGAGTTCGCCCGATACGTCATCGAACGCAAGAACTAAACACTAATAAGCGCATTACTATGACTCTTGATATTTCAAAATATCCAACGTTATCACTGGCCAATACACCGGATGAACTTCGAAGTCTTCCTAAAGAGACACTGCCTAAGCTGTGTGATGAACTTCGAACTTATTTGCTTAACTCTGTGAGTCAATCCAGTGGTCACCTAGCATCAGGCCTGGGTACTGTCGAGTTAACCGTAGCGTTGCACTACGTCTATAACACTCCTTTTGACAAAGTCATTTGGGATGTTGGGCACCAAGCATACCCGCATAAAATTCTCACTGGTCGCCGTGATCAGATGTCAACAATTCGCCAAAAAGATGGGCTTCACCCGTTCCCTTGGCGAGAAGAAAGCGAATTTGACACGTTATCGGTCGGTCACTCTTCGACTTCTATCAGCGCGGCGCTTGGTATTGCTATCTGCGCAGAAAAAGAACAAAAAAATCGTAAAGTTGTCAGTGTCATTGGCGACGGTGCCATTACGGCGGGCATGGCCTTTGAGGCGATGAATCATGCGGGCGATGTTCATTCCGATATGCTGGTTATTCTCAACGATAACGAAATGTCGATCTCTGAAAACGTTGGTGCGTTGAACAATCATTTGGCTCAAGTGCTATCAGGTACACTGTATACCTCGATCAGAGAAGGGGGCAAGAAAGTCCTTTCTGGCGTTCCGCCAATCAAGGAACTGGTTCGCAGAACAGAAGAGCACCTCAAAGGAATGGTGGTTCCAGGAACATTATTCGAAGAGCTTGGGTTCAACTATATTGGCCCTATTGATGGTCATGACGTCAACGAACTCATTAAGACCTTAAAAAATATGCGTGGGCTAAAAGGGCCACAGTTCTTGCATATCATGACCAAAAAAGGCAAAGGCTATGAGCCAGCCGAGAAAGACCCGATTGGTTACCACGGTGTTCCAAAATTTGACCCAAGCCAATTAAGCCTGCCAAAAAGCAGTAGCACAAAACCGACGTTCTCTAAGATTTTTGGCGACTTCCTGTGTGACCTAGCGGCGCAAGATCCTAAGTTAATGGCCATTACCCCGGCAATGAAAGAAGGTTCGGGTATGGTGCGTTTTGCAAAAGAATACCCGGAACGCTTTTTTGATGTTGCCATTGCTGAACAGCACGCCGTGACATTAGCAGCAGGCATGGCCATTGCGGGTGACAAGCCTCTTGTCGCGATTTATTCGACATTCTTACAGCGTGGATACGATCAATTGATTCATGATGTGGCGATTATGGATCTTCCAGTGATGTTTGCTATCGATCGAGCCGGTTTAGTTGGTGCTGACGGTCAAACTCACCAAGGCGCGTTCGATTTAAGTTTTATGCGTTGTATTCCAAACATGGTCATCATGACGCCAAGTGATGAGAATGAATGCCGACAAATGCTGTATACCGGTCATCAGCATACAGGTCCAAGTGCAGTGCGCTACCCTCGTGGTAATGGTATGGGAAGTACTATTGAATCTGATTTTACCGCTCTAGAAATTGGTAAAGGTCGCCTAATACGTCAAGGTGGAAAGTGTCAAAGCGAAAAGTGTCAAGGTGAAAAGGTCGCGATTTTGAACTTTGGTACCTTCCTACCTGATGCACTACAAGCCGCAGAAGAACTGAATGCGACCGTTGCCGACATGCGATTTGTAAAACCCTTAGACAAAGAGCTGATCAAAGAACTGACCGACAAGCACGATGTTATCGTCACCCTAGAAGAAAACGTCATCGCAGGTGGCGCAGGCGCTGGTGTCATAGAGCATATGATGAGCGAAAAAATAATCAAACCTGTGTTAAACCTAGGTATCCCAGACAAGTTCATTGCTCAGGGAACACAGCAAGAACTGTATGCTGAACTCGGTTTAGATGCACAAGGTATTGTAGGTTCAATTAGCCAGTATCTTGCTAAATAACCGTGCAGAATCAAACGTTAGTATAGAAAGCATTGCTGGATAAGCATAAAACACAATAAAAAACGGAGCTTCTCGCTCCGTTTTTTATTCCTACTATTTATGCCAACCAAACTCCGTCATTAGCCTTTGCCAAGTTTCATCAAATCCAGCTTTAAGTACTAACTCCTCATTAGTTAGAGGGTGAATAAACTTGAGTTCAGATGCATGCAGCATCAATTGGTAAGCATCGTAGTTTTCGCGAAACAGTCGGTTGTGTTTTCCATCACCGTGAGTCGTATCTCCGACAATCGGATGCCTCAAGTGCGCCATATGACGACGTAACTGGTGTTTCCGTCCAGTTTGAGGTTTCATTTCCATTAAGCAATACCGGCTGGTTGGAAAGCGCCCTGTTGAGAATGGCACTTCTACCTGTGCTAACGGCTGATAAGCGGTCACCGCTTCTTGAGGTTCTTTCTCTTGGTTAGCAAATTTGTCCGCTATCTTGTCTAGCTCAACCTTTAGTGGGTAATCGAGTACGCCTCCCTCTTCTATCCAACCGCGAACAATGGCGTGATAGGTTTTTTCCATTTCATGATTGGCGAACATCGGCATGACTTGAGAGGCCACCTCACTAGACAGCGCAAAGACCAATACGCCTGACGTTGGTCTGTCTAATCGATGCAGTGGAAACACATGCTGGCCTATTTGATCGCGGAGTGTCTGCATGACAAATTGGGTTTCATGTTTGTCTAACCAACTTCTGTGCACCAACATACCAGCGGGCTTATTCACGGCCACCAAGTATTCATCTTGGTAAATGATCTCTAACATGGTTTAGACACCTCATCTATCTTGGTCGTTATCAAAACGACAGACTGGTAGGCTGACTGATCTTTCCACACTTGTTCAAAATACGGTGAAATAGCAAACCCGACCGGTAGTGGCTGCCTTTGTGCAATCATAGACTGGATCTTAGGAATAAATATCCACTGTAACCATTGCTCAGGGTTGAGCGTATCGAGGGCAAAAGGTTCTTGGCTTTGAAGCGCATGTTGATCCGGTTGATGAGATTGCCAAAGCTGTTTTTTCTCTAGCTCTTGCTGTAACTCATCAAGCAAAGTAAGAAGTTGTACAGATTGCGTCATTAATCACTCTGAAATTTTATCGAAGACCTTGAAATTACGCGTTAGGATACCATGTAATAAACAAAGAAACTCAAGGTCATTATTCTCATGGAAGTTATACACACCCTCACCGAGCTACTAACTAATAGTGGTTGCCAATATAAGATTTTTGACCTCGGTCGTCGCATTAAAACCATCGAAAATACGGCCTTTGACCGAGTAGAAAAAGGTCAGCAACCGTATCCATATCCATTGCAAAAAAAAGCACATTTAGCGATTGCATATTGGAATGAAAAACAACAGCCATGGATCTGGTTTTTAAAATTTGAGTTAGATGAACGCGGGCTGCTAAAACAAGCAGAAATAGGAAACTTCTTAAAATTTGTGCTAGAAGCGATGGGTTCTCGTATCAGTCAAGACATGAGTGAAGAACAACAGGAAAAGCTCTCAAACAATCCTTACACATTCAAACCGAGCGATGACAAAATGGCGGTATTCCACAGCCAAATTCGCTCTGACTTAGCCTTATCAAGCAGCCAATACTACGAACATGCGCAGCACTACTTTACCGGTAATCTAGGGTGGGAAAACTGGCAAACCGTTGGGCTACAAGGGATCACTGATCTTTGTGCTCGTTTAGGCCAATCTCAAAACTCAGTGACGGTGCGTAAAGCGTTACGACACTTACCAAACGAGCCTTTATACGCATTACTAGGCGCTCTTGAGCATACCGAATTGCCCGACAAGCTTGCACAGAACATTGCTCAAATGACCGTCAATCAAATCGAAGCACCAGAACCCGATCTGTTCTTAATATCGGCCTTGTGCCGTGCACTTTCTGGGGCTGACAATACGATTTCTCTTCCCGTTATTCATCAAATATTAGCTAGCCCACGTTTAAGCCATCAAGAGGTTTTGATCGGTATTGCGGGGCGTACATGGCACGTATTAGTTGAGCCTGGTATCGCTGAGCAGTTCTTACTTCGATTAGCACAGACAGGAAACCAAGCACTATTCAATCAACTGTTTTCAGACTTAGTGATGCTACCAGAGCTGCGCATGGTGATCTTGCCCCTACTTCATTCCAATCCATCGGATGATCTGGCCAATGCATTATTAACGTTACAGCAATCAACGCTTTCGTCTTAATGCTTTAACGCTTTAATGATAAGGGAATTGCATGATTAATAATTTACTGGCCATTATCGCTTTGTTTCTCGTTTGCTTTATATTTTGGCAACAAAGAAAACAAGGGGAATTGGCCAAATCGGCGATAGAGCGAAAGTGCAAACAGCTCGATTTACAATTGGTGTCTGTTTCACTCGGACAACATAAGTTGCGAACACCTCAAGGTAAATGGCAATGGCACACGGTATATCATTTTGAATTTTCATCGTTGGGCGATGATTGTTACCAGGGGGAATTAATGATGTGTGGATTTAGGCCATTGAATTTTCATTTGCCACCACATCGGCTGTAAGCTCATATTCGTAGTAAGGCCCATGAAAATCTTGGTTTTCACCTACTTTTTGAAAGCCAAGTTTTTCCAATAATTTAATTGAAGCTATATGATGGGTATTGGCAGTGGCCACTACTTTTTGTAAAGACAGCTCTCTGTAGGCTTTTGGAATAAACGCCTTTAATGCTTCGCTTGCAAGACCTTTCCCCCAATACGCTTTATCAATGATAAAACCAAGTTCAGGTTCAGATTCCAATTGAGAGAGAAAGATATGGCCAATGTATTCACGGTTGTAGTTATCCAAAACAGCCATGCAATACATTGAGCTATCGTTCAGTACTCGATCAAACAACGCTCTCGCTGACGCAACCGTGTGAGGGCCATTCATTTCAGCCCGATTCTTCACACAGCAATTCAACATCAGAAATTCTGACTGCAGAGAGTCGCTATAGGGAAGTAGCATCAGTCGTCGAGTTACTATAGTCATATCTAATCCTTGATGGGACTACCTAATAGATAATTACAAAGCCTTTATTACAGAGGCGAAAGTTAAACTAAGCATCCTAGAAAAGTATTGATCTAGGTTACTTTTGGTGTGCTTATTATGTTTTCTATCAAAATAAGAAACAGAGTACAAAAGAAAAACCCCGACACTTGCGTATCGGGGTTATAGTCTTACTCGCAGCAGTCCGGCTACTTGTCGTGCTCCATGCATCATCCATAATAGTGGCTGAATCCATCAGCATTTCCGTACTTCGCCGTCCTAGCGGTGTCCTAGTCGTCCTGATAGCCAACAATCCTCGTTAGCACTCATCACTTGTTCCTTGAGCGGTGTCCATGACATCATCCTGATGCTGTCCTACCTCTTCCTAGAGGTGTCCATTGTCGTTCCCTTGCAGTAACCATCCTAGCCACTGTTGTATCCGTACAATGTCCTTCGCTTCCTGCTGACGGCTATCCTAGCTGCCAACTCTTCATCCTGAAGATCACCGATTCCTTGGTGTTTTCCTGTTCCGTATCGAACTCCTTTCGACCGGTTCTAATTTACGCTCATTTCATGTATAGACAAGACACTGCCATGTGAAATTTATTGCCATCTCAATGACGATAAAATAAAGACATTTAAAATCAATGCATTAAGAGGATTGATTTCTATTTCTCTCTCTATAAAATGCACTTATCTCACATCACTTGTAAGAGATCTCTTACACAGCGACGACGATTTTGAGATTCGCCAAAAATGACAATTAACAGTATGATGTGGCAAAGAAAATAATTAGGAGCCAATGATGTTAACTCAAAATGTCACTGACGAACTCACGAGCATATTATCCACTCTTGCGAAAGAAGGAAAAGAACCGACCGTTGCACTCGTTAAAGCGCGTTTAAGCAGCTCTGTCCCTATTCCTGCATTGATTACCGCGATTAAAAGTTGGAAAAACTCGAATCGAGTCCCTAAAGTTGAAGTCGCTGCAGCCAACACCTTTGAGCAAGATAAAATCGCCCGTTTAGAGCAACAAGTTAATCAGCTGATTCAGCGAGTCACTGCATTAGAAGAAAAATTCAACGAGAAGTCAGAATGATGAAAATTTGGGTCGATGCCGATGCCTGTCCGAAAGTGATCAGAGAAACGATTGTACGCGCAGCCGAGCGAACAGGTGTGGAATGCACTTTTGTTGCCAACCACGTTGTGCCCGTGCCAAAGCGGGCTAATATCCATTCGCTTCAAGTGCCTGCTGGCTTTGATATCGCAGACAATGAAATCGTGCGCCGGACCAACGCTGGCGACTTAGTCATCACCTCAGACATTCCCTTAGCCGATGAAGTGATCACTAAAGGCGCATTAGCCCTAAATACTCGGGGTGAGCTATATACAACAGAGACCATTAAAGCTCGGCTAAATATGCGAGACTTTATGGACACTATGCGCTCAAGCGGCATTCAAACCGGTGGGCCTGCGACACTGTCTCAAACCGATAGACGTGAATTTGCCAACCACCTCGACCGCATTCTAGCAAAACGTCGATAGAGCACACCGTTAGTGAGAATTTCGACATAAAAAAACCTGCGACTTAGTCGCAGGTTTTTTATTCACAATACTTTTTATTTACACGACTACGGCGTGTAGAAGGTAGCAGCACCTGGGCCTACAGGTAGACCAAATACGAATACCCACAGATAGAACAAGACGCTCCAACCGAACATAAAGCAGATTGAATAAGGCAACATGGTCGCGATCAGCGTACCAATACCTAGGTTCTTCATGTAACGCGTTGCTACTGCAAGGATAAGACCGAAGTAGCTCATCATTGGTGTAATAATGTTCGTAGTTGAATCACCGATACGGTAAGCCGCTTGAATCGTTTCTGGTGCGTAGCCTACTAGCATTAGCATTGGAACGAAGATTGGTGCTGTGACTGCCCACTGAGCAGAAGCTGAACCTATCATCAGGTTAATGAAGCCACACATTAGGATGAATGCGAAGAACAACATTGGTCCTGTCAAACCGATCTCTTGCAAGAAGCTCGCGCCACCCACAGCAATCACTTGGCCGAAGTTAGTCCACTTAAAGAAAGCAACAAACTGCGCGGCAAAAAAGACAAGAACAATGTACATGCCCATTGAAGACATCGACGTTGCCATCGCATTGATGACATCGCGGTCGTTCTTCATCGAACCGGTGACTTTACCGTACACAAAACCTGGAATAGCAAAGAAGACGAAGATGAACGCAACGATACTCTTTAGGAAAGGAGAGCCAGAAACCGTACCTGATGCAGAACGAAGAACACCATCAGCAGGAACAATCGTCCAAGCAAGAAGCGCACTCACGGCCAGAACAGCAATACCAGCAAGTTTAAGGCCTTTCTTCTCGATATCCGTTAACTTACCCATCGAGTCATTTGATAAATCTTCAGACGCTTCCTCGTCATTGTATTTACCCAGTTTAGGCTCAACAATCTTCTCGGTAACAAATGCACCAGTAATCGCAATAAAGAAGGTAGAAACAAACATGAAGTACCAGTTTGCTTCAGGACCAACGGTATACGATGGATCGATCATCTGTGCTGCGGTTTCTGTAATCCCAGAAAGCAGTGGATCAACCGTACCGATGAGAAGGTTTGCAGAATAACCACCGGACACACCTGCGAATGCAGCCGCCAAGCCAGCAAGCGGGTGACGCCCTAAAGAATGAAAGAGCATCGCAGCAAGTGGAATAAGGACCACGTAGCCAAGCTCAGATGCCGTATTTGATATGATACCAGCAAACACGACCGTCACGGTTACCATACGCTGAGAAGCGCCCATCACCATGCCACGCATTGCCGCAGAAAGTAACCCAGAGTGTTCAGCAATAGCAACACCAAGCATGGCAACCAGTACCGTCCCTAATGGTGCAAAACCGACAAAGTTTTTAACCAGATTGGTCACAATCAGTTGCAGACCTTCGGCATTAAATAGGCTAACTACATGAATCATGCCGTCAGCAGCACGGCCTTTAGCTCCTTCTGGACGAGGGTCCATAACAGACACTTCAAAGTAGCCAGCAATGCCTGAAGTAATTAGGATTGCGACACAGAAGATGGCAAAAAGGGTGATTGGGTGGGGTAATAAGTTCCCCAAATATTCAACGCCGTCTAAAAAGCGGGTAAAAATAGGTTTTTTCGGCGAATTGTTTTTTATCGAAGCAGATGAACTCATCTGTTCCCTCCATTGAGTTTGCTTTTAATCTTAGTGATTTGTTTTTCCCTGATCTTGCGCTGCCAACACACAAGAGGCGGAAGATTACTTCACATTTTGAAATAAATGAAGCTCAATATGTAACAAAAGGTATTAAAAGGCAGTAAAACAAACCATAAAAAAACAAAAATAAAGATTATTTAACCAAAAATTAACAACAAAATAATATAGAGAGATAGAACGAGCAATCCAACCAATCCGCGATAAGCACTTGTTCATAAGAATATTTTGCTAATATGTGGCGATAGTAAGATTGATTAGCATGTGAGTGATCGGGTTCAATTCTCAACATTTGCTTAATAATAACGACAGTGTGAGGCCAAACGTGTACTCCGTAAAACCGATAGGTGTTATTCAAACGCCATATAAAGAAAAATTTGCTGTTCCACGACAGCCTCGACTGGCGCCAAGTGCTACAGCACGGATTAAACTTCTGGATGAGGCTAACTGCATGGAATCGGTGAGAGGGATCAACGAGTTCAGTCATTTGTGGCTGCTCTTTTTGTTCGACAAGAATCTCGCTGCTGGGTGGAAGCCCACGGTTCGTCCACCGAGATTAGGGGGAAATGAGCGCATTGGTGTGTTTGCATCACGAGCGACATTCAGACCTAATGGGATTGGTATGTCAGCCGTTGAGTTAAAAGGAGTCTCTCAAGAAAAGGGACAAACTTGGTTAGATCTAGGCAGTGTTGATCTCGTCGACGGAACCCCCATTCTCGATATCAAACCTTATATCCCCTACTCCGATTCCATTCCAAACGCATTAGGGGGGTTTGCCGCTGAAGAACCTGAAGTTCTAGACGTTAACTTCTCTGAAAGAGCAAAAAATCAACTGGCTGGGCACCCGCAAGCTCGCCAAATCATTCAGGTAATCAAAGAAGTTCTTGGACAAGATCCCCGCCCAGCGTACAAAAAAGGACAACCAGACAGTAAAGAATATGCGGTAAACTTGTTCGATCTCAACGTGAAATTTGTCATAGAAGCGCTTTTCATTACGGTTACTGACATTGAGCGCTTTTGAGATCACAAATAGGCTGATATTATATGCGGCTATATCAGATTTGCTGTCGTCATTGACCACCGCAAATTTTCTTTTATCAATGATCAAACGGATACCATAGAATGCGTACCAGTAACTATCTTCTTTCTACTTTGAAAGAGACTCCAAACGACGCAGAAGTTATCAGCCACCAGCTGATGCTACGTGCAGGTATGATCCGTAAGCTAGCTTCAGGTTTATACACTTGGCTACCTACCGGTCTACGTGTACTACGTAAAGTCGAAAACATCGTTCGTCAAGAAATCGACAATGCAGGTGCTGTTGAAACCTTGATGCCCGTTGTTCAGCCGTTTGAGCTTTGGGAAGAGACAGGCCGTTCAGAGAAAATGGGCCCTGAGCTGCTTCGTTTTACTGACCGTCATTCTCGTCCGTTTGTTCTTAGCCCAACGGCTGAAGAAGTCATTACTAGCCTTGTACGCAATGAAGTGAATTCTTATAAGCAGCTTCCGCTAAACCTATATCAAATCCAGACTAAATTCCGTGATGAGCGTCGCCCTCGTTTTGGCGTCATGCGTGCACGTGAATTCTCTATGATGGATGCGTACAGCTTCGACATCGACAAAGAAGGCCTAGAGAAATCTTACCAAGCGATGCACGATGCTTACTGTAAGGCATTCGACCGCATGGGGCTTGAGTACCGTCCTGTATTGGCTGACTCTGGTGCGATCGGTGGCAGTGGCTCACAAGAATTCCACGTACTTGCAGAGAGTGGCGAAGACCTAATCGCATTCTCTACAGAATCAGATTACGCAGCAAATATCGAAAAAGCCGAAGCTTTGGCTCCGGCTGCAGAACTTGCAGCACCAACTCAAGAGATGGAACTGGTTGATACGCCAAACGCGAAAACTATCGCAGAATTGGTAGAGCAACACGGTCTAGCGATTGAGAAAACAGTGAAGACTCTATTCGTTAAAGCTTCTGATGAAGTAGACGCTGATATCATTGCACTTATCATCCGTGGTGACCACGAACTTAATGAAGTGAAGGCTGAAAATCTTCCACAAGTTGCTTCTCCACTGGAAATGGCTGATGAAGCTACGATCCGTGCACTGATCGGTGCTGGCCCGGGTTCACTAGGTCCTGTTGGCTTAGAGTTACCATTCATCGTTGATCGCACGGTTGCCGTCATGAATGACTTCGGCGCTGGTGCAAACGTAGATGGTAAGCACTACTTCGGTATCAACTGGGGTCGTGACGTTGAGCTTGCTCAAGTTGAAGATCTACGTAACGTTATAGAAGGTGATGCGAGCCCATGTGGCCAAGGTACACTGATGCTGAAACGTGGTATCGAAGTCGGACATATTTTCCAGCTTGGTAAAGCATACTCAGAAGCGATGAACTGTGGAGTGCTTGGGCCTGATGGTAAAAATACCATTTTAGAGATGGGCTGTTACGGTATCGGTGTTTCTCGTGTGGTGGCTTCTGCCATCGAGCAAAACCATGATAAATACGGCATTATTTGGCCTGACGCACTTGCACCATTCCAAGTGGCTATTGTTCCAATGAACATGCACAAATCTGAAGAAGTGAGAGAAGCGGCTGAAAAACTCTACACTGAACTGACTGCGATGGGCATTGAAGTACTATTCGATGACCGTAAAGAGCGCCCAGGCGTTATGTTCTCAGATATCGAATTAATTGGTATTCCCCACACTATCGTTATTGGCGATCGCTCAATGAAAGAAGGTAACTTTGAGTACAAAAACCGTCGTGCTGGTGAAAAATCGTCTATTCCGATGGCTGACATTATTGAACATGTAAAATCTCAACTTAAGTAACCATCATTTAAGTAACAAGCATTTAAGCAACAATCAGTTAAAAAATAAAAGGAAACGGGTTAACGATGAGCGTTAGCCCTTTTTTTTACCATTGCAGTTCGGACCATTACCCTCCCTCATCTCAACCCGCTATTTTCCATCAATCCGATCGTATTGATAGTTTAATTCTCAACCATACAAAGCCATACCTTGAGCTATAACAAACTCTCGTTTTGAGTTTCCCAACAGCTATGTGTATATTGAGAGCAGTTATCATTTAGTTAGGGTTAAACCATGAAAGTATACGACTGTTGTGATCTGGTACGTGAACTGTACTCACAAATTGGCAGTGGCGATCAAAGCTACATTCCTAAAGCCATCACTTGTGCTGTAAAAACATTTAATGACATTGCGGCTGATGCATCGCTCCCTAAAGAGACCCGTGAACGAGCAGCATTTGCAGCGGCAAATCTATTGATTTCTGATTTTGAGGATTGATCATGCATCTATCGAATTTTGAAGCGATGGATCCAATCATGCTCATGAGTATCGTCAATATGAAACTTCGCGACGATTTTGGTGGTGATCTCGATAAGCTTGCCATCTACTTTGAGATTGATAGAGCGGCATTAGAAGCAAAATTAGCAACAGCTGGTTTTGACTTCCTGCTAGATGCCGGTCAATTTCGTTAAGCCAAAAGCTTTCATGTTATAAATAAGAATATAAAAAAACCGCCGATTGGCGG
>NZ_AJYQ02000079.1 GCF_000287055.2 Vibrio genomosp. F10 str. ZF-129 | reverse complement strand
GCGTCACATCAGGGTTGTCGTTAACCGCAGTTAAAGTCATGCTGGCACTTGTATGGGTGACCCCTCCATGAGCATCTTTGACGTCATAGCTAAAGTGCACCGCGCCGTTGTAGTCTTTTTCTGGTGTAAACGTGTAGGTGCCAGCGGGATTAATGGTGATTGAGCCATGATCAACGTTTAAGTTGTCGACGCTAAGTTGACCGACATCACGAGTGTCTATATCTGTGGTGTTGGCGAGCAGCTGTGCCTGAGTAATGTTGATGACTTGGTCTTCATTTCCTTTCGCTAAATGCACTGCTTGAGTAACGATTGGAGCATCATTCGTTCCATGCACATAGATGGTAATAATTTGTTTATCACCACCAGCAGTCGTTACTTCATATTGAACCTGC
>NZ_AJYQ02000078.1 GCF_000287055.2 Vibrio genomosp. F10 str. ZF-129 | reverse complement strand
TGATCAGACTTTATTGTAATTAGCCAAACTTTATTGGCTTCCGACAGTTCATTTGGAAACCTTCAACGAGTATACTAGTAATAATAGATTTTGAATCCAGATTTATTCGCGCAATTCCAGACTATGTATGGTCATAAAATAGATTGGAAAATAAAAAAAAGAAGGCCAATGGCCTTCCTATATTTGAATAATTGATAAAGCTATTGGTGTTAAACTTCTTCCGGAGCCGACTTTGATATTGCATCGAGATCGGAACGTTCTTGAAGGGCATCATTTTCTTCTTGTTCAGAAGTGACCATAGCTTGATCAAATATTGCATCTTTTTCTTTTCGAATCTTTTCAGCAGTATTATAGCCCTCAAAGAAAATACTCTGAGTAGTATCGTTAACGACAAACGATTGCATGAAGTCTTCAGGAAGAGCAACATTTGAGTTTGCCGCCAAAGCATCAATTGCTTTCTTGTTGTATTCTTCAAAATCTACAGCATTTGCACCAGTGTTTTTGTATTGAGACTGCATATGTAGAAGAGAGCGAACTTCAGCTCCAAGGCCTTTATTAACTTCACGATACTTTTGTTTATCGATTGGATTCATTGTCGAAAGACTATCCATAAGAACAAATGTTTTTTCAATCTGCTTCATACATGTCATTAAGTCTTTCAAGTGTGGTGACTTAAAAGAAAGAGACCTGACAACGCGAGTAGCATTTGGGTTTTCTTGAATACTGTGTCCTTCATTTTGCTCTAGAAACTCAGTGATCATCCCTGTCGCGATGTTGTGCTCATGGGTAGCGAGTTCTTTAATAGCACTGATTTTTTTCTCAATAGCCAAAATTTGCCAACGAGCAATTGGGCATCCATTAAAATATGCCGGTCGTATTTGTCCAGCGATTGCGTTATCAAGATGGTGATATCCAGGAATAAATATCTTCCGTACAGAGTCACCAACATTTAGCCCATCAAACAATCTTAGAGCTGTTTCATTCATAAAATCGTATTCATGCGAGGTTGCGTGAGTTAAATCGTCACGACTTCTTGACCGTCCAATTGCATTTGCGTTATCAACTGCACTAAGTAATGAAGAACCACTATTTTTTTGTTGTTGCAACAAACTGTCAAGAAAGTTTAGTTGTTTATTCATTGAAAATTATCCTTGTTTAGAATTGGCGACTGATAAAAATACCGACCTAAGGGAGTCAGTTTCTCGCTCAGAACAGCACTGATTGGCTGCGATACTATAGATTTCATTCAAAGGTAGATTCGTATCCCTGTATATTTCTAATAGTCTTAGACGTGGGTCAGCTACATTATGAGATAGAACTTTCTGAATAGTTATGGAATTACAAGATTCTGATTTTTGCGGAGGAGGCGCAGTAGAAAACTGCTTCCTTAGCCTTTCTGGCACCTTGTAAAATGACTTAGCAAATGAAAATGAAGTTTGCATTTTCATTAGATAGTCATAGAAGTCTTCTTGATGCTCAATTACTTTTGCAATGCATGTAAATGTGACATTAAAGTATATTGCAAGTGCGTAAATTCTCTCTGCGTCCTGAGTAATGCTGTAAAGACCGTAGTCACGTTCATACATATTTATTACTTCACTAGCCGCAACAGAGCCAAGCTTTCGGTTAACCTTAGTATTCTTTTCAGTTTCAGATCTCCTTTCTTTCACTTTTAGGTGTGTACGAATTTCAGATAATTTTGTTTTCCCCATTCGCAGGTATTTATTTGCTAATTCTTGTGTAATCCCTTGCAAGACAACTAGTTCATGTAACTTTTCTTCAGAGCTAACCTCATAAGAAACCTTTAAAATTCTATCAATAAATTTTGGGGTAAAAGTTATTAGGGGTTCTTTTTGCAGGTCAATAGTGTGTGCAATCACCACTACTTCAGGAAGGGATAGGTCCTTAATTATATCTATATCATGCCTTGATAAACCGATGTTACATAAGAATGATCTACTCCCATTGTTTGCGCATCGAACAAAATACACGAGCACGTCAATGGGTATGTTACTGAGTGATTCACTGTCTGGCGTTTGATATTCATAAAGAGTACCAAATTGAAGAGCCTTTAAACGATCACTTATAAGGTCAACATTTACAACTATCATTTCTTGTAAACGTTGATTTTGTAGCGAAATGCATTTGCCGAGGGAAGTACAATTAGATTGGTCTAATAGCTCTTCTTTACCTTGTAAGCCTAAGTTTTCAATGATTTTCTCAGCCGATTGAGGATGTACAGCTTTACAAACGGCAACGTCCAATGCCACTTTGTCTAAGAAAGTTGTATATTCCAAAGCTGTTTTACGAGTTAATCGCTCTTGTCCTGATGTCGTTGTTGTCATTGTGAAATAACCATCTTTGTGCATGCACTATAGCCAACAGTTCAGGCATAGCCTGAATATTCTGGGAAATATATGTTGGAGACAAAGCAAATAAAAATTCGTCTTCAATCGATATCTCTGAATATTGTTTTAGTGCACTTGTTACTATCGTGATCACAACTCCATTTAGATACATCGGCCATGAAACTGGTCCGTTAGGATCGAATTTCTGATTAGCCAGGAGTTGCTGTTGCATTATAGTTACACCCTCACATTCGTTACTTAGTCTATCAAGTAAATCAGTGAGCTTTTTCGGGGAATCACAACAATGTATTTCAGTTGTGGCCAGAAAAAGTGTGTACCATGCAGCAACAAGAATTGGAGACTCATTCTCTGCCAATCCTTTAGTTGGGAGGTTTATTAGAAGACGGGTAGGCGTATGTTCACTGTGTCTGAACAAATCACAATATGACTTCAATTCAGGAGTGTATGTTTGCGCAAATTTAAGAATTTCTACGGGAGAACTATTTGATTTGGATAACCACATTGATATAGCTAGTGGCAACGTATCAATCGAATGCTCTATCATAAATCTCTTGATGGTCAATATATCACGTTTGGCACACCAAAAGCTTTTGGTGTATCCATAGCGGTTCAAAATCAAATGATTCTGAACTTCACTATATCTTCTGCGATCTATTTCAATACCATGAATATCATTTACTGTAGAAACTGATTTAACTAATGACATATTAAATTTAGTCATCAATATTGTAATCATGTCAAACCACAGAAAAATCAACTCATCCTTTGCGCAACTATGAATGTTTAGCAAAGACTTCCACGATGTAACCACATCATCAATATTATCTACAGACGCAGCAGTACGAATACAATGATATTGCTCATTGCATTCTGCTGAGTTAGATAATATTAACGTAGCCGATCGCTCCATTTGGTCATCCTTGCCGATACTGATTCATCATAACTACTGTGATTGTTATGGTTAGTTTAATTCACACGGTGAATCGTGAGGTTTTCCAACTCTAATATATTAACAATCAAGTAAAAAGGTTATATGAAATATGAACCAATATCAAATATTCGAAATATGATTATCCGTTACATGGTGCACACTTTTACCTGAAACCTATGATTTACATTGTTTTGAATATGTTACGAGATTGACTGATAGATTAACAAAATACTTTAAATATTAATTATCATAAAAATTGTTACGTAATGATATAAGTAAAATTGGTCGTCAACGTTGCATTTAATAATGATCTTTTATGATCTATCCCGTGATTAATACGTTCAAACAAAACGCCGCATAGAAGGTCTGATTTTTTCTTAAGGGATTTAGTCTAAGTCATTATGATGAATGTTAGTCGTTAAACTGTAATCATTGTGAGTTCTATGTCATCAAAATACTTAAGTGTAGAAGCCAGTAGGAATGAAATTATTCAACTTGCATTTAAATGTAGAAACCCAAACATAATCCAATATGTCCAGGTCTTTTTCGAAACAATTACAGGGCTCTCAGAGCACTTGTTAAGGGTAGATGAGATAGACCTTTCGTTAGAGCAGGAATGGCTAGTGCGTATCAAGCATTACAAATCCGATAATCCAGCTGCGTCTTTAATGGATGTACTGCTACTAACGCTCATTGATAGTCGATTGCCGTTCTATAGAGTCATAAATAATGAAGGTTACATCTGGACCCCGATCGAAATCCCGTTTGAAGACTTTATGAAACAAAGCCTTTTCGTGAAAGTATCGTTAGAGACTAGAGCATCATTCGAAATGACAAATTTTTTGGGGATAGCAGAGCATGCGTAACCTAATTAAGTTCTTACTAAACAATGGATCTGTAAAAGATAATAAAGTCGACAATCCTTTTATTGCCTATGAATCGACTGAATTACTAAAACGATTTAGTAATCTGATATCGGAAATAAGAGGGTGTACGGCCCTATCTGATATGGACTGGGAAACTACTTATGTTGAATTGATAAGAAATGTTGCTAAGTTTACTCAAAATTTACCAGCCAGTGCAGCGAATCATGACAATGAAATCGGTGGGTTACTAAAACACTCATTAGAAATTGCAATGTATGCAGCAAGAGTTACTAGAGGACGAAGGTTTACACCTACTGGAGAAGAGATTGATGTTGCTAGACTTAGTCAGGCATTTGTCTTCACTGTCACGACTGCAGCGCTCTTACATGATTTAGGCAAGCTAATAACGGACTTAGAAGTATACTATTTTCCTGATAAGACCTCTCAAGAGCCAATTAGATGGAATCCAATTTCAGGGCCGATACCTGTTGGTTGTAAATATTCATTTAAAATGAATAGAGGTATGAATCGAAGTAAAGACGATCATGCTCATGCTAGTGCGTTATTAGTATCTCAGATAGTTCCAGAGAAGGGTATTCGTTGGATAACTCAGTTAGATGATAATTTATTTAGGCTTTGGGTATCAACGGTTTCTGGGCATGGAAAAGATTTTGGTGGAGATGTTTATGATTGCATTCATAAAGCAGATATAGCTTGCGCCAAGAAATCTATGCAATCTGGTGCCGGTATGAGTAATTCTGCCTTTGAAACTCAAAACAATTCTAATGCTATTGGAAAAGAGTCAAATGCATTGAGAGCTAATGGAGCTGGTGAAAGGTATTTTCATGAACCTTTCATTAAGTATTGGTCAGAACTAATGCATAGTAATGAGGTGAAAATTAATGTTCCAGGTGCTTATGCATTTGTAGGAACCAAACACGTTTACTTTGTTTCACCAAAAGCGATTATTGAAGCAATGGATTTTTTGAAACAGGATAAATTAGTACCTGCAAAAATGACTAGAGCTCAAGTACTCAATAAACTAATTGAGCACAAAGCAGCTGCGGGGATAGACGAATCGAATCCCACCCATACAAGTTCCCAAATAGATATTTTCCTTCCAACTACGTCAGAAAGTAAATCTGATTGGAAAGCGACCTTACACTTAGCCGCTATACGTCGTGAATTGTTAGATCCTGACAAAGTACTTCCCGAATTTGCGGGGGTTCTAACTTTGAAAGATAGTAAAGGTGTCGTTTTTGATGGCATTAATAAAGAACGAATTGATGAGAAACTGGATTCAACTGAAGTCAATAGTAATGTCAAAAATGAGATTCCTCCATCATCTAAAATTAACGAAACCCCACAATATAATGAAACTACCAAGGTACCTATTTCATCAAAGATTGAGAATGAATCAATACAGTCAATCGTAGCGAACGAATTAGGTGTTAAGCCAGAAAGTGTTAGTCCAAAGAAAATTGACCAAAAATCAATACGGAATTGGGATAATGATGATGTAATTGAGCCTGAGATGTCAGAGGGACATGATGAAAGTTATGAGCGATATGATGGTAATGATACGTATCAGAATAACATGGTCGAACAAGTTGAAACGCCACCATTGTCTAACAAAATAGCAAAATTGAGTTCTAAAAAAACTGAAAATTCAGTAAGTAAAAATGAAAGCAGTTCGAAAATGTCACTGTCATCTTTACTTGCTAAAAAAGACGTTGCACTGGAAAAAGAAATAGCATCGGATATGTCACCAGTAGAGCTAGAGGGTGAAGAAGGAACAGGAAGGCACTTCTGGTACTGGTTGCTTCAGGAATCTGCAAACAAGAATTTTGAATTGAACAAACCGAAGGCACCCGTACACGTAACAATCAATCACACATCAGCACAGGCCTTTCTAGTTTCGCCTCAAATATTCCTTAATTACTGTAAAGCTCACAACTTAAGCAATGAAAACCAAGAAATTAACAAGGTGCAAACGTCATTTTTCAAATTAAAGTTATGTGAATCAAAGTACGGCCAAAACATTATCCGTGCGTCAGTTTCTAATCACTCTAAACGGTCTCGTGGGTCAAGAGTATATGGACTACTTCTTACAGTTGATGCGACAAAGGAACTGTTTGATGAGCAGTTTAAGGATCTACGAGCAAACCCTCATCTAACGGTGTAGTTATGATTAAGCAAGTGAAAGTCTTTCATTACGATAATGGTAAAAATGTAGTTGGGCGAGAACTCAATACTACGGAATTAGAGTTGTTGTCTGGGGATCGGTCGTGTCAAGAATCACAAACAATGTTGCAGCGGTTATCGAAATCAAAACGTTGGTTAGCTTGTGATTGCAAAACACCGATGGCTTTAATGTACACAAGACACCAGAGCGGCACTTATGGATTAGTTAATCACTATCATTCCGGTGTTCACGATCCAAGCTGTCGATTTCATACTCAAATAAAAGGCGCAGAAAGAGAAGATTCCTCAAGAGATTTTGTCGATGATTCTTTGCATGATCTATTAGGTAGAGAGAATATTTTTGCGCTATTTCGACTTTTTCCTGCTGAATATACGACTCATGAAGATGGAAATGATGATAAGAAGGTTACTACGCCCTCAAAACCAAAAATAGATTCACTATTTAGAATTCTGTACAACTGCATTGATAGTGGATATCAAAATCATTTCTTTGGTGAGAAATTTTCTAAAGACCAACAGTCAGTACTCAATCAGTTAATGTTAGCTCGGGATAGAACTGATGCGATGTATGTAAGAGGCGGAATGCCACACCTAATGTCGCAAGAAGAAAGAGATAAAATTGACAACCCTCTCAAAGAGATTTGCTTTGTCGGTGAGAGAGGTAAAGAAATGGCTGAATCTTTTTTGATTACAGAGATGAAAAAAAGAAAAGGTAGAAGTCGACCTACAGCGATTGTATTTCTTACAGCAGATTCATATCACTATGAGCCAAAAAGAAGGTCAGTTTCACTAGTAAATGACTATGACGGTTCACCTTCAGTAACTCATTTAACGGACTTAGTAACCCCGCCCAAATACGCAACAGATATGAGTCACAGTTTTGATTATCCGGTAGTAGTTATCGCTGCAATGACATTTGAAAGCCCTGATTCAAAACTTCCAGTTGTGGGTAAGGTCGCCGTTCAGCCAATTCTAGGTGATGGTTCAATTTGTCCAGTCAACAACGTCTACGAACTAAATTATTTGCGTACGGTTAACTTCATATTAACTCACTATAGAAATACTTACCCTGATTTCGGATTCAGACTAACAAAACCTTTGTTTGGTTTTAAAAACCACCCGCACCTTCAACCAAGTTTCATTCTTAGCATAAAGAACATTCATACTAACAAGATAGGAAGATGTTACGTAGAAATAGTAGCAGATAAACTTAAGGCAACTCTCGAAAAGTCGGAGAACTCACTTGAACAGATTAAGTTTCATTACAAAGGGGAAGTGCAACTAATCAAAAGTTTTGAATACCCAACTGATAAAGAAAGGGAATACATCAAAGATGTAACCATTATGACCAAAAAAAGCATTGCAGCAATTTTAACGACCATTTGAAATAGAAATATATAGGTGCAAGATATGAAAGGTACAGTTAAGCCAAAAAAAAATGAAGCGAAGTTAGTAGGGCAGTTTCTTCATAGCCCTGTAATAGTAAATGGACTAATTGAGGGAATACCAACTGAAAAGTTCGATGTCATAAATGCTGAAATTCGTAAAGCACTAGACTCAAGAGGAGCCGAAATACAAGAAATTAAAGCTAAACGTCAAGAGTATCTAAACCGTGTTCAAGATGCTTCGCAAATAGTTAGTGAAATGGCCAATGAAAGTAAAGTAGAGATGAGCGATGTCGTTGGAACGCTAGCTAATAGATCAGTAATTTATGTTTTTCCAAACGGTGATGGGACAACTGGCAAATATAGAGGTAAGGGGGCTCAGCCAGGCCCTCTTACCAAACTTATAGAAAATGGTGCGTCACTAGAAGACTTCGCGGTATCACTTGATGAATTTCTAAGTTAATTCTGTAAATTAATGAAATTAGGTTCATCTCTGTGTTTATGGTATTTAGCCATAGCACCTTCATAAACTTCTTCATTTCTAGTGTAGTATGCTGGCATGGCGGGAGACCGCCATCTGCCAGCCTTCATTACTTCAGCTGTAGACGAAGTTTTACTAATTAATATACAAGCCCCAACTCTACATGAATGGCCTGTAAACTTAAATTTAGTGCCAATGACTTCACTCATCTTTTGCATAGCTCGATATACACCTTGATCAGAAATCCTTTCGCCAAGATTACCTGAGTTGTCTATACCTCTAAAAAGAAATGAATCTGAATCTCTAACATCTAAACCACACTTATCAACCATAAACGAAATAAGTCGAATACTATCAGGACTCAAATACCCATTAGCTCCATGTCCGTCTTGATCTGTTTTAGAGCTTGGTATGTGTAAGCGACCATCTAGTCTCTCATTGCTTCTATAAGGAAAGGGCATAGGAAGTTGTCTGTCGGGCTTGTCAGAAGTACCGAGAGGAAAAGATCTTTCATGTATGTCCTGCATTCTTATATTAGCGACTTCTGAACGTCGAAGTAAGCTATCAAACATTACACTAACCATGCAAGCATCTCTAATTGATCGTATAGACCCTTCTTTTAAATATGTTTGTATAATCTGATCTTTATGAACTTCTGTAAGAGCTGGAGCCTGTTTAGAGGCGACCTTTAATCGACGACGAATGCCTTTAAGTTCGGATTGAACTTGTTTATTTAACGTAGGTTTTGGGTAGCCAGCAGCATCGTGAAAGTTATTAACCATCGAGCAAGTTAACCTTAAAGTAGAAAGTTTTTGCTTACGATTAACTTCTAAATAATGTAAAACTTTAATGATGTTTGAGGCTGTAATTGGTAACCAATTTACTCCAACCGCAGTACATGCGGAAACATACCTTTCCCATGCTCCCATATAAGCTCTATAAGTATTAGGCGCAGAATTCCTTTTATAAGATTCAAGCCAAACCCGTAATTTAACAGTTGCGGTTTCATCGTCGACATCATTTGGGTTCGCATCATGCAGTTCAATCTCAGCTAATCGTTTTTGGAAATGATCTTCAAAAACGGATACCGATTTAGATAAATTTGCTAGATCATTCATGAGGCCCCCTAGAAGCATGTTTATAAACACAAGCTGTTGTTTTGAACAGTATAGAGTAGGAGAGTATTTTGCGCAATGTATTCATATGTATGATAACTGCAGTGCTAGTCAGTAATTAGTTACTCTGTAAATTAAGATGAAGTTAGTATTTCTTCTATTGGACGTATTCATTATGGTGATTATAAAAAAAGCCACTGTGATATCACAGTGGCTTTTGGTCATCTATAAAGGCTTTAATAGCCCACCTTTTTCTAAGGTTTCATTTATAAACCTTAGCACTCTTACTTTTCCTGTACGAGTAAGCTTAATCATTATTTCAGCTATATTGGATGTTTGTACTTTCGGTAACTTAAGTGTACAAGTAGCTGGTGATTTAGACAGTAAGGTGTCAATGGATTCGAATATTTCATCGGTCGTGTTATCCGCACTAATAGTGACAGGAGGTGATACTTCCATTGCTATTCGCGCAGAATCTCTATTTATACGTTTGACTCTACCTTGGTCAAGTATTAGGTATGCAGAGAATGGGGATGAAACGGCTTCAAAGTATTGCATAGAAAGGCCGAGTTCTAGGGGAATAACTGTAGTACTGCCTTTATCCCAAACCCATAGAAACTTATTATGATTCATGGATTCCATAAACATAATGTCTTTCCTTAAGTGCTCATCCGTTACGTTATCTACTAGTTTCAAAATGTCTAAATGTGACTCGTAATTAGTCATAATATTTCCTTGTGTTTTAAAATAGAGAATAATTATTATTTGGTTGATTACTCCTTATGTTAGAGGTAGGTTTATTTCTACGTTTAACGGTACTAGACTTCATTTCCGCTGTATAGCTATCAGTAATAACAAAATTATTATTTCTTGCTCTGATGACTATTTGCTCTAAAGTTACATTTGAATATAATCCATTAGCACTTAGCACTTGTCCTCTAATTGCTTGATAATGTCTATTCAAATACTGTCCCTTTGGAAGCGAAACAAGGCCTCGTTTGAGAAGTGATTTAGCTGCTGTAAGAGGTGTATTTCCAGCACTATTGGATTGAGTAACTTCGAATTCAAGAAATTCATTGAAATATAAACTGTCAACTTGTATCGAACGACTGTCAGATTCTTTTACATTGATTGAGAGTTGCTCACCAGAATGATAATCAAAAACTTCATCACGATACTGCTTTTGTATAACAGGATCTGGTTCCATACCGGCATCAAAAGCTAAGTAACTCGAATCATTATCGACATCTTCGTCCAGGTCATCTTTCTGAATATCAGAATGGTTATCACTGCTAAACTCATACAAGCCAAAGTTACTAGGCTGTAGGTTATCATCCCAATCTTCTTTTCCAGAATCCCAAAACTGATCTGCGGCACAAACTTTTAGAAAGTTCTTTGAGGAACGAGTTGTTGGACTTCTAGCGTAGTCCTGATAGTCGTCAAGAAGTTCTAGTTCCCCATATCGATATACTTCTTGCCAAGTTTTCATAGCAAGAAAAGGTTGTTCTGAGTAAGAATGAATAGACCAAATAAAGTCCAAATAAATAATGATATTTTCATCAATGAATTTGAACTGTGGCTTAGACATCCTACGGTTGCGTCGAGTATTTGCAATGGTGCCATTCTCAAGTTTAGCTTTTATTCTATTCGCTCGCTGATCCTCCAAATAATCTGCAGTTATGAGCGCTTTCAATATTCTAATAAGAAAACTAATACTGTATGTATCATGTTTCAGTTCGATATACCCATTTGAATATAGTGTTCTGCCTACCGCAGTACGTAAGTTCCAATTATATTGGCTGATTGATAAAGTTTGCTGGATACGGTTGAGATGCTTAAGGTACCCAAATTTATCAGGATCAGAATCTATGAGGCCAATTGTTGATTTGTCATCTTTAATAGCAGTGCATAGAATACAACCGCTACGAGTCCCACAGGCCGTGCTTCCTGCTGAACCAGTATCAACTATTTGCTCTCCAGAATCGTTTGTGGTTGAGACTAAAGCACATTCTCCACCCGATGAGTCAGAATAGAACTCATACAGATCGTCATAGTCTTGAACAGGGGCGGGGATTACTGAACCAAACTTCTTGGCCTTTAACAGTATTGACCATACATCCTCCTCAGTCATATTTAGAATTGGATATAGGAAAGCTTCCCCAGATGAGTTACGTACGATTTTAATATCATCGCCACCAAGCCTAGATAAAGAAGCTGCTCTTTTTACGGATTCGTCAAGCCTTGAACCTAGTAAAAGCAATAAGTTACTTTTACGGAAATTACTTATTCTTGTGAAGCCAATTTTCTTTGCCCAACGATTTACAGCGGAAATTCCTGCTTTAATTTTCCAATCGACAGCACAGTCTCTTGTGTTGGCATTCACAAATATTGGAATACCTCTTCCAGATAAAATCTTTCCAAACCAGGACTGTTGAATAGATGGTTTACCAATAATTACTGAAAATGGAAGTCCTTCCTCAGTAGCGAACTTCTGGTATTCATTAATCTGACCCATGGCCAAGTTATGAGCTTCCGGTGATTCAATTAAAGTGTTGTTGTGTAAAATTGCGAAAGGCTTGATAAGATCTAGTCTATTTTCGCGCTTAAGCTCCATAGCGGCAATAAACATTGCTAAAGTAGATAAATTTGAATCTTTCCCGCCACTTATCGCGGATACAATATTAAATCCCGAAATAAACTTGTCTTTAATACTTTGTACTGCACGTATAAGTAGGTTCGCTGAAGTTAATTCATTGTCACCTAAACTAAAGTTTAAAGATGAATCTTCAAGTATGTCTCTGCGCCATTCAGTCCATTTATCCAGTTGTACGACAGTAATTTCTTCGTTCACTGAGATAGAGTCGAGTGATGAAAACAGATCCATAGTAACCTGCCCAGAGACAGAATAGCCTTGTTGGTCCATTTGGTTTTCCTTGTGTGTAAATGTCAAAATGACATTGAGAGTTGCTAGTTAAAGCAAATTGTGGAAAGGGCACGAACTCAAAAGAGTTGATGAATAATGAGTGCCGAAATCATCATTAACTATTTAAGTTTACTATTAGAGAGTTGTAAGATCAAAAATAAATCCGTAGTTGGTAAGTTTCGATAAAACCAATGGGACAAAAATGTTACGGCGTCACGCTGAGTGTAATGACTTGCCCTAATAGGGAGCCAAAAATATCGAATATTTACCTTGTGTCTGTCTGATAATTGTAATTATCAAACGGAAGGAACGTGAAAAATCACAAAAAATTGCTCTTAAGGTGGAATAGTTGACTCAAGGTTGCATTGTATCTAAACTTGAGTATCGGAAATGGAGGTAACCATGGCTGGACTAGCAACGTTTACAAATAGTAGACCCAGTAATATTTTAAGAATCGTAGATTTTCTTCTGGATGTATTGGAATTCAATGATATTACGAGCTTCATATTTACTAATCTAAATGACTTTGATACGACAGAGGAACAGGAATTAAAGAAGTACCTTATTGAAGAACTTTCTCAGATTAGAGCTTATAACATTGCTGAATTAAGTAACAATGGAGATATGATTGGCGTTCAAGGAAAACGATTAGATGTCCTTTATCATGAATATGTTTATTCTAAGGGGTTTCAAGTTTTCTTGAAAGCAACAAACACGAATAACAATCCATACTTAATGTCGAATAATCAGTTAATCGCTTTTTCTGATTTTCTGGCGGATGAAATATCAAAATATGATCTCGCAGATTTAGTTTCAGATACAGGGCCAGATTATCTATTGAACCTCAAAGTTAAAGAAATATTCCAACTATTAACAACAGAAGATACATTGAAATTAAGATATAACTTATCCCTTATCTGGTGTTTTTTGTTTACTAACAGTACCAGAAGGGTATCGGGACGAAGAGCCCGTAAGATGATGGAAAGTTACCCTGATGAATTTCTTGTTAAAAGTCATCTATTACGTTCTAAGGAGATACAAGAGCATGAGATAGGTGCCTATTTAATAGCAGCTTCAAATTCAATTGTAAATAATATAGCTAACACAAAATCAGAATTCGATACTATTAAACTAAACAACCTGACTGTAAAAAAATTACAAAATCATGGTGAGATGTTGGGGTTTAGCAATGTGAATTTATATATAGAATGGTTATTGAGATAAAAAAAGCAGCCGAAATCGGCTGCTTTTTAAGTTATTAATGTTGAGTTGGAACAATATTGCTCCGGTTTTTATTTAAGAAGGCATCTTTATTGCCAGGGTTGAGCCTTAACTTCCCATTTACGATTTTTCCAACGAAAGAAACGTCCGAAGAGAAAACAGAGATATGGTACAAGCTCTTTTCTATTATCAATTTTAGATCCCCGAATTCAATGTTGCCTTTTGTTACACGGTGACCGAAGAATCCATGTCTTCCAGCACTTGAATTCGCAGATTTATCGACTACGATATAATCCCCTTTGTCGTAAGTGCCTTCAAATATTTTGTTAACATCTTGAACAACATAAATTTCAAGTTCCTTTGGTAAGGACTTAGTTAAAAGGCCTTCAAGTTTTTTCGAAGGTGTTTTTGATTTAGTCGTTCTAGCTTTCTTTTTAGTGGCATCAATTGATAATGGTGCAATTGATGCACTCAAAGTAGCTTGAGCGGTTGATGAAATATTCGCGCTCCAGTTTTCTAAGTGGGATTTTATGGCTCTAGAAGTCATAAGATTTTCCTTGTGTGTTTAGCGGTACTCCGCTGTTTCATTAAAATAGCACACTCTGTCGAGTTGGTTTTTAAGTGCTGATAACCTTTTACTTTTTTAAGATAGCATCATCACAACGCTGAATCAAGACTGAAAGCCATGGCCAAATACTGAATCATACGAATTAGAGGCAGATTTAATAAAGAATTTTAACTCAAAAGTAAAGTAGAGCGTTGTGATAAAAACTCCAGACAGTAGTGTCTTTACAAAGATTGAGGCTTCGAACCCAAATAACATTGTTACGATCTCATAATCAGTATAAAGAATACTTGTTAGAATGTACGAACCAAAAACCGCACAAACTAAAAATAAGAAGTAAAAAATACCAACAATCATTGTCACATATTTAATTTTTGACATGTTATATACCTTAATTTCATTTATGTTAAATCTTGCACTGTCTATAATTTATTGAAACTTGAGACAGCCATAATTGGCTCACGACCAATTACTGGGTCTGTCAGGTGAGTTAATTTGATAGACACACCTAACTCCTTATAATTGATACTAACTTGACCTTTTTTCCCGTATACCATTTCAGCTTCCATATTGGCTAATTTAGAACGTGCGCCACCAAAGTTCTTTGAAGCTTTGTTATTCAAGACTATAGAGTAAAGTGCCCGTTCAATCTTAGTACCTCTCTCAAAGATATAAGTGAATCTATCATTACATATCCAAAAAAACTTTCTCGAATTTAGGCGAACATCAACGATTTCATACTCATCGTTGATTTTAGTAATATTAAGTGCATAATCCCCAAATACAACTTCTTGGATATTCTCAACAGCTTGATGATCACATATATCCAACATTAATATTTCTGACAAAAACTCTTCTAATTCTACACCTTCATTAGTAGTGTTCGAAATTGCACTTAACTTTCTAATTGCATTTTCATTAGATAACGTTATCGTCGAGCCCAAGTAATTTAGAGTTATCGGTTCTATATCTTGTTCAACGACAACTATTTCTAATAAAGGAGATATACCAACTCTCTTCACACCTAATGTCAATTTAATCTCTGGATAATACAGCATCTGTGCCATCTTATGATCCTGTATATTAAAATGACCATTTGAACTTGATTTTATCGCCACTTCCGAATCGTTCAAAATACTAAAGTCAATCTCGCTTGCTAATTTACCAAGATGTTTTGCTATTAATTTTCTAAGTGATCTGTGACTTGCAGACTCTTTCTTAATAAGAAAAGTTCCAAAACGATTAGATACTGAGTCATATAGATCAGAACCTAAAGTCACATCTGTAATGAATAACTCATTATCCTTTACTGAAACAAGCAGTGCATATTCACCACAAGAAATCTCAAGTCTTTCAGGTAGATATGGGGATTTAGATATCTTGCCTTTCATGCTCTCATGGAACTTTGATAAAAAATCCGTTGAGTTGATATCCAGGTTCCATAACTCTTGTAACTTCATTGCCGGTAATTTATCCAATACTACATCACCAAAAACTGTGGATACAGGTTCTCTCCATTTTGGTTTAAGCGTTCTACCTTTTTCAATCAATGTTAATGAATCTAAGACTTTGCCAGTATTATCAATTTTCAAGGACAGATTTAGAACTGGTAAACTAAGTAAATCTTTGTCTAGACTTGCGTCTAGTTTTCTCACAAGATTATTAACGTTTTTGAAACCAAACTCGGCAAATAAACTCGAATCTACTGATTCAGCAATATTAAACAATGACATCCATTGGTCAGCACTAAAAGTTACTTCTCTATTGCTTACTTTAACTTTAGTATCTAGATAGACTTTAGATTCGTTGCCCTCGAAAGCATATACCAGTACCGGAGGCATATGTTTCTCAGTGTTAAAAGAAACCAAAGTTGCCAATTTTCCGCATTGCATGAATCTCTCTTCACCACCTAATCTATCTTTTCGAGCTTTAGAGCTCCATTCAGCGGTGTTACTACCAAGGTATTTGACTAAATCACTAACGCAATTTATTTCTTCAATATGATCACAAGCATTCTCAATTGCTTTATCCGAAATGCTCATGATTCCTTTTGTTGTTGTTGCAAGTGGTAACGTTGAAAATACAACATGGTCAGTAATTGATTCAATAACTTGAGACTGGTCTTCTTCCGTGTTGTTGCTTGAATATTCAATGCTTTGGGTATTCAAGATAAGTTCAGCGGTTTTATTGTCGAAAAAAGACTCATCTATGTATTTAGCTTCAATATTGAGTACTAACTCACCTCGCAGCGCCTCTTCGAGATATAGTTCAATCGCGTCTGCATTTTCAGTAAGAATTTTAGAATTTGTTTTACTGACAACATCGGAATCAACCAATTGCAGCAGAACGTCTATCTCAGCGCTTTCTAAGTCTGTAGTTCCTCGCTTGGCAATAAGTAAGTCCGAGGGAACAATTACTTCCTGATACTGATTTTCAATACAGAATTTGACTGAAATACCGGAAGTTACTTTTGAGGTTAAAAAATAGATATTATTAGACATTAAATATTTCCTTGTGTGAGAGTTAGTGAATCAATTCGAAACGCTAATCAGGAATTGAATGATAACCTTAGTAAATGACCAATGTCAACACCTTGAGAGCAAATTTGTAACTTATGAACACTAGCTACTTGATTTATGAATGGCCACTTTATCTGCACTGTCGATGTATCGTTCAAGTGTATCGTCATTAACATATCCTTTTGTTACAGCTGTTGAACTATGGCCAGCATCTCTCGAAACGGATTCTATGCTTCTTTTTCTTAAGTCTAAGTCGTGGGTAATACCAGTATGTCTTAATTGATGTATCACAGCATTTCTTAAGTACTGGCTATCCTGATACATCTCTTTAGAATCGAATGACGCTGCTGCTTTTTCATAGACTTCTTTCACAACATTGAATATTGCATCAGAACTTATTGCTACATCAATTTCACCCTTATCTCTCCCGTTATTACCAACTCTAATTCGGTTGAAGATTGGCACTTTTTCATTAGGTAAAGGGTAGTCCGTAAGACCTCTAAAACGTCTATACCTAATTAGACCTTCAATGATAGGGGAAGGTAGTCCAACCGTTCGTTTCTTTCCGCACTTTGTATTTGGTATATGAAATAGCCAAAGTCCTTTTTTCTTTGGATGTTCGTAGATATGCCCAAAGTAGGGTATGTAACCAGGTCGATATGATATTTCACTAATTCTTAAATATAGCCAGTAAAGCATTAGCATAATAAACCTTGTTCTCTCATGTTTTTCAGGGTCTTCTTCACATAGCTGCTCTGTTGCACTCCAAATTTCATTCCATTGTTCAACACTAAAGGACTTTCCCACATCATCAATTGAAATTAGATTGTATTCATTATTGGTAGGCGTTCCTGTTAAATTAATTCTCTTCTTAGCTTGCTTAGCTGGGTTCGTTGTATCGAACTCTTCTTCTATGAGGTGGTCATACATTGAACTTAACACGGATAACTGAGTCTCGATTGCCTTTGGCTTTCTGATGAATTCAACTCCGTTCCTATTAACAAAAGGTTTCCACTTGGAATTAATAGTTCCATCTTTCAAGGTTAATGAATGACTGGCTTTAGCTATCAAATGTAAAGGTGGTTCAGAGCAAAACTCAAGAAATTCTACGATGTCTGTTCGTTTCATCGATGTGATCGATTGTTTTTTTACAAACCAAGACCAGTTTAAAAATTTATTTACTTCCGATCGATAACTTTTGAAACTATTGAGGTTTGTTTTAGTGTTAGTTAAAGAAGATGCCCCAATAGCAATGTATAGAAAATCGCAGCAACCTTCATACTCTAAAGCTACATCTCCAATCAATCCTTCATGTTCTAAGTCCATAATCAAGTCGATAATGTACGGGGCAGGGGACCTTATACTTGCAGCATCCCCAAATAGTGGATAGAACGGGGTGTTAGTTCCAATATTTGAATTTTGCGTTGTCATATATCCTCAGTTTATGGATTGTGGTAAATTGTTCACTGTAATAATGTTTTAATGAACTATTACACAGGAATGGTAATTTTGTTAAATTTTGAAATGTTTCCACGTATTGCATATTATTTACAGGGATTTTATGCAAGTTTAATCTAAGTGCTGACTTATCATATTTGGCAAAAATTGACACGATTCTCACTTATGAGATTACCTGATGTGCTATTTTTTAATTTGATACTTTCCTAAATGATGGCAAGCACAATTGGATTCGGTGAATTTATGTTAAGTTCAAAAACTTTTTCCTTACTTTCTACGGAACTGGATGAGAGTAGGTTATCAGAATCAGCAAGATTGGCCGGTTCTTTAGTTGATTCCCTGGTAGAAGGAAAGTGGTACTTTCTTACTTCAACTAATGGGCATAACTCGATTGGATCATGGAACCCAGAAAAAAACACATTCATTTCAAAATCAAACATTTCATTCCCATTGAGTATTGTTAAAGAAGCTGTCCCGCTTCACCAGCTCCTATTTTTGGAACAAAAAAAGAACCCGATAAACATAGATAGATTAAAATCGTTTAAAATCATTGTTTCTTTAAAAAAGGCAAACAACTTCATTTTAGTTAATGCTGAAGACTTAGCAATTGGCTTTCGAAATGATGATTTCGCTTACGCTTACGCTCCGTCCTGATTCCAACCCATACAAGTCCAATTGTATGGGTTAGATTATAGTCAAAAAAAACGCCAATAGAAATTCTATTGGCGTTTTTTGCTTGGTTGGTATCACTCTTTCCCTTTTGTGGGAATAACTTGTCTTTGGCAACCACCACTGCAGATGCCATCTTCGCACGTTTTACACATGGTTTTTCTCCAGTTCGTCTCGAATTGAAATCAGGAGCTTATCACTAGCAATATTTCTACCGGATAAAGCACCAACTATTTGAAGCATGGATTTGTGATCTTTATTCTGAACTGCTTTGATTACTTCTTTGGCAAGTTCATCACAAATTGAGTTTTCGATGTCTACTTGGTTTCGCACTAACTTTGATAATTTTTTCATTGTTGTCTCTCTTCTACGTACAATAGAAATGAACCAGTATAGCCCTGCATCAACGCCCGATGTATTGTAGTTCTAGCCAATACTTTTCGAACAACTTTTGGTAATGTCGATTTACCAAGTGCTCTCCGTTTATATGACCACATTCTCACAAATTCAAAAGTGCTTCTGTCAATCATTAAACCCTCCAGATTGGTACATCGAAAGTGACTACCACTGGATGCAATATCCAATAGTGTCCTAAATCGACATGAACATTAGCTTGTTGCTTGCCAATGAAAGTTAAGGAACTCGTTGATGTATTTAAAGGGAAGCAAAGCGCCCCACCAGGGAAAACTCTAACTTGGTTATTTTTGACATAAACATTGCTCATTCCGGTTTGTAACTCATCAAGTATTGGGGTGTCTCTAGAAGGGTTAGACCAGGATAGCCGAAGAGACTTTGAGTTTTTATGTTGTTCACTAATTACCAAGTCCCCTACTTCTGGATAGGTTTCTTGTCTATTTTTATAATGCTCAGTGATCGCACTGATTTTCAAGCTAAGTGTTTGCAATATTGATTCACAATCTATTGCGGTCCAAATATCTGAGCCTGAGTTATTCCACATTAAGTTTACCAAGTCAGGACAAAATTTTTCTTCTAACTTAACCTTATTGTTACCAAAAAAATCCATCCTAAGAAGGATTTCCCTAACAATTTGGGGATTAGTTTCCATTGGGTTTTCCTTGTGTGTAATTGGTATAGAACCAGAGTAAAAACGAAAATTTCGTTTATAGAGGTGAACCATATAGGTCGTTGCTGTATTCACCGATGCAACATTTTAATATTAAATATAAACCATTTTATTACTGTAATACAGAAATTTGCTCATTCTCCTAATGAGAAAGGTCATATTACGTCGATATTATGCATAAATATTCAAGAAAATAGATACGTATCATTTTTCAAGTGATTTAGCGAGTGAGGAATTGATGTCTACCTCTGCAGTTATCATACACACATGATAATTCAAATGACCCGCAATGGCGGGTCATTTGTGGAAAGTTATTGTGTCTTATTGAGGGGGAAGTTGACTTTAATAGTTGTTTGCCAAACGTCTAAAGATGTTTGTTTTACCTTAGGGGCCTCAAATTTAATGCCATGCGCTTTAAAAGAAGGTGCGTCTTTGGTTCTTTCTTTGGTTAAACTGACTAAAGCAGCCAGTAGATTTGCTTTCTCTATGTTATCAAAAGAGAATGTTGCAATTCCTTCCAGACCACAAGCATATATTGCTGTAGCGTATTCTATAAAATCTTCAGTTAAAAACTTAAGAGCCTCCAATAATTTGTCGCCTTTAAGGCAAGTTACTTCCACACTACAGTGAGCTTCAGTAGCAAATTTTCGGTCAAGTCTTGGATCGGGTTTACTCCCATTATTTCCATCGCAAACTAGTGGTATATAGGTACGTATATTCTTATAACCCATATCTAGTAAAGATTGTTTATTTTTGGTTGCATGCTCATTAGAGCTAGCATATAAAGTTACAATGTAACCATCCCCACTAGCAGGGCATGAAAACAATTCAGATAAGAACTGAGCTTTCTTTGATTGATTTTCTTGAATTAAATTCGTCAATTTTTCATCAGAAGTGCCTTCAGGTAAAATCAATTCAGCGGAAATACTTTTTGTACATTCAATAAGTTGATCTACAGATGTGATTTTTTTCATGGTATATCCTTGTGTGTTAAAGTGGCAAAGGCCGTTATTTTAAAGGGGCTAACTAGTGTCTAGTCTCTGCTCAAGCCGATACAGATATTTAATTTATATAGTAATGGTATTTAAGACTAAAATCAAAATGGTTCAAATCATTACTCAAATTACCGCTTTGCATCAAAAACTGCTTACTTTAAGTGTGCTGAATTTTTGAGATTTAAGAATTCTTGAAATTTCATTGTAAGGGATAGGTTTACTAAACAGGTAGCCTTGTAATACATCAGCCCCCAAAGACTGAAGAGTAGTTTTCTGTTGTAAGTCTTCAACTCCCTCAACAACGACTCTCATACCTAAAGATTGCGCCATTTGTATTGTTTTACCTATCACAATCTTGTATTTATCAGATTGATTGACCATTTCTGTGAATGACCTATCTATCTTTAGTTCTTTGAAGTGACCAGCTAGTAATCTTTTAAGTGATGAGTAACCTACCCCGTAATCATCAATAGAAAGATTTATGTTATTGTACTTTTCAATTTGATAGAAGACGGATGCGAGTTTTTGTTCGTCAAAAAATGACTGACTCTCAGTAATTTCGAATATAAGTTCAAACCCAAGTAAACCTGTTAGCTCATCAAGCACAGACAGTTCTTGTTCAAATCTTTGGTCAACAAGATCAGAAGCATTAACATTAACTGAAAGCCCTACTTTAAAGCCTTGATCGTACCAGTTTTCGATAGATGTTAGAGCCATTGCTAATACATTACTAAAAAGTTCGTACGAGTAACCAAGATTGAATAATTGCTGCAGAAACCTATCTGGTCCAATTACACCATAAGTAGGATGATTCCATCGAACAAGAGCTTCAACGGAAGAGATTGTACTATTATCGCAGTCATATTTAGCTTGATAGACAACAAACAACTCATCAAAGTTGAAATTGCGCTTTGCTTTAACAACGTCAAACACAGTGTCGCAAGTTTCGCACAATTTGATGTTATCGATCTCGCTTATATCTATAGTTTCATTGCATTCATCACAACGACATAGCTCACAACTGATTTCCATATATTGCTCTGTTTAATTGTAATCTCATTATTTTATCAAATGATTAGTACCTAATTACTAAACGCCGCACAATTCGTGTCACTAACTAGCGTTTCATGGTCAAAAAAAAAGTGAGGCAAAGCCTCACTTTTTTACTGCATATATACAATTCCATCCAATGGAACTTCGAATTCATTTAGCAATTCTTCAGTTACATGACCGGAGTTTTTTCTAAGTTTTTCTTCAAAAACATCCCATTCTTTGAGTATTTTAGGAGAGTATTGATTTTTAAAGTTGGCATAAACATCATTTAAGTCAACCGATTTACTTCCTTCTGGGATATCCCAGTTGGGATAGATAATTAAGGGGACAACTCCAATATCAAAGAGTTTTTCTCTTAATTTCAGCCCAGCTGCTACACCAGTTCCTCCAGAAATATTATCTTTCCTACTTGGTAGATCATTGTCGACGAGTATTAAAGCAACCTTCACAGATTCTTTTGGTACCCATGCAATCATTCCATTAGCGTCAGCTGCCATATCTACAGGCAATTTGTCATAGAAGTTTGCAGCTAGACCAACTTCTTGACCTTCACAGACTGCTTGTACAAGATCAGCACTAAAAGGCTTAATGCCTCGATTGCTGTTGTCAACGAGCTGCTTTGAAGGGGTCTTGATCTTCGGGCTTTCAGCTGTATGTAACTCACCATTAATCACCACAGAAGGCTTTAAAGGGTGGCCATTTTCATCAATAATTATCTGATGTGCATTTAGGATCTCGCCTTTGCCACCAACAATTTTTGAAACAATAGCCATATACCAACCATAATCAATACCATTTATAACAATATGAACTGATTCAGAAAATCGAATCCATTTTGTTAAAGTATCACTCATAGACGCGACATCAGGTATACCTCTACTTTGATAGTATTTTCTTGCTGGTTCAGCTTTCTTATGTGCTAATGGAACACAAGTAGCGAAGAGTTCCTTGAGCTTCTTATCTATCCAAACGTTTTTACGTAGAGCTTCATCCTTAAGTTTCTTTTCCCGATCCTCACGAATCTTATTTTGCTTCTTTTCATCTTCAGCCATTCGCTTTTGACGTTCTCGGTATTCTGCTGGAGAGATATTCGCATCCAAGCGAGGGTCATTTAATATCTCTCCCCAAGTCCAACCCATAGCGTCTTTTATAACTTTTCGGGTTTCTTTCATTTCTGCATCACCCCGTAGCCACATAAGATGGCCAATTCCAGACTTAGTACCGCAAGTATTACAAGTACCAAATGCGAAGTCATTAAACGGCTTAGGGCCCAAATTAGAAGTGCCCTTAATGGCCCTATAGTTTTTACCGTTTTTGCCAGAGTGTTGTGGGCAATCCACATGCTTATATCCACCTTGCAATGATTCGATGGCTAGACCACCACCACATCGCGAAAAGATTGCTTCGTAGTTACCCTGACATTTTTGTTCAAATTTCTGAAGAAAGATTTCTCGGGAGTTCTCTTCCATCCATTGGTTTAACGTTATTCTGTTCATATGTATATCCTTGTGTGTTGGTGCAAAGCACTTAAGCAGCCATACGTGATGAAATAGATTCCATTGCATCTCTATACTGCTTAATCATGTCGACGGTTGTTATTGTATTCACATTCGCTATGTAACCTGTTGCCAGGTTAAGTTCAGATGCGATTTTAATATTCATTTTTCGCTCTGTTATTCCAAGTTGTTTTGATTGCTGTCGGATATCCATAGTAAGGTTGGACCGCTCAAGGCGTAGCTCTTTGGAAGTTGGTACGCCGGTTGGCCATTTATCACCAATATAGGTCGATATAGAAGTAGAACAAGTCTCGCAAAAATAAACGTACTTCACTTCACGACCATGATGATGGTTAGGCGTCAGTTTACAAAACCCACTACAATCTGGGCATTGAACAGGCAAGCTCTCACAAGGATTGCTATAGCGTCCTTCTTTGATGTCTAGCATCAGATTTGCGATGTACTCCGCTTTAGCTGAGTACTCAAGTAGTGGAAATGTCATTTTCTTTGCTATGGCTACTAAGTTTGTTGGAAGGTCATTGAACTTTCCAATAGTAGTATCAGATTTAAGAAAAATATCGATTGAGAACTCTACGTAAGAATCAAGATCAACACCTTGAATCCCAGAAAATTTTAGATGCTGAATTATCATTGTTCTTAATGATTGCATCTGACGAACACGTTGACGTGCTCTAATTTGATTTGAAGTCGAGCGTCTATTACTCATAGAGGTTTCCTTGTGTGTATGAATTCATATAAAAACTGAATTAATGGCTAAGCCGAAAGGTAGAAATAGCGCAACCATAAGGTTTGTAACATTACGCGCTGAAGTTACTTATTCACTTATCATCGTAGCGTTATTTCAAAAGTTTCTCAATAGGATTAATCATTAGTTGATTAAAGATAAAAAAACGCCGCACACATATTCTGCCAATCGTTTTGTAAATTGACCAGGTCACTTTACAGTTTGACGATATATATGTTAGAGGGGACATTTCTATGACTGAGGTTTCAAACTGGTCGACGCTTGATATAGCTGTTAAACCACTTGATGAAGCAGTTCAGGTTGAGGGTATTTCGGATGAGTTGGGTAAAGACGCTCTTACTGCAGTTACCTCATTATTTGACAAAAACAGTATTGACCCTAGTTGGTCGTTCTTTAAGTCATCACCAGACATAGCTAATCTAAATATCACTATTAAAGATGATAAACTTCCCAATGAAGATCATTATCCAGCGATATTAGACGCTATATATTCCTCGCTTGGTCTCTCTCATCTTTCTCATGATGTAATCATTAATAGTAGTTCAATACGAAACACTGTTGACTGGGCTAGTCTACAAATAATATTTGAAGCAAATTTAGATGCCGAGTTACCAACCCCGCCACCAGCAAGTATTTCTACATGCATTGACATGATATTGACAGCGTTAGGGCGAAATGTAATCAATCCTATTTGGTGTTTTAGTTCAGACATACCACAGGGCCTTATCTTAAATATTGCGTTACCCGTATCGTACATCACACACGCAGCCTCAAAGTTGTCCGAAGAATTACTCAAAGAGTTACATGAAGTCCTTCTTTTTAAAAAGCCAATGATCGAGTCTCGTATTGATGCTGTTCATTTCTGCCCTTCAATCGAAGGTGTCTCTCGAAGCTCATCCGGTACTACTGGCATCAAATACTCAATTGATAAATTCTGTTATGCGGTATCTGACACATCCATTTCTTTTAATGACCTCAATAACGACGATCTGACCGATATCATTAAAGGAAACTTGAGATTGCAAGCCTCAAAACTTGCCGGTTCATCGAGATGCTTAGATGATGGAATGATATCCATCGGTTGCATTGAATATGACCCTGACACATTTCAAACCAGGAAGAATGGAAATGGAGAAGTCGCCCATTATTGCGATTTATCATTCAATATGAATGTGGATCTTACGGGACCATTTTTGTTTGGGGTATATTTAGAAAACGAAATGGGTACCCTTGTCGGTAAAGAAATATGTATGAAACGTTCGGCAGAAGATATCAATTACAATCTATCATCGTTTGGTGACATGTTTGCTAAAAGGCTCACTGGTTTGAATTACCCTTACATACAAATGCAAAAACAAACCGCGATATACTCGAGTAATGCAAAAGATAGAGAAGCGCTTGCCAAACTCTGTGAAGAGGTTGCTCATTTTATCGAATTAAGCGCCCTCACAGAAAACTTCCCTATAGAGTGTTTTAGTTTTGAACCATTGGCTGATGACAATAATAACGTTTATAAATTTGCGCTAGGTTTTCAATGCAGTGACTCTACATTGATTAATGAACTTCAATTATCTCTAAATGAGATAAGGTTCAATAACCCAGACCTTAGCTACTGGACTGACAGTTTTACAAAGCCGTTGATTATGGTTCATCCATAAACCACAGAATCACCATACCAAACTCATAAGCAATACTATTTAGTATTGCTTTTTTTTAGGTGTAATTAGTTAAAAAAAAATGCCCTCCAATGGAGAGCATTTTAGTGTTGACCAAAGTATCAGTGATTTTTATGCATGAACTGCGCCTAATGCAATTGAGCGCTTAAGCCACAGTCTATCAAGCGCATCAGCAAATGAACTGACAAAGGCTGGTTTTTCCAAGCTGTTGAACGTTTCTAATATAACCTTAAACCCTTGAGAATCGGGCACAATTGAACCAAGTTCATTCAAGTTATTTACGAGTGTTATTACTTCGCCATTTTTTACAATTCGATAGAAACCATCGTCGTAGCTTTCAAAATATGAATCCTGATTGGCTATACTTTCTACTGGAATGATTCTACGGTGGCTCATTGATTCGAATAATCTTATCTTCTGGGCTACACGATCTGCACAATCTTTCGCTGCCGCCGTCGGTAGGACGCCATAGATACTAGGACTGATTAGATTGAAAGAATAAACTTCATCAATGCCTTTGGCTCTATAGCCCCCACTATCCACTTGAATCGTATGACCCGAATGGCGAAACAAATCTGATTCGCTAAGTATCATCAATGTATTCAATGAAAGGTTGAAGTAACCTACAAGGCTATCGTCAATTTGTATGTCTACCCAATCACAATTGTATGAGCTATTAACTTGCTCACTTAGCTGTGAACTTAAAGCTTTAACGCTTGTTGGTAGTTCTAACTGTTCTATTCGAACATCCGTAGGGAATCTTTCTGTAAGGGCATTCAGAGTAGATTCGGTCAGGTTTTCAGATTGAAATGAAGCGACTTCATCTCTTGTGATATTTGCTTTTACCCATTGTCCTCTGTATCTAAACAAGCATTCATAGAAATGTTTGTTATCGGATTCAGAGAAGACAATCTCATAACCGGCGGTGAATCCGTATATCGAATTTAGTTTTGGGAGTTTATTAAATAGATCAAGAAGGTTGTCCATAATTTTTCCTTGTGTGGTTCTTGGTTTAACCAAGTGAAAAGCGCTTTAGCGTAATGGCTGCACAAAATCGTGATGACACTTAAGCCGATGTGTCTTTGTAGATGTCAAGTATACGAATCTTATTGTTTTATTACAAACACTAACTATTGGTCAAAATAGGCGGCGTTCGTATTTCTTCAAATAATTGTATTGTATTGTATTTAAAACGACTGAATAAATGGATCTATAATGGCTGATAATTGCGCGGCACACCTAGAAGCATCATGGAAGAAAGAGTACATTTTAAAAAAGGATTTTATGGGAGTAAATTTGACAAGATTTTTGGATGAAAATGAGATTAAAGAGGCTCTTGCAAAGCTAGAATCTCATACCGATGACAAAGACATAGAACTCTGGCTTGAACATTCACTAACCGACAAGTCAAAAAACTCATTAACTAACAGCATTCGGGCAAAAAGATATCGATATAACAATGCAGCCACTGCCGTTAAGAAAAAACAAATTGACCTTCATATGTATGCATGGCGCATGCTAGCAGAAATCTCAAAAGCTAAAAATATCACCCATTCCGAAACTATCGTCCTTCTCTACAATAACTATAGGGAATGTTGCGGTGCATCATTAACTGAGAAGCTAACTAAAGACGAGTTATGTGCTATAGCTATTCAAGTAGGCTCAATACCAGATTTAACCAATATTGCGCAAGGTAGTTAGGTAGTTAGGTAGTTAGGTAATCTTAACTATCTGTTTCAACTTATGACACGTTTGAACTTGTACGCTTGTCAAATTCGCAAGTTTCTTATTATCGATCCACTCAAGGGTCCTAACAGATTTAACTGGTCCAAGTCTTCTGTTGTTTCGGTAATCTTGCATGTATAAAGCATCTTTCCCTTTCAAATCACTAATGTAACGCTGTTGAGCTGTAACAATAGTTTCCACAAACATTGATACTGCTCTGAATAGCCATTTCTGAACCACTCTTTGTTCATCTGATAAGACTTTCGAATTTTGAAGGAATTCTCTAATTATTTCCAAGTCAGAATGAAAGTTATGTTCCGGTGTCCATGCCGTTTCATAGTCAAAGTTAAAATGTGTACGTAAATAGTGGTTTCTAAATCTAGCGAGCGACAAATTATATTCGCTTTCCAGGACTTCATTTAGATGGGATTTTCCTGATGCTGCACAGGTATCTTTCAACCTTTTAAGTCTAAGCGTCAATTCATCCCGATTAGTCGGAATTTGATAAAAGGCCATATCATTTTGTAGGTCTTTTAATAATGACTCATAATCTTTCATTTTTTCTGCGTCTGCTAACGGGGATGTAGATAATCGTTGGTATGAAGCCCTAAGCTCGATCCTAAGCTGATGTACCCTACTCTCAAGTGCTTTGTTGGGTGTATCGATTAAACTCTTGCTAAGGCCATCTAATAGGCTTTTCAAGTAATCTAAATCTTGCTTCTTGAGTTTTCTCTCAAGAAGTAACTTTGCTTCGATAACCTGAGTTCTTATTCTAGATAGTTTCTGTGCTTTTATCTTGCGTTTCGCTGCTGCAATTCTTTTCTCTTCAAATGAATTGCAGAAAAACTTGGATTGGGCATGCATGATAGCAAGCCTACCTTTAAACTTGTAGGTATCAGGAATTCGTTCAAAGCACCCCATTTTTCTTTCTACTTTACGCTGCTCATTTACAGTTAAACCCGTGTAAGCCAGCAATTGATAATACGCTCTCCTTACACTTTTAATTTTTTCATAAAGAGATTTCCTGTCGGCTTTTGTTCTTTCAATTGCTCTGTTATTTTTGGCGCTCAGAACCCTGCTTAGGTTTGATTCGGTATCAATAGCGTAAGGTAAGCGTTTAGTCGGAAAAGTATCCAGTTCAGCCAAGCTAACAATCGATTCTTTATAATCAGCTGAGATCTCGTTACCAATTAGTGTGTAGACTGGGTACTGGACCTTAATACTCAAGTTATTGTTCAACCGACTAGCCTTGATCGCTTCATCATCAAATATAAATGCGTTTGATTGTGGCCTGTCACTTGAGCTTCGACGGCGCACCCCATTTTTACAATTTGACCCATACATAATTAGATAAAAGGTCGTCTGATTATTTTGTTTGCAGCCAGGACTAAACAACCAAAGAAGATTTATACCTTCTTCCCTAAAAAAATGCTCTCTAGCCTGTACCAATTTTGGCGACATCCACCAGCGTGTTAACTCTATAGCCCACTTATTACCCAAAATATCAATGAAAAATATATCCGGTTTTCTGAACGTGTTCAGATCATCATCATGGCTAAGCAAATAAGGGTCTACCCTTATTGATGCGCTCTTTACAGTTGGTGATTGATAAAGTAATTCCGATAGAGTCAGCTTAGCTTTTAAATGCCACTGCCCATTCTCTCCTAGAAGATCAACCAGGTGAAACCCTTCATTTTGTTGGCTATAAAAAACGCATTCTTTTGGTTCATGGTGAGGGTCAGCCCATGCTAAGTTATGTCGAAAATGTGCCGACCCGTTCTGAGAAGCAGCTATGTAAACAAGGCCGCACTTGCAAGCACTACAACGAACATATTCTGGGTTTTGTGCAATCCGTGCTTTAACAACGCTTTGTGCTTTTTCATGGATGCCATTACCAACACGATTCAAGAAGTGAGTTGCAACGATTGGATACGAGATATCATTAACTAAAAGTTCCCAGACATTATGTTTATCGGTTGTTCGCATCTTCTAACCCTTGGTCCTTTATAATGTATTTCAGTTACTTACCAACAGGTTTGGCCATTAATAATACATTCCATTAATCAGAATGTAATTGCTGTTTTTAACTCTATAGGTACCATAATTAATATCAATGAACGCCGCAGAAACATTTCCACTCTTAGCCGTGTCAGTAAGCAAGCAAAACATCGACATGAATTTTGTCTTTCTTGGGTCCATAGACCCAAGGCCTAAAATGCTAAGTCTTCTTGATTAGTCGCCGTTACAGCTATTGTTGGCCAGATAGCCATTAATAATAACGTCATTGGCAATACATAGATTTTTATGTTTATCCCTCTTATCTAAAAAATTTCAAACAATATTATGACCAGTTAAATTGTTTTACCTTTTAAATTTGTTAATGCACATACTTTCGGTATACGCATTCTTTTTAAAATTTAGCACATGAATGGTTTGTTTAACAATCCTCCATTTGTCATTTCAAAAAAAAACCCAGCAATGCTGGGTTAGTGGTTAAAAAAGTGCAATTTGAGAGTTAATGCTTCTGAAAATCTCAATAGGTACTGTAGATACCTTCCTGATTTTCTTCACCTTCTCTGGCTCTATTAGCAAAGCATTTGCTATAGAATCAGAACCGAACATATCTTGCTGCTCCTCTTGCTCATCAATTACAGTTGCTGTGTGCTGAGTGAGTAGTTCAAGATGCTTTTCGTTAGAGATACTGTTTTCAATCAGATATCGATTGATAGTCATCAATTGTTCATTTCCCGTAAATTCATTCACCGACAGATTATCACTTGATTGGAACTTTCTAAGGATCGCCCAATTCCTATCCGATATAGCGGCATATACTCCTATATCAGACTGATTGAGTGTTAGAAAACCAGACTCCAAAATATATCGCGCCACTTCTTCTGATGGTATGTGCTGCAACTCATAGAAACGTGCCCGAACATTTTCAAGATACGCAAAGCCTGAACCTTCACTTATACTCAATCGTTTGCCAACATCGTATTTGAGATTCGCTCCAGTCGCTTGATGACGCTTAAAAAGTGGATTGCCTTCTTCAGCTAACTCTAGAAGTTCGCTACTTATATCAATCCAGCGATTTTGGTCAATGACTGGTTTTTCCTCTACTTCGATCTCAGGTATGTGATATCGAATCCCCAAGTCATGGACTTCAAGATAGTCCTTTGCAGCTGGAAAAGATTCTTGTGGGAACTCACCAGATACTGACCACTGAAAATCTATGGCTAATACATCATCAAACGAAATGAACTCAAATAGAACATTGCAAAGGTGTTCGTTTTCCTTTGATTGTTCGATATCACCCCTTTGATATGCCATTTCATGTTTTTCAGCACGTTCTCGCTCGAGTGCATCCAATGTGACTAAGTACCTAAATAATTCACGACGTGTACGGCCATTGAAGTAATTAGGTGCTACTTTTAGATACCCAATGTCCGAAACAACCCGACCTCTGAAGTCTCTTCTATTCCAATCCCAACGTATTGCAAGAAGAAATTTTCGGAACTTCAATAAACCGTTCATATATCCATAACGATCTAAATCATCAGCAATCATATTTTCAAGAGAGTTATCAGTGCCTTCCGATCCGCTGTTGGCTACGCAGTACCCACATCCGAAGCGGCTTCCACACGGGCTTTGTTTCGATGTATCTCCAAATATCACTCCACATTGCCCACCATTCGCTGAGTTATAAAGTTTAAATAACTCATCTAGATTATCGGCGTAAGTTTGAAATAAAAGATTTGGATCATCAATTGGTTTCGCTACCGAACAAAGTAGTAACCAAACGTCATCCAAATCAAAATTTGCTATTGGCGCAAATGTTTTAAAGCCAGATTCGTCAATAGAAACCGCTAATTCAGACATTTTATATTTCTCCATAGAATGTCCTCTAACTACTGACTCCGATCGGCGTGAACCAACTAAACTGATCATCTGTCCAACATTAGATTCAATACTTTTAAGAAAACGCCTCTGAGGTGTGATTTTTTCATCAACTGCACATTTACGGTCACCACCTACATAGGTTGGCAATACACCTCTACCTAACGTTGTCCATGTGAATCGACCAGATAGTTCAGGTTCGACAACAACGACCTCGATCGGTAGATTGTGTTTGGCAATGTATACCTCTAGTAAGCTAGTTTGCCCACCAACATAATTATGTATTTCAGGCATTTCCCGACGAGTGTCTGATGTAGTAACGTAACAAATCGGTACATATACACCTTCTGCTATCAGTTGCTTAACCGCCTCTAAAAACAATACAAGAACACACGTAGAGTCCTTTCCGTAACTGCATGATATTATTAAAGTATTTCCAGACCTTAATAACTCCTTAATAGATTCTATAGCCATTTTATAGATCATAAAATCTTCAAAATTTAACTTTGACATGTTATTTCCTTGTGTGTGGTGATTACCCATACGAGTAATAAGAAGTGAAGTAGGCTAACCAAGCAAAATGGCTAGCCCGTAATTATTTTTCCTTGTGCGCTATTTAGTGAATGGTATCGTCATTACATATATTAGTAAGCAAACTACACCTGCAACTGAATACAAGGCAACTTCTATTGGTTTGCCATGCAAATGAATGGTCAAAACGAAAGAGTGGTAGCCTAGATTTAAACCAATTGGGATAAGAAACTTACGTGCAACACTGAAGATTGGCTTATCTCTAAGTTTTGACTCAAGATAAATAATCAGTAATAAGCTGACGATTCCGATGTATAATACTTTTCTTAAATATGGGTGGCCAAATGCAGTTAATCCACCAATGAGTAAAATAAGTACAATTTCTTTCGCCACATTAAGCAATTATCCTCCTTGCATGTTTCTCAGGTTGTGTATTACTTGACCGAATTCTGCCTAGCAAATGGAAGCAATGTAGTGAGTGGTTTTTCTATTGCGGCAAAGTAAACTGCAGAAGTGAAATACCATCAATGTAATCTGATTTATTCATAGTGTTGCCTCACCTGTTTTTTTGCAAAACTTCACCAAGTGAAACTGTAACATTGATGTCGGTTTCCCTGCCGCTTTCCAAACAGGGTAACTCGCATTGAGGGTTATTATCGCATGATAATCTAAGCCGCGATGGGTCTGAATGGTATGATTCGACGTACTGGTTTTACCGTTGCCGAGTTCGCTGATTAGGTTTCCTATTTCCTCGTTTCCTAAGGCCTTTTCAATGGCTTCTTGAGTGTATTGATACCAATCAGCGTAATGAGTCTCTGATGCATCAACTCGACGAACATGCCAATGCTCCACTTCCTGACGAATCGCCTTATGTACTGCAACGGTTTGCTCTTCTAGTGTCTGCTCGTAATAAGCTGCTGAACAGACTACATCGAGATCAATGGTATCAAAGATTTTATCCGCTTGTTCTTGAGTAACATTTAGAGCGACTCGAATATCTTCTGGGGTAACTTCAAAAAAATTGTTCATCATGTTTTCTTCCTTTACATAATGCAGCACTAAGCTGCCAATGTGACACGGTGGCGCAATTGCTGATAAAAGGAGTTCGCTTTGTTAATTAGCGATTCAAGCAATTCGTGGATGGCCAGTTGGTTAAGCCGCGTATTCAAACGTGATAGCTGGTTCGAAATGATGCTGTAGTGTGGTTTTAACCAATCCGAAAGTAACGTCTTGTTGGCTTTGTAATTCAGAGTGAATGTGCTCAATAGGTTCTTGGACAGCTTTTCGTACAAGTTTCATAGAGATTTCCTTGTGTTAAAATTACCCTAATCGGGTGAAGTGTTAAGAGGGGCACCGCTTAATTGCGTGATAGCCTTCTGCGCCAATGCTATCTACTTGAATTTAAATATTCTCACTTAGAGCAGAACATGTAAACAACTACAGTGAAACTTATGATGCCGTTCTTAAAATTAGGTATTGATGTTTAGCTTGGGTACCATTGCAAATACCTAAACAAGTGTTGTTAAATAAGCCACCGTCCTTCACCTCAACTGCAATGCTATTCGAGATTCCTTTATCCATTCCTTCTAAGCGAGATAGAGTTCGCTTCAAATATGAAAGCCGATTATCCAGTCTACTTTGTGTTTTGGCACTAAGTGTAGAGTTAGCAGGAGAGCAATGAAGAGTAATAACATCGTCCTGACATTTTTTATTTACAAATTTAAAACTATCTACTAGAGCAAAAAAATCATCAATCAAACAAATCTCTGCTAGTAAGGTTTCTACTGCTCGATACTTCACATCGCATGGCTTACATCTTGTTAAGTCTAGTACAATATCATTATGATACTGACTCATTTTGGCATCATGTGTCTCATCGAATTTACTCAGCGCATGCTTATTGATACCACTAATGACTGCGCTATGTCGCTGGATCAATGTGTCGATTTCTTGAATGTCAATATATGACACTTCTGTTGTTAACTCATGTTTATCTAGAAAGTCTAGTATCTCCTCTCTAGACTGGGAAAGTTGTGTTATTTGAAAAACAAGCAACCTTCTTGTTTCATCCAAAAACTTGTTTGCAATCATATTACTCTCCTTTAGTCATCAGAGCTGTATCATTTAACCAAATGGCTAATTGCTCTGAATTCTCAACCAACTTGTTTGGACCTATCACAGGGTATCCTTCAAGCATTCTACCATTTGGCAATACAATGGCGGGGGTGCCACGCATACCGAAATTTGTACCCAAAACGTATTGTTCAACTATATCGTCCTGACATGTCATCAGAGACGGTTTATCTTCGGTAACAGGTTTCCCATTCTTTGCATCATGCAAAGCCTGTTTGGGGTCAACCGAGCACCAGATTTTGGCCATATCATCATTACTAAACAGTCCTACCCCAGAGCCAGGCCAAGCGTAATAGTTAACTGAAATCCCTTGCTCGTTTAATAGCGGCACTAAGGTATTGTGAAATTTAATACAATATCCGCATGTCGTATCGGTAAAGACATTGATGTGTGCTATTTCATTTATCTTTGATGGAAATGTAATTGGCTTGAATTGATTCAGAAGGGCAAGCTTCGCCCTAACTGATTGATTTGTTAGCTGATTCTTGTCATTTCTTGTTAAGATATCACCACTAATGAATGTATCCGCCTTTTCTGTTAGTTGAATAGATGCCGGTTGATTATTTTCTTTATTGATACCCTGTACATAGTAGTAATCCTCAAAATCCATCTTGACGTAAGAAACATTATCAAGGTTCACAACCTTCAATGCCTCATCTAAAGGGTTGGCTGCTACTGAAAAGGATGTCACTAACATTATTGAGGCACTCATTAATCCAATATACTTCGTAACACTCATTCAAAATCTCCATATTTGACCCACTAATAATTCAAGGCCACTTCCATATTAGTTGTATACATCACTTCATTATAATTGGTATGAACTTCTATGTCATACCCAGACATAAAAAAAAGCCCACTCAAAAGAGTAGGCTTTATTGGTTTTATGCTATAACTCACATACTTTCACTAAAGATAAGTGTGAATCAATTTCAGCATTTAAGTTCATTTCGATATTGGATTTCCCATTAGATACTTTAATAGAAAAACTAGATTTTTTAGTACAATTTTTAATAGCGTTTGCAATGTTTGCTTTAATCTGCTGCTCAACATACGGAGTTGAAAACATTATTGTCTTTAGACCATCCGCTAGATCAGCTCTTATCAAGCCAAACCCATATTCTACCAAATTTAATTTCATGCAACCTCCAGTAGATATGTGTGCTCTCCAATCTTATTGAAATACTTCATTTCCGATTGTTCTTTAATGTAACCAAGTAGATGACCATACTCGTTAATTCGACGCTCAATAACATCATCTTGGTTATTGATGACTTTGATCTTGTCATTGGGACGTGCCTTTTTCACCGCTTTTTTTATCAGCAACAATGATTCAGGGCAGATAAGATCAGATATATCTAGTTCATGTTCAGTCATAGTCTATTTCCTGTAATTCAATAACTCGCAATTTTCGTGAGTTGGTTTTGTTAAAGTATTCACAACGTAGTTGTGAGTTATGAATGAATTTACGAAGTGCTCTTTCGGCCTCTTGCAATCTAACATCACAACCAATATTGGCGTTTAGAACATCGATTTCCTTCTGACTTTCGAAGTAAAAGTTGCCAAAAAAATCTTGATAAGATTTCATAACTTCAACGGCTTGCGCCAGATCTAAGAAACTTGAGTCTTCGGATATAGAAGTAATTTTATTAAAATTGATTTTCCTTGTGTGAGGGTGTACAGATTCAAAGTCATTTATTGCTAGACCGATCAGTTCTGCACAGCTAAAAAACCACCATGGTTCATTTAGTTGAATACAAACAGATTGGCCACCACCATAAATGTGCACGACTGTATCTTCTATGTACTTAATCGTGTACTCATATTGGCCAGAATAATTCACTTTCGAGGAAGATCTGTTATTAATGCCGTTGGTGAAATATGCCGACAATCCAGCGATACTGCCTAACCAACAATTCTGATTGGTTAATGAAATATCTAATTGAATCCACAACCCTGTATCTAACTGAACTCGGTTTGTCTTTGATTCAAACTTCTTAGCAACTCCAATAAACTCTCCCATTCTGTAATACCCCATGCCCAGGTAGTTAATTACCATTCGAGGCCTCCTTTAGCCTTGCATTCGTGTATCGAGAAGAATGAAAGTAATCAAGGACGTGTTTGGGGTAATGAAGGAAGATTTTTGACACCTTCAATGTCAATTCAACATCATTTGAAGCCGAATGGACATTACAGCCAAGAACATCACCTTCATAGAGATCGTATCCAATACTTTCCAGTGATGATTGACTTAAATTGACGAGGCAGATTGAAGATGTAACCTCTTTCGGATCTCGAAAAGCATGATGATGCTTTACATCAAGCAATACTTTCGCCCATGGTTTATCTTTTGTTCCCATACGGGTTAGTTTCTTAACAACCCCCTCAATTTGTCCATTCAGTGATTCTGGGGAGTCAATAAAATCAATAGACGAAGCTCTGAATATTGGGAGTCTGTCCTCATAAGAATAGGTACCAAATACTTGGATGTTAGAACCCACCATAAAAGGCGTATCAGTGAAGTTATGCTCGATGTTGATGAGCATTCCATTATTGGACAATTTGATTAAAGCATCTGACTCTTCAGAAACAATTCCGCAAAGTTCAAAGCTATTCTTGAACAGTTTTTTGTTTAACATTTTTCGGACCCTTAAAAAAAAACCTCCGCTAGAGCGGAGGTATTTAATGGTTAAAATAGAATGTTAGTTACTTACCGACAGTTAGTAATCCATCGGTATCAGTTACTTTGAAGCCATTCCTTTTAAAGGTTGGCTCAGAAAGGTCAACTTCTTCAGTTGCAGTGAAGTGAAAACTCTCAGAAGCAAAGTCTGATTGTTTCTCCACTTTAACCCTTGTATTTTTGGGTTTTGGACTAGTGGACACCATCTTTTCTCGAGCACGACGTGCTTGATTTTCGATGTGAGCCTGACCCTTTAAGTTGCCGTTTTTATCACAGTTGTCACCAGCTCTAAAGAAGGCATAAATTGCGATATTATTCAATAACTTGAATAAAGACCGTATTTTGGCCTTCATAAAAAAATAAGTTACTATAGTGACGATAATTAGAAGTGCTAGGTGTTCTACTTGCATTGATAGAATAAACATTTTCGTTTCCTTGTGTGTTGTTCGCATACGACCCAAATGGTGTAGCAAAAAAAGTCCAATGGACTGAGGTAGTTCAATGACACGCTAACAAAGTTAGTGATTATCAGAATGTGTCGGGATAATCAATTTGCCTTTATATAATCGCAGTTCTACTAAATGTTGTCAAATTAGTGATTGCTATTTATTCAAATCGGATTCATACTAACCTTATGAACAAATACACACCATGTGTGCACACAAGGAATTATACTTATGAAAAAAAAATTGGTCCCAGCGAGTCTTTTAGGGCAAGTGGTTAGATGTCCGTACGCTGCAAGTCGTGACCGTCAAGGTGCTGTCATATCTGAAAAAGATAAGATATTGAGAGAAAAAGGCGACCAGTACCATAACTCCGTCAATGAGGCATGTGTTTCAGCTGAAAAAAACAGTTCTCGAATATTCGTGATTATCCTAGTTGTTATTGTGGTGATTGTATGTATCAGTTTATTTTGATTTTAATTTTGTTGGCAATAGCAATTGTTCTATTTACGAAATTCTTAGATTTTATTGCGGCTCTACGATATTCAGATACTCCGTTTGGATTTAGGGGGAAAAAGCTCTTCCTTGATGATTCAAAATCAAAAAGAGGGTTTGCATTTATCGATAAGAAATATGACATAGGCGCGACTCCTGATGCAGTTTATGAAACCGGATTTAGAGAAGGTACCGTTGTTGAAATTAAAGCTCGATATAAAGGTATTTATGATAGTGATATCGCACAGGCAGAAATAGCTGTACTAGCTATGGCATCTGATCCAAATATCCCACCTATTAAATACATCGTTATTTCAAACAAAACAGAACAAAAAACACTGAATGCATTGTCGCCTAAAAAAACTGCTAGAAAATACAGAAAATCTATAAGTCTTGCAAAAAGGATTTTGAACGGTAAGTTCGTAAAAGAAAGAAACCCAGATAAGAAAAAATGTCAAAATTGCCGCTATTTCGATGAATGTAAACCCTATATTAAGGATTCACTATGAGTACTATAGTTTTCAATATTCTAACTTGTTTATTTACTGGTCCTCGTTTTTTCTTTTGGGTAGGGTTTATTCCATTAGAAATTTATGGTGGTTACCACATTTTAGTATCCCTTTTTGCAGGGGTAGTCCTTATGCTCTTCTTTGCTTAAGAACACGAAAGGTACGAGTCTATTGACTCGTACCTTTCAAATGCCTATCCGTTTAGGGAGTTATTGATATTTTCTCCAGCTTTTGCAGCACTAGCTAACTTATCCTTTCCTGCTTTAGCTGCCCCCATTCCCATTTTTCCACCTTTACTCAGTAATTTAAGTAAACCAACTGCACCAGCTTGACCTACTTGAGCTGCATTTCCGGTTATATCTGCATGTCCCATCCCTGCACCAATGTTTTGACTTAACCACTTGTAAGTGAATGTCGGTATACCAATATAGATCGTAGCCGCTGCCATACCAGCTAAGAATATGCCTTGAGGTCTCATTGGATCCATTGTTGAGAAAGACGTTAACTTAGATTTCAAAATAGTAAACACTATATTGTCTATCCAAATTGCGAGTTCCAGTGCAAGCATGCCAAACTCTAGTGCCACAACAGTTCCGATCACAATCATAAGTGACCTACCTGAATAAGCATTAAAAAACAGAATGATTATAAAAAAGGATGCTACTACCCCTTGGAATATTGAAATCATCCATGGTATCAAGTCTACTGCCACACCCGCCGTACCAATTGCAATACCCCAAGCGATTATTGAACCAATTGCTGACACTAACCATGATACTGTAGATTCAGTAAACTCAAATATGCCACCCGTTACTTCAGGCAATTTTAACCGTGAAGGCGATCGTTCCATCAGTCCTTGGCCAACAGCTGACCTAAATAGCTTTTGTATTTGATAGGTTTTTAAATTATCTAAATCCTCACCAACGTACTTCAGGTCTGGTGAACCGACATTGGTTAAAGTCTGCATATATGAATTTGTACCTTCTTCACCTAATTCAATTGCTAGTGTGACTTGTCTTTGAATATAAGGGTCATTAAGTATGAGTTCTTTTATTTTATTGAAACTTGTCAAACAAGTTTGACTGATTGAATCAGAAGCTAGCATATTGTCTGCAGGGGGGATATCCCAATCAGAAATCTTGGTAGTCATTATCAATTGAGGGTCCTTAGAACCATACTGATCAACGATGTCAGGAGCCATTACACCAAACACTTTAAAATACGCATCTTCTTGAAAATCATACTCAATTGAATGATTCCGGAGAATTTTGCTTAGTGCCGGTATGTAACACTGTGTTGAAAATGCATCAACAAGTCTTTTCGTCTTTTCATTCTTTAAGTTAGTATTATCGAAGATATGTTGGTAATCACGATAACCAATTGTACAAGGCAAAGTAGCAATAACACTGTTTACTGTCGCGGTAGACAGCATATTTGTAAGGCCATATGCGAGTGTTGTGTAGCTCTCGATGTCATGCGTGAATTCAAAGCCTTCTCGAACACCTTGAACACTTTCACCTACTAAAACACGCCTATATTTGTCATTGCAACTTGTTACTTCATATTTCACGCTAGTTGGTGTTGCAACACCAACAGATTCAACAGGGGAAACCGCAACCATGACAACTAATGCCATCATCACATACCTTGTTTCAATCACAGCTAGAATCGAAGCCATGGCTTCTTCACCCGAAAGACCCGCTAGACGAGCATCTACAATAGATTTTACTGCAATCACTAAAAATGGTAACCAAATTAGGCCTGTCATTTCCAATATTTCAAACAGTCTATTGTGAATAAAGAACCCCATAGGCAGCATGAAGATATCTAGATAATCATTAGCTTGTAGCATATTCTCACCACCAACAAATAAAGATAGATAAGACAATCATATAGCTTGCTATACGAGTAAGTTGCCATTTGGTTTCCTTCTTTTTAGGCATCCCAAAATAAATTCTCATAAGCGCAAAAGGAATTATTATCATGGTTATGTTGACCGTATATCGCACTATAGGATCAAAGATGGTACTTCCAGTTAGATATGCTATAAGACCCGACAGTGCACCTAGAATACAAACTAATATTGGTGCAATAACACCGTAACGAACCACATCGGTTTTAACGTTTTTTTCAGGCTCTTCTGATTCACAACTATGGACTTTGTCATTCATATTATTGCAACCCCAATGGTTGTGGACTTCTAAAGTCTCGATACTTATCTTCGATACGTTTACGCTCATAAATTGTATTTATCCCACCAGAATTTAGAACCTGTTTTGCGTTGTACATAGTAATTACATTACTTCTTTGGGAATCTAGAAGTGCAATTTGATTATCTACATCATTCTTAACAGCTACATTGTTCGCAAATTCTGGTGATGCTTTACCGACTAACAAAGCCTGTTTAGCAAACTCAATTTTTTGAAGATGTTCAGCGGTCGCAAGGTCATAAGCCAACGAAGCAATATCATTTTGACGTTGGCTACTCTCAGTTCCCTTTAGATATCGGATTGTCGTACTACTTACGCTAGCCAGTGGGTATACAGATATTTCATTCAAGTGTGCCATTTCAATCTCACCTAATGGCCGTTCCACTAACTCGAAAATATCTTGATAATATGATATCGCAGTTTCATTTATGAGCGGGTCAATACCAAGGCCAGGATGTATTTCAATTTTTTTGCAATCTGTACAAGTTGCGATGGCAATGGAGCCAATCACGCGGTCGACATATTCCTTAAGTTCGTTTCCATCTTTGAAATACTCCTTCATACTCCTTGGTTTCATTTGGTTAATCGGCATAACTGGCTCATCATCACCAGTTACTTCAGCTATTTTATCGAAACCAAATCGAGCTGAATCGTTTACAAGGAACCTCGGGGCACCAGCTCCACCACGTTTACCATCAGGGGTATCAATACCGCCATCACCATTTAGTTCCTTTTCCGCCCCATTACTGCCGAAAAGGTCAGCAATATCGATCTTATTACCATTTTTTAGTAGTCTATTTACAGATTCCATTTCTGTTCTTTGAGCGACTTTCTGATATTCAGATTCAGGGACTGTATCGAGTAAGCGTTTTTGGGCTTGTTCACAAAGATCTTTAGCTAAATTGAATTCATCAAAACCAATAGAAATCCCGTTCATCATCATTTCGTATGTTTGAGGGCTTGCTCTTTGGAGTGCAGCGGCAGCGATTGATGCAGGGTTTATTGACCCTTTAATAGCATCGGGAATGACTTCTAAAGTCTGTTTAACCCTACCTTTGGCTTGTTTAAAGCTTTGTTGGACACTATGGATAGGGTCAAAGTTGCCACAAGTATTTGAGCCACCGATACTTGTTTCGAAAAGTTCCTGCCATTGCCCCCATTTAACAATCGAATTCGCTGCTACTGGGACATTAGGAGTAGATGTTCCTCCAGAAAGCAAATCAATCTCTTTTTGAAAGTCTGCATGTACTAACGTTGGAAAAGTCATTGCAATCACTATGAATGATTTTCGAAACATCCCTATCATAAAAAACACCTTATTATCTCAATAATAAGGTGATTAAACATTATCCATCAGTAAATTCCCTAGCCATAATCTGACTATTTAGGCGGCGTTTTATCCACTGATTAATTTCGAACCGCGACGATAACAACAAGTGTAGTTTCGCCATAAAATTTTTAAATAGTTTTGCAATTCAGAATGTGCCGAACCTTCCTGTATTGAATGCTGAAGTTCAGAAGCCATTGGTTGGCACATAACGCTAGGGAAAGGTTTAACGTTTGACCAGAGAGCTGTGTAATTAGTCATAGGAAGTACTGGCCATGAATGGCTGGTTGTACTGGTCGGGGGTAAAGTACCCAATGTCGCATGCATTCCTGACCCCATTGTTACAATATGTGCAGCCCTGTAAGCTAAGGTTGATGCTGATTTGTATGGCGAACTATTAATTGTTGTTCCTATTCGGGGGTATAGATCTCCAAATGTATCGACCAAAGGTGGACCAAGGGGTTCCGATTGATACATTGCAGTAAATCCTTCAAACATCCCGACACGCCATTCAAATGCATCTAGTAGAGAGTCGTAGTAAATATTTAAAGGTGTCGCTGGAGACTGGCACCACCCGATAGTCCCAAATGCAGTGCCATAGAATGTTGAGTATTGTAATAATGCTGGATTTCCTATTACTGTTGCATCATAGAACTTTTGACTAGAAGAGGCATTCCCGCCGCTAGAGTTTGGGTTAGCACTACCTGAAGAAGAGCTTTGTAAGCCATCGTTTGCAATACCTGCAAGATTAAGTAACTCTCCTCCTATTTCTTTAAAAATTTCCCCAGTAATTGCCGTATATCCCATCGGGGACATTACAGTATCCGATTTAACTTCGACTACTAAATCAGGATTCCAATGATTAACTTTTACAGACGACGAAAAGAAGCATCCGAATGGTGTACAAGTCATCCAAAAGCACATACCTGTCACCTTCCATTTTACACATTGAGGAGCCATGGACGCCGTGGACAATTCCATAAATGGCATAGTTGATTGTGCGTCTTCACTAGCTTGGAGTGGGGAAATTAAGCAGATAGTTAATAGAATAGAAATTATTTTTTTCATCAATCCATCTCGTTACTGAGAGCCGTACTTGATGATATGAGCATCATAGTAGATAAGTGCTTTTTGTGGGCTCATTCCATATACAACATATTTATCGTTAATAACTACTGCCGGTACTTTCTTTATCCCCCGACCAACCACCGAGCTAATAGATGACCAACTATCAATTAAGTCCTGCGCATATTGCTTATACTCACCAGATTCAACAAAGCTAGCGATGCGTTCTTGTGCTAGTTTAGGGTCTTTAGGTAATAATTTGGAAATCCGCTCTTCATTTATTTTTAATGCATCAACTTTATGTACATTAAAAGCTGAAATCTTACGCGACATTGGAACAAAGACTTCTGTATTGCTATCTATATAAACATCCATCTTTATACTTGCATGCCCAAATTGGCTCGTTGCTGCCAGTGGCCACGCAATTGAGACATACTTTAATATCTTAGCTAGCTTCATCGTAAATCCCCGTATAGGCAATATGCTCATACCGAATAGGCTCAACACCTCTTATACGGTCTAGTTTGTATGCTTTAATCAAACTCGCATGCTTATGAGGGCAATTATATTGTTTAGCTAACTGATCAATCTCCAATTTTTCTTCACCATCCGTACCCGCCATTGCAAGACTTTCTGAAGGTTGGACACATCGAAACAAAGCATTAAAATCCGCACCAAATAGACAACCTTCAGTGTATGAGTGCTCTTGTTTTCTCGCGCATAACGCCATGGTCTTTTGTTCGTCTGTCAATGGTTTTAACGCCTCAAGAAGTTCGACCTCTTTCTTAGTAGGCAAGAGCATCATTATCCACTCCATCATCGACAACATTTTTTCAGCTTCACCAGGGAAATCTTTTAAGTTTTGTGTTGCCATCCATGCGAAACCATTTAATTTACGCCATAATTTTATGACTTTAACTATGTACAACGAGGTTAAGACATTTTTTGTCACGAGGTGGCACTCATCGGTAATTTTAATGAGCAATCGACCTGTCATTTGGTATTTTTCAGCTAGAGCATTTAGCCTCTGTAGAATTGAAACATATACAACACCAAGTAATGCTTCTTTGCCAGGTTTAGCTAAAGTAGCCAAATCAATCACCGTAACATCAACATCTGGAAATATTTCATCATCATTGGCGGGGACTTTATTAAGCAAGTCACCATCAAAACCTTGGGTATAGTTTTCTAAGGCACCAGCCATATCAAATAGCCTGACACGTTGCTGCTCTAAAAGACGTTTATTTGACTTATCCTCAGCCATTCTGAAAAGCTCATCGGCAACCGTTTGTACATTTGGAGTGAAATTATTGATGTATCCTAACTTCCCTGCATTCATCAAAGCTTGTCGTAAGTATCGTTTGTCAGATTGGTAGAAACGATTCATTTCTTTCTCTTCACCAGAAGTAATCATGGAAAACGCTATAAGCTCAATCTCCCCTAATCGGTCCTTCTGCTCACTTTCCTCAAATATTTCCGTAAATGATTCCCCTTTATTGATTGCTTTAACTCGTGCTTTGTCAAACTCTTGCTCTTTCTTTATAAGAGCCCAATGTGACTCAATTTCCTCTTTTGCTTCCTCCATCAAAACTTCGTGCAATGACCCACCATCCCCATCTAAATGTTCAAACGAAATGCCGGATTCAATGGTAAAAGTCTTTCTCACATCTGGGGCCGCCGATTGGTTAAATGATGCGATTTGGATCTCTTCATCGTCTAACTCAACAACACCATCATTAATCAAAAGAACAAGGTCACTGAAAGGGCATAAATTTGGACAATAATAATCGTTCTTAGGGTCAGACGGAGTTATCCTTTTCTCATTAACTGTCATTCCATGGTCTTTAATAAAACCAACAACATGGCGAAATGAACCACCCGCTTCAATTATGTACAATCTTGGGCGCTTTATAGCTATCAATAACAAGGTTAAATAAACTAAAGTGGCCGACTTACCCGCACCTGTAGTACCCGTGACGAGCATGTGGGCATTAGCTTGCCTATCCTTCTTCACCATTATGTCTTTAGTTAATACTGAACCTGACCGATTAAACATTAATAGCAATGGATTGCCTGAACCAACTTCTCGACCGAAAAAGAAAGACAAATTCCCCACATCATGCAAATAGATTGGTACCAAGCACTTTTTCGCGTTTGGAATCGTAGGGTCAAAACACATAGGTAAGTTGTAAATAAAAGCGTTAGCCGCTAAAGGATCTATGTATCCGCGCTCTTGAATTGGGGTTAAGTTTGCAGATACCAGCGTATTACAAACAGAAGAATATCGGTCATGAAGTTCGTCCTTATCGCGACCTCGAACGTAGAAACACAGTGAGGTCATTGTAGGGCGAACATGATCGTGGCCCAAGCATTCGCGGTGGTATTGAATCTTCTCTCTCATAATCGCATTGCCAGGACTCAGATTTGATTGTGATACCGCTTCTTTCCTGTTCAGTAGACCTTGTACAAATTCTTTAGTACAGAAAACTGACGTCATGCACATCATTGTCCCTGCAGGAAGTTGATCCGTTATACAAGTGGAAGATGCGCTGGTCTCAACCTCCCCTGTTAAGTGCCCTATGTCTGTCATCCCGTTCAGACCATTCACTCTTACCAGTTTGTGATGAGTTTCGCCTATCGTGTACAGATTTTCTTCTGCTTCGTATCGTGGACGATTTAAAAAAAGATTTGCTTGAACGTTTTCAGGAAGGTCGCCATCAAGATTGACTTTAGGAACAATATTCTCAAAGTAATCTTTTGATGATTGGCCTTCAGGTTTGTCATTAAAGAATTTAATTAACCAATAGAAAAAGTCGAATTCTGTGTTACGTACTAAATCAATTCCGATTTTCTTCAATGATTGTTCAAGGCCTGTCGCTAAAGTCTCAAGCTCCTTCTTTGCATTAACTTTGCGTTTTCTCTTAAGTGAATCTGGACCAAGTCGACGATAAATAACCAATTTTGTTCGTTCAATACCACCGACAAATGGTTGTCTCGTAACTACATTGTCAGTAAAAAGACCATCTTCAGCAGCGCATGATTTAAAGTGTTTCTTCATCATGCCTTTTAGTACCACTTCCGCTAAAGGTGACTCTTTTGCATAAGCATCAGCGTATTCATAAGCCTCATCAGCAAGTGATTCAAGATCCGTGTCTTTCCAACGGTATTGTTGCAATACCCATTCACCATCAGCTTCATCATATTCTTGAAATGAGTTAGATAGAGTCTTAACTATTTCAATGGCTACTTCACGTTTGTAGTCGGTAGATCGGCCTTCAGTGGCTAGAGGCTTTACATCAAAAACGATTCCATAATTATTCCCATCATCAAAACTGAAAATATCCGTCTCTTGACAGTAACCCATATATGGCATGTATTTTCCAAATGAAGCACCATGAGTTTCAAATAATGCTTTATGTTCTGCCATTGAGAGTGAGGCTTCGCCAGCAACTCTATCAGGATCCAAATATTCAGACAAAACTTTACGTGCGGAGTATAAGAGTTGAGAAAAAGCACTCATTTCTAGCGTTGATTCGTCTTCAGTTAAGTCTACATTCATGGACTCACTCATTGCCTACTCTCCCTGTTTAAAGTTGTAAGTTTCGCTATTGGACAGATTTCGTTCACTTGGTAATGCATATTCGTCTTTTTCAAGGAGCTTGAATTCACTGAAGTACCCAGGTATAGGCACTCTATCTGTTTTACTTAATTTTGGAGGTACATAAAAATAGATAGTCGGATTGTCTAACAATTGAAAATTCACCCGAGGAGAGTTATGCAAGGTATAGACATCAACTTCAGCTCTCTCGTGTGGAGTAGTAGATCGCCAAGGAACACTATTCCTATTACCACTAGCTTTTGAGTTACCTGTATAGGTCGCGGAAGTGCCCCCGTGGTACACATCCTCAGTAGAGATACCTGACTTAGGTATATGTGAACCACTGCTACAACCTAGAACTAAAAAACTAATCAAGCTCGGAAGAATAAATTTTGTTTTCATCACTGTATCCATACTCATAATTAATTTTCCTAGCGTTCGGGTTGTAATCAATATTTAACTGCCGCGTTACTCTTATTCCAAGTAGTGTATTATTTGGCACCCAAACACTTATCTGAGGGCTTGCGTATACTTGATCGACCACTTCAGCCCCTCCTGCAGCCGCCTCTGCAATACCTTCAGCAGCAGCGTAAGTAAAAGGGTTTCCATTGACCGTTGACGATTCTAATCCTGACTCTAAGCTAGTAAACTTCTCAGTTTCCGCTTCTGCGAAGGCATTCGCTATACCTTGTGTACCTCGGGTAATACCGCGAGCCAGTAAAACTTCATCAATATCACTGGTAACCACCCCTTGAATGCATTCATAGCCCTCATCATCAACCAACCTACCAAGGAATGCATCTGAAAAACCTAAATCTCCAGAGTTCTCTGTATTGAGAGTATGAATAGTTCCATCTTCAAATATATAAGTCATTCCATCAATAAACCCTCTAACACATGAATCAGAGAAATTACCAGAGGCGACACCATAAAATTCCATGCCTTCAAGGCCTTGAATCATTAATCCATTAGTAGCGAGAACTCTTGGACCCACTTTTATAGAGAATCGATTCGGATTTGTTACATCACCATCCAGAGGAACTATACCAATGATACCGTCAAGTGCTCTCGCTCCTACGATCTTTGCTCCAGCATTAATTGTTGCGAAAGGAATTGGCTTAGGTTCAGTATCTTCAGTCTTTTCATCTAGATCTTCATTGATAGTATTCATTGCGAATGAGGATGTTCTTCTGCCAACGATTTTCGGGTAAGTTGTCGTTGCAATGCCCTTTTCATCCAATACTTCAATTTTGTCTATTGGCTCAAAAGTGACCCAGACATTATCACTAGGATTAGTATCACCAGACGTTGCTTCATACGAGGCATTGTCATTGCCTGAAGATAAACCGGAAGGGCGACCAGACTCGCTTGTATCGACAACCATCTTTTTTTGAGACTCCCCAGTCCAGCCCTCTAAAACTGACTCAATGGTTACATTGGCTTTATCTTCTGTATACCGTGTTCCAAATGCCTTCTCTCGATTTTCGCTAAAGCTTGCAACTCTATCTGCCAAATCAAAAGGGTCTCCACCCATAGCTTTCGAAAGTGACGTAGTTACGGAATCATCGCCTTCATCTCGTTTGTAAATTGGCGTGGTGGAATCTGATGGTGGTGTGGATTTTTCACTCATTCCAGCAATCCACTCTTCTGCATTATCCGGTTTAGAATTGCTTGCACCTTCAGTCAGTCCTTTCTCATAGGCCTCTTGTTGTGCCGTCTCGAGTCGATTTTTTAAATCTTGATTATCCTGAATAGCTTTCAACGCCAACGAATTAGCGCTGTTTATGTCACCACGTAATTTTTCAAGCATTGCAGCTGGCGGCATAAAATCAGTTTCTGTTACTGGGTTATCTTCTAATTTTTGTTCATATGAACTTACAATAGGTACAGGAGCAAGTAACTTGGGAGCAATGGTATTTGACCAGAACATGTAACCCGCCCAAACAATCATTACGAGGGTACCTACACCAATTAACGCAAAGGTTTTATTTTTCTTAGCCATTAATAACACCCCTCATCCATGCCAAATTCAGTAAAAATGTAAGGATTAGAGTTTATGGCCGCATGAAACTGTGTCTCAGTAATGACAACCAACGTTGTATAAGACCCAGCGGTACCCTCTGGTTGAACATACAAATCATGAGGGGATACACGAAGGGCTTGTGTGTTCCAATGGGTTAAATTGATATACCTTTTACGATCAGTTAAATTCGTCATTTCCAACGTAGTGATGTAACGGCCATCTCTTGTTTTGAAACCATCCAAAGCTTTAAAAGCGAAAACTCCGAACGAGCAATGAGTCATGAGCGATGTAAGGTCCAAGTTGGCAGGTATTCTCACAGGAGTAACACCTCTTGGTAGTTCAGGACGCAACCTTTCAGGTAACCAGTAGAGTTGATGGCCAAACCTCATAAGAGCGACGTCCGTGATGCTCGAACTTTGCATGAATGGAGGGACATTATTTGATTGTGCATTTCTACTTACAGTGGGATTTTGTACACTAGTTTCGAACAGATCAATTTTTATATGTTCAACCTCTAAATCAGTCGCATCAACAACCATTAAATTCAGTCTAATTTGAATGTTGGAGTTTTTTAATGTGATTCTTGCAGGTGTAGTATCAAATTTCTCAAGGGCCGTTATGTAGATAGACCCATTTGCCGGTTCTACTAATACCTTACTTTTAATTGAACTTGGTACTGAAAGGTTTGCATGATCTGGTAACTCAATGATGCGCTGTTTACCTGTTTCCAACACGATTTTAATTGGTTCACCTTTCCATATATGAACCTCTACAGCGTTTGCACTAAATGCAAAAAAAATCATAATTACACTAACCCAAAGAGTTTTCATTATTGAGTCTCCACTGAGTTTCTAATTATAGTTTTAGGTTCTTCATAGAACCCCGCTAATTGAAAGTTCCATTGAGCACCATGACAATTAATTGCTCGTGACTCGCCTCTTATGACTCTGTACTTTACGCTGATATCTCTAGAATAAAGCTTAGTCCCGTTGTAATACTCGGTCTGCGTGACTGGTAAATCGACAACCCAAGAGTCGCCCAATGAATATACATTTTTATCTGAAAAAGCCAGGTCGGGGATCAGATTTGAGTATCTGGCTTGGCCTATATATTCACCTTTGGCCACATAATTTTCTCTTCTTTGAGTGAGCTCTTTTTCAAATTCCTGAGTAATGTAACAGCGATAATCACTCACAAGCTGCACCGGAAAAGACTGACTGCGTTTTTCTTCTGTTGAAATATCAAGCTTCTTTTTGTCTTCAATCTCATCCCAACTATTGATGAGTTCATGAATCATATAAGCATAACCATGCACTTGAGCCGGATCCCTTTCATATAATTTACGAGTTATCCCCATATTTAGGTCCGGTGGTACATCTACAGTCATTTCTCTTGGGATTGCATCTATATTTGATGACAGTTTCAATATAACAACAGGCCATATTACATGGCCTACAAGTAGCCAGAAAATAATCTTTTGAAGTTGTTCAGCCTTACTTCTAGGACCAGCCATGAATTGTATCCTTAATATTTATTTGTACTAAAAATAGTATCTGAAACTATGAGATCATCTTTATTCGATGGTGTAGCCTTTGGGGAAAAAGCTTCAACATCACTTGTACATTTCATAATTAAGTACCCCATCAAATAGGGTGCTGCTAAAAAACTTAGCGAAGCCAATCCAAATATTGAAAAAATAACTGGCAATATGATGAACAATATAAAAAACAAGCTAAAAAACAGAACAATTATTGATGGAGTTAAATAACTTTTAAGTGATCTTTTAATTGATAAATGGGCCAATGCACCAGGAAGTTGTTTCTTTAACTTGCTCATTTTCATACAGCGTGTAATCGACCTTTTAATGAGCATCCCCATTCCAAATACAACCACAAAGAATTTAAAGAAAGGGATCAGGTTAGACAATTGAATGCAAAACCAAGCTACTTCAAATAGTGTTAAAAATACGATGATCGCAAGTTCCCCTAGCGAGACCCCCTTAATAACACTTGGGGACATTTGAATTTCGTCGAGTGAACTTTCAGGGTATTGGCCAGACACTTTATGATTTACCTAAAAGTGTCAATAAGTCTTGAACAAGGTATGCGGATGTAGTCAAACCAATTGCTAAAATCGCGCCCGCAAAAGCAATTTGTTTACCTGAACCACGTTCAGTAAATAATTCAAGGCAGATAGCTACACCAAGTCCTATTAAGCCAGCTAAGGAGATGAATGCAGTAACACTTAATGCGCCGAGATTACCTACTTCCGCAACAATGACGGTTAATACGTTTATCCAATTACTATCACCCTGAGTAAGCCCCGAAATCTTAGGTGCTGACGGTGGATTTAAAGCGAAGGCCTGAAATGAAGCCAGTTGAGTGCAAATAAAGATGTATATTGCACAGATTCTTTTTTTAACTTGGTAAATCATGTTATGTCCCTATTATTAAACCTACAAAAGTAACTAAAGCTGCAAATCTTAAAAACTGAGTGAAATATGTAAGTGCGTTCGGCTTACCTGTACTAAGGCCAACCATCATAGCAAGTATGATAAGTAGACCTAGAAACAATATCGATACGTACCATGTTGCTGTAATAACGTTTAAAAGTGCATTAACCGCATCAGAACCAGCCACTGCATCAAATGCTGGCTTCAAACATTCCTTACTCGGTTTATCACAAGCCATATTCAGTCGCCTTCTTTATTCGAGTATTGATTAGGTATCAATTGAGGCTGTAGTGGTGCACTCATAAAATGGTCAACGCCTTCCATAACTTCACGTATAGAACGCTTCCCTTCAATCGTATCGAAACTGTACCTCTGAGAACCATCATTTGCTCTTTCTGCTCTTTCAAGTGCAAGTATTGCTTGGTTTAACTGAGCCCTGGCATTAAGGAGGTGCTCTCGATATGACTGAGTACTGGCATTAACCGATGAGGAAATAATCAGTACAACCGTAAAAAACAACCATTTTGAATTATTAGTCTGAAGCATGCTTATCCATTAAGTTGAAACTCTTACTAACGATACTAGAGAGAACAACTATTTTTGACCATGTCTGACTGGCATCATTTTAGCGGCGTTTTTTGAATGAAAAAAAACCACACGGAAAATACGTGTGGTTCTGGGATAGTTTTGAATTTTGTACGTTGATGTTGTTATAAGGACTCAAGAAATCTCTTATATTTATCCAATACAGTTTGATCTACATTTTGTAGCTTCAACGTTACAGACTTCTCAGATTCATTGATGTCGCTCAAATATTTCGAGTTGCCAACATTAACCCAATTACTAACTGCGACAGTCTTAACTTTTGGAAGAATGTTATCAGCAGTTAAGATGACCTCTTCAAGGACCTCACTGTCATTCATTCCATCTAAATCTATGGCCTTAATTGAATCGAGCAATCGTTTAGTAAAATCGCCATTGCCATTTTTCTTATCTTTATTATGAAAGCGACGGAAAATAGGCACTAGTTTCTCGATAACTTCTCGACTAACAGAGGTCACTGATGGAAATCTAAGATAAGCTTCAATTGGGACTATTTCTACAGCATTGATAAATAACGACACTCGGCCCATCTTCATTTTGAATTGTTCAGCAATGGCCTCTCTTGATGCGTCTGGGAACTTGTTACTGAAACGAATTATCTTTTTACCAATCTCATAGCTTGAAAAGGCTTTCGATGCATTGCCTACCTCAGAAATATACTCAGCAGCTTCCTTACTCGGTACCGTATCAGTAACCCACATTCTAAAAGCACGTTTACCCAACATACAACTCGCACGTCTTGAAGAGCCTTCGATAACAGCGTATTTACCCTTCTGTTTATCATTGTATGCTTCTGCAGCAACAAGTTGCCCCTTTTCAGTAAGCGTGTTCAATATGTACGACAATGTATTTGCGTTTAAGGATTTTTGTTCACGGTCGTTCTCTTCAACAACATATGTCGTCTCCTCAATCAAATGATGTGGGATGATTACTAAGTATTTAGTGACAACCTCTCCATCAATAATCCCAGGAGTCGAATATTCTCGTAAGACTTGAACTTCTTTGGATCCTTCAAGAAGCGAATCAATCGTCATATTTAGAGCCGTAACTTGACCTTCTTGATGGGAAGTGAATTTTGACCAGTCTACTTCATCCCCATCCATAACCTTTGTTGCTAATTTATGTAACTCATCAATATTCTTTAGTAGAACATCTTTATCCAAACTAACGCCGCTTAGATCCATAGCAGTAGTAATATGAGAAATCATTGTCGCATTTTTAGTTTTTTCTCTAAGTTCTTTTGCTTGTCTTGATTCACTCATTGTATGTCTCCATTTCTTCATGGCAATCAATTAGTGTCATTTCTATTTGTTCTACCCACTTCGAAAGTTCACTTTTTTTATTAGAAAAAGTTTTGATATCTCCAATTTCATAATGCTTGTAACCACGCTCACTCATTGAAAACACTGTGTACCCATAATTCATACACCTTTGATGAACAAATGAATCTGATAACTGTGCAGGTATATAGGACTGTTTGAAAATTTGTCTTAAGTCTAAATGCGCTCGATGATTGTATTCTTCCTTTAAACTTGAACTTGATGCACTAGTCATGTTTAAGAAGCCTTTAATGAACTTTAGCCTTTTCAAGTCATAACCTTCATTTTCGAGTTCACCAAACAAATCTTCCCATCGCCCAATGAATTTAAGTGTCGAATCGAAATCAATAATCTTTGGTGTGGTCGGCAAGAAAAAACCATCGATTGCACCAAGAGCTGTTTTGAGAACCGCATCTAAATGTGGACCAACATCTAGAAGTATATAGTCGTAATCATCTTGAATATGTTCAATAACCTTTATTCTTAATAAATCATGTACTGCAATATTTTGTTTTTCTGCAAGGCCATATAAAGTATCTGCAACAAAACCATCATTAGTTGACGATGCGATGATATCAATATTGGCATTGTTCGTTTTACAGATTGACCACTCCTCAATCAGTTTTCTATTAATATCATCAGACTCCATAGACATAAGCTGAGTAGCTGAAATGTGATTTTCTTGTAGTTTACCTTTAAGAAAATGAAATGTCGTTGAGGCTTGAGGGTCAAGATCTATTATTAAAATCTTCTTATCTTGGACGATTGTTGAAGGCATTAACGTGCAACCTTCAGCAAAGTTTACAGTAAGAGTACTTTTGCCTACTCCACCTTTTAAATTGAGAAATGCTGCTACGACAGCTCTTAATGATTTGTATTCATATTTTGGCTGTTTGTTGTGATCGGCTAACCATCGAACCTGATCTTGTGTCAGAGCATATTGTTTATTTGCTAACTGATCAAAACTATAGACTCCATCTTCCATCAATTTCTTCAAATGCTCTCTGAGATCTCGTGGTTTAGCATAGCAATCCATCATTGCGCATAATTCATCAGAGGAATAAGTTACATCGGCATGATTTTTATTTGAAAAAGCTTCAATCGTCTTTTGGTTTCCTTTAGCTATAAAGGAAGCTCGTTTCCCTAATTTATTTAATTCTTCAACTATCATTTTTTACTCCCGAAGGCCAATATTCGTTTCAACCAATAAATTATGTCACCATTTAACCATTATTGCAAGATGGTAACGCAAGTCGAGATTCGAGACGAGTTATCAATCTCATTTCTACTGCAACAGCAGTCTAGGTTTGCATATCAAACCAAAAAAAACGACCTTAATAGGTCGTTTTTATATCTTAAATGTTCTCATTTTCTCCTATAATGCATCATCATCATCATGAGCAAACCAAGGAAACCAATTGAGCCGCCACTTGAGCCCCCAGTATCAGTTGAACTACCAGAGTCTGACCCATTATCGGATCCGCCATCATCATTGCTGAACATGGCACGACTATAAGAAGCAACCGAAGGATTTCCAGCAGATACATCAACTGTTAAATCAAACATGGAAGTATGAGTTATGTTTGATTGCTTTGAAGTTTCACCATCAGCAAATGTAACAGTGTCACTAACAATCTCATACCCATTTAGTCTGTAAACTAGGTCAACTTCAATCGAACCTTGAGCCCCACCCGTTCTCGTTAACTGTACGATCCCTTCACAAGTTACGCTACATGATGCGGTTGCACTGGTAATTAGAACTTTACCAGAGAATCCACTCAACGTAGGTTGGTAGTTCAGGGTATAGGTATTTGTCGAACCTAAAATCATTTGATATGGCGTTTCAAGCTTAAAGGTTACTTGACCATTTTGACGGTACAAACCAGATTCAGTCGTATTAAAGGTTACCGTCTTACTAGACTCTCCAATACCAAAACTGACCATTTTTTCGAAGTCGAAATCATAACCAGCAATAATATTTCCATCACCATATGCTCGAACGAGCACATCACCAACCAAAGTTGTATTGGTTCTTGTAACTTCAACATTAAATGAACCATTAGATTCATTAATAATTGATGGCATAGTCCCAAAGTTTACTTCACCTGAAACAGTCATATTATTGTAGCGATTACTAGTAATCGTATTCCATGTGGAAGTGTCTCCAACAGATCCACTGGTTCCTGGATCAACCACACCTTGAAAAGGAGTAACACGAGGTGAGTTATGTTTGTAAGAAGTCCCTAATTGATACTTCAATGTTTCACTAGAGTCATTCCCGAACGATGTATCAGGACTACCACAAGGAATACCTGAAGACGTAATATTAGGGGATGAGAAGAATGGTACAGATCGTACATTTCCAGTTCCAGACCACATGATACTTCTCTCGCCATTACAACTTGCAGCAAACCCAAGTGCATCAGCGTGATTATTCTCTGGATTTGAAGACCGTTCATGAGAGAGGCCATTAGTATGTCCGAGTTCATGGGCAACAATATCGTTTGAAGAACAAATCGAATCATTTGGGTACAACACTGTTGAGAATGCATCCGAACCAATCTTCACTTCACCCCAAAAGTTTTCTGGCGCATCCATGTAGTCTGGTGAGGCTTTATTCGGTCGGGACCAATTGCCAAGGCCCACACCACAGATTGAACCTTTAGAGCCGCTTGCTTGGTAATAAGGTCGCACACTAACTACACGATCAAATGAATACTTCAACCAATCTGCATTAATAACGTCGCCAGTTCTACCCATTGGGGTTCGCGATGGTAACCTTAGATCATCAACATCTAAAGAAGCAATGATGTCATTATAAACATCTGCTGTTACTTCTTGTGTATCGTAAGTAAAATTTGACCCGTAATCTTGTTGATTAACAGGTGACTCTACATATCGTATCACCGCGACTTCTTGTTGGAAGTCAACGCAACTGTTCTTAAGACCAAGATTTGAATAGTTAATCTGAGTATCGATCCAATCTTCAACTTGCTCTCTTGTCGCATAGTCCAAAACATCTTCAGTCACATAGAAAGCAACTCTTTGATAGTGCTCTTTAGATAGAGTTGTATAGTCAATTGAACAGACTGGAATCGAAATCCCTGAAGAATATGAAGAAACAGACCTTGCGGATACCACTGAAGTTTTGTCTCTAGAACCAATTGACATAGCTTGAGTAGTTGCAGTAGTCGCACTCAATAGAATGGCTAACGATGCCAATACCTTTGTTGAAAGCATAATAATACTCCTTTTTTAAATATAATATGAAACTCTGCACAACGTGTCAACCATGAGAACACGATTAGACCTTGTGTGCAAAAATATGAAGGTGGGAAATATTCGATTTCTTTAAATTAGTCATCGCTGAATTAAATGGTGAGAGCTAATTTAAAAATTGCGGCTTGTGAGGTTCTTCTCAAATGGAGAAAAATATATAGGTCACAGAAGTGATATGGAATTAAGTGATGCCAACCAAAGGTTGTAGTAAATCTAAGCATCGAAATTACTCTTTTAACAAATCAATTTGAGCACAATATGATCAACATATCTATTGTTCTAACTGCATAAACTAAAGTTCTACTTACATGAAATCAACTAACTCTAAAGATTTAGAGTCGAGTTTGATTTCTATGAAATTTTTAATGAATTTTCATGAAGATTAGTGTTTCTAAATGGTTTCACAACGAGTGAACGCTAAAGCTTTACCATTGTTCCCATCGGGATATTCCCAATACCCTACACCAGACGTATTTTGAGTGTAATATCTAATATTAACCATCCATCGACTACCACTATCCGTCGCATAGGTTTGAAAAGAACCCATTTTTACAGCCTTAGAGTTTCTACCTACAAGCTGAGACATTCCTAGATATATTTTCGAGATAGAGCCAGCAGGACATGATGGTTTATTGATGTAGGAACCATGTGAATAGAGGCTTATAGTATCAAAAACTGAATCTCGCAAGGAAACAGGGGTACCATCACCACCAATATAATCTTTAAAATTCATATCACCCATTTCAGTTATATTAAAACCATCAAAATCCCAGTGGGCTGTTGGGAGATTGGTACCATCCGTTCGTGTTAAGGCGTTGTGGGCAATATCAACAGCTGGCCTTGATACAGAAAATGAAATTTCCGTACCAATCACCGAACCGGCAGGAAAATGGCTAGCAAGTTCCATTGCAAGACCGATATCACCTGCCCCATTGTCGGTTGCACCACTAGTATCAATTGTGAATCGAATTTTTGCCGGTAAATCTATGGGATTAAGAGGATCGGTAACATCTTGAGGAACAAATCTCTCGAACTCAATTGGTGAGTCCCAAAGTGTTCGATTTATTTCAATACAACTTGCTAACGGGTCGCATTGCTCTAAGTAGTTGACAGCATACAATGAATCCGTATTTTCTGGCCACCTGTTAATACTTGTAGGGTCAGGTTCGTTATTAAGGTCATCCAGATGGAAGGTCCAGGCGGATTTAACTATCTCTACGACTTTGTCAGTGGTATTTTTAACGAAATGGTCGTAACGTTTAACTTCCTTAGTAAACATCAAAGTATCTAGTAAAGCTGAAGATGCCAATATAGCCATTACAACTAAAGGTAATATATACCCAAAACCACCCTGCTTTTTCATTGAATTTCTCATAAATTAACTGGCTCCTTCCAACAGCGAGAGTCTGTATCAATGTACATTCGGCTTATAGAATTATTCTGGCCCTTATGTTCAATTAGTCGCTCTATTGTCACGAATGTACCTTCGTTGCTTGTCCATGTTTGAGTCGATGCAAATTTTGTAGCCAAAGGTACACTAGGGAAGTTAAGCCTGATTACCTTTGCAGTAATACGAGGAGAAGGGATATTAGTCAATTTGTAGTTTGCTTCAAAAGTCACGTTTGATGACCTATCAATATTGGTTGTATCTAAAAAGCCCCCATCAATAAGCTCTACTAGATCAACATTGAAATTCTTACAATTTACTTGGTTAGCATCAGCATTTAGACTAGCACTCATTTCGGAATAATAAGCCTCTAAAGACTGGTCAATATCTTTAATTGACCTCAGAATATATTCTTTATCTGGAGCCTCTTCAAAAATGACCATTGTCGTTTGAATACCAACTCCCGCAATAGAGATAATGGCAGTTAAAGAAATTAACTGCC
>NZ_AJYQ02000077.1 GCF_000287055.2 Vibrio genomosp. F10 str. ZF-129 | reverse complement strand
AGTGGCAGCGCCACTTAGTAAGGCGTTATGCAATTGGAGAAGAAAGTGGGTAATGAGCTAATTAAAACAATCAATAGAAAAGATGGTGTTGATGCTGCTTTAGACTTAACAGAAGCTTTTTTAGACACGCAGATTAGTGACGAGTTGCTCGGCAATATTCCTCTATTAGGGCTGATAGTAAAACTCAAAAACTTCGGATGTAGTATTAGCGATTACTATTTCATTAAAAAGCTACAAAAATTCGTATTCCATCTGGGGGAAGTATCTACAGTTGAAAGGGATGAGTTCTTCCGAAAGTTATCTGAAGATTCCGAACATCAAGCTAGAGTTAATGATAACTTATTGCTGTTGCTGAACACATCAGATGATATTGAAAAGCCTTCATTAATAGGGACAGTTTTCTCTGCTTACGTGCGTGGTTCTGTGAATTATGAACACTTTATGCAGTTTTCATCTGCGGTTAACAGCTTAAATTGTTATCAGTTGAAGTTACTCAAAGAGCAGAGTGAAAGGCAAGTCGCTAGATCTGTTGGTCATGCTCTAGCATCTCATGGACTTGTAATTGTATCTGTACCTACATTAGCCGGTTCTTCTACACCTAATTACTATTTAAACGACGAAGGCGCATTGTTTCTTCATTGCTTATTTGGTTCCGTGGTTGAGTGGGAGTAATTGCATAACAAAGCATTTAAGAGTGATTCGCAA
>NZ_AJYQ02000076.1 GCF_000287055.2 Vibrio genomosp. F10 str. ZF-129 | reverse complement strand
TGCGCTCTACCAACTGAGCTAGTATCGCTTTGACAACGTTTCCGTTGTTTAGGGATGCGAATTATAAGAGCATTTATTTGTGATGCAAGTCATTCCGATAAAAAAACAGCTTTTTTTTTCTATCCGCCTAAAAAGCCATCATAATTTCCAGTTTACTGACCTTATGACTAAAACTGGCGAATCATTCAACTCACAAATTAAAGAGATAATGCGAGATAAGCCATTATTTGCTCTACCCAGTTCATGAATAGATCGAAGATATTGCTCCTTTAGTATAACTTTGATCAATATATCCACTCGTTTAAGTCGCGCACCGTCATGGAAAGACAATTAATGCCTCTCTTAAAGCACACTGTGATCTTATTGCATTACCGAGCGATAATACTCGCTAGCCTACTGTGCCTGACACTTTCCAGTTGTGGAACAGTGCCGAAGCCAATCAGAAACCTAGGAAAGAGTGACATTGATTTTGTGATGGATGTACATGCTCGTCAACAAAAACAGATGATGATTCGGCTCACCCAAAAATTGTACGCTCGCAATCCCTCTCAACTCAAAAAAAATGAAGGAATGACCGTAGAAAAACGCATTGAACAAATTTTTGGTTCACTTGATGAAACCGAACTACCAACACTAATTTTTGACGAACTTGACGGCGTGACCAGCGTAGAGGCTATTCTTCTCAGCTTTGACGAAAACTACCAAGGCGATCGCGTTTTTGCCGCAGTCGTCGGTCTTTCAGAAATGCTCAGGCGCTCTTACAACCACCAACAGGAATTTTTTATTCTCGATTCGCTTGATGAACAAGCGCTTTACAACAGTGCCCGCAATATCGAGATTTTTGTTTGGCGGCTTTACCACCGAAGAGACGCAAATGGAGACTTATTCATTCTAACAAATCGATTGAGTGAAACAGGCGCTGACACGAGCTTTGACCGCCTCTTTGCGAAAATGACCCTAGTTCAGGATATGATGGCGCTCATCGTGGCAGATAAAATGAATCGTAGTATCACGAAAGTCGTACACGGCGTTGCTCAATTCGCATTTTTACCCGTACCCTAATAAAAATGCCAGCATATAATTACTGGCATTTAAAATAGCAGGCATTAAATTAAGAGGCGAAGCTCATTGCCGTTAGTTAGGGCTGAATTAAATCGAAATGATCGTTTGGCGGTAATATTTCAGCTCAGCAATAGACTCACGAATATCATCAAGCGCCAAGTGACTGCCACTTTTAGAAAAACCGTCCAACACTTCCGGTTTCCAGCGGCGAGTGAGCTCTTTTAAAGTGCTAACATCGATATAACGGTAATGGAAATATTGCTCAAGTTCAGGCATGTGTTTATACAAAAAACGACGATCTTGACCAATGCTGTTTCCACAGATAGGCGATGCTGATTTAGGCACCCATTTCTCTAAAAATTCAATCGTTTGTTTGATCGCGTCTTGTTCACTGACTTGGCTTTTACGTACACGTTCTACCAACCCACTTCCTGTATGAGTCGTGGTGCACCACTCATCCATTTTATCTAATTCGACGTCATCTTGATGAATGGCAAGAACAGGACCTTCAGCTAAAATGTTGAGTTCACTATCAGTCACGACAGTCGCAATTTCAATGATCTTATGAGTTTCAGGATCTAAGCCTGTCATCTCAAGATCGACCCAAATTAAGTTTTGATCGCTAAAGGACATGAGTGAGTTGCCTATTTGTTTAAGGATAAAAGAGGTACTATACCCAAATAAGGATCCCCAAGATAGTTCTGAATCATTAGCATTCGCTGAAACAACAGGCCTTCTGGAGGTAGATCGCATCATCAATAACGTATTGAAGACATCATTGTGGCAAAAAAGAAAAAATTGACCAAAGGTCAAGTACGAAGAGTACGTAGCAACCAGAACAAACGACTCAAGAAAGAAGACTCTATCCAATGGGATGAGAGCATGCTCGGCGGTGCCAAAAGAGGCCTAGTTATCACTCGGTTTGGCCAGCATGCTGATATCGAAGATCTTGAGACGAATGAAGTTCACCGTTGTAACTTACGCCGCAGCATTGAAACCTTAGTTTCAGGTGACAGAGTGACATGGCGCGCAGGTTTAGAGTCGATGGCTGGTATTTCAGGCGTAGTTGAAGCGGTTGAGCCTCGCACATCGATGCTGACTCGCCCTGATTATTATGACGGTTTAAAACCCGTGGCTGCTAATGTCGACCAAATGGTGATTGTTTCAGCGGTATTACCAGAATTATCGCTCAACATCATCGACCGGTACCTTATTGCCTCTGAAACCGTGAGCATCGCGCCGTTAGTCGTATTGAATAAAGTCGATTTACTCACAGAGCAACAAATTAGTGAATACCGCGAAACACTCAAGGAATACGAGAAAATCGGCTACAAAGTGATGTTTGTGAGCAAAGAGTCAGGCTATGGCATTAAAGAACTTGAAGCGGAACTCAAAGATCGCATCAACATTTTTGTCGGTCAATCTGGGGTGGGTAAATCAAGCCTGGTAAATGCACTCATGCCGACTCTTGACATTGAAGAAGGCGAAGTATCTGAAAACTCTGGTCTTGGTCAGCACACCACCACGGCAGCGCGTTTGTATCACTTCCCTTCCGGTGGCGATTTGATCGATTCTCCAGGCGTTCGTGAGTTTGGTTTGTGGCACCTAGAACCCGACGAAATCACCGATGCCTTCATTGAATTTAAGCCCTACTTAGGTGGCTGTAAATTCAGAGATTGCACGCACAACGACGACCCAGGGTGTATTTTGCGTGAAGCGGTCGAACATGGAAACATCAGTAAACTTCGCTTCGACAATTACCATAGAATCATCGAAAGCATGGCTGACAACAAAGATAACCGACAATACTCTCGGAGCAAAAAAGCCGACCTTTAAGTGGTTTTTGTATGCAAATATTGTCTGCTTACTGACAATCAAAGCATATTTAAGTAGTATCTCGCGCCCAGAACAAAGTCGATCATTTAAACAGTATTGGAATTTTTACAATGGATAAGATTAAAGTTGAACTGCAGCACTGGCTACCAAAGCATGCTTTAACCCGTTTGGTCGGCAAATTAGCCTCTGCTCGATTGGGCAGTTTAACCACCGCGATTATTCGTGGATTTATCAAACAATACAAAGTCAACATGGATGAAGCGTTACACTCGGATCCATCTCACTTCAAAACATTTAACGAATTTTTCGTTCGTGAGTTAAAAGATGGGCTTCGCCCTGTTGCTGAAGGTGATCAAGTTATCACTCACCCAGCCGATGCGTGTGTCAGTCAATTCGGCCCGATTGTCGATGGTAAGCTTATTCAGGCTAAGGGCCATGATTACACATCGGTCGAACTACTTGGTGGTGATGAAGAACTGGCCAATGAATTTGCCGATGGTGAGTTTGCCACCTTATATCTTTCGCCAAGTGATTACCACCGTGTGCACATGCCGTGTGATGGTGTTCTACGCCAAATGATTTATGTGCCGGGTGACCTGTTTTCTGTTAACCCATTAACCGCAGAGAATATCCCAAATTTATTTGCCCGCAACGAACGCGTGGTGTGTATCTTTGATACTGAATTTGGCCCGATGGCGCAAATTTTAGTGGGTGCAACGATTGTGGGTAGTATTGAACTGACTTGGGCAGGAACCGTCACTCCGCCTCGTGGCAATACGGTTTATCGTTGGGGCTACCCAGCGGAAGGCAATAAATCGGTTCATCTCAAAAAAGGACAAGAGATGGGGCGCTTTAAGTTAGGTTCAACCGTCATCAACCTGTTCGCTAAAGACGCCATTACCTTTGAAGAAAGTATGCTGCTCGGTGCACCAACTCGCATGGGTGCGCCATACGCCCACAGCAAAGCAGACGATAGCGCTGGCGAAGAATAACGCTGTAATAACAAAAGCGACATTATGACTTATGCCCTGTTCATCACAGGGCATTTTTGATTAGAAACAAAACTCATCCAATAAAATCCACCACTTATTAAAACTATAACGCTCGTCCAAGTCCTCTATTTCCAAATCGCCTATTCTACTTTGACTCTCTTTTTATTGTAGGAATCGCTCCATGCCAGCACTGAATAAAGGTGTTTTAATAAAGTTGTTTATTTGCTTTATGTTACCTCTCGCCGTTTTATTCATTCCGATTGATCTGATTCCTATCGATGATCTGACACTGATACAACATCGGCTACTCGCCATATTCCTACTCGCCGCTCTTCTATGGGTTTTAGAACCCGTCCCTGTTTTTGCTACGTCCATATTGATCATTGCACTCGAACTGATCATGATTTCCGATAAAGGCTTGCATTTCTTTCGCCAGCCTCCCGAAGGGCATGATTTAGGTGAGTTAATGAATTACACCGATATTTTTAGTGCCTTTTCATCACCGATTATCATTTTATTTATGGGGGGGTTCGCCTTAGCCATTGCAGCGTCCAAGTATGAACTGGACAACAACTTAGCCCGAGTTCTCCTCAAACCTTTTGGTACTCAACCTAAGTTCATCATGCTCGGTTTAATGTTGATTACTGCGGTCTTTTCTATGTTTATGTCTAATACCGCAACGACAGTCATGATGCTGGCGCTTCTCGGCCCCATTGTTGCTTCTGCGCCTAAAGGTGATTTGGGCATTAAAGCTCTGGTTCTTTGTATCCCTATCGCAGCCAATACGGGGGGCATCGCAACACCCATAGGCACCCCACCAAACGCCATAGCCCTGCAATATTTGACCGGAGAAAACAGTATCGATTTTCTTTCGTGGATGATGATGGGCCTACCTTTTGTTGTTATTCAATTGACCTTTGCTTGGTTTCTCCTACAAAAACTGTTTCCATCGCAGCAACAACAAATGATCTTAAAGCTAAATGGAAAGTTTAAAACCAGCTGGCGAGCCATCACGGTCTACGTAACATTTGGCATGACCATCTTACTTTGGATGACAACCAAAGTGCATGGCATGAATACGTATGTGGTGTCTATCATCCCCCTTGCAGTATTTACCTTGACTGGGATTATGGGGAAAGAGGAGCTAAAGCAGATTAACTGGGATGTCCTATGGCTGGTCGCCGGTGGTATCGCTATTGGGATTGGTCTTGATAAAACAGGGTTAGCAGTTGCTCTTGCCCATGCTATTGACTACGAATCTCTCTCTCCTGTTGCTGTAGTATTGACTCTTTCAGTGGTCTGCTGGTTAATGGCCAACTTCATGTCCAATACTGCCACCGCAAACTTACTGATGCCAATTGCCGCCGCCATTGGTGCTTCAATGGAAAGCCTTGCCGCAGTTGGCGGTCTTCAAGGGCTACTAGTCGTGGTGGCGTTCTCAGCATCACTTGGGATGATTCTTCCTGTCTCGACGCCACCGAATTCATTGGCCTATTCAACCGGTCTGATTGAAAGTAAAGACATGGCCAAAACCGGGTTGATTATCGGGGTAATGGGCTTACTGATTGTTTATGCCGCTCTGCTGATATTGACCTAAAAAGGACCGAATACGCCACATTACCCTAATTTGAATTGGACGAGGATATATCCCTAGGCAATGATTCAAGATTAGGGCATATTGTAAGCCATTAATCACCTACGAACTCAAGGAAGACGCGACGTGGGATTTGAATGGCTCGCGCTCGCAGCCGCATTTCTTTGGGCAATCGCCAGCTTGCTCTCAGTAAAACCATCACTGCATTTAGGATCGTTTGCCTACAGTCGCTGGCGCATGGGGTGCACTTCCCTCATCCTGTCTTGTATGGCGCTCTTTACCGGTGGTTGGGGATCGATTGAACTCAGTGACATCACCCCGATGATGCTCTCTGGTTTGATTGGCATCTTTATCGGTGACACCGCTTTATTCGCCTGTCTCAATCGCATGGGTCCAAGGCAAGCTGGGCTTCTCTTTTCTTGTCATGCGGTATTTTCCGGCATTCTCGGGTACTTTATTTTTAGTGAAACCATGAGTTCAACGGAACTATTGGGTTCGGTGCTAGTATTTTCTGGTGTTGTTACGGCTATTTTCTTTGGCCGAAAAGGTCGACAACAAAGTAATCTCGATACTATCAAAGGAAAGGTGTGGGTTGGCCTCGCATTAGGGCTTCTTGCCGCTTTATGCCAAGCACTCGGTGGAATCATTGCAAAGCCTGTGATGCTGACTTCTGTTGATCCGATCGCAGCGTCTGCAATACGGATGATCACTGCTTTTGTCGCCCACAGTCTCTTTTTGTTTTCCGGAGCAAAATTAGCAAAAGCGCTCAATCCAATGACCATGAATATCTTTACGATTACGGCCATTAATGGATTTCTTGCGATGGCGGTAGGGATGACATTGATATTGTTCGCACTGCAAACCGGAAATGTCGGCATGGTTGCCCTGCTTTCCTCCACCACGCCAATCATGCTCTTACCGATACTCTGGATCTACACCAAGCAACGACCTAATATTTATGCCTGGATCGGGGCAGTGGTTGCCGTGATTGGTACCGCGGTTTTGGTGCAATAATAAAACTTTCATTTGTCATTATAATTTGATCAATAGGCTACCCTTTCTTGTAGCGATAGGAAGAATCATTGATCTTTAGCTACTGCAAACCCTTTAAAGTGTAGTAAAATTACGCTAATTTGTTTTTAAAGTTACTTTAATTTTGGACGAGGTTATATCTATGTCAGCTAAGAAGCCAATGGCTCTAGTGATTCTTGATGGTTGGGGATACCGTGAAGATAACGCCAGCAATGCAATCAACAACGCTAAAACTCCAGTGATGGATGCCCTTATTGCAAACAACCCAAACACTCTTATCTCAGCGTCTGGCCTAGATGTTGGTTTGCCTGATGGTCAAATGGGTAATTCAGAAGTTGGTCACACCAATATCGGTGCAGGCCGTGTGGTATATCAAGATCTTACTCGTATTACTAAATCTATTTTAGATGGTGAGTTTGTTGAAACCCCAGCGCTTGTTGAAGCGATTGATAAAGCAGTTGCTGCTGGTAAAGCGGTTCACCTAATGGGTTTGATGTCTCCAGGTGGCGTTCACTCTCACGAAGATCATATCTACGCAGCAGTAGAGATGGCTGCGGCACGTGGCGCAGAGAAAATTTACCTACACTGTTTCTTAGACGGACGAGATACTCCACCACGTAGCGCTGAAAATTCACTAAAACGTTTTGATGAGCTATTTGCAAAACTAGGCAAAGGTCGAATCGCGTCTTTGGTTGGCCGTTACTACGCTATGGATCGTGACAACAACTGGGAACGTGTACAAGTTGCTTACGACCTACTGACACAAGCTAAATCGGAGTTTACTTTTGATTCAGCGGTTGCAGGCCTTGAAGCGGCTTACGCTCGTGGCGAAAACGATGAATTCGTAAAAGCAACGACTCTTAAAACAGAAGGTCAAGAAGACGCTGCAATCGTTGATGGCGATGCGGTTATCTTCATGAACTACCGTGCTGACCGTGCTCGTCAAATGACACGCACATTCGTTCCTGATTTTGATGGTTTTGAGCGCGACGTATTCCCTGCAATCAACTTCGTGATGCTAACTCAATACGCGGCTGATATTCCTCTCGCGATTGCGTTCCCATCTACGTCTCTTGAAAATACCTACGGTGAATGGCTGTCTAAAAAAGGTCAAACTCAATTGCGTATTTCTGAAACTGAAAAATACGCACACGTGACCTTCTTCTTCAACGGTGGTGTTGAAGATGAATTTGACGGTGAAGAGCGCCAACTGGTTGCTTCTCCAAAAGTAGCGACTTACGATCTTCAACCTGAAATGAGCTCTGAAGAACTGACGGATAAGCTTGTTGCAGCAATCAAATCGGGCAAATACGACACGATTATTTGTAACTTCCCGAATGCAGATATGGTCGGTCATACTGGCGTTTACGAAGCAGCAGAACAAGCGATTGAAGCTCTTGATGCGTGTGTGGCTAAAGTCGTTGCAGCGATTCAAGAAGTCGATGGTCAACTGCTGATCACAGCTGACCACGGCAATGCTGAAATGATGGTCGATCCAGTCACGGGTGGCACACACACCGCCCATACTAATCTGCCTGTACCGTTGATCTACGTGGGTAATAAAGAGTTTGAATTCAAGTCTGGAGGTAAACTTTCAGATCTAGCTCCAACCATGCTTGACCTTGTTGGTCTTGAGATCCCAGCTGAGATGACAGGCCAAGTTCTCACTAAGTAATTTGCGCCAATGATCTTAATGAATGCCTCAATGTAAATTGGGGCATTTTTGTATCTGTGGCTCTGATGAATAATTAAAGGCAATCAAACACCCACCACCTTGCAACTTTTAACATACCCCTTTCTTCTCATAAAATTCTTTGGGTATACTAAGCCCTTATTTTAATCGATGGACTTCTGGCTCTATGGCGACGTTTTTATCACTATTCTCATTTAGAAATCGCCTCGATTTTTTCATTCTATTTTCTGCACTGGTAGTGAGCGTTCCCACCATTAGCCACGCGGCCTCTTCTAACGAACTCAAAGGGGTAAAAAATGAAATATCACGTCAGAAAGACTCCGTGTCAACTCAACAAAAGAAGCTCAATGAGCTGCAAAACACGCTAAAAAAACAAGAATTAAGCATCAGTGATTTGGAAAATCAGATAACAAAAACCAAGACATCGCTCACCACTTCCAACAACAACATTAAAAAGATTGATGCAGAGATCGCGCAGCTGAACAAATTGAAAAAACAGCAGAGTGATACGCTTGCCGAGCTGATAAAAACTTACTATGTCACCCAACGGGCCAAAACCGCCACCAGCATTTTAAATAATGGCGTAGAAGAAGACCGCATCAGTCAATATTTTCAGCATCTTGCTAAAGCCCGAGCAATCACGATTGATTCGCTTGAACAAACGCGGCAAGCACTCAATAAAAATCAACGACAGTTACAACTCGAACAGCAAAAAATAGCCCAGTTACTCGAACAGCAAACAACGAAACGAAATAGTCTCAAACAGAACCAAACTCAACGTAACCAAACGGTCAATAAGATTAAGAAAAGCATATCAAGTGATCAGGTTTATCTCTCTGAGCTGCAGCGAAATGAAACTCGACTAAAAGCAGAAATCGCCAAGGCTGCTAAACGAAATGCAGTACCTATGGACGGCTTAGCAAAGCAAAAAGGGAAATTACCATGGCCAATCAAAGGAAAATTACTCCACAGCTATGGCAGTAAACAAGCTGGACAAAGCAATTGGAATGGCATTGTTATTGACGCAGATTACGGACAGGCGATTAAGTCAGTGTACCCGGGGACCGTTGTGTTCGCGGAATACCTCAGGGGATATGGCCTTGTGGTTCTTTTAGACCACGGTAAAGGCGACATGACGCTGTACGGTTTTAATCAAACCCTGGTGAAGAAAGAAGGGGATAAAGTGGCTGCTGGTGAAACCATCGCCTTAGCTGGGGATACAGGAGGGCAGAGTCGCCCATCTCTGTATTTTGAACTGCGCCGAAATAGTAAGACGCAGAACCCTAAATCGTGGTTAACTCGTTAAGCGTAAAACCCTTCAACGGCTTCAATAAAAGCGTTCACATCACTTTTCTTGAGTGCATTTACCCCTGCAGCTGCTGCCCTGCCACCGCCAGTGACGAATTGCCCACAAATATCACCAGCACCCTGCTTATTCGTTAATGGCGCTCTTAATGAAACGGTATAGGTGCAATCTGCGTTTTCGGTTAATACGGCATGCGCTGAATCGGGCGACTGATTTGCCAGTAAGTTTCCGTAAACACCACTGATTCGACGAGAAGCCGCATTATTAGGTAATTCATACAGCCCCAAGGTTTTACTGCGATATTTGGCATCGATAGCAAGCGCTTTATCCATGTCCTCTTGATAAGCATGTTGCAACTTATAGTAAGGAGACTCTGGGTCAGCAATCACATCAAACGGAGAAGTATAGTGAAGCAGTGCTTGATACAGATCGGCGGGATGGAAATGCAGGTCTTCAACTTTCGCCCCATAGCCATTGTAATTGATCAGGGTTCCTAGCTCTTTAAGCTGCTCTTTTTGCTCTTGTGAAAGACCTTTAGCCTGTGCAAGATCATCCGCAACCGCTATCAAATTATCGCCATACGCAGCGGTGATCGCCCACAGGTGGTATTGACCTTCTAATAATTGGTCAATAATCAATGCCGTACAGGTGTTGGCATCGAGGTCGATATTCGCATCGAGTAATGGGTGGTCGGGAATATCACCGGATTGATGATGATCCGCATAAAATACCTCAACCCCAAGTTCGAGCGCAGAGACTAACCCTTCCATATTCTTAGCCATTGAAATATCAAGAATCGTTAGTGAGTCATTATTCGAGAGGTCCAATTTTTCAACCAACTTAATGTCACGCTTCACACCCGTGATGAGCTGTGACGTCCGAGGCGACGAGAGTCGTAATTGCAGTAAAGCGATGATGCCATCAGCATCACCATTAAAAACATCATAGTGCATAAATAACCTTGGGGAAATGAATCCGTAGCGGAGGCAAAGAACCGTTGTTCAGCCCAGTTAAGCGTAAATCGCGATAACACCATCTTCTAGTAATTGTAATTGCTCAATACCCAGTTCCGTGGCTTTAGGTTTGACCACCGCAATCATATGCAGCATACCTTCCAGCACAACTTGTTCGGTGACCTTAGCGTTTAGCGACATCGCCGATTGATAACCAATCCAGCTGCTTGCAATTAAATGTAAGGTAGTCACCAAAGATTTCATTTCTAACTCTTCAACCACTAACAAATCAAGCTTTACGAAGGCCCTCATGATATTAACTAGGTTATTTTGTAGCTTCTCTTGGACTTTAATGTAGTCATCATGCAACGAAGTATCACGTTGAAGAATCTCAGGAAGATTGGCGTAAAAGAAACGATATTTCCACATGAAGGTGAAAATGGAATCCAGATAGTGTTTGAGTAACACCAAACTTTCCTGCTGACCATTGATGGGAGTAAAGCGCTCGAGCAGCTCTTCAGAGTAGAGCGTAAAGATCTCATGGACGATTTCTTGTTTATTGCGAAAATGGTAGTAAAGGTTGCCAGGGCTAATGTCTATGTGCGCAGCAATGTGATTGGTCGTAATATTACGCTCACCATGTTTATTAAATAGCTCTAATGCTGCGTGTACAATTTTATCGCGAGTCTTCATTTATTGCCCGTATCCTTTCCGTCAATCGAATGAGTATAACGCCAAGTGTAACCCATAACAAAAAAGCGCCTGGTCGTATCAGGCGCTTTCAACTATTTACTCCACTATTTGTGGTATGGCTTAGATAACTCATGCACAGCATCAACAAACACACCTGCATTTTCAGGTGGCACATCTAGATGGATACCATGGCCCAGATTAAATACATGGCCGGTTCCGCCATCACCAAAACCTTCAAGGATGGTGCCGACTTCTTCACGAATACGTTCAGGCTGAGCGTAGAGTACAGACGGGTCCATATTGCCTTGTAACGCGACTTTGTCACCAATACGTGCTTTGGCATCAGCAATGTTAATTGTCCAGTCTAGGCCGACAGCATCACAGCCTGTTGCTGCAATCGACTCTAGCCACATGCCACCATTCTTGGTGAATAGCGTAACAGGAACGCGACGACCTTCATTCTCACGAATCAGACCATCGACAATTTTATGCATGTATTGAAGCGAGAATAGTTTGTAATCACGTGGAGTCAGCACACCACCCCATGTATCAAATACCATGACCGATTGTGCACCGGCTTTAATCTGTGCGTTCAGATACTCAATAACCGTGTCTGCAAGTTTATCCAGTAGTAGGTGCAAGGTTTGAGGCTCTGCGTACATCATTTTTTTGATTTTAGTGAACGCTTTAGAACTGCTACCTTCAACCATATACGTGGCTAGCGTCCAAGGACTGCCAGAGAAACCGATGAGAGGCACTTCACCTTTCAGGTCTTTGCGGATTTGACGTACGGCATTCATAACGTACTGAAGTTCACCTTCTGGATCCGGCAAACCAATTTTTTCAACATCTGCTTTACATGTGATTGGACGTTCAAACTTCGGGCCTTCACCCGTTTCGAAGTACAAACCAAGACCCATCGCATCTGGGATCGTCAGAATGTCTGAGAACAAGATTGCAGCATCGAGCGGAAAACGACGCAAAGGTTGAAGCGTTACTTCTGACGCCAATTCTGCGTTTTTACACAAAGACATGAAGTCACCCGCTTCTGCGCGAGTTGCTTTATATTCAGGAAGATAGCGGCCAGCTTGACGCATCATCCAGACCGGTGTGCAGTCAACAGGTTGTTTTAACAGGGCGCGTAAATAGCGATCATTCTTTAATTCGGTCATTCCGTTAAATTCCAATTCAATCTTGTCTGTTTTTGAAGTTTAGTATTCTAACACTGTTCAGCTCTCAAAAGAGGCGTGCTTTGCAATCTAGATCAAGTTATTAACTTTTAAATCAATGCTTAGTTTGCACGCATTATGTAACAATGCTAAAAATTCGTTTGCTAGCGAAAATTACAATAATAACTGAGTACTTAGTGCTCAGCATCTCATAACGACATCTTACTTACCCCCTCCTTCTCGGAGGGTTTTTTTTATCTGTCATTCTCTATTTATTTATCGACTAACTCACCTGAGTTAAGGTATCAATCAGGGTTCTTGCAATGGTGCCTTTAGGCGCGACGGGTGGCAATTTATCAAAATCAAACCATCGTGCATCGCTGAGCTCCTGATAGTCGGGTTTGACCTCACCGCTCTCGTACTCTGCAAGAAAACCCATCATCATGTTAGAAGGAAATGCCCAAGGCTGACTGCCAAAGTAACGAATATTTTGGACATGAATCCCGGTCTCTTCTTTTACTTCTCTCGCAACACATTGCTCAAGGGTTTCTCCTACTTCTAGGAAACCTGCAATCACGGTATACATACCATTGCGATGGCGAGGATGCTGCGCTAGTAATATTTGATGCTGTTTGCGCACGGCAACGATGATGCATGGTGATATTCTGGGATAGTGTAAGGTTCGACAATCTGTGCACTGCATCGCAAGTTGGTTCATATTTAAGTGGTTCCGCCCACCACATTGAGGGCAAAATCGTTGCGTCAGGGTCATATTCCCAAGCTGAACCGCTTTGCTCATGAGTAAGAAAAGTGCGTCAGGAAACTGCAAACATTCTCTCAGAGAAGTGAGTTCAAGAGGCGATTCTATATCGACTTCATTTATCCATAACACAGGGGAACCCTGGTATTGGCCAATGTTAACCGCGTGCTCAATGGGAAAGTTGATCTCTTCCGCGGTCGCAAATGGAAGCTCGTTTTCTACCAGATAAATATCACTTCCAGTGACTGCGCACCAATAGGCTTTTTCGTGCCTTTTACTATTACTATTTTTTAACATCATACGGTCTCTTAGCTTGCAGTTCATTCATTTTACTGGCAATCTAATTTATACCAGAGATTATTAATGATAAATATATTTACAAACTCTGGGTGGATGTAAAAGGGATCTTTGCACTGCAAAGCTAATTCGTACACAAATTTGTGTACCGATCATGAGGGCATGGTCATGCTAAATAAATTCAAACAAACGCAGCAACAATGGGGTGGCTCAAGTGAGGTCATTGATCATTGGCTTGAGACTCGTCAATTACTCATTGTTGAATACTGTAAGCTCGCATCACTTCAACCATCATCCGTAAAATCTTCAGTTTCTGAACTTCCGACGCCTAAAGCGCTTCAAAGCTTTTGTCAGCACTTGGTCGATTATATCTCCGAAGGGCACTTTAAAATCTATGACATGGTCATGGATCAATGGCGCGCAACGGGGTTTGAAGCCACTGATGAGATCAATCAGACTTACGCAAAGATCGTACTGACGACCGAGCCGCTGTTGAGCTTCACAGACACCTATGCAGCCGTCAGTAAGGACGACCCTTTAAAAGGCTTCGACAATGATCTGTCTCAAGTTGGCGAGGTGATTGAGATGCGATTTGAAGTCGAAGACCAGCTGATTCAGCTGATTGCAAATAGCCTTGCCATACCTCCTGGCGCTTAAACTATTCGTTTAAGTTACTGGTTCAAGTTCTTTGATTTAAGTTATTTAGAACTGAATATATAGGATCGGATACCTATGATTTAGTTTCTAGGGACTGGCTATCAAGCAAGCCGCTTACCCTCTGTGCAATGAGTACTTGTAGAAAGTGCTCATTAGCCACCCTCTGTACTTTTCTATTTCTCATCCAACGGTGCTGCCGACTTTTTCACTCATAAACTCACTCAAATAAAAAACAAAAAAGGCACCCAAAGGTGCCTTTTTTCATCACGAATCGTGATTACTCGTCAGAGTGCTTATTCTTCAGAAGAAAAGCCAGCGTTGAGAAGTGCTGCTAGATTATCTGTCGCTTGTTCAGCTGACGGACCTTCTTGTTGCTCTTCACGTTGCTTTTGACGCTCTTGGTGGTAAGCGAAACCAGTACCAGCTGGGATCAGACGACCAACAATAACGTTCTCTTTCAGACCACGTAAGTCATCGCGCTTACCAGAAACCGCAGCTTCTGTTAGTACGCGAGTCGTTTCTTGGAAAGATGCTGCTGAGATAAATGACTCAGTCGCTAGAGATGCTTTGGTAATACCTAGTAAGTCACGCTCGTAACGTACTAGTTCTTTACCTTCTGCTTCTAGAGCGCGGTTAGCGATCTTAACGTTGTGGTACTCAACTTGCTCACCAGGTAAGAACTCAGAGTCACCAGCGTGAGTAATCGTACACTTACGTAGCATTTGACGAACGATAGTTTCAATGTGCTTATCGTTAATCTTAACGCCTTGTAGACGGTAAACTTCTTGAACTTCGTTAGCGATGTACTGAGTCACAGCATGAATGCCACGTAAACGTAGAATGTCATGCGGAGTCTCTGGACCATCAGCGATAACATCACCACGTTCGATCTTCTCACCTTCGAATACGTTCAGCTGACGATGCTTAGGAATCATCTCTTCGTAAGCGTCTCCGCCTTCACGAGTGATAACTAAACGACGCTTACCTTTCGTCTCTTTACCGAATGACACAGTACCTGTGTGCTCAGCAAGAATCGCAGGCTCTTTAGGCTTACGAGCTTCGAACAAGTCAGCAACGCGTGGTAGACCACCGGTGATATCTCGGTTTCCGCTAGATTTCTGTGGAATACGAGATAACGTGTCACCGATACCTACTTCAGCACCATCTTCGATGTTAACGATCGCTTTACCAGGTAGGAAGTAGTGAGCTGGCATATCAGTACCAGGAATCATTACATCGTTACCTTTCGCATCAACAAGTTTGATAGCTGGACGCATATCTTTACCTGCTGCTGGACGAGCGGCTGCATCTGTTACTTCACTAGACGAAAGACCTGTTAGGTCATCAGTCTGGCGAGAAACCGTCACACCATCGATCATATCAACGAATTGGATACGACCTGCCACTTCAGTGATGATTGGCATGGTATGCGCTTCCCAGTTCGCAACAACTTCGCCCGCAGTAACAGCGTCGCTGTCTGCTTTGCTAAGAATCGAACCGTATGGAAGTTTGTGTTTCTCTTTAGTACGGCCAAACTCATCAATGATCGTCATCTCAGAAGCACGAGATGTGATAACCAGCTTCTTGTCTTTGTTGACAACAAACTTAGCATTGTGAAGTTTAACAGTACCCGTAGTCTTAGCTTGGATGCTGTTTTCTGCTGCGGCTGTCGATGCTGCACCACCGATGTGGAACGTACGCATCGTAAGCTGTGTACCCGGTTCACCGATAGACTGAGCAGCGATTACACCAACTGCTTCACCTTGGTTAACTAGGTGACCACGTGCTAGATCACGACCGTAACACTGTGCACAACAACCGAAGTCTGCATCACAGGTAACAACAGAACGTACTTTCATACGGTCAACAGAGTTGTCTTCCATGATTTGACACCACTTCTCATCAATCAGAGTATTACGTGGAATCAGTACATCTTCAGTACCCGGCTTAAGAACGTCTTCAGCAACAACACGACCAAGTGCAAGCTCAGAAAGTGCAACTTTAACGTCACCACCTTCGATATGAGGCATCATGTCGACACCTTCGTGAGTGCCACAGTCATGTTCGTGTACTACAACGTCTTGAGCAACGTCTACTAGACGACGAGTTAGGTAACCCGAGTTTGCTGTTTTCAGTGCTGTATCCGCAAGACCCTTACGAGCACCGTGCGTTGAGATAAAGTACTGAAGGACGTTTAGACCTTCTTTAAAGTTTGCGGTGATAGGCGTTTCGATGATTGAACCATCTGGACGCGCCATCAGGCCACGCATACCCGCCAACTGACGAATCTGAGCAGCAGAACCACGAGCGCCCGAGTCAGCCATCATGTAGATGCTGTTAAACGACTCTTGTTGCTCTTCTTCACCGTCACGGTTAATTACCGTTTCAGAAGATAAGTTATCCATCATTGCTTTCGCAACACGGTCGTTGGTAGACGCCCAGATATCGATAACTTTGTTGTATCGCTCACCCGCAGTAACAAGACCTGATTGGAATTGCTCTTGGATTTCACGAACTTCAGCTTCTGCTTCTTCAATTTCAGTATATTTAGCCGCAGGTACAACCATATCGTCGATACCAACAGACACACCAGAAAGTGCAGCGTATGCAAAACCTGTGTACATGATTTGGTCAGCGAAGATAACGGTGTCTTTCAGACCAAGTTTACGGTAAGCCTCGTTAAGTAGAGTAGAAATTTGCTTCTTACCCAACTTTTGGTTAACTAGGCTAAACGGCAGACCTTTAGGTACGATAGACCACAACATTGCACGTCCAACAGTCGTATCGACCATATCTGTGCTTGTTGTGCTGTTACCGTCTTCATCAACAACACTTTCAGTGATACGTACTTTAACGCGAGCGTGTAGCTCTGCGCTCTTAGTACGGTATGCCTTCTCAGCCTCTTCAGGGCCAGCAAGGTACATACCTTCACCTTTCGCATTAATCATTTCACGAGTCATGTAGTAAAGACCCAATACAACGTCCTGAGAAGGTACGATGATCGGATCACCAGATGCCGGTGATAAGATGTTGTTGGTCGACATCATCAATGTACGAGCTTCAAGCTGTGCTTCTAAAGTTAGAGGCACGTGTACCGCCATTTGGTCACCATCGAAGTCGGCGTTATATGCCGCACACACTAGTGGGTGAAGCTGGATCGCTTTACCTTCGATTAGTACTGGTTCAAACGCTTGAATACCAAGACGGTGAAGTGTTGGTGCACGGTTAAGCAGTACTGGGTGCTCGCGGATAACTTCGTCTAGGATATCCCAAACGATCGCTTCTTCACGCTCAACCATTTTCTTAGCAGCTTTGATCGTCGTCGCCATGCCACGAGTTTCTAACTTGCTGTAGATAAATGGTTTGAATAGCTCAAGTGCCATCTTCTTAGGAAGACCACACTGGTGCAGACGAAGGTACGGACCTACTGTAATTACAGAACGACCAGAATAGTCTACACGCTTACCAAGAAGGTTCTGACGGAAACGACCTTGTTTACCCTTGATCATGTCAGCAAGAGATTTAAGAGGACGCTTGTTTGAACCCGTAATCGCACGACCGCGACGACCGTTATCTAGAAGGGCATCAACAGACTCTTGCAGCATACGCTTTTCATTGCGTACGATGATGTCTGGAGCCGCTAGCTCTAGAAGACGCTTCAAACGGTTATTACGGTTGATTACACGACGGTAAAGATCGTTCAAATCAGAAGTCGCAAAGCGACCACCATCTAGTGGTACTAGAGGACGTAGATCTGGCGGAAGAACCGGAAGCACCGTTAGGATCATCCATTCAGGATTGTTACCTGATGAAATGAACGCTTCAACGAGTTTAAGACGCTTAGTCAGTTTTTTACGCTTAGTTTCAGAGTTAGTTGTTTCTAGCTCTTCGCGCATCTGCTCAGCTTCTTGGTGCATGTCCATCGTAGACAGCAGATCTTTGATCGCTTCTGCACCCATCTTCGCGGTGAATTCATCACCCCACTCTTCTAGACGGTCAAGATACTCTTCTTCAGTAAGCATCTGACCTTTTTCTAGATCTGTCATTCCCGGTTCAGTTACTACGTACATTTCGAAGTAAAGAACACGTTCGATATCACGCAGAGGGATATCCATCAACAAACCGATACGAGACGGCAGTGATTTTAGGAACCAGATGTGAGCGACTGGTGATGCAAGTTCAATGTGGCCCATACGGTCACGACGAACTTTAGTTTGTGTAACTTCAACGCCACATTTCTCACAAATCACACCACGGTGTTTCAGACGCTTATATTTGCCACAAAGACATTCGTAGTCTTTAACTGGACCAAAGATACGCGCGCAGAAAAGACCATCACGTTCAGGTTTGAACGTACGGTAGTTGATCGTTTCCGGCTTTTTAACTTCACCAAAAGACCATGAACGAATCATGTCAGGTGAAGATAGACCGATTTTGATAGCATCAAATTCTTCGGTCTTATGCTGTGCTTTTAGAAAGTTTAATAGATCTTTCACATTCAGCTCCTGTAAGGAGTTAAAAGGAGCTCACTCGCTAAAGTGAGCGCCTTCTACCAAATAACCCGGAAGGATTACTCTTCGTCTTCTAGCTCGATGTTGATACCTAGCGAGCGAATCTCTTTCAACAATACGTTGAACGATTCAGGCATACCAGGTTCCATGCTGTGGTCACCGTCTACAATGTTCTTATACATCTTAGTACGGCCGTTAACGTCATCAGACTTAACTGTTAGCATTTCTTGAAGCGTGTAAGCAGCACCGTATGCTTCTAGTGCCCATACTTCCATCTCACCGAAACGCTGACCACCGAACTGAGCTTTACCACCAAGTGGTTGCTGAGTTACTAGGCTGTAAGAACCCGTTGAACGAGCGTGCATCTTGTCATCGACTAAGTGGTTCAGTTTCAGCATGTACATGTAACCAACAGTTACAGGACGCTCAAACGCATCACCAGTACGACCATCAAACAACGTAAGCTGACCAGATTCTGGCAGATCACCCAGTTTTAATAGTTCTTTAATCAACGACTCTGAAGCACCATCGAATACTGGCGTAGCAATCGGTAGACCACCACGTAGGTTCTTAACCAACGTACGAACTTGATCGTCTGACAATTCAGCAATGTCTACTTTCTGACGTGTATCACCCAGATCGTAAACCTTCTGAAGGAAGTTACGGAACTTATGCAGCTCTTGTTGTTCCTTCAGCATCTTGTTCAGTTTGTCACCGATGCCTTTCGCAGCTAGACCTAAGTGTACTTCTAAGATCTGACCGATGTTCATACGCGATGGTACACCCAGCGGGTTCAGTACGATATCGACAGGTTGACCTGTTTCATCGTATGGCATGTCTTCAACAGGGTTAATCTTAGAGATTACACCTTTGTTACCGTGACGACCGGCCATCTTATCACCCGGTTGGATACGACGCTTAACAGCTAGGTATACTTTAACAATCTTAAGTACACCAGGTGCCAGGTCATCACCTTGAGTGATTTTACGACGCTTAGTTTCAAACTTCTTATCGAAATCTGCTTTTAGCTCATCCCATTGCTCAGCAAGTTGCTCTAGCTGTGACTGAAGCGCATCGTCTTCAATCGTTTGCTCTAGCCATTGCTTGCGACCAATAGAGTCAAGCTTAGCTTCAGAGTAACCACCATTGATGAGAACAGCACGAACACGAGCAAGTAGACCACCTTCAAGAATTTGGAACTCTTCAGTTAGGTCTTTCTTCGCTTCTTTCAGCTGCATCTGTTCAATTTCAAGCGCACGCTTGTCTTTTTCTACGCCATCGCGAGTAAAGACTTGAACGTCGATGATAGTCCCTGAAACAGAGTTTGGTACACGCAGTGATGTGTCTTTAACATCAGATGCTTTTTCACCGAAGATTGCACGTAGCAGTTTCTCTTCAGGCGTCAGTTGAGTTTCACCTTTAGGGGTTACTTTACCAACTAGGATGTCGCCACCCTTCACTTCAGCACCGATGTAAACGATACCTGACTCGTCTAGTTTAGACAGAGCAGATTCACCTACGTTTGGAATATCAGCTGTGATCTCTTCAGAACCCAGCTTAGTATCACGAGCCACACAAGACAGTTCTTGGATGTGAATCGTCGTGAAACGGTCTTCTTGAACTACGCGCTCAGATACTAAGATCGAGTCTTCGAAGTTGTAACCATTCCAAGGCATAAATGCGATACGCATGTTTTGGCCAAGCGCTAGCTCACCAAGGTCAGTTGAAGGACCATCAGCAAGTACGTCACCGCGTGCAACAGGCTCACCTGGCATAACGGTTGGGCGTTGGTTAATACATGTGTTTTGGTTTGAACGCGTGTATTTTGTTAGGTTGTAGATATCGATGCCCGCTTCACCAGGAATCAATTCATCTTCATTAACCTTAACAACGATACGAGATGCATCAACCGATTGTACTTGTCCACCACGTTTTGCTACCGCTGTAACACCAGAGTCAACTGCGATGTTACGTTCGATACCCGTACCAACTAAAGGCTTATCAGCTCTAAGAGTTGGAACAGCTTGACGTTGCATGTTCGCACCCATCAATGCACGGTTCGCATCATCGTGTTCTAGGAACGGGATAAGCGAAGCAGCGATAGATACAACTTGGTTTGTTGCAACGTCCATGTAATTAACATGTTCACGTGGGTGAAGACCAGATTCACCTTTCTGACGAGCCGTGATCAGCTCTTCAGAGAAAGTCGACTCTTCTGTCAATAGTGTATTCGCCTGAGCGATAACAAATTGACCTTCTTGAATAGCAGAAAGGTAATCAACATCTTCAGTCACTACGCCATCAACAACACGACGGTACGGAGTCTCAAGGAAACCGAACTCGTTACAACGTGCGAATGCTGATAGAGAGTTAATCAAACCGATGTTTGGACCTTCAGGCGTTTCGATCGGACATAGACGACCGTAGTGCGTAACGTGAACGTCACGAACTTCGAAGCCAGCACGCTCACGAGTCAGACCACCAGGACCTAAAGCAGAAATACGACGCTTGTGCGTTACTTCTGACAATGGGTTGTTTTGGTCCATAAACTGGGACAACTGTGAAGAGCCAAAGAATTCTTTAACTGCAGCTGAGATCGGCTTAGCGTTGATAAGGTCCTGAGGCATAATTGCATCAAGATCACCAAGGCTTAGGCGTTCTTTAACAGCACGTTCTACACGAACTAAACCAACTCGGAATTGGTTTTCAGCCATTTCGCCTACGCTACGGATACGACGGTTACCAAGATGGTCGATATCGTCCACTTCGCCTTTACCGTTACGGATCTCGATCAATCTGTTCATCACCGCAATGATGTCAGTTTCATCTAGCGTACCTTGTTCACCGGCATCTTCACGCTCAATTGAGCTGTTGAATTTCATACGGCCAACTGTAGATAGGTCGTAACGATCTTCATTGAAGAACAAGCTTTGGAACAATGTCTCTGCTGCGTCTTTTGTTGGCGGCTCACCAGGGCGCATCATGCGGTAGATTTCTACCAACGCTGAAAGGCGATCAACAGTACTGTCGATGCGCAATGTTTCAGACATGAATGGACCGTGGTCTAGATCGTTCGTAAATAGAACTTCTAGCGCTTTGTGACCCGCTTGAGATAAATTTGCTAGAGCTTCTAGGCTGATCTCATGGTTTGCACCAACGATGATCTCGCCAGTTGCTTCGTTGATGTAATCTTTCGATGCAACCTTGCCAACGATGTACTCTACTGGTACTTCGATGTGCTCAATGCCATCTTTTTCAAGTTGACGAATGTGACGTGCTGTCACACGACGACCTGTCTCGACGTAAGTTTTACCGTTCGCTTCGATGTCGAATGACGCAGTTTCACCGCGTAAACGATCAGGAACTAACTCCATTAATAGAGTTTTGTCTTTTACTTCAAAGTTCACTTTTTCAAAGAATAGATCCAAGATCTCTTCTGTTGTTTTACCAAGTGCGCGAAGAATGATCGAAGCAGGTAGCTTACGACGGCGGTCTATACGTACGTATAAGTTATCCTTAGGATCGAACTCAAAGTCTAACCATGAGCCACGGTAAGGAATTACACGTGCGTTATATAGAACTTTACCCGATGAGTGGGTTTTACCCTTATCGCTGTCGAAGAACACGCCTGGGCTTCGGTGCAGCTGGGATACGATAACCCTCTCGGTACCATTGATAACGAAGGTACCATTGTCTGTCATAAGCGGAATTTCGCCCATGTAGACTTCTTGTTCTTTAATATCTTTTACGGTACCTGCTGGCGCGTCTCTATCAAAGATGACTAGGCGCAGTTTAACGCGTAGCGGTTTTGAATAAGTTACGCCGCGGATTTGACATTCTTTAACATCAAATACAGGCTCACCAAGACGGTAGCTAACGTATTGCAGCTCTGAATTGCCGTTATAGCTCTGAATTGGAAAAACAGAACGGAAAGCAGCTTCAAGACCGTATTGCCCTTCAGGATCCTGTTCGATAAATTTGTCGAACGAATCGAGCTGGATCGATAACAGGTATGGAATGTCCAAAACTTGTGGACGAGTACCAAAATCCTTACGGATGCGTTTTTTCTCGGTATAGGAGTAAACCATGGGGTTCCTCAGCTCGCTGATAAGTGACCCAAACTGCCCAAGGCATTCTAAGAATGGGGCAGTGACTAACAACTGTTTACTGTAGTGACATTGCTACTTTAATCAGCAATGTTTTTTGCATGGGTAGTAGTGGTTAAACAGCGGGAAAATTCACCAGTACCCTACAGCGCAAAAAGGCCGGTGGTTAATAAACCACCAGCCATTAGCCTTGCGGCTAAGAAATTAAGTAATAATTACTTAATTTCAACAGTTGCACCAACTTCTTCTAAAGTCGCTTTAAGCGCTTCAGCTTCAGCTTTGTCAACACCTTCTTTAAGTGCAGCAGGAGCTGAGTCTACTAGACCCTTAGCTTCTTTAAGGCCTAGACCTGTAGCGCCACGTACAGCTTTGATTACTTGTACTTTGTTTGCGCCAGCAGAAGCTAGAATTACGTCAAATTCAGTTTGCTCAGCAGCAGCTTCGCCACCAGCAGCGCCACCAGCTACAACAGCAGCAGCAGCAGATACGCCGAATTTTTCTTCCATAGCTTCGATAAGCTCAACAACTTGCATTACAGACATTTCTGCAACTGCGTCTAGGATTTGCTCGTTAGTAATAGACATAACAATTCTCTTTTAAGTCAACAATTAGTTTATTTTACAATCAGTAGAAAGCAAGGCTTATGCCGCAGCTTCTTCTTTTTGATCACGTAAAGCAGCGATAGTACGAACCAGCTTACCAGCAGAAGCTTCTTTCATGCACATCATTAGGCGTGCAATAGCTTCGTCGTAAGTTGGTAGTGTCGCTAGTACTTCAGCGTCAGTTAGTGCGCCTTCAAATGCAGCGGCTTTGATCTCGAACGCTTTGTTCTCTTTCGCGAAGTCTTTAAAAAGACGCGCGCCAGCACCTGGGTGCTCGTTAGAGAATGCAATCAGAGTAGGACCAGTGAAAGTGTCAGTAAGACACTCGTAATCTGTTCCCTGAACTGCACGGCGTGCTAAAGTGTTACGCACAACTCTCACATAAACACCCGCTTCACGCGCTTGTTTACGTAGAGAAGTCATTGCGCCAACTTCAACGCCACGAGAATCAGCTACAACTGCAGAAAGTGCACCACTGGCAGCTTCGTTGACTTCAGCAACAATTGCTTTTTTGTCTTGAAGGTTTAAAGCCATTTGGATTTACTCCTGGTTGTCGTTACACCACTCACTATTATCACAACAGTGAGAGTTAATAAGGTGCAGTCCCAGAAGAAAGTTAATCATATAATGAAACATCATATAAGAAAGCTTTCTGTCAGTTCGGGCACCATCTACGTAGGACGATTAAGTTAATTGAAAAACAATTAACACCTACGGTCTTGGACGGAGACTGTTCTAATTCCATTTATTGACAATTCAAAAAAAGGAATCAACGTCAGCCCCAACCACAAATTAGGCGCAGAATTATACATTAATTCTGCGCCTAATCAAACAAATTATGCTTGTGTGTTCAGGCTAGCCTGATCAACAGTAACACCCGCACCCATAGTGGTAGAGATGCTTACTTTCTTCACGAAAGTACCTTTCGCAGAAGAAGGTTTTGCTTTCTTAAGTGCAACTAGAAGAGCTTCTAAGTTCTCTTGAATTTGCGCCGCTTCGAAAGTAGCTTTACCAATAGTAGTGTGGATAATACCGTTTTTGTCGTTACGGTAACGAACCTGACCCGCTTTAGCATTTTTAACTGCTTCAGCAACGTTAGGAGTTACAGTACCAACTTTAGGGTTTGGCATTAGACCGCGTGGACCTAGGATAGTACCTAGTTGGCCTACAACGCGCATTGCATCTGGAGATGCAACAACAACGTCAAAGTCCATTACGCCTTTCTTCACTTGCTCAGCAAGATCTTCCATACCAACGATATCTGCGCCAGCTTCTTTAGCTGCTTCAGCGTTTGCACCTTGAGTGAACACTGCTACGCGAATGTCGCGGCCAGTACCGTGCGGAAGTACAGTTGCACCACGTACGTTCTGGTCAGATTTACGAGCATCGATGCCAAGGTTTACAGCAACGTCTACAGACTCAACAAATTTCGCTGTTGCTAGTTCTTTAAGAAGAGCAACTGCTTCGTTGATTTCGTATTCTTTCGTTACTTCAACTTTTTCACGAATTGTGCGCATGCGCTTAGTTAGTTTTGCCATGTTCTTAACCCTCTACCACTAGGCCCATTGAACGAGCAGTACCCGCAATAGAACGTTTCATCGCTTCAACATCAGCACCAGTCATATCAGCAGCTTTAGTTTCTGCGATTTCTTGGATTTGAGCGTCTGTTACCGTACCCACTTTTTCAGTGTTAGGACGACCTGAACCAGACTTAACGCCAGCCGCTTTCTTAAGAAGAACAGCAGCAGGTGGAGTCTTAGTAACGAACGTGAAAGAACGGTCGTTGTAAACAGTAATAACTACTGGAGTCGGTAGACCTTTCTCAACAGATTCTGTTTTTGCGTTGAACGCTTTACAGAATTCCATGATGTTTACGCCGTGTTGACCTAGTGCAGGACCAACCGGTGGACTTGGGTTTGCCATACCAGCTGCTACTTGCAGTTTGATATAAGCTTCAACTTTCTTAGCCATGATATTTCCTAATTTTGGGTTCAAACGCCAACATTTCAGTCAGCTCCCCGTTTTTCATAAAAAACTTCTTACAGTAATACCTGTAAAAAGGCGCGAAATTATAAGCATAATCCGCGCCATTAACAAGCATTAAAAAGGTGTTTTTTTAATCAAGTTTTTCCACTTGACCAAATTCAAGCTCAACAGGTGTCGCACGACCAAAGATCGATACTGACACTTTAATGCGGCTCTTCTCGTAATCCACTTCTTCAACAGTACCGTTGAAGTCAGCAAACGGACCATCATTAACACGAACCACTTCACCCGCTTCGAACATTGTCTTAGGACGCGGAGCTTCGCTCGCTTTCTCAAGACGGTTCAAAATCGCATCCGCTTCTTTGTCAGTGATAGGCGCAGGACGATCAGAGGTACCACCAATGAAGCCCATTACACGAGGAATACTACGTACTAAGTGCCATGATTCATCATTCATCAGCATTTGTACTAATACATAGCCTGGGAAAAATTTACGTTCGCTTTTGCGACGTTGGCCAGCACGCATCTCTACTACTTCTTCTGTAGGTACTAATACTTCGCCAAACAACTCTTCCATGTTGTGCATTTTAATATGTTCACGTAGCGATTGAGCCACACGACCTTCATAACCTGAAAAGGCTTGAACAACATACCAACGTTTCTTTGGAGCTTCACTCATGAATTAAAACCCTCACACCCCAGTTGCTAAGGCAACAAGACGAACCATAATGCCGTCAATGCCCCATAACACTAGAGCCATTACAATACATACTGCTAATACGATAAACGACGTTTGCATGGTTTCCTGACGCGTAGGCCATACCACTTTACGCACTTCCATTCGGGATTCGCGTGCAAAGACAATCGCTGCTTTACCTTTAGCCGTTGTCGCAGATACACCAAGTGCAGCGGCGATTAATACAACGACGCCTGCAGCTCGAATCACTACAGACATTTCACCATACAGGTAATTACCCACAACAGCAGCGGTTAGCAGAATAAAAGTGAGAATCCACTTAAACGTATCTGCACCGTTTGAGCTATCAGGAGTTTCAGCATTATTTGCTTTCATACAACCAACCTGTCATAAGTCTTAATATAGACGACAATAGCCCCGCTGTTGCAGGGCGAATTCCATAACATCAATAAAAATAACCATTGATGTATACTCTTGAGATGAGGAAAAACCTCAAACCAAATTCCTTGCTTTACGCTTAATTGTTCGCCATGACCAACAAGCATAATATTCAGCGCAGAAAAAGGGCATCAAATGATGCCCTTTTTACTAGTAGTTAGTCAAATCTTAATCAAAGATTTTAGCAACAACACCAGCACCTACTGTACGGCCACCTTCGCGGATTGCGAAACGTAGACCTTCATCCATTGCGATTGGAGCGATCAGCTCTACCGTCATTTGGATGTTATCACCAGGCATTACCATTTCTACGCCTTCTGGAAGCGTGATGTCGCCAGTTACGTCAGTTGTACGGAAGTAGAACTGTGGACGGTAACCTTTGAAGAATGGAGTGTGGCGACCACCTTCGTCTTTAGACAGAACGTATACTTCTGACTCAAAACGTGTGTGTGGGTTGATTGAACCAGGTGCCGCTAGAACTTGACCACGTTCAACGTCTTCACGCTTAGTACCACGTAGTAGTGCACCAACGTTCTCACCTGCACGACCTTCGTCAAGCAGCTTACGGAACATTTCAACACCTGTACAAGTCGTTGTTACTGTATCTTTGATACCAACGATTTCTACTTCGTTACCTACGTTTAGGATACCGCGCTCGATACGACCTGTTACTACTGTACCACGACCTTGAATTGAGAATACGTCTTCAATTGGTAGTAGGAACGGTTGGTCTACTGCACGCTCTGGAAGTGGAATGTAAGAATCTAGGGCTTCTGCAAGCTCTACAATCTTGTCTTCCCACTGCTTTTCGCCGTTTAGAGCGCCAAGTGCAGAACCTTGAATTACTGGAAGGTCGTCTCCTGGGTACTCGTACTCAGAAAGAAGTTCACGAACTTCCATCTCTACTAGCTCAAGTAGCTCTTCGTCATCAACCATGTCACATTTGTTCATGAATACGATGATGTAAGGGATACCAACTTGACGACCAAGTAGGATGTGTTCACGAGTTTGTGGCATAGGGCCATCTGTTGCAGCAACAACTAGGATACCACCATCCATTTGCGCAGCACCAGTGATCATGTTTTTAACGTAATCCGCGTGTCCTGGGCAATCTACGTGTGCGTAGTGACGCTCTGGAGTATCGTACTCAACGTGTGAAGTTGCGATTGTGATACCGCGCTCACGCTCTTCTGGAGCATTATCGATAGATGCGAAATCTTTCGCAACACCGCCGTACACTTTTGCAAGTGTCGTACAGATAGCAGCAGTTAGAGTTGTTTTACCGTGGTCAACGTGGCCGATAGTACCAACGTTTACGTGCGGTTTCGTACGTTCAAATTTTTCTTTAGACACGATCGTGTTCCTTCCTAGTTATGATTCGACCTGATCATTATTGATCAGGAAGATCCAGAATTTGCTATTTTATGCGTCAACTCGCGTCAGCGCAATATTTGGACGCCTTGATCTTCTAAAAAAGAAGAAAAAATATGCCCTACTTTTTAACCACGCTCTGCAATGATTGCTTTTGCAACATTGCTTGGCACTTCAGCGTACTCACTAAACTCCATGGAGTAAGAAGCACGACCTTGTGTCGCAGAACGTAAATCAGTTGCGTAACCGAACATGACAGACAACGGAACTTGTGCACGAATTATCTTCAGGCCAGCAGTCCCCTCGTCCATACCTTCGATGATGCCACGACGACGGTTAATATCGCCAACAACATCACCCATCCAGTCCTCTGGAGTAGTTACCTCAACTTTCATCATAGGCTCAAGCAAAACAGGTTGCGCTTCAAGCGCCGCCGTTTTGAAAGCCATGGAGGCAGCGATTAAAAACGCCATCTCGCTTGAATCTGTTTCATGATAAGAGCCATCATAGAGTGTAGCTTTAATATCCAAAATTGGATAACCCGCAACAACACCACTATTCATTTGCTCTGCAGCGCCTTTCGCGACTGACTCAATAAAATCTTTTGGTACCGTACCATTAGCAATTTCATCGACGAAGACAAAACCTTCACCTGGCTCTGATGGTTCAAGTTTAAGCCAAACATGGCCATATTGCCCTTTACCAGCATGCTCACGGACAAACTTACCTTCCGCTTTCGCTGTACCACGTATGGTTTCACGGTAGGCAACTTGTGGATTACCAACGTTACAATTGACGCTAAACTCACGTTTCATGCGGTCAACAATGATATCTAAGTGCAGTTCACCCATACCAGAAATAAGCGTTTGGCCTGTTTCTTTGTCCGTTTCAACACGGAACGACGGATCTTCTGCCGCTAGCTTTCCTAACGCGATAGTCATTTTATCTTGATCAGCTTGAGAACGCGGTTCTACAACGATCTGAATAACAGGATCTGGGAATTCCATGCGCTCTAGGATAATCTTATGATTCTGATCACACAGGGTTTCACCTGTCGTCACATCTTTAAGACCAATAATAGCGGCAATATCACCCGCTCGCACTTCTTTCACTTCTTCACGCTTATTTGAATGCATCTGGACGATACGCCCTAAACGCTCACGCTGTTTCTTCACTGAGTTGTAAGCGGTTTTTCCGCTTTCCACCACCCCAGAGTAAACACGAATGAACGTTAACGTACCCACAAACGGGTCTGTTGCAATTTTAAATGCTAACGCCGAAAACGGTTCATTGTCGTCAGCATGACGCTCGACTTCATTTTCGTCTTCATCAATACCTTGAATTGCCGGTACATCGACAGGAGAAGGGAGGAAATCAACGACAGCATCAAGAACGGCTTGTACCCCTTTGTTTTTGAATGCACTACCACAAGTGGCGAGTACGATTTCATTATTCAGAGTCCGAGTACGAAGGCCTTGTTTGATTTCTGCTTCTGTCAGCTCACCTTCTTCAAGGTATTTATCCATCAGCTCTTCAGAGGCTTCGGCTGCAGCTTCAACCATTTCAGTACGGTACTCTTCAGCCATTTCTTGCATGTCTGCTGGAATATCTTCGTACGTAAATGTCATGCCTTGATCAGCGTCGTTCCAGTTGATTGCCTTCATCTTAATAAGATCGACAACACCTTGGAAGTTTTCTTCAGTACCAATGTTGAGTTGAATCGGCACAGGCGTTGCGCCTAGGCGATCTTTTATTTGGTCTACAACGCGCAAGAAATCTGCACCAGTACGGTCCATTTTGTTTACAAATACCATACGTGGAACTTGGTATTTGTCGGCTTGGCGCCATACTGTCTCTGACTGAGGTTCAACACCCGATGAGCCACAAAATACAACGACAGCACCATCCAATACGCGCAATGAACGCTCTACTTCAATCGTGAAGTCTACGTGCCCTGGCGTATCAATGATATTAATGCGGTGGTCTTGATACTGTGCTTCCATACCACGCCAGAAAGTCGTGGTTGCAGCAGAAGTGATAGTAATACCACGTTCTTGCTCTTGCTCCATCCAATCCATGGTAGCAGCACCATCGTGAACTTCGCCGATTTTATGAGAAAGGCCAGTATAGAACAGAATACGTTCACTTGTGGTTGTTTTACCTGCATCTACGTGAGCTACGATACCGATGTTACGGTAGCGCTCAATAGGAGTTTTACGAGCCACTGTGTATCCTCTTTGTAGGAATTATTGATGTTTCAAAAAAGGCTTTTTGAAATATAAATAAACCCTAATATCTATTAGGTGGGGAGTTAAGAAAGCGCTGCGAGAGGAACTCGCAGCACTAAAAAGGTATTACCAGCGGTAATGAGCGAATGCTTTGTTAGCATCAGCCATACGGTGAACGTCTTCACGTTTCTTAACCGAAGTACCTTTGTTCTCAGACGCATCTAGCATTTCAGCCGCTAGGCGTTGAGCCATAGATTTTTCACCACGCTTACGCGCAGCTTCAACTACCCAACGCATAGCAAGAGCGTTACGGCGAACCGGACGAACTTCTACAGGTACTTGGTAAGTTGAACCACCCACACGGCGAGATTTAACCTCTACCGATGGACGAACATTTTCAAGAGCTTCTTCAAATACAGCTAAGTGATCTTTACCAGATTTCTCAGCCATAACTTCTAGTGCAGTGTAAACAATTTTCTCTGCAGTAGATTTCTTTCCGTCAACCATAAGGATGTTAACGAATTTTGCCAGCAGTTCAGATTTGAACTTAGGATCTGGAAGGATCTTACGCTGGCCTATAACGCGACGACGTGGCATGGATATTCTCCGTTGTCTTCTTCAGGTTATCCAAAACTTTACAGTTTTTTCAAAAATTAAGAATTTAAATTAATTTAGTGTTTGGCCTTACTTAACGGAATCCATTAAGACTTAGGACGCTTCACACCGTACTTAGAACGACCTTTCTTACGGTCATTTACGCCAGCACAGTCTAATGCGCCGCGAACAGTGTGGTAACGTACACCCGGAAGGTCTTTAACACGACCGCCACGGATTAGAACAACACTGTGCTCTTGAAGGTTGTGGCCTTCACCGCCGATGTACGAAGTCACTTCAAAGCCGTTCGTTAGACGAACACGGCAAACCTTACGAAGTGCTGAGTTAGGTTTTTTAGGTGTAGTTGTGTAAACACGAGTACATACACCACGTTTTTGTGGGCACGCTTCTAGTGCAGGCACGTTGCTTTTAACAACTTGCTTTACACGAGGTTTACGTACCAACTGGTTAATAGTTGCCATTAACTAGCTCCTGATTTACTTGAAAGTAAGCTTTGTGAAAAATCTAGTCCTAAATGTAGTTGATACAAATAGGGACGCAAAATTCTATTCAGCAGTGAGAGATGTGTCAAGAAATATACAGATCTTTTTTCATCCACTGAATAGATAAAAAGGCATATAGGTAAAAATAGATGGGAAAACCATCACCAAGAGACTGATTTTAAATGCTTTGCTGTTAGATCCACAAATTCGTCAATATCTATCGATGAAACACCTTGCGCAATAAGTTGCTCAATACCTCTGGCTTTGAGGTCAATATTTAACGCTAATACTTGGCAAAGTGATGTATTTAACACGTGGTGCTGTGCATGTTTGGGGTTCGTCAGGTAGACCGCAGACTGAGTTAACAATAACGCATCTGTCGGCGTCGCGAACTGAACTGCCAATGTTGCTTTTTCTGGAGTAGTAACGATATAAAGCATGATGATACCTAAAAACTCAGCAAATGATGGCAACTCGCCATCTGTGATGCAATGTCATCACTTGGAAGAATGCGCACATCGAAAGCCATTTCAACATCTAATAAGCCTCGTTCTTCTAGGCCCGTTCGGCAAGCATATACGTGCTCAATGTCGTACAGGTCCATCAATTTGAATGTACTGATATAATCACGGCTCAATACTGTCTCTGGTTGCTGATCGTTGACCAACTGAGTGACACCATCGCCAACAAAGAACACATAGATGTCTTCACAGTAAGCAGACGCAGCAAGAAGAGCATCAAGCCCTTCTCTCCCTGCGGAGGTTGAGTGAGGAGACGTGTGAAAAACAAAGCCTATCTTTTTCAAAACTGAACAACCCTATCTTGCGTTAGCATCGATTCTGCTAAACTGCCTAATCCGGCTTGGACAAATCCATCCGCCAAATTTGAGCTCTCGAGATTATGTTGATGAGCTTCATTTTCACTCACAATCCCTCTGCGCAACGCCGCGGCGACGCAAGTCTCCAGAGAAACATGGTTCTCAGATGCGAGTTTTTGCCAAGCTTGGACCAAATCAAATTCATCGTTGGCCGGCACCGTCAAACTGGACCCGTTACTCACACCATCTTGATAAAAAAAGACACTCTTTAAGATGTGTCCTTTTTTAATCAACGCTTGAGCAAACAGAAATGCCACTCTAGACGACTGTGAGCCGTATACAGAGCCGTTCACAACAAGCGCATAGCAGAGAGACGGGTTCAAGACTCTTCATCCTCAGTCTTACGCTGACGGATATACAGATAGACGGTATGTTTTGAAATATTGAGACGATCTGCAACTCGGTTGATGGCATCTTTGATATCAAAAATGCCTTTGTCATACAGTTCCATCACTATTTGACGATTCTTCGTGTTGTTTGATACTGACTTGTCAGCATTGATTTCTTCGATCGTACGCTCAACCGTTTGGTCGACCAACTCTTCCACATCACTTGCAAAATTCACTGAAGAAGCTGCTTCATTCGCTTCTTCCGTTGGCATAAAGGAGTGAAGAACTTGAGAAAAAGGCGCGTCTAGGTTGACGTTAATACATAACAGACCGATAACGCGATTATCACCGTTGCGAATAGCAACCGTGATCGACTTCATCAATACCCCACCTTTCGCTCGTGTAAAATAAGAACGAGAAAAGTTACGTTCAGAGCCTTCAATATCTTTCAACATTCTCAAGGCTAAATCGGTAATGGGTGAGCCGACTTGTCGGCCGGTATTTTCACCGTTCGCTATTTTGATTGCCGACGTGTTGAGATCTTCAAGCGAGTGCAACACAATCTCACAAAAGGGACCGATCAGGCTCGCAATGCCATCCACCACCGCTTCATAAGATCTTAAAATTATTTTGTCATGATCGCTAAATGGCTTCACATGAACGGATTCCATTTCAAGCAACTCGCTTTCTAGTGGTATGTCTGTAAGTGTTTCAGTTGTAGTCACGATATTCTAGCCTTAGCGCAAAAAATCAACAAATCTATGTAAGTTTATCAGAAAATTTGAATCGAGCATCTAAGTAAGTCGAGATATACTGATTTAAAGCAAAGAATAAGGTGTGGATCGCTAAAAATAATAAAGGCCTGAGCAAGTCAGGCCTTCAAAAATGCTATCTCAGTATCGCTTACTGAGCTTCTACATTTGTATCATTTTCGATTTGCAATAATTCCACTTCAAATACCAAAGTAGAGTTTGCTGGAATCGTTGGTGTATCTTGAGGGCCATAAGCAAGTTGAGGTGGAATAACAAACTTAAACTTTGAACCAACAGGCATCAATTGAACACCTTCCGTCCAACCAGGAATCACACGGTTTAAAGGGAAGACCGCTGGCTCTCCACGATCGTATGAGCTATCGAACTGAGTGCCGTCAATTAACGTACCTTTATAGTGTACTTGAACGGTATCCGTCTCTTTTGGTTGCTCACCCTGCGCTTCTGTTAAGACTTGGTACATTAAGCCTGTCTCAGTTTTCATTACGCCTTCTTGCTGTTCGAACTCAGCCTGAAAGTCCTGACCGGCTTTTTCTGCCGCTGCTGCTTTTTCTGCCGCTTGTGCTTGCATTGCTGCTGACACTCGAGCATCTAATTGCTCAAGTGCTTCACGAGTTTCTTCTTCAGTTAATTCAGCGCTATCAGCAAACACATGCTCAATACCTTTCAAGACAAGATCTTTGTTCAATTGAATACCGATTTCGTTCGGTTTTTCAATGCTTGTGCTGAGGTAATTTGCAAATGAAACACCAATGGCATAAGCCGCCTTATCATCTTCCGTTTGAAAGTGAACTGCTTTGCCAGTTTCTGCAACTTGTTCAACGGCCGCAGTTTCAACTTTTGGTTCTTCTTCTTTTTGACAGCCAACGGCTAACATTACGGTTGCTGCAAGCAGTGATACTTTAAACATCGATTTCATTTAATTCTCCAGTTTTGGGCTAACCATTCATCACAATCATTCAGTTATGACTGGCATGCGAGACGTAGTTGTACCAATATAGCTATATGTTTACAAAATGTCTTTCAACACCAAGCGGATAATTGGACTTGATGCGAAATATTCTTCATTCAATCTTGTTTGTCTTTGTCATCCTAGCGTTAAATGGTTGCTTTTTTTCTTCTAAAAACGACCAACGCTGGGAGCTAGAACCTCAAGGCACAACCAGCTTTGCGCTCAGCCGTGATGCTCGATTTGCACTCATTTACTCCAAAGAAAACCAGTTAGTTCTTTGGGATCTCGCTGAAAACAAACAACTCGCGCAACTTGGTCAACAAGATGCCCAAGAAAATAGTGTGTCACGTATTCGCATTTCAGATAATGGGCGCTTTGCTATCACAGCGAGTCAAATCAATTTCGCCGTTTGGGACTTATCATGGACACAGGCTCAAGGTCTATGGTCGATTTCTGATGGTCTCATTCGAGATGTCGATATTTCAAGCAATGGCGAGCAAGTTCTACTCGGGCTTTCCAATGGTAAAGCCATATACGTCAATTTAGTCACCGGACGACGCCTAGAGTTCCTTGCTCATCAAGAAAAAATAAATTCTGTTGCACTTTCGTCGAATGGACGCTTCGCCCTATCGGGAGGAAATGATTATAAAGCCTACTTATGGGACACTGAATCGGGGCTGATTATACGGACATTTGAGCATGAGCAGAGGGTGATTAGAGTGGCACTGCAAAGAGATGGGGATCTTGCATTTAGTTCAGATGGTGGTAACCAAGCGATCATTTGGGATCTAAAAACGGGCAATGAACGCTCGCAACTCAGCAGCTTCTCCCGCCAACTTATTTTCTCTACAGCGCGTTTTTCTGATGATGGTTCAAAACTGGTTACCGGCACACCTTCAAGCCGAGTTATCGTTTGGGATACGACGAGCGGTAAAAAAACGGATGGGTTTGAAGTGGAACCATTAAAAGATACTCGTCCTCCTCGTGCGGTAGTGTATGATGCCGCTTTCGATAATCAACAGCGGATTATCTCTGGTACATCTGCTGGTATTGCACAGGCGTGGAAATTTGATGACTGATAAATCCTATCAAGCACTAGAAGATCGTATCAATGATTTAGAATGCCAACTGGCGTTTCAAGAGCAAACCGTAAGTGAACTCAATGATGCACTTTCAACACAGCAGCTGCTCATCACCAAGATGCAAGATCAAATGAAGTATGTGGCCGGAAAAGTAAAAAATATGGATTCTTCGAATCTAGCGGATCCTTCTGAAGAAACGCCGCCTCCTCATTACTAGTCAAAGCGGATAACAAGAAGCCAAAACCCATAAAGAGCCTGCTTTTTGCACTTTACTGTGCAATTTAGGCTCTCCGCCTACCCAAGCCAAGCACAAACCCAACAAAAACTAACCAAAAACTAAGCAAAAACGTAGGCGATCACCACACCCGCAACCACTAGGCAGCCACCAAACCTTCTAAGTTGATTGTCTGGCTGCTCACTGAGTTGTGACACCATGGCTCGCCAACCTCTTGGAGCGATCAGTGGGCCTAATCCCTCTACCACCAATACCAACCCTAACGCTACCCATATCGAATTTGACATCATCAATCCTCTCCAAAAAGAAAGGCCCCTAACTTAGGAGCCTTTATCATATAACTTAACAACATGTTGCCGCTATTTCGTAGCCATGCCTTTAGCATTGTTCATGTATTGGAAGAAATCACTCTTAGGATCGAGTACTAAGATATCGCTCTTCTCACTAAATGAACGCTCATAGGCTTGAAGCGAACGGACAAAGCCAAAGAACTCAGGATCTTTGCTGTAAGCATCCGAGTAGATTTTTGCTGCTTGTGCATCCGCATCACCACGTGTTACACGCGCAGTTCTGTCTGCTTCTGCAATAACGGTGGCCACTTCAAGCTCAGCTTGAGCACGGATAACTTCCGCTTTCTCGCGACCTTGAGAACGGTGTCTACGAGCAACTGACTCACGTTCTGCACGCATACGACGATAGATAGATTCACTGATTTCATCAGGAAGGTTGATTTTCTTCATTCGAAAATCAACAATCTCAACACCTAAATCTGCCATTGCACTCTCGGCTGTTCCCGCTAGTACATTTTCCATGATCTTATCACGCTCACCATCAATCTCTAATGCTTCTCTAGCGGCTTCAGTAGTCACTTCTTCACTATCAGCACTGTCAGGTAAGACATCTTTGTTACGTGGACCAGAAACAATCTGCTTGATTTCACGTGAACCGATTTCAGAACGAAGGACATCGGTTACCTTACGCTCAAGAAGTGTTTCTGCGGTCATCACATTACCACCACCAGTACTCAGATAAAAACGTCCAAAATCAGCGATACGCCATTTCGCATAGGTATCAATTAAAACGTCTTTCTTCTCTGATGTTACAAAGCGGTCTGAAACACCGTCCATGGTTTGGATACGTGCATCTAATGTTTTCACACGGTCAAACAGCGGCATTTTGAAATGTACGCCCGGTTCATAGATACGTGATACGCCGTTATCATCAAGAACACGACCAAAACGAATCACCATGCCACGCTCACCTTCTTGAATAACAAACAGTGACATCAACATGAGTACAATAGTCACCGCCAATATAGGGATCATTAACTTACGCATTATTAGTATCTCCCTTGACGTGAGCCCGACGTGCGGGATTGTGAATCTGACTGTGATACATTGGCTTCTGACTCAAGTTCAATTTGATCATAAGATGACGTTGGCTTACGTGTCGACTTAGAGCTGCCTTCTTGACCCGCCAGTTTATCAATTGGTAGGTACAGTAGATTGCCACTAGACTCTGAATCAATCAGTACTTTCGATGTACTTGTGTACACTTTTTCCATGGTATCGATGTACATACGATTACGCGTTACGTCCGGTGCAGCAGTGTATTCCGGTAATAGTTTCTCAAACTGAGAGACTTCACCAATTGCAGCATTGACAGTACGTTCAGAGTAACCAAGCGCTTCTCTCTTCAAACGTTCTGCACGACCAGTAGCTTTTGGCAAAATATCATTTCGATACGCTTCTGCCTCTCGCTCAAAACGCTCTTCATCTTCTCGTGCTGCGATTGCATCATCAAACGATGCTTTTACTTGCTCTGGCGGACGAGCCGACTGGAAGTTGACATCAACAATGATCAAACCCATGTCGTAAGCATCAATAATCTCATTCAATGTTTCTTGTGTACTTTGACGAATTTGTTGACGTCCGCTTGTCAGGATACTATCCATCAACGAGTCACCGATAACCGCACGCAGAGCAGAATCAGCCGCTTGACTTAGACTGTTATCAGCGTTAGTTACTGTGTAGAGGTATTTGTATGGATCCGATACTCTGTACTGAATATCCATACCAACCGTTACTACATTCTCATCTTTCGTTAGCATCAAACCGGATGCGCGCAAAGACCGGATCGCTTGAACGTTCACGGCTTCATAAGTATCAATACCAGCAGGACGCCAGTTCAAACCAGGCTCCTCAATATGACTGTATTTACCTAAACGTAATACGACACCGCGCTCGGCTTCACCAATAGTGTAAAAGCCAAAGAATCCCCAAACAACGACTGCGATTGCTGCAATAACGCCTAAGCCTATTGCGCCTCCACCTCCGAAAGAAGGGCCCTTACCACCTTTATTACCAAACTTACCACCCAATTTTTGACTCAGCTTGTTAAACACTTCGTCTAAATCTGGCGGTCCTTGATCTCGGCCACCGCGATTGTCTTTATTACCCCAAGGGTCTTTATCGCGGCCGTTGTCGCCGTTGTTATTACCAGGCTCATTCCACGCCATTAGAAAGCTCCATCATTAGATATGACGTTATACTCTAGCAGTCCTTTAAGTAACTATAAAGTCACGTAAAACTGCCTCTTCTCTTTTCTCTAACTTTAACCAGTCAACTTGCTGCATTCTGACATCAATCAACAAATCACCATCTTGGTCATATTCTTCTTTTTGAATACACTTCATTTGGAAAAATGTACTACGAATTCGCCCCTGATGTTCAGGCGGTACTCGTAGCTGATATGACACCATTTGACTTGCTAACCTTTCCGTTAACGCTTCAAATAGTAATTCAACCCCTAACCCTTCCATTGCCGAGACCCAAACCGTTCGAGGGTTACCTTCCTCGTCCCGATCAATTCTCGGCTTTTGACCTTCTAGGTTATCGATTTTGTTCATAACTACAAGAGTTGGCACCTCATGTGCGTCAATCTCTTCTAATACTTCATGAACAGCATGAATATTCTCACGAAAACGGTCATCACTGGCATCAACAACATGTAACAAAATGTCAGCTTCTTGTGTCTCTTGTAACGTTGCTTTAAAAGCGGCCACTAAATCATGGGGTAGGTGTCGGATAAAACCAACGGTATCCGCTAAAATCGCAGGCCCAACATCCGACAGTTCAATTTTTCTCAATGTCGGATCGAGAGTAGCAAATAGCTGATCCGCCGCGTAAACCCCAGCTTCTGTAATACTATTAAAGAGTGTCGATTTACCTGCGTTCGTATACCCAACCAATGAAATTGTAGGAATCTCAGCGCGATTTCTTGCTCTTCGACCTTGCTCTCGCTGTTTAGCAACTTTGGCTAAGCGTCGCAAAATCGTTTTAATACGATCCCGCAATAATCGTCTGTCGGTTTCTAGTTGAGTTTCACCTGGCCCACGCAGACCGATACCACCTTTTTGCCTTTCTAGGTGTGTCCAACCTCGAATTAATCGAGTCGAAATATGACGTAATTGGGCAAGCTCCACTTGTAGCTTACCTTCATGCGTTCGAGCACGTTGAGCAAAAATATCAAGAATCAAACCAGTTCGGTCCAGCACTCGACATTGACACAAGGCTTCTAAATTTCGTTCTTGGGCTGGTGAGAGTGCGTGGTTAAAGATCACGATATCCGCACTGACCAATTGTACAGCTTGTGCGATTTCTTGAGCTTTACCTTCTCCGACATAATATTTAGGGTGTGGAGATTGACGACTGCCGGTCACAACTTGCAGTGTCGACACTCCAGCAGAAGAAATAAGCATTTCACATTCACTTAAATCTTCCAGCTCACCCTCTTGCGTGAAATTGATATGAACAAGTACGGCTCGCTCACCGGCTTCATAACGGTCAAACAAGCAGTCAGCTCCTTCTTGTTGATCTAATAAAAAAAGTCAGAATATTAATCTTCTGATTTCTCTTGTGGGCGTTGTTCTGGTCGGTCACCGCTGTGGTGGCTCACTGCACGCGCAGGAACAACCGTAGAAATCGCATGCTTATAAACCATTTGGTTGACCGTGTTTTTCAATAGAATAACAAACTGATCAAAGGATTCGATTTGCCCTTGTAGTTTAATACCGTTAACAAGATAGATTGAAACGGGAATGCGCTCACGACGTAGTGCATTCAAGAATGGGTCTTGTAAAGATTGCCCCTTAGCCATTTTATTTTCCTTATTTTGTATTTTGTTGTAATTATTTAGCTAGTGGTTTTTGTGCAAAAAAAGGTGTTGCTTTGCATCTGAGCTAAACGAGTAATAGTTACCCCGCTATTACCTGTTATGTAGGCAATGCCTGCATTTTTCAAGTAAACGATCTTTGACGGGGTAAATTCACGCAAAAGCGATCACATTATACACAGCTAATTTAATCAGATGCTATTGCATTTGATAGCGTTTCTAGCGCATGTTCAACGTTCTCACTATCTAACCAAGTTAAATCATCCCAGCTGCGTAACCAGGTAATCTGACGCTTGGCCAATTGACGAGTTGCGCAGATTCCACGAAAAACCGCTTCCTCTTTATCGCACTTCCCATCTAAGTAATCCCACATCTGCCGATACCCTACACAGCGAATAGATGGCAGTTCAGGGTGAAGATCATCTCGGGCATACAGTGCCTTCACTTCTTCTTCGAATCCTGCTTCCATCATTTTACTAAAGCGCAGTTCAATACGGCGGTGGATCTCTGCCCTTTCCTTGGGAGCTATTGCAAATTGTTTGACCTGAAACGGTAGGCTTTCGCCCTTAGTTTCTGTGAGTTCAGTAAGAGTTTTACCTGAAATTCGGTAAACTTCCAATGCCCTAGATAATCTTTGTGGGTCATTTGGGTGAATTCTTTCTGCTGAAACAGGATCAATCTCTCGTAATTGATCATGAAGCACCTGCCAGCCAGAATCTTGGGCTTCTTGTTCTATTTCTTTACGAATAATAGGATCGGCCGCTGGAAGGGGGGACAAGCCTTCGAGTAATGCTTTGTAATACAGCATAGTGCCTCCCACGAGTAATGGGATTTTTCCTTCCGATACAATACGATTCATTTCCGATAGAGCATCAGAACGAAAATCAGCGGCAGAATACGCCTCACTTGGATCTAAGATATCGATCAAGCGGTGTGGAGCCAAAGACAGCTCATGCTCGTCTGGCTTTGCTGTGCCGATATCCATGCCTTTATATATCAAAGCAGAATCGACACTGATGATTTCAACAGGAAATTTCTGTCTCAAGCGAATCGCTAGATCGGTTTTTCCTGACGCTGTTGGGCCCATCAAAAATAGGGCTAAAGGTAATTGTTCATTCATTATTTTTTATTAAGCCAGTAACGCAGCAATCGTCGCTGAAAAATCTATCGGTTGGACAAACTTAGGATCATCTAATGGTAATTGACCATGCCAAAGCTGTTCTAGTTCCGCAATAATTTGAATCGCTTCCGATAAAGTGTAGTCGGTTTTCACTTGGGTTATACGATCAGACAACCAATTAATAAGGTAGGTCGGATCGATGTCTGAATCAGATTCCAAGTCATTCGTTGCCAAGTACGATAACAGATCTGGAATGATTATTTGTAGGTTTTGTTGGCGTAACGGCTGTGGAACGCCCATGACCATTAAAGATTGCTTATTACGCTCTTTAATTTGAATACCAAGACGAGATAAGGTCGACTGCAAACGCTGGTTACTTAGGTGTTGGTTTTCATCGACTTTTAAAGACAAAGGCACAAGAAGAGGCTGGCTGGTCAGGTCTGCATGAGTAATATCAAGCTGACCTCGAATGCGAAGCCACTCTGCCTTTGCTAACGAAACTAACACGCTGCTTTGTTTAGACGCCATCAATATATAACGCCCATGAACCACATTGATCGCCTTGCCAAGCGATGTTATCGGCACAAGCTCGGGGATCACACTTTCTACATTTCTGAAACCTGCTCGTGGTGTGTGTTTCTCATTCTCTGTTGTTAATAGCTCAGAATACACTTGAAGCTCTTTTGGGCTTGCTCTATCAACAGGCACTGGCTTGGTCATCTGCCCCGAAGTTGGTGTTTGTGAACCTCGCCAATGAGCGGCTGAATTTGGTGTAGTGGGGCTTGACTCGCCTACCCTATCATTCGATTCACTCGTGACTTTATTTGGGTACATCGGTGAATGATCAATGGCGGCCATAATCTGCGGAGAAACGCGATCGTGAGTGACGCCTCGTTCCTTCTTATTTTCGTTCTTTGGGTTTATGTCTATCGGGCCTTTATCAGACTCACTCGATGCTTGACTCGACTGATGAAAAGCCGACGTCGCGAGCTTAGGTGAACAGATGTGCTCACTTTGGGCGAGAGCATCGCTCAGTGCCTGATAAATAAAATCATGTACTAATCTGGCTTGATGAAAACGAACTTCATGTTTAGCGGGGTGTACATTCACGTCGACTTGATGAGGGTCTATCTCGATAAAAAGAATATACGTAGGGAATTGATCAGCGCGTAGCGTGTTTTCATAGCTTTGTCGGATCGCGTGATTGATGAGTTTGTCTCTCATCATTCGCCCATTCACATAACAATATTGAAGATCGTTTTGCTGCCTCGCTCCTTCTGGCGTGGTGATCCAACCATGCAGACGCAAACCTTGATGTTCAAGTTCGATCTTGAGCATGTTCTTCACAAAGTGGCTGCCACACACTGCTGAAATACGCTTTTCTGCCTGTACTTCTGACTTCGCAGCCCGATACTGGCGTACCGATTTACCGTTGTGGGTGAGGTTGATCGTAACGTCAAAACAGCTCAGTGCTATCCGCTTCATCAACTCGTCAATATGGGTGAATTCTGTTTTCTCAGTGCGAAGGAATTTGCGCCGAGCCGGTGTATTAAAAAACAGATCGAGTACTTCAACGCTGGTTCCAATGGGGTGTGCGGTCGGTGTCAGCTTTACCTGCATATCTCGACCTTCACTATAGGCCGACCAAGCTTGCTCTTGAGTCGCAGGGCGTGATGTCATCGTCAAACGAGAAACAGAACTGATACTCGCAAGAGCCTCACCACGAAAACCAAGACTCACTATAGCCTCAAGATCATCAAGACAATGTATTTTTGATGTTGCATGACGGCTTAGCGCTAAGCTCAATTCCTCTTTTTCGATGCCTTTACCATTATCTCGGACTCGAATCAGCTTTGCTCCGCCTTTTTCGATATCAACATCAATTCGCGTCGCCCCTGAGTCCAAACTATTTTCAACCAACTCTTTTACAACAGAAGCGGGTCTTTCGACCACCTCTCCCGCGGCGATTTGGTTGGCCAGTCGAGCAGGCAATATTTTTATGGTCATACAGGCCTACTTATTGGGAATAATCAATATTTGACCGATCGCTAATTCATCGGATCTCAGTTTGTTTGCTTGTCGAATACTATTGATGGGTACTCCATACTGGCTCGCTATCTTTCCGAGATAGTCGCCACGTTTGACGGTATGCTTACGAATAGGCACATCTTTTAGACTCACGGTGATCTTCAGTTTCTGCCCTAATTTTAGCGTGTCAGATTTCAGATTATTTTCACGCTTTATAGCGCCAATGGTCACTTTATAACGGCTGGCTATTTTCCCTAAGTAATCACCCGAACGAACCGTATGCGTCACGACCTTTGTTTCGACGGTATCGGCCGCGGTTGAAACCGAGCCTGCAGCAGGAATCGTCAGTACCTGCCCAATCGCTAGACTGCTGCTTTTGAGTTTATTCGCTTTCATCAACGTACTCGTCGACGTACTGTACTTTTTCGCTATTGCAGACAACGAGTCACCACGTTTAACTTTATACGTTTTAGGCGTGGTTTGCGCTTTAAAATAGGTGCCTTCAGGCGGGTTCGCTTTTAAATATTTAACCACCGCCTTGGTGATGGAGCGAGACAGTTTGTCTTGATGAGCCCTTTGGAATAAAAGCTTCTCTTCTGTTGGGTTAGAAATAAACCCCGTCTCAACAAGTACCGATGGGATCTGAGGGGATCTCAACACGGCTAGGCTGGTATTAATAGGCTTTGAATTATGAAGCTTGGTGACTTTCCCCATCTCAGATAAAATCTCAGTCGCCAGTTTATATCCTTCCTTTTGAGAATGGCTGAATTGAAGATCAAGCAAGGTCTGATTGACGTTACGATCGTTAATGCTGCTCGGGAAAGCAGCACCGCCACCACCCAATAGCTCAGACTGTTTCTCTTTGTCTTCTATCCAACGAGAGATTTCTGTATTTGCTCGACGGGTATTCAAGACAAACACCGAGCCACCTTTGGGTTGAGGCGTGGTAAATGCATCAGCATGTATCGATATCAGTAGATGGGCATTGTTCTCACTCGCAATCGCTACACGTCGATTCAAATTGACATAGTAATCACCTGAACGAGTGAGTCTCGCTTTGATACCGGGTATTGCATTCAGTTGCGCAGCCAGCTTTTTTGAAATACTCAGTGTTGCATTTTTTTCGTATTTACGGCTCGGCCCGATAGAACCAGGGTCTTCTCCACCATGACCAGGGTCGATAACAATCAGAATCTCTTCTTGTCGCTTGATTTGGGAAACATCTTTACTGACTTCAGGGGCTTTAACCGTAGAGACGCTTTTAGTCGTTGAGCCATGAGGCAAATCGATAACCAACCGATGACCATATTGCCCGCCAGAAACAGGGGCTAACTTAAAAATATTCGCCTGTACTTTGCGTTTCAATTCAAACACTAAACGATACGTTGATTTTTTTGGTGGCGTACTTTTTCTTACTTGGCTTAATACTGGACTGTCACTAACAGACAGCGGGAGCTTGGTATTAAGAGACGTATTGTTCAAATCAACCACTAAGCGATTTGGACTGCTCAAAGTGAAGTAGCTAAAGTCAGCCTCAGATTGTAAATCAATCACCACTCTGGTTTCATCCGGAGATGGCCATACCCTTACTCCCTCAAGCGTATTCGCCCAAAGAGAGTAAGAAAACAATGAAATTAACGCAGTTAGTACAGTCAGAACCCAGCGATTCACACGCACTTTCACAATAGATTGAATACTCAACTTAGCTCCAATTGATTCAGTAATGACTGTCCATACTCATTATTCGCCGTAAGGGTCATCGTTCTTTGTTCGCCTTGATAACACAGTTCTACATCAAGATCAGGCTTTGGGAGTAAACCTTCCCCCTTCTCAGGCCACTCAACAAGGCAAATAGCATCAGGCGTGAAGTAATCTCGGATCCCCATAAATTCGAGTTCTTCAGGATCAGCTAAGCGATAAAGATCAAAGTGGTAAACTTGCCACTTATCCAGTTGGTAAGGCTCTACTAAGGTATAAGTTGGGCTTTTTACGTTTCCCTGGTGACCTAAGGCTCGAACAAATCCGCGACTGAATGTCGTCTTCCCTGCGCCAAGATCCCCATGCAGATAAATAGTCGTTTGTTGTGAACAACACTGAGCGAGCAAAGTACCAACGTGAATCGTCGCTTCTTCATTAATAAGATTAAATTGTTTTGTATTCATGGTTGGGCTTCTCGAACGTGTTCAAACTGACTATATATAAATCAAAGTAATAGGAATAGTAAACTGGGTTAGAATTGAGAAACAAGCGCTCTTGTGTAATTAAACGCAAATATTGGCAAATAATAACATTCGATCAGTCATAGAACCGCTAGATCCTTGTAATAAGATCTTGTAAGATCCGGCCCCCTATTCAATCAGGCTCTTTACCTATGGATTATCAACACCTCGCTGATCAAATCAAAATTTGGGCGAAAGAGCTTGGCTTTCAGAAAGTGGGCATCTGTGATGTCGACCTCTCTGAACATGAACCGCAGCTTCAGAAGTATCTAGACGCAGGCTTCCACGGTGAAATGGATTGGATGGCACGCCACGGCATGATGCGTGCACGCCCTGCTGAGCTATTACCTGGAACCATTCGAGTAATCAGTGCAAGAATGGATTACCTACCACCAGAGGCCCAGTTTGCCTCTAATCTCGCCGATAAAACACAAGCTTACATCAGTCGTTACGCCCTTGGTCGTGATTACCATAAAATCATTCGCAATCAATTGAAAAAGCTGGGCAAAAAGATAGAGCAAGAAGTGGGTACATACGGCTATCGTCCATTCGTCGATAGCGCTCCAATACTAGAACGGCCACTCGCGGAAAAAGCTGGGCTAGGCTGGGCGGGGAAACATTCGTTACTGCTTGACAAAGAAACAGGCTCTTGGTTTTTCTTAGGTGAGCTCTTAGTTGACCTTCCGTTGCCTATCGAGCAACCCAGTCAGAATGAATGTGGAAAATGCAGCGCCTGCATTACGTCGTGTCCAACACAAGCCATTATTGCCGATGGCGTTGTCGATGCTAGACGATGTATTTCCTATTTAACCATTGAATATAATGGCGTGATTCCAGAAGAATTCCGCAAACCTATGGGTAACAGAATATATGGCTGTGACGATTGTCAGCTAGTATGCCCATGGAATCGATTCTCGACTATCACGGAGCAAGGAGATTTTCACCGCCGTGATACATTAGCAGACGCTAACCTCGTCTCGCTGTTTTCTTGGCAAGAAGAGGAGTTCCTTCAAAAAATGGAAGGCTCTGCTATCCGGAGAATCGGCTACATTCAGTGGCTGAGAAATTTATCGATAGCAATGGGGAATGCACCATTCTCATCGTCTATTGTGGCGGTTTTAGAGGAGAAGTTAGGCTTTAATGACATGCTTGATATCCACATCAAATGGGCACTAGAAGAACAGCACCGGCAGTTGCCACGTTCTCTTGGTGACCTTGAGCAAAACACTATTGATAGCGTTGAGCAAAAAAACCAACGATTAATTAGAGTGATAGAAAAAGGGCTGCCTAGAGACGCATGAACATTGCATAAATTCATTGTTCATTATTTGACTTAGTTCTAAAAAAATTGAATGTGGAAAAAAAACTAAACTAGACAGCGTTTCCTATAACTGAAGAAAGTTAGCCACAAAACGAAGATATGACGAAGATCAAAAAACAATCACTTAGTGATCTTATCGCAGTGCTAAATTTGGTGTCAAAAATAAACAAAAAACCAATAAAAACAGCAACTTGATTGATTATCTCATCTAAACTACAAGCCTAGCAGAATAAAAAGATCTTTTGTTCACTCGACTTTCTAGCCCGAAAAATCAGTTTACCCACCAACTTATCCACAGTTAGTATTTTGTGGGTAACTCTGTTGACAGATACGTTTAGACAACGCTCAACATCAATAATGACGTAGCATTGACTCGTCTCAAAACTAATCGATTGATAAGGTCAGACAAGAACCACTAGCACTTGGCCGTGTTTCATACATTTTGGGGGATTATGCTTCTCAGCATGATGGAAAAGAGCAAAGCCTTTCGGCTATCAGTGAAAAGAATCACTATAAAATTAGAAGAGCTAAATCACATCATTATTGACTTAACAGCCTTTAATGGTGAAGTGGTTGCGGGAGCCGGATTTGAACCGACG
>NZ_AJYQ02000075.1 GCF_000287055.2 Vibrio genomosp. F10 str. ZF-129 | reverse complement strand
CGGCGGCTCGAGATGCTGATGATGCCACCGAGGCGGGCTCAAAAGTCGTGAGTGAAACCACAATGTCTATCGATAATTTGTCGGCAAGAATTGACCAAGCGGTAGAAGAGGTGAAAGGATTAGAAACGGCAACAGCGAACATTGAAACCATTTTAAAGGTTATCAATGACATTGCAGATCAGACTAACCTTCTTGCGCTCAATGCAGCAATAGAGGCAGCTCGAGCGGGTGAATCAGGTCGAGGTTTTGCCGTGGTTGCCGATGAAGTACGTACACTGGCACAACGAACGCAAGAGTCGACGACAGAAATTCGCAGCATGATTGAACAGCTACAAGCAGGGGCAAGTTCCGTATCGGCAGCAATGAACGAAAGTAAAACAACCGCTATCGATGCTGTTGATAAAGCGCAAGCCGCGAATTCTTCGCTAGAAAGTATCAGTAATGCCATTCAGCAAATCTCTGATATGAATTTACAAATAGCATCCGCCGCGGAAGAACAAAGCTTAGTTGCTGAAGAAATCAACAATAATACGGTGAAGATTAAAGACCTATCGACACAAGTGGCAGATTCAGCCGAAAACACCAATATAGCGATGCAAACACAGAAAGATAATATCCATCAGCAAGATGCGCTACTGAATAAGTTTGTGGTTTAACACAAGCGGTTCTATAAACTAAAATGCCAGCTCGATATCGACGAGCTGGCATTTATATTTCCATAAACGGTTATCTAGGTTCCGTCATCTAAGAACGATTGTTTGAGAACGATTCACTGAAACGGTCGGTTACTTGTTTTCGTTTAGATAATCTAAAACCACTTCGTGGTGAGTCTTGGTTTTAAATTTATTAAACACATGCTCGATGACACCTTGTTCATTGATCAAAAAGCTAATGCGGTGCAAACCATCATAGATCTTGCCCATAAATTTCTTTTCTCCCCAAACCCCAAATTGATCAGCGGCAGCATGGTCTTCATCAGATAAAAGAGTGAAATTAAGGTTGTCTCGCTCGATAAATTTTCCCAGACGCTTTACAGGGTCAATGCTCACGCCTAGAACGACTACGTTATGATCGTCTAATTCCGTTTTAATGTCGCGAAGCCCTTGTGCTTGTGTTGTACAGCCAGGTGTCATGGCTTTCGGGTAAAAATAGAAAAGAACTTTTTTACCTTCAAAATCACCAAGTGATACGGTTTTGCCATCTTGATCTAAAAGAGAGAAGTTTGGGGCTGGCGTGCCAGCAGTCAAAGTATTCATCGATAATCCTTTCTATTGACTATTTTTTATGAAATTAAGAGACCCGTGCACAGCCAGTGATTGACAGAAAAGAGTGAACTCTTCTTGTAACTGCATGAGGTTACACTGTGAACCCACGGTGGCCGTTAGGGCGATATGAAATTGGTCGTTATTAAGCCCGACCTGTGTTTTATTGATAGTCTGAGCACTGAGTGATGCTAAACCGATCTGTCTATCTGCGAAGAATTGAGTGAACTCTTCAGTCAAGCCCATTCTGTCATCGGATTCGATGAAGACTTCTAGTGTGTAAGCGTGATCGACAACTTCATGGGTAGAAGTGCGTTTCATCATGGTAATAAGGTCGTGCTCTTGACCTAAAAGAGGAAGCGTCGTCTCGACTCTCGTTATGCTGTTGTTGTTTCCAGAAACCAGCATCAAAAGAGTGAACTCGTTACCGAAAAGAGCTATTCGACTGTCGATGATATTGCACCCTGATTGAGTCACTAGGTGAACGATTTGATTCGACACACCTGGGCGGTCTGTGCCGACGGCGGTAATTACTAGATGTTGAGTCATAATGTCACGTTAAATGAGGGCTATTAATAGGTATGTTAGCACAGAAGCATCAATATGCTTCCTTGAAGCACTGGGTTTTGTTGCTGAATTGTGTGAAAAAACGAGGCATTTCGAGTCTCGGTTTTGCTTGTTTACTGTTCTATGATCATTATTTCCCAATTATGTAGGTGAATAACTATGCCAAAGGTCAAACATGTGATAAATATTCAACATAACAGGTGCTATATATCCCTTTAACGCCTTGTCATACGCAAGAGCCATACAGTACCATGCAGAAAGTATCAAATAATGGAGAAAAACATGTTTTCAGGAAGTATTGTTGCATTAATTACACCGTTTAATTCTAATGGTGAGGTCGATTACATAAGCCTGAAAAAATTGGTGGATTTCCATGTGGATGCAGGCACAGATGGTATTGTCGCTGTCGGTACAACCGGTGAGTCAGCAACGTTAACCGTTGAAGAGCATGTTAAAGTCGTCCACAAAACGGTTGAATTTGCTGCTGGCCGTATCCCTGTTATTGCTGGTACTGGTGCTAATGCGACTCACGAGTCTGTTACTTTCAGCCGTTTGCTGAATAATTCAGGTATTGCTGGGTGCCTTAGCGTAACCCCTTATTACAACAAGCCAACTCAAGAAGGCTTATATCAGCATTACAAAGCGATAGCTGAAGTGAGTGATGTTCCTCAAATCCTTTATAACGTTCCTGGCCGTACTGCGGTCGATTTGTTGCCAGAAACCGTTGCTCGACTATCAAAAATTGAAAATATCGTTGCATTGAAAGACGCTACGGGAGAATTAGAAAGAGTTGCAATTCACCGTGAACTTTGTGGCGAAGATTTTATCTTACTTAGTGGTGATGACAGTTCTGGTCTTGATTTTGTTGCCGCAGGTGGTAACGGGGTTGTTTCAGTCACGAACAATATTGCTGCGGCAGACATGGCGAAAATGTTTAAGCTTGCTGCTCAAGGTGAAATGGAAGAGGCGAGAGCGATCAACGAGCGTTTAATGCCTTTGCATCGAGATCTGTTTGTTGAATCAAGCCCTATTCCAGTGAAATGGGCGGCTCATAAGCTCGGTTTGATTGAGCATGGCTGTTTAAGATTACCACTGACCGTTCTTTCAGAATCGGCACAACCTGTTGTTAGCAAAGCGTTGACTGATTCAGGTATTTACTAATTAATTACAAAGAATGGCCAAGATCTTTTTCTTGGCTTTTTTAGGAGTTCCAATGAAGTTTTCTCATCAGCTAGTCATGACGTCACTAGCTGTTCTTGTTTTAAGTGCATGCTCAAGCGATCCCTCCCATCGACGCCAAGCAAAAGATGATTTTGAATACTTAAATACCCCTGAGTTCAAAGAATGGCAGGCCCCAGCGGACGCAAAGCCCTACCTTTACGATGATTTTGTCATTCCTGCAGGGGAGTTTAATGGTGAACTTGGGCGTGACGTTGATATTCGCCCTCCACAGCAGATTTTAGAGTTGGTACCTGGCGCTCGCACTGAAACCAATATCAACGGTGAAGTGACGCTCTGGTTATTGCGAAAAGACGAAGCCGTTAAGGTTTGGGAAACCGCTTTGGCCATGCTTCAAGAAAGAAATGTCGATATTGTTAAGCAGTCCGATAATCTTGTTGAAACCGGTTGGTTCTCGTGGATCTCTGCCGATGAAGATGTGGAACTTGGCAGTCGTTACAATATTGAACAGCTTGAAGCCAATAACCGTTTTGGGTTTAAGATTTCACTGATTGATTGGCGTGAAGCTAACCAAGAAACCCCTGTTTCTGCGACGAATAAAGAACGCTATAACATTTTGATGACGAACTTAGTGATGGCTCGTTATGATCTCGATTTGCGCGAAGAAGCAACACGAAAAGCACAACAGTTAGTGAAACAAATCCCTATCAGTATGGGCACCGACCGTAGTGGTTTACCGGTTATTATTGCGCGTACACCTTATAATGTATTGTGGCAGCGTCTGCCAGAGTTGCTGCCTTCAATGGGCTTCACCCTTGAAGCGAGAAACCAGTCTCAGGGCACGGTGAAAGCGAAATATGCCTCTCCAGATGACAGTTTCTGGGAAGAGATTGGTGTTAAACCTGTCGATTTGAAAGGTGGTACCTATACCTTCTTGTTTGGTGATCTTGGCAACCGTACCTCAATTAACATCACTGATTCGGCAGGCAAACCTGTTGAAGAGCAACTGCTCAGTGATATGGCGCCAGTGCTTGCTGCGATGGTCGAGAAGTAGTTACTGGGTATGAGGTTAGATTGAATCTCAATGAAAAAGGAGCGCTCACACGCTCCTTTTTTTGTTTATTTTTTATCAGTATCAGTATCAGTATCAGTATCAGTATCAGTATTTAAGCCTGTACTATTTTCTTCTTTATCTGAGTGCTCGTGCTCGGATTTTTCTTCAGTAGACTTGTTTTTTTTATACTGGCCAAGTTTCAGTTTAGAGACGTATTTCAATGCCATGATATTGCTGACCATAAAGCCCATCGCCAACAAGGAGATAACCCAAGGGTTTGTCAGAAGATCCATTATGCCTCCACAGGAGTTACATTGGTTATGTATTGAGTGTAGAGATCATTGAGTAAGTTAGATAGGCAATTCGCCCCGTTGATTGATTGGCCTTCCAGTTGCTCTCTTAGAATATTAACAGAAAGCGCAGACAGACAATTCTGGCTTTGCTCGACATGGCTGATATGCCAAGGCTCAGGTGCTACGCCTCCCTGGTCTTGGTGATATGGGAAGTAGAAACCAAATAAGTTCAGATTAGAAGATAACCATTGATAAAACCGAGCCTGATGACCTGTTAAGTATTCCCAAGGCTCAAGTTTGAGTTGTGTACCTTGAGGCAGTGACAAGGCATCATACACATCAAAATCCGTTCCCCAATGATGGCGACTCGCACCAGGAAGGGCTGACCATCGTAAAATAGCGCGAATCTTCAGTTCTTCGTTTAATACTGAAGGGTCAATGGCTTGGCTGTTTGCGTCGAGAATCGGCTTTTCTCCGGCCATTTTACTGTTCCATATAGCCGCTTGACGTTCAAAGTTTCGAAAACCACTGGCGATGCACAAATCAAAACCGGCTTTTAGGGCGGCAGATTTGAGGTCAAGAAGATCCCGAACAATATCACGGTGTACTTGAAACGGTTTGTTACCAATGAGGACCTCGGTAAGGTGAGTATCCGTTTGTCCTGTCAATTGTTCGGGAGTCATCGTTAGCCTAATAAGTTGTCGAGAGTTTTCTCAAACATGTCAGTGAGTTTTTCTAAATCAGAAATAGATACACATTCGTTCACTTTATGGATGGTTGCGTTTACAGGCCCTAGTTCGACAACTTGTGTGCCCATGCGCGCGATAAAACGACCATCAGAGGTGCCTCCCGTCGTCAGAAGTTCGGGTTTTTTATGGTTTACGGCTTCAACACCTTTTACTACAGCTTCAAGAAGTTCGCCTTTACCGGTTAAGAATGGGTGCCCGCTAAGGGTCCATTCAAGATCGTAGTCTAGCCCATGTGCGTCCAATACCGAATGAACACGCTGTTTAATATCGACATCGGTAAGCTCAGTGCTAAAGCGGAAATTAAACTGAACATTAAATTCTCCTGGGATAACGTTTGAAGCGCCGGTGCCTGAATGAAGGTTTGGGATTTGAAAGCTTGTTGGCGGGAAGAACTCATTGCCGTCATCCCATTTTGTGGCAGCCAATTCAGCCAGTGCAGGTAACGACTGGTGGACAGGGTTGTTTGCTAAGTGCGGGTAAGCAACGTGACCTTGAGTGCCTTTCACTTTTAGATCACCAGTGATCGATCCGCGACGACCATTTTTGACAACATCGCCTATGGTGTGGGTACTGGAAGGTTCGCCAACGATGCACATATCAATCAACTCATCGCGTGCCATTAGGGTGTCAACAACGCGAGTTGTACCGTTGATAAATGGCCCTTCTTCATCAGAAGTGATTAGAAATGCAATAGATCCCTTATGATTGGGATGATTAGCAACGAACTGCTCTACGGCCACGACCATACAGGCTAAAGAACCCTTCATGTCGGCCGCGCCACGTCCGTGTAAATAGCCATCAATCACAGTCGGTTCGAAAGGGGGAGTATGCCAATGTTCTAGGGTGCCAGCTGGAACCACATCGGTATGGCCAGCAAAAGCAAATAGAGGAGACTCTGTTCCTCGGCGAGCCCAAAAGTTGGTGGTGTCGTCATAAACCATGACTTCAATTTCAAAACCTAATGCTTTTAGGCGTTGGATCATAACCTCTTGGCATCCTGCATCTTCTGGTGTCACGGATTCGCGACTAATAAGGTCTTTTGCAAGAGCCAGAGTTGGGCTATCTGTCATCCTTGGTGTCCTATAAATGATTTAATTAAAAATAGATTGGTATTGGTCAGCTTTAAAGCCAATGTGCAAACAGCCATTGGCATTCAGTATTGGTCGCTTGATCATCGCTGGGTGTTCAACCAGTAATGCGATGACCGTGTCGGCGTTAACGGCTTCTTTTTGCTCTGGCGAGAGTTGACGATAGGTTGTACCGCGTCTATTCAACACCAGTTCCCAGCCTAATCCATCGCAAAAATGAGTAACAAGCTCGGTATCGATGCCTTGTTTCCGGTAATCATGGAAAGTGTATTCAATGCCATTGGCTTCGAGCCATTTTTTGGCTTTTTTTATGGTATCGCAATTTGGGATGCCATACATGGTGACGGTCATATTGGTTTCATCATAAGAAAATAACTCGGTGTAGAAATCCTAACAGGAAGTGAGCTAGGACACAAAAGCACAAAATTAATATTTTGAAGGGTGAAAAAATTCGCAATCACGCCGTTTTGATTAAAGTACTTTGATCAAACGCAACAAATTGTAGACTGAAAAGGGCTGATAATGGAGAAGAACTACAAGGAGATGTTATCAATGGAATTGAGTCCTGTTTTTGCAAGGCGTTTGTATTTGGCTCTATTAGTTGAAAGTATAGAAAGGCCAAATGTCCCAAAACTTATCGAAAAAACCGGTTGGCCACGCCGTACTATTCAAGATGTATTAAAAGCATTGCCCGGTATTGGTATTGAGCTAATGTTTGTGCAAGATGGTCGTCGCCATAATGATGGTTATTATCAGCTGTCAGATTGGGGGCCATTTGATAGCCAGTGGGTGTTAGAACGACAGCAAGACATCGCTATTAGCCTTGGTTTTCAAGCATAAGCCAGCACTGCTGGCTTTTTTATGCCTCGTTCTTATTGATGCCGATAGTTTATTGATGCGTATTATTTGGTGAGTGCACCCAAAGTGTTTTAGGGCTTTATACAGCGATATGCAATGCCGAAAACTGTAAATGACGTTGCGAAGTCTTGTGGGCTGACGAGAAAAATGGTGTCGGCATTCAATTCGAGGCTTTGATTTTTTACATCGTTAATCGCACCTTGGATGAGCACATCATTCGGATAAAATAAATAGCTATACCAATGGCCTTCACTTCCGGTCACTTCCCCTAAAGCTTCACACTCCTTAGCATCAAAACCAAAGTCCATTCTAATGTCGATATGCTGGCTGCCTTCATTGGCAGTAATCGCGGGTGACGAGCAGCCCGCAAGCAAGAGTGCTGCAACGAATAGGCCCGCAGTACGTTTTAAAATCACGGCTCGCTTTACGATACTATCGGAGATAAGTTGAATGGTGTTCCCCATGACATCAGTCCTACTGCTGCGTTAGATAAGTGATAAAACCTGCCCAACTGACGACTAAAAGCATCCATGGAAGTATGGATGTTGTCGATTTTTGCTCGGAAGTATCTTGTTGGCGAGCATCCGCTTTAGTTTCAGTCTTTAGTTGCTCATTTTTTTCTTTCTGTGTTTTTTTTCTTGCTTTATCTGCTTGGCGATTTCGTTCTTTTTGCTGTTTTTTATATTGGGCGATGCCTTTCTCTATGCCTTGAGCAATTAATTTTGTCTGTTCTTTGGTTTGGTGCTGTTTCTGAGTCGCTTTGGCAATACTCATGGCTTGCTGTTGAGTCTCTTCTGAAGGCGTTGCTTTCTTTTTCATCGGGCATCATGCGGTTGTTCAAGGTGGTGAATAGAGTATCACGAACTCTTCGATGATGAATATATCAAATAGGAAGGGGGCTCTGGACTATAAGGAATGGACAATCTAATCGGTATTTTTCCGTATGCTTCTTTTTTAAGTATGTTTTTTAAAATATGGCATAGATTCGCGTAACCTCTTAATTTCTAAGCTACGATATTAAATCAATGGCGAGGTTAAACCTGCTCTGATGGCATTGTATGGCACTTCTTACCAGATTCTAGCGAGAGATTTATGATTAAGTTGCGACATCTTATTATTCTTACATCTATATTGATGTCACCATTAGGTTATTGTGATTATCCAAATATTGAACGGGCGGTCATTGACTCTAAAGGGACGCAACTCAATGAAACGGATAATGTTGTTAAGCTCGCCATCGAAAAAAAACGCTTCATTTCACTTCGCTATAATGAAGAGTTCAAGCGTAATCGTTTTGACCTTTTTAAAGAGGTCGAACAGCTAAGCGAATTTGAACTCAACGCTTATGTCAACGCTTCTTTGGTACGTGGTATTCAAGACCTTGTAGGGGAGTTTGCCTGCGCAACTTATCGTCACTATTCAGAAAAACCGCAAGCAAACACTTGCGATGAAAGTGTAACCAGCAGGCAAGATAAAGAAGGCAAGCCGTTTCTAAACGGGCAGTATGTGAAAAATCGTATTGCGACGACCATCAATAACATTTCTCATCCTCCCCGCAGCTATGACTTGTTTCTGCCTAGTGCCGAAGAAAAACCCCTCAGTACACTCTGGGGCGCTGTGCATGAAATCGAATTATTGTCTGTTGATGGCACAAGTACTCGTTCGATTGTGCTCACGGTTTATATTGATGCGTATAAAGTAAATCGAGAAGGTGATCGTGAAGAATCCGTGATAGAGGGGGCGCAAGTGGTGTTAGTCGTTGTGCCTGAACCTTATCAAATCGGTCGAGAGAGTAGCGAGCAATCTGCACGCTCATACGCGATTAACAATGCAAAAGTATTGGTCCCTTTTTACGCAGAGTAGTTTCTACGGCTATTTTGGGGCCATCGTTTCTTCATCCTTCCCCTCTTTTTGTTAGATTTTGGCAAAATGTCATCACACTTTATGGCATTTGCGGTAAAGTGTTGTTCATTAGATTTAGCGAAAAGTATTTTTGTGCGTTATTCCGTTGAACAACATGATAAACATGGTTTTTTAAAAGCGCCAGTGTGGCTCTGGCTTGGTTGGGTGCTGTTAGCCAAGGCATGGGTAGTCTTTATTGTGGCAGGGGCGAGCAGAGAAAGCGGGGCTAAAATCCTGAGTATCGTATATCCCGACCAAGCAACACTTTATCTTGGGTTAGCGGTCGGGTTGCCAAGTATTATTTTTATGTGGTTAATCGGTTTACGTAATACAGAACGAAAGTGGGTCAATGCCATCGTAAGCTGGGGGCGTTATATCACACTGATGACGGTTTTCCTTCAAATCGCTCAAACGGTATTCCATATCCATTTAGAGCATGGTGCCTTCAACTGGGCAAACGGAATCACACTGATGCTGTTGCTATGGCTTGCGATATATCTAATAAAAAGTCGACGAGTGAGAGATTGCCTTACCACCCCAATACTAAAATAAATACGCTGTCGGTCTCTGTTGCACGTTTGCATACGCGCCGCGTATAGACGAGTACGTGAGCAGCAATACCGGTTCACCGAACGTGAACATGAAAGGTATCCAGGTTTAATAATTAAGAGGACGAGTTGATGTCACAACCACAAAGTGCAATTTTGCCTGAAGCAGGTCCATTTGCCCAATACACACTATTGAAAATCAAGCAGAATACGAGCCGCGTACTTGAACACCTTAAAACGTTACCAGCGTTAGTTGCTAAACTGAACGAGGCTCAACCCGAATCAAGTCTAACGATATCCATCGCGTTTACTCGTTCATGCTGGTCAACATTAGAACAATCGATGCCAGAAGAGCTGATGGATTTCCCTGTTCTTGGCAAAGGCGACACCATTGCTCCAAGCAGCGATGTCGATGTGTTGATTCACTGCCATTCAAACCGTCACGATCTCCACTTTTATGTATTAAGAAAGTTAATGGCTGAGATTGAACAAGATATTGAGGTCGTTGACGAAACCTATGGATATCGCTACCTCGATTCTCGTGATATGACGGATTTTATTGACGGCACCGAGAATCCTAAAGAGAAAGTACGTGAAGACGTTGCCATTATTCCTGAAGGTGAGTTTGTCGGTGGCAGCTATGTCATGGTTCAACGCTTTATTCACGATTTACCTTCATGGCACCGATTAAACGTTTCTGCTCAAGAGAAAGTGATTGGCCGAACTAAACCTGATTCTATTGAACTAGACGATGTTCCAGCAGCTTCTCATGTTGGGCGTGTGGATATCAAAGAAGAAGGCAAAGCGGTTAAGATCGTGCGCCATAGCCTGCCGTATGGAAGCGTCAGTGGCGAACATGGCCTGTTGTTTATTGCCTATTGTAATCGTGTGCATAACTTCAAGGTTATGTTAGAAAGCATGTACGGAGAGACCGATGGAAAAACGGACCAGTTACTGCGCTTTACCAAGGCGGTGACAGGGGCTTATTTCTTTGCGCCATCAGAATCGTTGCTTCAAGCACTTAGCGTAAAATAATGCCCAAGCATTAAGAATAAAAAGACTAAAAAAAAACGAGCTATATGCTCGTTTTTTTATTAAAGGTTCTTCTCTAATCACCGATACATAATTAAGCCTCTGTTTTGTGTGAGCCAATGTTTATCATTGGCGGTATATAAAACAAACAGAGTAAATCATCTTTAATGACCTGAGGGTTTTATGGCCGTAACCGTGAATACGAATGTTTCAGCAATGACTGCGCAGCGCCACCTTGGTAATGCGACGACGATGCTGAACCAGTCCTTAGAGCGCTTAGCTTCTGGGAATCGTATAAACAGCGCTAAAGATGATGCTGCAGGTCTACAGATTTCCAATCGCTTGGAATCTCAAATGCGTGGCTTGGACGTCGCAGTCCGAAATGCCAATGATGGTATCTCTATCATGCAAACGGCCGAAGGCGCGATGCAAGAATCCACTCATTTGCTTCAAAGAATGCGAGACCTTTCTTTGCAGTCAGCTAATGGGTCAAATAGCCAGTCTGAAAGAATTGCGCTTCAGGAAGAAATGAGCGCTTTGAACTCAGAATTGAATAGAATCGCTGAAACGACCTCTTTTGGTGGTCGAAAACTGCTCAACGGCTCCTTTGCGTCCTCCTCTTTTCAGATTGGTGCCAGTTCGGGAGAGGCCGTGCAAGTCTCGCTGAAATCGATGCGTTCCGATAACCTAGCCATGGGCGGTTTTAGTTATATTGCGGATGCAAAAACAGATTCAAACTGGCGGGTTGGCTCAGGGAATCCAATGCTCAATATGCAGTTTACTGATGAGTTTGGTGAGCAACAGAACATCAAGATTACCGCTAAGGCCGGTGATGATATTGAGCAACTGGCGACCTATATTAATGGTCAAACCGATCAAGTATCGGCGTCTGTAAACGATCAAGGTCAACTGCAGATTTATATGTCAGGCAAAGAGACATCAGGCGCCATCGCGTTTTCTGGTAATTTAGCCTCTCAGTTACAACTTTCTCTGCAAGGTTATGAAGCGGTTGATAATGTCGATATCACTGACGTGGGCGGGGCGCAACGAGCGGTTGCAGTGATTGATACTGCTCTAGAGTATGTTGATAGTCATAGAGCTGAACTCGGTGCGTTACAAAATCGATTTGGTCATGCGATTAACAACCTAGATAATGTACATGAGAACCTTGCTGCCTCGAACAGTCGCATTAAAGATACCGATTACGCGAAAGAAACAACCCAAATGATCAAGCAACAAATCCTCCAACAAGTGAGCACTTCTATTTTGGCGCAAGCTAAGCAACAGCCAAATTTAGCATTAACCCTATTAGGTTAATGCCTAGCCATCGTTACTTCTGTACATCAAGTTTATCCATTAGCGGGAAAACGTCGTCACCACTTGACTCCTTTTCTATTACTGTAATGGAAAACGTTATTGTCATCATGGAGCGTTTCTGGGCTTAAGCAGAAAGCGCGAAAGTATCGACCAAGTTAAACAAACCTTTAACAATAAAAACGCAATTGTTGTGTTTTTGACCGACCTATCACGATTTATGCTTCAAAAGCACTTAATTTAAAAAAAACATAAAAAAAGTCTCAAGGTTTGGAAAATTGCGCCGTTAATAAAAGTAACTTTAAAAGAACAGTTTGGTTTTTCGAGAATTCGAAAACCGGAACCATCGGAAGATCAATTGGAGATATACCATGGCAGTGAACGTAAATACTAACGTATCAGCAATGACAGCACAGCGTTACCTTAACAGTGCAAATAACGCACAGCAGACGTCAATGGAACGTTTATCATCTGGCTTTAAAATCAATAGCGCTAAAGATGATGCTGCTGGCCTTCAAATTTCAAACCGCTTGAATGTTCAAAGCCGCGGTCTTGATGTAGCAGTACGAAATGCAAATGATGGTATTTCGATTGCACAAACTGCTGAAGGTGCAATGAACGAAACGACAAACATCCTGCAACGTATGCGTGATTTGTCTCTTCAATCTGCTAACGGATCTAATTCAAAATCTGAGCGTGTAGCGATTCAAGAAGAAGTCAGTGCACTAAACAACGAACTAAACCGTATTGCAGAAACGACATCATTTGGTGGTAACAAACTACTGAACGGTACGTTCGAAACTAAGTCTTTCCAAATTGGTGCAGACAACGGTGAAGCGGTTATGCTGTCTTTGAAAGACATGCGTAGCGACAACGCAGAAATGGGTGGTACAAGCTATAAAACCACTAACGGTCAAGATAAAGACTGGTCAGTACAAGCTGGTGGTGCTGATTTAACCATGGCGTTCAAAGACAAGTTTGGTCAAGACCAGGCACTGACTATCAACGCGAAAGAAGGCGATGATATTGAGCAGCTAGCGACGTACATCAATGGTCAACAAGACTTCATTAAAGCGTCTGTTAATGAAGACGGACAACTACAAATGTTAGCAGGTAGCAACAAAGTAGAAGGTGATGTGGCGTTTGGTGGTGCTCTTGCTGGTGAACTTGGTTTCGAACCAGGCCAGGCGGTGACAGTTGACACTATTGACGTAAGAACCGTTGGTGGCGCTCAAGAGTCCGTTGCCATTGTTGATGCGGCATTGAATTTTGTCGATAGCCACCGTGCTGAACTGGGTGCTTTCCAAAACCGTTTCGACCACGCTATCAGTAACTTAGATAACATTAACGAAAATGTAAATGCGTCTAAGAGCCGAATCAAAGACACGGACTTTGCTAAAGAAACAACGGCACTAACTAAGTCTCAAATTCTTTCGCAAGCATCAAGCTCTATTCTTGCTCAAGCGAAACAAGCGCCAAACTCAGCACTCAGCCTACTTGGTTAATCGCTGACAGGTTAGTTTACAGAGAATCAATTCTCAAAGTAGCTCTTCTATTGAGTGAAATAAAAATCCGGCTTAGGCTGGATTTTTTCTGTCTATCGCTAAAGTAAGTTTGAGTAATAGAATATCCAATGTTATTCGTTCCACTGATATTTGAATTCAACGTCCGCTTATAGCTGATAATCACCACGACGCCAGTTATTAGCGATTTGATTGCGTATTTATTTGTTCTTAATCACAAATTTAATCGGTACAAAATAAAATTAAAAAATAATTAAATATTTCCTAAAGCTTATTTCGCCTCGGCCGTTACAGGACTGAGAGAAATGAGATGCGTCAATGTGAGGTGAGAGACACGACGGCGCATCAACCTAAATGCCGAAGGAGATCAAATATGGCAATTAACGTAAACACAAATGTGTCGGCGATGACCGCGCAGCGCTATCTAAATGGTGCTGCCGACGGAACTCAAAAGTCGATGGAACGCCTATCGTCGGGGTACAAGATAAATAGTGCTCGAGATGATGCGGCAGGTCTTCAAATTGCTAACCGTCTAACTTCGCAAAGCCGCGGTTTAGATATGGCGGTAAAAAACGCAAATGATGGTATCTCGATTGCTCAGACAGCTGAAGGAGCAATGAACGAAACCACCAATATCTTACAACGAATGCGCGACCTTTCCCTTCAATCCTCTAATGGTTCGAATTCTCGTTCTGAACGTGTTGCTATCCAAGAAGAAGTTTCGGCACTGAATAACGAATTGAATCGTATTGCAGAAACAACCTCGTTTGGTGGTAACAAACTGCTTAATGGTTCATTTGGTACTCAGTCATTTCAGATCGGTGCAAGCTCAGGTGAGGCAGTAATGCTCAACATGGGCAATATGCGATCGGATACCATGGCGATGGGTGGCAGAAGCTATGTTGCTACAAATGGTCAATCACCAGACTGGAAGGTCGATGCAGCGACGGATCTTACTCTGAACTATAATGATCAAAATGGGGTTGCTAAATCACTGTCAATTGAAGCGAAACAAGGCGACGATTTAGAGCAGTTGGCGACTTATATCAATGGTCAAAGCGAAGATGTGAAAGCGTCCGTTGGTGAAGAAGGTAAGCTTCAACTGTTTGCTTCATCACAGAAAGTCTCTGGTGATGTGACTATCGGTGGTGGTTTAGGCGGTGAAATTGGATTTGGTGCAGGCCAAGATATGACGGTTGCTGATGTTGATGTCACCACGGTTGCTGGATCGCAACAAGGCGTCTCGATCATTGATAGTGCATTGACGGCGGTAGATAGTCAGCGGGCATCATTGGGTGCGTTCCAAAATCGATTTGGGCATGCGATCAGTAACTTGGACAACATCAACGAGAACGTAAACCAATCTCGTAGTCGTATTCAAGATACCGATTATGCTAAGGAAACAACGCAAATGACGAAATCGCAAATACTGCAACAAGCGAGTACGTCAGTGCTAGCTCAAGCAAAGCAGTCACCATCTGCAGCGCTTAGCTTGTTAGGTTGATCGGTAGGTTTCGTCAGGAGCTTATTGGGAAAAGTAGCGTTTAGCGTTACTGACCTATAAGGTGGAAGGGAGACTGTTATGGACATATCATCCAATGCATCGATCATCCAGCCTTACGGCTCAAATGGTGGCATTAAACTTGCTTCAGAAAACAATGGTGCACCTAATGTTTCCTACCGAAAGGAGAGTAATGCAGCATCACAAGTAAACCAAAATCACGTAAAGTCTGTTGAGGCGACAATTGAGCTGGTTAAACAGCGCGAACAGCTGAACAAACAAGAGCGAGAGGCGATGGTAGAGCAGATGAATGATTTCATTTCTTCTATTAATACCGGTTTATCCTTCCGTGTTGATGAGCAATCAGGAAGGGATGTTGTTACCATCTATGAGGCCAGTACTGGTGATATTATCCGCCAGATACCGGAAGAGGAGATGTTAGAGGTGTTAGGACGTCTTAGAGATCAGGCAGCCCGTTATTCATCTGGGCTGGTTATTGATAAGGTATAATCGTGTTTTTTGAGGTGATTTAATGAGTTTAGGCCCTATGGGGATGAATACTGGCATGGATATCAATTCTATGGTCAGCAAAATTGTCAATGCAGAGCGTATGCCTAAACAGCAACGTATTGACAATGAGCGGACTAATATTGATGCGAGTATTAGCGCCTATGGTCGACTCAAAGAGTCGCTGGATACGATGAAAAATCTCATGGCCAGCTTTCGGCAAGAGAAAGCGTTTGCAGCCAGAACCGTCGGCACCTCAAATGAGGGTGTCGTCGCTGCAACCGCGAATACGGAAGCCATGGCCGGCAGATATTCTGTCGATGTGTTGCAGCTTGCACAGAGTCATAAAGTCGCATCGGATGTATTGTCTGATGATGATAAATTTGGCCCTGGTAAGCTGCAGATTCAATTAGGAAGAAACGATTTCACCATTGATGTGAAAGACAACGCCAGCCTAGTTGATGTAGTAAGAGAAATAAACGGCAACAAAAGTAACCCAGGTGTTCGTGCCTCGGTGATTAATGATGTCGATGGCCCAAGGCTTATCGTTGCATCAAACCTTTCTGGGCAAGAAAACGCCATCAAAATTTCAGCCCAAACAGACGACAGTTTAAATCCGCTAAATAAACTGGAATACAAAACACTTGAAGAACGTGTTAAAGATTTAGAAAAAGCCCGTTCTGCTGCGCAAGAACTGATCAGTCCACTATCCCCAATCGAGCAACAATTGGCGCAAAAAGTTGCCGACACGATCAGTGATGCTGCAAAAGATGTGGATCAAGAGTTGGCTGATGAAGCATCTCAGGCCGCGATTAACGCTGATCCTAATGCTGAAAAAGCTGGCTTGGCAGGCAATGAACTTTCTAAAGATGCGATAGCAGCAGCAACAGATGCAAACAAATATGTGAAGCCTCAAGATCGGATTCCTGGCTGGACGGAAACAGCATCCGGAACGTTACTCGATTCTTACTATGAGCCGGATCCAGAGCTCGATGCAAAAGCGTTAGAAAAATCTTCAGATGTCCCTGGTTGGAGCAATAGCGCATCGGGAACCTTAACCGACTCGTATGTGACACCGAAAGAAGCCAAACAAGAACTCGAAAGAAAGCTTGCAGCAGAGCAAGCCGCGATCGAGCGGGCGGTTCAAAGTGGTGAGCTAAGCCCAGAGCAGGCTAAGGAAATTGAAAGGGCAAAATTAACGCCGGAAGAACGCGCCTATTTAGAGCGTGTTGACAAAGCGGACGCTGATTTAAAATCGGCACAAAGTGCTTTCGATTCCTATATGGGGATGACACAGGTTCAAGCCGCGCAAGATTCAAAAGTCATGCTTGATGGTGTCGCTCAGCTTTCAAGCAATAATAATGTGATTGAGAATGCCATCGAAGGCGTTGACCTTTCTATCAAAGGCAAAACCGATCCAAGCAAACCGCCTGCGGAAATTGATATCGAATACGACAGGCAAGGGGTCCGAGAGGATATCGAACAGTTCGTCGCCGCCTACAACCAGTTTTATCAGACCAGTAAAGAGTTAGGTGGCGTAGACCCTCGTACAGGGCAAGCTGGCCCACTGGCAGGCGATAGCATTGTACGCAGTGCAGACTCACGATTGAAGTCTGTGTTTTCATCGAGTATTGAGCCTGCACCAGACGAACTAAAGTCATTGACTGAATTTGGTATCACCACGACTCGTCAAGGTACGCTTGAAATCAACTACAATATGCTTGATCGCCAACTGAATAATAATTTTACTAAACTGGGTGATTTCTTCGGTGGCAACCAGGGTTTTGCTAAAAAAGTGGAAGATGCCATCCACAGTATGACCAATGCAACGGGATCGATAAGAACTCGAGAGCAGAGCTTGGTGGAGAGAAATTACCGCCTAGCAGACGACCAAGCGGCACTCGATCGCCGGATGGAAGGTCTAGAGAAGCGGACTCATTCAAAATTTGCCAGCATGCAGGACTCAACCAGTAAAATGCAATACCAACTGGCCGGCATGATGAATGCATTAGGTTAATGGTATGATTACCGACAGCAACGTAGCGGCAATGAATGAAATTCGTGATATTGATCACCAAATTAAAGGAATTTTACAAACAAATGACTTTAATGCTGAAGATATTATTGAGCTGGTCGATAAAAGGGAACGGATATTGCAAAATATCTTAAACTATATAAAAGAAAATCCGAGTTTTGCTGAGTCAGATGATTGGCTCTCTTTAGTTGAACAGACAAAACAAATCGTCACGCTGATGCAATCAGAAACAATGAAAATTGGCAGTACACTCAAAAAGTACCGTTACGGCAACAAGTCTGTTCAGCAATACAAGAAGTTTTTATAAAAGAGGAACGTTATGCGTGGTTCATTACAGGCATACAAAAAGGTATCAGTAGACAGTCAGTTGAGTGCGGCGTCACCGCATAAAATTGTGCAAATGCTTATGGCGGGTGCTATTGAGCGACTGATCCAAGGAAAAGCCGCGATGCAACAGGGTAATATTCCAGTGAAAGGTGAACGCCTAGGTAAGGCTCTGGACATCATTATTAGCCTGAGAAGCTGTTTATCGATGAGTGATGGCGGAGATGTTGCCAAAAACTTGGATCAACTCTATGAGTTCATGATCACTCAAATTTCTGCGGCAAACCATAAAAATGACCCTCAGCCGATAGACGATGTTATCGATATTATTCGTGAAATTAAGTCAGCTTGGGATCAAATTCCGACGGAATATCATAACTTGACCGCCTCTGACGTTGGTATCTAATTCCTAAGCAAAAGATGACATTAACCTCACAACGAGTAATTGCTTAGTTGCCTTATTTTTTTAATCAAATAAAATAGAAGCCACTTACAGTATTGTAGTGGCTTTTTTGTTGCTGATTTATATAAATTGTCTATCGTTATAGTAGCTCTTATCAAAGTAAGCGCCTTGTTTCCGGACTATTAGATTTAGCCACCAACTTATCAAAATGAAGGCAATCATTCTCACCTATGCATGGTTTATCAAAAATACTTGTGATTGAAGATGACGCACAAGTGCGAATTAATCTCAGTAATATTTTAGAATTCGTTGGAGAGCAGTGCGAAGTAGTGACGTCGGATCATATCGAGGATATCGATTGGTCAAAGTTTTCAGCAGGATGCATTCTTGGTTCTATACAAGGGGAAGCACTGCCTTCTAGCTTGAGTCAACAGCTTTCATCTGTTCATCACATCCCACTCTTGGTCGCGGGCAAACACGCGTACCCTGTAGACGACTATCCACAATACGTTGGAGAGTTAGAGTTTCCCCTAAATTACCCGCAACTTAGCGAGGCGCTGAGACACTGCAAAGACTTTCTTGGTCGTAAAGGCGTTCAAACTTCTCTATCAAGGAAAAACACGTTATTTCGCAGTTTAGTCGGTCAAAGCCTTGGTATTCAAGAAGTCCGACATTTGATTGAACAAGTGTCGGATACGGAAGCGAATGTCTTAATTCTAGGCGAATCGGGCACGGGTAAAGAAGTGGTCGCGCGTAACATTCATTATCACTCCACGCGTCGTAAGGGCCCTTTTGTACCGATAAACTGTGGGGCTATTCCTCCTGATTTACTGGAAAGTGAATTGTTTGGTCATGAAAAAGGTGCGTTTACTGGGGCAATCACCTCAAGAAAAGGGCGGTTCGAGCTTGCAGAAGGTGGAACGCTTTTCCTCGATGAAATTGGCGACATGCCTATGCCTATGCAAGTCAAGCTGCTGCGTGTTCTTCAGGAACGCTGTTTTGAGCGTGTCGGTGGAAATACCACGATCCGAGTCAATGTGCGGGTGGTTGCAGCCACGCATCGAAACTTAGAAGAGATGATTGCTGCGGAGTCTTTTCGCGAAGATCTTTATTATCGCTTGAACGTTTTTCCGATTGAAATGCCGGCATTAAAACATCGTAAAGATGATATTCCGCTATTACTCCAAGAATTAATGACTCGAATGGAAGCCGAAGGCGGTCAGCCTATTTGTTTCACTCCGAGGTCGATTAACTCGTTAATGGAGCATGACTGGCCGGGTAATGTTCGGGAGTTAGCGAATTTGATTGAGCGGATGATCATTTTGTACCCGAATAGCTTGGTGGATGTGAATCATCTTCCAACTAAGTATCGCTACAGTGATATTCCAGAATTTCAGCCTGAAAACACCAGCTTTGCTTCAATTGAAGAACAAGAGCGTGACGTGTTGGCCGATATTTTCTCAGAAGATTTCAGTTTAGATAATGTCGCCCCATTTCATGAGCAGATGATCGCAAATTCTCCACAATCTCTTCCACCAGAAGGTCTTAATCTAAAAGAGCTCTTGGCTGATCTCGAAGTGAACATGATCAATCAAGCACTTGATGCTCAAGGTGGCGTTGTTGCTCGAGCCGCTGATATGCTTGGGATGAGACGAACAACGCTTGTTGAAAAAATGCGTAAGTATGATATCCAGCGATAGCCTGTCAATTAGTTGACATTTCAATGGTTTGGATGTAACCCGTTGATTTAAAATGGAAATAGCCTGGCTTGTTAATTGCATGCCAGGCTATTGTCCTTTTATTGGCAGAAAATCGACTATTGGCAGAAAATCGACATGCAAACATCAGAATCCACAGAACACCAGTCGCACCTAGACACGCTTGAAGACCAAGTCGAGCGCTACAAACAAGTGCTCGACGTTATGCCCGCCGGTGTCATTTTGCTCGATACCCAAGGTGTTGTGCGTGAAGCCAATCCAGAAGCCCAAAAGCTCTTAGAAGTCTCTTTGATTGGAGAAAAGTGGTTTACCGTTATTCAATCTGCCTTTGCTCCGCGAGAAGATGATGGACACGAAATCTCGTTACGCAATGGTCGCAAAGTCAGATTAGCGATTTCTGCATCGAACACCGGCCAACTGATTTTAATTACCGATCTCACTGAGACTCGATTACTTCAATCAAGAATTGGCGATCTTCAGCGTTTGTCATCGCTGGGGAAAATGGTGGCTTCGTTAGCGCACCAAGTACGAACGCCACTCTCTAGTGCGATGCTATATGCATCCAATCTGGCAGCACCGAACCTGCCACTGGCCACGAAAGACCGTTTTCAATCTAAACTTATGGATAGGCTGCATGATTTAGAAAAGCAAGTGAATGACATGCTGTTGTTTGCTAAAGGCGGTGATAATAAAGTCGTGAAGTCATTCACGATTGGAGAATTAGTTGCAGAGTTTAATCCAATGGTGGAAACGGCACTGAAACATAACCACATAGATTACTGCTTAGAAGTCGAACAAGAGCAAACGACCTTATTAGGCAACGCCAATGCCATCGCTTCTGCATTAAGTAACTTGGTATTGAATGCCATTCAGATCAGTGGGAAAAATGCACAGATTGATGTGTTCTTCCGACCTGTTAATGACATGCTTAAAATCTCGGTGCAAGACAGTGGGCCGGGTGTACCTAAAGAGCTACAAAGCAAAATTATGGAGCCGTTCTTTACCACGCGGTCTCAAGGGACGGGCTTAGGTCTAGCCGTGGTACAAATGGTTTGTCGGGCTCATGATGGTCAATTAGAGCTTATTTCAGAGCAAGGCGATGGCGCATGTTTCACCATGTGCCTACCCTTAAAGTTAAACGCTTCAGATACGCAAGAGACGATTCCTGCAGCTCAAATGTCGGATTTGGAATCAGCAGTCACCACTAACGGAGAATAACAATGGCGCAAAGTAAAGTCTTGATAGTAGAAGATGATGAAGGACTACGTGAAGCTTTAGTCGATACATTGGCATTAGCCGGTTATGAATGGTTAGAAGCGGACAGTGCAGAAGACGCGTTGGTTAAGCTGAAATCTAACTCTGTTGATATTGTGGTTTCTGATGTACAAATGGCAGGGATGGGTGGCCTGGCACTGTTGCGAAACATCAAACAACATTGGCCAAATTTACCCGTGCTACTCATGACAGCTTACGCCAATATTGAAGATGCTGTCTCTGCGATGAAAGATGGGGCAATAGACTATATGGCGAAACCTTTTGCGCCTGAAGTCTTGCTCAATATGGTCAGCCGTTACGCGCCAGTTAAATCTGATGACAATGGTGATGCCATCGTTGCCGATGAAAAAAGTCTAAAATTATTGGCACTTGCTGATAAAGTCGCAAAAACCGACGCCAACGTCATGGTGCTTGGCCCGAGTGGTTCTGGTAAAGAGGTGATGTCTCGATACATTCATAACGCGTCAAACAGAAAAGATGGACCATTTGTTGCGATCAACTGTGCGGCAATTCCAGATAATATGTTAGAAGCCACACTGTTTGGTTACGAAAAAGGCGCGTTTACTGGAGCGGTACAAGCTTGTCCAGGGAAATTTGAGCAAGCACAAGGCGGAACCATTTTGCTCGATGAAATCAGTGAGATGGATTTAAATCTTCAAGCCAAATTGTTACGTGTCATACAAGAACGCGAAGTCGAGCGTTTAGGCAGTCGAAAAAGTGTTCAACTGGACGTGCGCGTTCTAGCCACCAGTAACCGAGACTTAAAGCAGTATGTACAAGAAGGTAATTTCCGAGAAGATCTCTACTATCGACTGAACGTCTTCCCAATTACCTGGCCTGCGCTTAGCGAAAGACCCGGAGATATCCAACCGCTCGCTCAGCATTTGGTTGAGAGACACTGTAAAAAGCTCGGTATCCCTGTGCCACAGCTTAACGCTCAAGCCTTAAGCAAGTTGCTTCAATACAGCTGGCCTGGAAATGTTCGTGAACTGGACAATGTGGTCCAGCGTGCGTTGATATTAAGCGACAATCAAAACATTACCGGTGAGCATATCTTACTTGAAGGGATCGATTGGCAAGACGCTAGTGGGTTACAGCAAGTGGTTGAAACGGGGATAGCGGCACCGTCCATTAACCCCGTTGCTGAGGTTGGTTCATCCAGTGCGGTGACTTCTGCTTCATCTGGGTTGGGTGGAGAGTTGCGAGATCAAGAGTACAGCATCATTTTAGATACATTGGTCGAGTGCAATGGTCGCCGTAAAGAGATGGCCGAAAAATTGGGTATTAGCCCCCGAACATTACGCTACAAGCTGGCTAAAATGAGAGATGCGGGCATTGATGTACCGGGCTAAAAAGTAATGAAGGATGCGACAAAAAATAATGGCATATTAATTGCTGCTTACCTAATAAGAATGAACATAAGTCAAAGAATTGGCATTTGAGGTTGTGATGATAGTTAACGGTCTACAAGGCGAAATGCAAGCGCTCATGTTTGAAGCCACGAATACAAAACCGACCGCTACAGGGCAAAGTGTTGGTGCCGATTTTGGCAATATGTTGAACAAAGCGATCAATAACGTTAATGGACTTTCCAAATCGTCAAGCGACTTTCAAATGCGCTTTGACCGAGGCGATGAAGACGTTTCGTTGTCGGATGTAATGATCGCTCGTAATAAATCGAGTGTTGCTTTTGAAGCAACGATTCAGGTGCGCAACAAATTGGTTGAAGCGTACAAAGAACTTATGAACATGCCAGTATAATTTAGGTAGTAAACGTGACTGACGATAACCAAAATACAGACTTAGCATTAACGGATTCTGCAGACAGTCACTCGATGGTCACAAGCTCCGATCTTGATACACAAACGCAAAACCCCGATCTCGACGAAAAAAGCTCATCAAAATTTGATATGGCGATTGGTGATTTAGACCTACTTCGTCAAGTCGTTCTAGTCCTTTCTATCTCTATCTGCGTTGCACTCATTGTGATGCTTTTTTTCTGGGTGAAAGAGCCTGAAATGCGCCCACTCGGGGCTTATGAAACAGAAGAGCTTATCCCCGTTCTTGATTACCTTGATCAGCAAAAACTCGATTACAAACTAGAAGGTAATACCATTCTAGTTCCGGTGAATAACTACAATAATTTAAAACTCAACCTAGCGCGTGCTGGTCTTAACCAACAGGGCAGTGCTGGTGACGATATTCTGCTTCAAGACATGGGTTTTGGTGTTTCTCAGCGATTAGAGTTGGAACGTTTAAAACTAAGCCGGGAACGTCAACTGTCTAAAACTATGGAAGAAATGAAACAAGTGCGTAAGGCTCGTGTGTTACTGGCACTTCCCAAGCAAAGCGTGTTTGTTCGTCATAACCAAGAAGCATCGGCCTCCGTATTTTTGACACTCAGAACAGGAGCGTCGCTCAAACAAGGTGAAGTCGACTCTATTGTTGATATGGTCGGCAGTGCGGTACCCGGCATGAAACCGACGCGAGTCACGGTGACGGATCAACACGGCCGCTTACTTAGTTCAGGCTCTCAAGACCCAGCATCAGCTGCGCGCCGAAAAGAGCACGAATTAGAAAGAAAACAAGAACAAGCGGTACGCGAAAAAATAGATTCAGTTCTCATTCCTATCCTTGGCTTTGGGAACTACACCGCTCAAGTAGATATCGAACTGGATTTCAGCGCCATTGAACAAACCAGTAAACGTTTTGATCCAAATACCCCAGCAACTCGCAGTGAGTACACCTTGGAAGATTACAATAACGGTAATGTCGTTGCTGGTATTCCTGGGGCGCTCAGTAATCAACCTCCAGCGGACGCATCGATTCCTCAAGACGTTGCACAAATGAAAGATGGCTCACTAACCGGCCAAGGCTCTGTGCACCGAGAAGCGACACGAAACTTCGAATTAGATACCACCATCAGCCACGAAAGACGTCAAACAGGCATTGTGAATCGCCAAACCGTCGCAGTCGCCATAAAAAATCGTTCTTCCGTGAATCCGGAAACAGGAGAAACGACGTACACTTCACTTAGCGAAGGTGACTTAAACTCGATCCGTCAGGTTCTGGTTGGGGCTGTAGGTTTTAATGAAGGCCGAGGCGATTTACTCAATGTACTGAGTATGAACTTTGCTCAGCCTGAAATTGAAAACATTGCAGATGTGCCTATTTGGGAACACCCTAACTTTAACGATTGGATTCGTTGGTTTGCGAGCGCACTCGTCATTGTCGTTGTGATATTAGTCCTTGTACGTCCAGCGATGAAAAAACTGCTTAACCCAACCGCTGACGATGATGAACAGATGTACGGTCCAGATGGATTACCGATTGGCGCCGATGGCGAAACCAGCTTAATTGGCGGTGAAATTGAAGGTGGTGAGTTATTTGAGTTCGGTTCTAGCATTGATTTACCGAACCTGCATAAAGATGAAGATGTGCTAAAAGCAGTTCGCGCATTAGTGGCTAATGAACCTGAGCTCGCCGCTCAAGTTGTGAAAAATTGGATGGAAGATGCCTAACGATATTGTACCCCAAGATAATGGGGAAGGCGGCAATGAAGTCACCGTCGACATAGCAACCATTACCGGTGATGAAAAAGCAGCGATCTTGCTGCTGAGTCTGAATGAAGAAGATGCCGCAGGCATTATTCGTCACCTAGAGCCGAAGCAGGTTCAAAGGGTGGGTAGTGCCATGGCGAAAGCATCGGATCTTAGCCAAGAAAAAGTGGGGGCTGTTCACCGAGCATTTTTAGAAGACATCCAGAAATACACCAATATCGGTATGGGCAGCGAAGACTTTATGCGAAATGCATTAGTGGCTGCGTTGGGTGAAGACAAGGCCAATAATCTTGTTGACCAAATACTGTTAGGCACCGGCTCAAAAGGCTTGGATTCATTGAAATGGATGGACCCACGTCAAGTTGCCAGTATCATCATCAATGAGCACCCTCAGATTCAAACCATCGTATTGTCTTACCTGGAAGCGGATCAATCGGCGGAGATATTGTCTCAGTTTGCAGAACGTGATCGCTTAGACTTAATGATGCGAATTGCCAACCTTGAAGAAGTTCAACCATCAGCACTGGCTGAATTGAACGAAATCATGGAGAAGCAGTTTGCGGGTCAAGCTGGTGCGCAAGCGGCCAAAATTGGTGGCCTGAAAGCCGCTGCTGAAATCATGAACTACATGGACAATAATGTTGAAGGCACCTTGATGGATCAAATCCGAGATCAAGATGAAGATATGGCAACGCAAATTCAAGATCTTATGTTTGTCTTTGAAAACCTTATTGAAGTCGATGACCAAGGTATTCAAAAACTGCTGCGTGATGTACCGCAAGATGTATTGCAAAAATCTCTCAAAGGCGCAGACGATGGATTACGAGACAAGATCTTCAAGAACATGTCGAAACGTGCTGCTGAGATGATGAGTGATGACTTAGAAGCGATGCCTCCGGTTAAAGTTTCTGATGTAGAGGCGGCGCAAAAAGAGATTCTTGCTATTGCACGTCGAATGGCCGATAACGGAGAGATCATGCTTTCTGGTGGTGCTGACGAATTCTTGTAATTCATGCTGTTGAGAATGCAATGCTGTTATCACGTTAATCAAACCATAGCACGTTAAGCAATGACACTGAGTCTAACTATCAAACAATAGAATAAACAATCTATCAAATAATCACGCTAATAAAGGATTCCCATGTCAGGTGAAAGAAAACGTGGCTTTTTACGCCTTGATGATGAATCAGTCGCTCAACCTAAAAAGTGGGGGCTGCCTGATTATGGGGCAGAGGTGAATAAAAACGCCAAAGAAACAGCGATGAATTATGACCCTAGCTGGGTTCCTAGTTTTGAAGATCCGGTTGAAGAAGCCCCTTTACAGCTGACGAACGATGAAATTGAACAGATCAAACAAGGTGCGTATCAGGAAGGTTTGCTGCAAGGCCAAGAAGCCGGCTTTAAACAAGGATACGACAAAGGCAAAGAGCAGGGTATAGAAGAAGGCCGTACAGAAGGGCTAGAACTGGGTAAGTCCGAAGGGCTTGTTGCTGGGCAATCGTTCATTGACGAGCAAGTGGCGACTTTTGTTTCTTTAGCTAACCAGTTTGCTCAGCCATTAGAGCTAATGAACGCGCAAGTTGAAAAACAGTTAGTCGATATGGTGCTACTTTTGGTCAAAGAAGTCGTCCACGTTGAAGTGCAAACCAATCCCCAAGTTATTCTCGATACGGTTAAACAATCCGTGGAAGCCTTACCCGTTTCTGGTCACGCGATTACCCTCAAGTTACATCCAGAAGACGTCGACATTATCCGCCAATCATACGGTGACAAAGAACTCGATTTTCGTAATTGGACACTGCACAGTGAACCGGCTCTTAATCGTGGAGATGTTCAAATTGAAGCTGGCGAGTCGAGTGTAAATTATCGATTAGAAGAGCGAATTCGTAGCGTTATTGCCAGTTTCTGTGGCAGTAATCGCCATCAAGGTGCTGATTAATGCTGCCTTTAGCTGAACGCCTCAACCAATACAAAACGCAGGGTGTGAGCTGTAAACCGGTTGCCTCCGGTAAATTGGTCAGAGTCGTTGGTTTAACATTGGAAGCGACGGGTTGCCGTGCGCCCATCGGTAGCCTCTGTACTGTTGAAACCATGACCGGAGAGATGGAAGCGGAAGTGGTCGGTTTTTCTGGCGATAATCTTTATTTAATGCCCAGTGAGCAAATCACCGGTGTTCTCCCCGGCGCTAAAGTGACCCCACTAACCAGCGAAGTGGGGTTATCGGTGGGAATGGAATTGTTAGGTCGAGTCATTGATGGTGTGGGTAACCCGCTGGATGGTCTGGGCCCAATTTACACTGAACATCGCGCCGCCTTTAATTCTTCCCCTATTAACCCTTTGTCACGTAAACCCATTACCGAACCCTTAGATGTCGGGCTAAAAGCGATCAATGGGTTGCTGACTGTAGGCAAAGGTCAGCGTATTGGGTTGTTTGCGGGCTCTGGTGTCGGAAAATCGGTCACGCTGGGTATGATGACCCGAGGAACAACGGCGCAAGTTGTGGTGGTTGGCCTTATTGGTGAGCGTGGACGAGAAGTAAAAGAATTCATTGAAGAGATTCTCGGTGTCGATGGCCGTCAACGTTCCGTTGTGGTGGCGGCTCCCGCAGATTCTTCACCACTTATGCGTTTGAAAGGCTGTCAAACAGCGTTGACGGTGGCGGAATATTTCCGTGATCAAGGCTTAGATGTGCTATTGCTTATGGATTCCTTGACCCGTTTTGCCCAGGCTCAACGTGAAATTGCGTTGTCCGTGGGCGAACCTCCAGCAACGAAAGGGTACCCACCCTCGGTGTTTGCGAAGTTGCCTGCTTTGGTAGAAAGAGCTGGAAATGGCGGTGAGCATCAAGGTTCGATTACCGCATTTTTCACCGTATTAACGGAAGGGGATGATTTACAAGACCCTATCGCTGATGCCTCACGTGCGATTCTTGATGGTCACATTGTTTTATCTCGTGAAATGGCCGATGCAGGCCATTATCCAGCGATTGACGTAGAAAAATCAGTCAGCCGTGTGATGCCACAGATTACCACCGATGAACATATGCTGATGTCCAAAGCGGTAAGGCAAGTTCTTTCTATCTGTCGGAAAAACCAAGATCTTGTTTCGATTGGTGCCTATAAACCAGGTACTGACCCAGGCATTGACAGTGCGTTCACGCTTAAGCCGAGGTTGGATGAATACCTGCAGCAAAGTATGAAAGAAAGTGTGCCTTACGCGATGTGTGTCGGGATGTTGAAAAACGTTTTGCAGATAGAGTCATAGCAAAATGGAAAACGCACTAGGCTTTTTACTGGAGCAATCTAAAGACCGAGAAAACCAGGCGGTTCTGGCTCTTAATCAAGCGAACGCAGAGCTGAATAATTACTATGAGCAACTCTCCCAGATTGAAAAATACCGTTTAGATTACTGTCAGCAACTGATTGATCGTGGGAAAGAAGGATTGACGGCCAGTCAGTATGGTCATTTGAATCGATTCCTCACTCAACTCGACGAGACACTGGCGAAGCAGAAACAAGCGGAATCGCACTTTAAAAGCCAAGTCGATAATTGTCAGGCGCATTGGTTAGAAGTGCGTAAGCAGCGCCGGTCTTATGAGTGGTTGTTGGAAAAGAAACAGACAGAAAAACAAAAACTTCAAGAGATACGTGAGCAGAAACAACTCGATGAGTTTTCAACGCTGCAGTTTAGCCGTAACAAATCGAATAAGGATCTCTTTTAGCGGAAAATATTGGCTTATTTCTTGCAAAAACTAAATGCTATCTCAATTTTTAGTATCGTCTTACCGCCCGTAATCCTGATTGAGTATGGCTTAACCCGTTTTCTTGCTGAGAGTGTGACCTGTATGAATATTAATCTAAAGCCAGTTTCCGATAGCCCTAATATAAAATCTGTCCAGTCAGGCTCTGATTCAGCATCGACCTTATCAGAAGGGACAGCGTCAGAATCTGGAGGCTTTTTTGCCAAGCTGTCTGCCATGGTAGGTGGGTTGATGGACGGTGGTGAGACAAAAGGCAACGAGGAATCGTCTACTGAAACCTCGGTTAAGGCTGGTGAAAAGTCTGAAAATTCAGAAGGTAACGCAAAAGCCATTAAGGGCGCCTCTGCCGATGAAAGTGCCGACGAGATGCTTAAGCAAGCGAGTGAGTCAGATGGAACAACAGAATCAGCAAAGAGTGCAAAGAGCAGTGGTGACGATGCGGATATTGCTGCGGTAAAAGGTGATGTCGATAAACAGAAGCAGAGTGCGGAAAGTAATCGTCGTGATGAAGCGGCGAAGACCGTCAGTGAAAGTGATGAATTGTTGGGTAGGCTCAACGAATCAAATAATGCACTGAAAGACAAAGACGGCAAGCCATTGCCTCAGCAAAGTGAAATCAGCAACAGTCAACACTCAGAAGCAACAAACATGGTGGCACAAGGGGAATCTTCAGAGGGCAATAAAGTTCGTGGTGATGTCGATAACCAAACCGATCAAGAAGTGGCACTCAACGCTCAAAAATCTCAATCCGTTGATAAAAATCATTCAGTGCAACAAGAACAAACAGACACGATTCCTGACTCGATTAAGCCATTTATTGAAAACGAACAGGCCGTTGCTTCCGGCGAGCCACTTTCAGATGAGTCATTGACAGAAATGTCACAGCAAACTGTGGGTCAAGGAAACAATCAAACTTCGGTATCTGAAGAAGACATTGTGGCTGCTGTGATGGCAAAACATGGCGTTAATGGCTCCCAGTCTGGTGATGGGAATACGCAGATATCCGCGAAATCGGGCCTAGAAGGTGAACAGGTATTATCCGGAGATACGGCTATCGATGTTGAAGCTACTCAAGCGGCCAACTCAGCGCAACAACTTGGATCTCAGCAGTTAGTCTCCGAACGCACAGCCTCTCAACCATTATCAGAGCAGAGTGACGGAACAACGAACGCTCAGAATAAAACAGGCTTGTCAGAGCAAGAAGCCGCAGCGGCTGCAAGTTTAGGCGCTGGAGCCATTGCATGGAATAACCCAGTAGCAGTGGAACAAGCGAACCTAGAGCAAGCGGCTCTGCAATCAGGTCGTTCACAGGGGCAACTTCCTCAAACACAAGCAGCGGTTGCCGCGTCCGTTCAGCAGGCTTTGAATCAGTCTCCACAACCTATGTCTTCACAATCTATGTCTCCACAAATGGTTGATAAGTTAGCGGTTGAAAATATGGCTTCAGCCATGCCAGCGGATTTGACTCAAAATCAACTTCAACAAATGATCGCCGCCAATGGCGCCATTCCACCAGGGGTGCATGGACAAGCCAACAATCAAGCGGCGTTAAAAGCCGCTCTGGGCTTAAAAGCCGCTAATGGCATCAATCAAGGCCAGTCTGTTGATCCGAAAGAGGCGGCATTGGCACAGCAAATTGCTCAGGCAACGGGGCAACAACTTCCGACTGCAGCAAGAGCGGAAGCCGCACAAGCTCAGGTCCCTCTACCGTTAAGTCGAGATCTGGCGGGTGAGCAAGTGGCAGAACGAGTTCAAATGATGATGTCAAAGAATTTAAAGAACATTGATATCCGTCTTGACCCACCAGAACTCGGTCGAATGCAAATTAGAATGAATATGAATGGTGATAACACGGCGGTTCATTTCACTGTGACCAATCAACAAGCGAGAGACGTGATTGAGCAATCTATGCCTCGGCTAAGAGAAATGTTAGCCCAGCAAGGGGTACAGTTAGGCGATACATCGGTGCAGCAACAGAACTCAGGACAACAACAAGGGCAATATACGACCAATGAGAATCAAGGGTCAGGTCAAGGATTAGCCAATAATATGGGTGATAGTGACGAAAATATTGATTCAGACACAAAAGTTGATTTGAATGTCACAACAAAGCGTGATGGAATCAGTTATTACGCTTAAACTATACAAAACAAAACGATATAAAAAGAATAAATAGAGATTGTTATGGCTGATGAAGAATTAGAACAAGAACAACCGAAAGGGAAAAGCAAACTCCTGATCATTATCATCGCAGTGGTGGTATTACTGGTTGGTGGCGGTGCTGCTGCATTTTTCCTTATGGGATCCAGTGACTCTGCGGAATCTGGGGCATCGGCTGAGGCGAAAGTGGCGTTGCCTGCTGATCCTGTGGCTTACGTCAATATACCTCAGCCGTTCCTCTTTAATGTGACCGGTGATAAACGCGACAGGTTGGTTCAGATAAAAGTCCAACTGATGGTACGCGGAAGCGAAAATGAAAATCTCGCCCGTTATCATTCACCTTTAATTGAAAGTGCGCTATTGGGTACGTTTGCCTCAGCAACGGTCGATCAGTTACGCAGTGTGGATGGTAGAGTAGAGTTAAGAACGAAGGCCAGCGAAGATATTAAAGCCAGCCTGACACGAGCTGTCGGTCATCCCGTGATTGAACGTGTATTATTTACCGATTTTGTAATTCAGTAGGTGTGAAGTGACCGATCTATTAAGCCAAGACGAAATTGATGCTCTTCTTCATGGTGTAGACGATGTTGATGAGGCCGAAGATGAAGTAGAAGTGGATAATGCCTCCGCGGTTAATTTTGACTTCTCTTCTCAAGACCGAATTGTTCGTGGTCGAATGCCAACGCTTGAGCTTATCAATGAGCGTTTTGCCAGACACCTTCGGATCAGCTTGTTTAACATGCTTAGAAAAACCGCTGAAGTGTCGATTAATGGTGTCCAAATGATGAAGTTTGGTGAGTACCAAAACACATTGTATGTACCGACCAGTCTTAATATGGTGCGTTTCAGACCATTGAAAGGTACGGCGCTTGTCACGATGGAAGCACGATTAGTGTTCATCTTGGTAGAGAACTTCTTCGGTGGTGATGGCCGCTTTCATGCACGAATTGAAGGCCGAGAGTTTACTCCAACAGAAAGACGAATTGTTCAGCTGTTGCTTAAAATAGTATTTGAAGATTACAAAGAAGCCTGGTCACCGGTGATGGGTGTTGAGTTTGAATATCTGGATTCCGAAGTGAACCCAAGTATGGCGAACATTGTTAGCCCAACAGAAGTGATTGTGGTGAGTTCATTCCATATCGAAGTGGATGGTGGCGGTGGTGATTTCCACGTGGTTATGCCGTACTCCATGGTCGAGCCTATACGTGAATTGCTCGATGCGGGTGTTCAGTCGGATAAGATGGAAACCGACATTCGTTGGAGTTCGGCATTGCGTGAAGAGATCATGGACGTTCCTGTTAATTTCCGAGTGAACTTACTTGAGCAAGATATTTCGTTACGTGATCTGATGGAACTTCAAGCGGGTGATATTATTCCTATGGTCATGCCTGAACATGCCACCATGTTTGTCGAAGAACTGCCGACATACCGAGTAAAAATGGGACGCTCGGGAGAAAATTTAGCGGTTCAAGTTTCAGAAAAAATTAAACGTCCTGATGTAGTTAAAACGGATCTCGCTTTCCTTGGCAAAGACATTATGTCTGAATTCGAGGATGATAACGGCGACGATGAAGATGAGTATTAAGAGTAGGTAATAAAGAATGAGTGAACCAAGTGACGACCAGAAACTAGCAGACGAATGGGCAGCTGCGTTGGGAGAGGATCCATCCGCTCCTGAAGTGGATGTTGATGATATTCTGGCAGCACCGCTTGATGAGTTAAAAGATACCTCTTCGCCAATTTCAGAAGACGAGAGACGCAAGCTCGATACCATTTTAGACATTCCGGTGACCATATCTATGGAAGTCGGGCGCTCACAGATCAGTATTCGCAACCTGTTGCAACTCAACCAGGGCTCAGTGGTCGAGCTGGAACGCGTGGCGGGTGAGTCATTGGATGTTTTGGTCAACGGCACGTTGATTGCCCATGGTGAAGTGGTTGTCGTCAATGATAAGTTTGGTATTCGCTTAACGGATGTTATTAGTCAAACGGAACGCATTAAAAAGCTACGATAACCTGGATTCTCAAATAAATGAGATTCTTAGATAACGGCAAGTTTTAGAACAATGAGATGCTTTTATAAATGACAAAGAAAGCGAGCGAATGAAATACGTAGCACTAGCGCTAGTATTTTTGCCATATAGCGCCATGGCAGCCACAGGCAGTGAATTGGATTTAGCGACCACAGTGGGGTCGCTTTTATTCGTTGTTGCTTTGATCTTTTTGTTAGCTTGGGCGCTAAAGAGAATGCGTGTACCCACGATGATGAACCAAAAAGGGTTATCGATTGTTCGTCAAATTCCCGTGGGTACTAAAGAGCGTGTTATGATCATTGAAGCGGGGAAAGAGCAGTTTTTGGTCGGCGTGACGACCCAGTCGATTCAGCTGATTTCAAAACTGGACACCCCGATCACTCAGGAGGAGTTAGCCTCAGGGTCATTTGCGAATCAGATGAGCCAGCTATTGAAGAAAAATGACCAATCATAATCGTTTTATCACATTGATTATCGCGAGTGCGTTGCTGCTTTTCGCCTCGTTCGCTTTTTCTCCGGTCGCATTTGCGCAAGAAGAGCTAGATACTATCATTCCTCCCACCGCAGCGGGTGCATCCAATGTTACGGTGACTGCGATGGACAGAGACCAAGGCGCATCGAGAACGACGGCATCGGGCAGCGTGAGTGGTGGCGGTGGGATTCCAGCTTTCACGATGACGACGAACCCGAATGGTGGTGAAGATTACTCCTTAAACCTGCAAATACTCGCGTTGATGACCATGCTGGGCTTTTTGCCTGCGATGGTTATTTTAATGACCTCTTTCACACGTATTGTGGTGGTCATGTCGATTCTTCGGCAGGCAATGGGTTTGCAACAAACGCCATCGAATCAAGTGATCATCGGTATCGCTATCTTTTTGACCTTCTTCATCATGTCGCCGGTGATCAATGAGATTAACGAAAACGCGGTTCAGCCATATTTAAGTGAGCAAATTCTTGCCAAAGACGCATTTAGCATCGCTCAAGAGCCCTTAAAAACATTCATGCTTAAGCAAACGCGGGTTAAAGATCTGGAGACCTTTGTTAATATTGCAGGTTCCGACGCCCAGAGCCCTGAAGAAGTGTCAATGGCGGTATTAATCCCCGCCTTTATTACATCTGAGTTAAAAACCGCGTTCCAGATCGGCTTCATGCTGTTTTTGCCGTTTTTAATTATTGATTTGGTGGTGGCGTCTATTTTGATGGCAATGGGTATGATGATGCTTTCTCCCATGATTGTATCGCTGCCATTTAAGCTCATGCTTTTTGTACTGGTTGACGGGTGGAATTTAATACTGTCCACGTTAGCCGGTAGTTTTGTCGTGTGACGGGAGATAACAATGACTCCTGAGCTGTTTGTTGAAATATTTAGAGATGCTCTCTGGATGGTATTGATGTTGGTGTGTGCCATCATCATTCCAAGCTTATTGGTTGGTTTGGTTGTGGCGGTGTTTCAAGCTGCCACCTCGATCAATGAACAGACATTGAGCTTTCTGCCTCGTCTTATTGTTACGCTACTTGCCCTGATGTTGTTTGGGCATTGGATGATGCAATCGATGATGGAATACTTTTTTAGCATCATTGAACGACTGCCTCAGATCCTCTATTAAGGCCCTGTTATGGAGTATCCAACCAGCACGGTCTTAGAATTTATTGCCAACTACTTTTGGCCTTACACCCGCATTGCAGCCATGTTGATGGTGATGTCGGTGACTGGGGCTCGGTTTGTCCCTACTCGCGTTCGTTTATACCTAGGTTTGGCGATCACCTTCGCTGTATCTCCAGCCATACCGGAAGTTCCTACTGAAATTGAATTATTCTCGCTTCAAGGTTTTCTCGTCGTGCTTGAGCAAGTGATTATCGGTGTGGCGATGGGCACCATTACTCAGTTTATGATCCAAACCTTTATTATTCTCGGCCAAATATTGGGTATGCAATCGAGTTTGGGTTTTGCTTCTATGGTTGATCCCGCGAACGGACAAAGCACCCCATTGTTGGGTCAGTTATTCATGTTTTTAGCAACGATGTTTTTCCTCTCAACCGACGGTCATTTAAAAATGATCCAGCTGGTGGTGTTTAGTTTTAAAAGCTTGCCGATTGGTTCGGGTTCGCTCACTACCGTCGATTATCGAGAAATTGCACTATGGTTAAGTATCATGTTTAAAGTGTCGTTAAGCATGGCACTCTCAGGCATTATCGCCTTGCTGACCATCAATTTATCGTTTGGTGTGATGACTCGTGCGGCGCCCCAGTTGAATATTTTCTCCTTGGGTTTTGCGTTTGCTTTATTGGTCGGCCTTCTCATCTGTTGGTATATCGTCAGTGGCCTCTTTGCTCATTATGAAATGTTTTGGATTCAGGGTGAGCAGCAAATCTGCCGATTGATAAGATTGGATTGTTAAGAAGTGATTTAGCCGAACCTTTCGGGTAGCACTTGTTGGGTATTGATACTGCGTTAG
>NZ_AJYQ02000074.1 GCF_000287055.2 Vibrio genomosp. F10 str. ZF-129 | reverse complement strand
AGTGGCAGCGCCACTTAGTAAGGCGTTAGCACTACACAATAATTCATCTCATGGAGGAATGATGTCAGAAGTAATCAAGTATACACCAGCCGGTATTCTGGCTTCTCGGTGGTCACGTTTTTGGGCTGCTTTCATTGATATACTAATTGCCATCGCATTTTTAGTTCCTGTTCTTTTCTATACAGATTTTGGCGATAGAATTATTTCTACCGACATAATCTACCCAAGTGAAGCATTTGCGTTATTGATTTACTCTTGGTCAGCTTACCTTTTGTGTCACGGATATTTGCTTCATAAACGCGGACAAACAATAGGTAAATATGTTTTTGACATCGCAGTCGTTGATTTGCAGGGAAACAAATTAGGATTACCTAAACTTTTTGTTAAACGCTCAATTCCCATGGCGGTTTTATCTTACGTACCGTTAATCGGTGGCTTTATCCCGTTGGTTAATGTTCTGTTTATTTTCCGCAAAGATAAGCGTTGTCTACATGATTTAATAGCATCTACACAAGTCATAAGTGTTGAGGTTGGGAAAGAGATAGACTTTAGTACCATTGAGTAAGTAGTGCTAACAAGGCACTAAACCCGACACTGTAACGCTTGGCACTTTTGCTTCGCAAAATTATATGCCAAGGTCTAGTGCGGGTTAGTTTGGCGTTAGGCTTTTGGTGATGATTAAATGCAATATAGATGTGATACAGAGTTTTTGGAACGGCGGACAAAAATACTAAAGAGGCTTAACTATGGTTTTCTTATTCCTAGTCTAATAGCTTTATATTTCAAACCTTCAATATTTATAGTAAACGACTCTCTGACTGTAGGCGTGGCCATTTGGGCAGTAACAATGTGTGTCTTGAGGTTCACGGAACGTCACTATGGGGATGCTTTATGCAACCATGCAAGTGACATGGTTACTGTAAACAATAGTGGATTAGAGTTTTGTCATCAGGACTCTGGCTATAACTTTAAGCGAAATAACGAAGAGATTGTATCGGTCGAGTATTCTAGTTTTCTTGGTACGCCAAAGATAAAACTTCGATTTATCAATAATGAGTTCTACGATCTTGTTTGGTTCAAGGACTCCAAATCCCTTTATACCGAGCTAAAACATAAAGAGGACTTGGTGCAAAAAGCCTAACAAATTACTAAAGTGGACTGTTAGAAGCTCGGCACTCTCGGCTCTAAGTCTGGTATGCTCGGTAAATTTAGTGGTAACAGCCACTTAGTAAGGCGTTAGCCATCGGAAGGAAGAATATGCATCAAAGAGTGCTAGTCAAGAAAGCATCAAAATTCAAAGTGATCTTAAATAATGGATTCTTCCTGTCACTCTATGCAGTGTGCGTTACTTGGGCGGCAAACTTACTCGTAGATGGAAAGTTCGCTTATGGTTATGTGGTTCTTTCATTGCTTTGTTTAGCTGTCGCGTCTTTTCTGTGTTACGAGAATGTCCGTCGAGTTACATGCTCAGACTACGAACTAAACGATCTAGGAATTAAATCTGGTCAAGTTAAAAACAAAGAATATGGTGACATCGTTCCTTGGAGTTATATTAAGACGATCGAAATAAAAAAATACAATCGCTCAAATAGGTACTACATAGAAATCACGCTTAATAAACCATTAAAAATGAGGTTCATGTTCGGTTTTGCATATGAATCAGATTTTATTTTCAGTACAGTAGCACAGCAACAATCGACACATTACTTATATGAAGAGCTTTTATTATTCAAACAGCAAGTTGAGACATCAAATGGCTAACAAATTGTTCAACTGGATTCCAAAACGCTCGGCATTTTCGTAATGGCTAGTTGTTGTGATTAAGGTGGTCAAACAGGGTTTAGTGGCAACGTTTTGTCACTAGTTAACAAGGCGTTATAACTTTTTGCCCAGCTCAATATTTAAAAAAAATCGTAACATCGTGATTAATAAATTAGGGATGATTTATATGTTTTACACGTTTGAAAGTGCTCTTTACTTTGTATTGAAATGTCTGTTTGTCTTGATTGTCATAGCTGCATTATTTACCAATCCGTTGGCAGGTTTGTTCCTAATTATTGCGTCTATTATTTTCTACTACAAATTGAGCTACCACACTCATAAATATAACTTTTTCAAAAATAACGCGATGAAATCTACGAATTCTTCATTGCCCAGTACGGTAAATAGGATTGCTAGCACATCAACTGATGGTTCAGAGTATAAGATTGTGATCAGCGGCTCTAAAAAGATAGAGGGCATGTTAACCAAGAAGGGAGCGACTGGCAAAGGCTTACACGAGAAAGTGTCATCAATTGAAAGCTATACTCCCGCGTCTCTCGTAAAAGACATACGTAGTGTCGCAACGATCAGAAATAAGCTCGTACATGAAGAGGACTTTTCCTTGAGTGACACTGAGCTAATCAGGTTCAAAACTGATATAGAATACATTTGTGGTGAAATAGATAGTATTAATGATAAGGAGTCATACCATTTTCAGGTGTTATCTTGCTGCTCATGCCAAAACACTGGGGTGCCGCTAATCGTTAGTAAATCTACAGCTCCATTGAAAGCTATTTGTGAGAACTGTGGTACAACAATAAAGTCATTGTCATAATTAAAAAGTTATAACAAGGCGCTCAACCCGACACTTCACGCTTGGCATTTTTGCTTCGCAAAAGTATATACCAAGGTTTCGTGCGGGTTAGCTTGGCGTTATGACTCGCTGTGATTCTTGGGCTATGTAGTTCTGAAATCAGCCACT
>NZ_AJYQ02000073.1 GCF_000287055.2 Vibrio genomosp. F10 str. ZF-129 | reverse complement strand
CGAAAGTCAATATTCGCGCAAATCGAGACAAATATGGAGAAATCAACCGAGTTAGTCAAAATCACTTTGATTGCCTTTGAAGGCATCAGTGCTTTTCATCTCTCTGTACCCTGTATGGTGTTTCAAGATATCTTTTTCGATCAGCCGCCTCGGTTTGACTTGAAAATCTGTAGCGAAAAAAGCTCGCCATTGGAAACAAGCTCAGGATTTGGTGTGGTGATCGATAGAGATTTGAGCGCTATTAAAGAGGCGGATATTGTGATTGTTCCAAGCTGGCCAAATGACCTGCCAGAGCCAAGTGAGCGACTTATAGAGGCGCTAATAGAGCATCATGGGAAAGGTAAGCTACTAGTAGGACTCTGCCTCGGGTCTTATGTACTTGCATGTGCTGGCGTTCTCGATGGAAAACGTGCCACAAGCCATTGGGCGTTTTCCGAACAATTTCAGCAGCAATTTCCTAAGG
>NZ_AJYQ02000072.1:4571-6763 GCF_000287055.2 Vibrio genomosp. F10 str. ZF-129 | reverse complement strand
TTTATTTGCCGCTTAGCAGAGCGTTATGTGGCAGGAGATTTAATGGCATCGTTGAAAGACATTGATAATTTGGTTTTACGTTTTAGCTTAGAATATCGGAGAGCAGAGTTACCTCCAATACGTAGAAGCGAGATTTATAGCCTTTTTTCAGATAAGAGTATTGTTCCCAATGCAAAGCTATATTGGCCGGAAACATGGCCGAACAGCGGTGAACGAGGAGTATATGCAATTTTTTCTAGGGGCAAGGTGCTTTATATTGGGAAAGCGTCCCTTCAAGATTTAGGCTATAGAGTTGGTAGCTATTTTATGTATAGCCCTGATCGAAAGTCAGCTATTCCGAAAAGTGGTCATACATGGAGTCAGCAACCTACAAGTATAGTGACTTGGGCTGTCCCAAAAGAGCTATTCTTTGAAGCATCAGCGTTGGAAGAGTTTCTGATATTTAATTTAAATTCACAGTTGCCAGACAATACTGTTGGGAAAGCCACATAACAAGATGCTCAAGCAGACAGCTAACGTGTGGCATTTTTGGTTCGGTCTAGTTTAGTGATTACGGTGGCTTTGCTTGAGTGTCGTGCGTTAGCTGCTACTTAGCAAAGCGTTAGTACGGGTCTGGCATCAAAGGTCATAAGCTTTGGTTTTTATCTATTTTGGCGTTCGTCTTTACACCTTTGAGTGTGTGCATTTCACGTTCTTTCCGGTGGCACTATATGCGGAGTGTTTGCTTTGATTTCACCGTTTACGGCTTCTAACTCTTAGCCTATTTTTTGGCGCTTCTTCATTTTCTTGGTTTTTACTACGTCAGAATTGTCTTTCTTTGGTGCTGCCGTTGGAGTTAGAGGATCGAATCCTTTTCTAATTTGAAGCCTGTGAAAGTAGGGCAGGTCAGTGCATTTTTCTTCTAGCCAACTCTCGTCTCTTAATCGAGTTTAAGTTTTGTAGCTGCCCGTCTCACTTCAGTGTTCAAAGCCTTTCATATCATGCCACTTTTCAATATCTTGGGGCGCATAAATAGAAGTAGCGCATGTACTAACAAATTGCTTAAGAGTGATTCGTAACGCGTGGCATTTTTACTATGCAGTGGCTTAGGGTGATTAAGGCGCCGTGCGGTAGCTTTTGTATTGCGTTACTCACACCTTAGCAAGGCGTTATAACTCATTCGTAATTTCTAGTTTCTACAATATGGAGAATGTATATGGATATTAAACAAGTACATAAAGCTACGTGTCATTGTGGCAAAGTTGAATTAGAGTTGAAAATGCCCAAGGGGTTGGAAGATCCAAGGCGGTGTTCTTGTTCTATGTGCCGTAAAAGAGGCGCAATAGCAGCCTCTGTTCTATTGGAGAATCTAAAAATTGTTAAAGGTGAAGATAATCTCAGCTTGTATCAATTCAATACAATGGCTGCAAAACACTATTTTTGTAAAACTTGCGGTATTTATACTCATCATCAAAGACGCTCAAATCCACATCAATTTGCAATTAATGTGGCTTGCCTTGAAGGTGTAAACCCTTATGAACTCGAGCCAGTAAAAATATACGATGGGATACATCATCCTTCTGACACAATAAAGTTATAACAAGGCATTTAAACGGAATAAAAACAGTGGGTTACGTTTCGCTTCGCTACACATTTTAACCCACTATTTTTGTCCGCTTAATGCGGCGTTAGGCGACAGGAGTTAAAATGAACATTTTTGGACCTAGGATAATACTCCTTGCAATGTTACCGGCATCAGTAATTGCGTCGGTAGACGATGAATATTATGAATCCTTCCAAACAGTTGATTCGATACTTCAGGTTGTGGACGATAGCGCCTCTGGACACAGGTTTACAGACCAAGGCATGGAGTTCACTCATTACTTCTCTTCCGAATTGAACCGTTCTTTTATTGTGAATGATGAAATAGGGGAAGTTTGCTATATCTATGAAGGTAACGAAGTCTTGAGCTGTTTTCCTTGTGAAGAAGGTGAAGTATCAGACGTCTGTCCGTAGAAAATCGCCTAACAAACAATTCAAGCAGATTCTCAACGCTCGGCAGTTTTGCTTTGGTTTGGCTTTAGTGATTACGGGGCAAAGATTCAGGTTTGGTGGTGGCGTTGCTCACTACTTAATTGGGCGTTAGGCGGCCTATTACGTTGAAAGGTTTTGAGGTGACGGTAGTTTCTGTTGTTGTCGCGAATATCGTTTTT
>NZ_AJYQ02000072.1:4380-4561 GCF_000287055.2 Vibrio genomosp. F10 str. ZF-129 | reverse complement strand
GGGCGTTATGCTGCAATCAAAAACTTCTGGTCAAGGCTCAAAATAAGGTCTAAAATTGACACTCATTTAAGTGCTTAATTGGTGGTGTTATGAGGCAGGTTTTAGCTGATTGTTCTGCAAGTATTTCTGAGTTAAAGAAAAATCCAACCGCTTTGCTAAATGAAGCTGATGGTTCTGCCAT
>NZ_AJYQ02000072.1:3504-4370 GCF_000287055.2 Vibrio genomosp. F10 str. ZF-129 | reverse complement strand
GTTGCTCACTACTTAATTGGGCGTTAGGCGATTGGGTAAGTTATGAGTAATAAGAAAAATAACAGTCTTGTTTCACGGTTAGTATCAAACGATACAAAAGAATTTTGGGCTGATATATCTGAAATGAGTCTCGACAATGTTCTTGAAACTGTTGCAAAAGACCAAGAGCTTCTCAGAGAGATTCCAATTATTAAATGGGTTTGTACTTCAATCAGCGTAAAAAATTCCATTCAAAGCGCCGCTTTTATGAAAAAGTTCTCAAGTTTCATTGGGCAAGTGAACCTTGAAAGCTTCACTGAAAACGATGTGGCTTTACTTTGCGATGCTGTGGATGTCTCATCGGTAACTGATGAAATAATTGAAAATACGATGGTTTATATTGATCGTTACCACAACGAAATGAAAGCGAAGTTATTGGGAAGGTTGTTTGTTGAAACTTTTAAGTTCAATAGATTTACCGTCCGTGAATATAACTCGCTATTGTTTAGTATCGAGCAAATCCATCCATTTGAAGGTTTGGAAACACTCAAAGAGTTTTACGATTACAAGACACGTATGGATGCGGCTTCTTCAGAAGAAGAAAGGCGAAGTGTTTGGGCTGAAGGAGCTAAAATTGACTTTCAGTCATTGGCAATGTCTGGTCTGTTACGGTTGCCATCTGGGGGAGCATACACTGGCGACTTAGGTGGAGCATTTATAAACGACAAAGGCGTTAAATTTTACGAGTTCATCGTAAGAGATACCGTTCATTGAAAAATCGCCTAACAAACTGTTCAAGAGGGATTCGCAACGCGTGGCATTTTTACTATGCGTTGGTTTAAGTGATTAAGGTGGTATGCGGCGGCTTTGGTATTGCGTTGCTCACC
>NZ_AJYQ02000072.1:1968-3494 GCF_000287055.2 Vibrio genomosp. F10 str. ZF-129 | reverse complement strand
TCGCAACGCGTGGCATTTTTACTATGCGTTACGTTTAGTGTTTAAGGTGGTATGCAGCGGCTTTGGTATTGCGTTGCTCACACCTTAACAGGGCTACATGGACTCCCTCTTTTGTCAACAATAGCTCCCGCTGACAACAGTGGATCGGACAGCAGCTCTACATTCGGTGTTTAATCGGAATCGTTCCGTCACCTTGATGATATTCGCTTGATGCCAGCCTCATTCGTTAAACAGTATTTATTACTTCCCAATTAAACAGGTTTAAGCATCTCGGTCTGGTCGTATTGTCATCATTTGCTATTGCTTTGACTCGGTGAGTGTTAACCGTTTACATAGTTAATCTTGTACTCTTTTCCTGTTGTTAATAATGCCCATATTATACGAGCGTTTTTTGCTGCTAGGGCGACAGCTGCTCGTTTATAACCTCGTCGTTCAACGAGTTGATTTAACCAAATACTGTTGCGATCGGTTTTCTCTTTACATCGTGCAATAACGGCTCTTGCGCCATGAATAAGTAGAGTGCGAATATGTTTTTCGCCTCTTTTGCTGATGCGACCAAGATGAACATGACCACCTGTTGAGTATTGTCTTGGAACCAACCCTATCCAAGCGGCAAATTGGCGGCTAGATCCAAATTGTTTGGCGTCATTGACGGTCGCGACAATGGCACTTGCACTGTGTTCACCGACACCTGGAATATCCATGAGGGCTTTGGCTGAAGCCATCTCACGAACTAAAGCAGAGACTCTACGATCATAGTGCAATACTTCTAGGTTAAGGTGTTGAATCTTGTTCGATAGATCTTGAAGTAGCTCTCGAGCGAGTATAGGCAAACCATTTTCTGCATCTTCAAGGACACTACCAATAGTGTTTTGAGCCGAGTAGCGCCCCTGAGGCATCACAATACCAAATTCGGAAAGCAAACCTCTGAGCTGGTTAATAGTCGCCGTTCTTGTTTTAATTAGCCCCTGTCGAATACGGTGGAGGCAAAGCACAGCTTGTTGCTCTTCACTTTTTATAGAGACAAATCGTGTTTTGGGTCTAGATACCGCTTCACAGATGGCCTCTGCGTCATTGGCATCGTTCTTCTCATTTTGTCGATATGGAATAACGAATTTGGACGCCATAATTTTCGGGTTATGACCTAGTTTCAGTAGCTCTCTCGCCCAGTGGTGTGCACCAGAGCACGCCTCCATACCGATGAGGCAGGGAGGTAACTTCGCGAATGTGTCTAAGAGTTTGTTTCTTTTGACAGTTTTGCGTAGGACGCACTTGCCATATGCATCAACGCCGTGAATACTGAATACATTCTTGGCGAGGTCAACGCCAATAGTTTGAATGGTGGACATAGTAACCTCCAGTTCTTCAGCGTGTACTAAGTAAGTATGGCACGCAGAGTGTCAGGTAGAGGGAGTCCATATCATTCGTTAGGCGGCCTATTACATTGAAAGGTTTTGAGGTGAGGATAGCTTCTGTTGTTGTCTCGAGCATCGCTTTCTGTCCGAGCAATATGTGCATATGGGATT
>NZ_AJYQ02000072.1:704-1958 GCF_000287055.2 Vibrio genomosp. F10 str. ZF-129 | reverse complement strand
AGGTAGAGGGAGTCCATATCATTCGTTAGGGCACAGGGCGGAAATGGACAAAATCGTAGAATTAATCAAACAAGATCCAGTTAGAGTCAAAGCCTTAGAGTATGTCTCTAAATTGGGCTTGCCTCAATGCTATATTGCAGCTGGTTTCGTTCGTAATCTTGTCTGGGATGCACTGCATGGTTTTGATGTAGCGACACCATTGAACGATGCGGATGTTATTTACTTTGCTACTGACGAGAACGACCCTAAAGCATATTTACAGTATGAATCTCAGCTCAAGCAGCTAATGCCAGAAATTAACTGGCAAGTTCGTAACCAAGCACTCATGCATACTCGAAATGGCGATTTACCTTACACAAGCTCCCTTGATGCTATGAGTTATTGGCCAGAACTAGAGACAGCTGTTGCCATTCAACAAGTCGCACCTGGTAGCTATGAATGTATTGCAGCTTTTGGGTACGAATCCTTATTTGGTTACTGTGTCACACATAATCCTAAAAGGTCACGAGAAACGTTTGAAAATCGTGTAAATTCAAAGGGCTGGTTAGTAAGGTGGCGATCTTTGAGAACTGTGCCCTAACAAAGCATTTAAGAGTGATTCGCAACGCTTGGCAGTTTCGCTTCGCTCAAGTATAGCCAAGCACCGCTCACACCTTAATGCGGCGTTATGCGAATACGATGAAAGGCAGTTGGTATGCTAATAGATGAAACTTTGTTAAAGCTACTCAGCTTGATAGTTGTAATTCTTGTTGGTTTTGCAAATCTTATTAAGCAAGATCCACTTAAACGCTGGAAAGACGATATAAAAGACGACTTAGAGATACTATCAAAAATACCTAAAGATCATCAGCACCGAAAATTGGTTGAGTACTCACTGAATGCTTCATTACTAGGTGCATATGCCAAGGATCAGCCCCCTTGGTATTCTTGGAAGTACAAGGAAAATAGACCTGTCTTTGTACTTACAATCGTGCTTATTGTTTTAGTTTGTTTATTAGTTTTTCTTTAATAGCCACCAAATTCGCATAACAAACAATTCAAGTGGATTCTCAACGCGTGGCAGTTTTACTATGCGTTAGGTAAAGTGTTTTACGGTGCAATGCAGCGGCTTGGTCAGTGCGTTGTTCACCACTTAATTGGGCGTTATGCTGCAATCAAAAACTTCTGGCCAAGACTGAAAATAAGGCCTAAAATAAGCACTTATTTAAATACTTAATTGGTGTTGTTATGAGACAAGTTTTAGCTGATTGTTCA
>NZ_AJYQ02000072.1:0-694 GCF_000287055.2 Vibrio genomosp. F10 str. ZF-129 | reverse complement strand
GTGCGTTGTTCACCACTTAATTGGGCGTTAGCTGAAACGAGGATTACAATGGATTACTGGATTCACTACTTATTCGCAGAGCACTCTGAAAGTGAACTTAAGGATTGGGCGTCACGATTGCAGTTCTTTCGCTATCGTAGAGCATATGGTGGTCATGCAAACGATGGAGATTCTCTTGATGTTGCTCTCAAGTATGACTCTACGAAAATGCTAGTGGATATACTTAGATATCTGGGCATTGAACCGACCGTTTATTCTGATAAACCAAAGCAACCAACACCTAGCACTAGTTATACTTATGAAGAGTATTGCTCATTCCCATCGTTGATATCTGGAACAAAATGGGTCGAGCAACCTAGTTATTGCAATATAGACGGGATAAAAGTACATATAAGTTGCGAACGAGAAATTATTAAGATATCGCTAAATCATCAAGACAAATATACCGTCACAACTGAGGATATAGAGTGTGCCGAAAAGTTGGAAAGAAAACTGGGTGAATTAAAGCAGCATATAGTAGACCCACCAAGAGATATTAAACATTATGTATGTCCTAAATATTACCCCGACATCTTTAGCTAACAAAGCGTTTAAGGCGGATTCCCAACGCATGGCATTTTTAGTTTGAATCAGCTTTAGTGTTTACGACACAATGGTTTAGGTAGGGTGGTCTGCGTTGCTCACCACTTAACGC
>NZ_AJYQ02000071.1 GCF_000287055.2 Vibrio genomosp. F10 str. ZF-129 | reverse complement strand
GCCTTGCTCCCCGGCTCGAGCGGCTTCGATTGCCGCGTTCAATGCAAGAAGATTGGTTTGCTCAGCGATATTGCGAATAACATCCAAAATAGAACCGATTTGACTGCTCATTTTCTGTAATTCACCCACGGCATCAACCGACTCATTGAGACGAGATTCTAATTGATTGATGGTTGATATATTGGTGCTCATGATTTGTCTGCCAGAGTCTGACGCGGTTTCCACTTGCTGAACCATTTTCTGAGAACTCTGTGCGCTTTGTGCGACTTCTTGTACCGAGTGCGCCATCTCTGTCATTGCTGTTGCAACGTTAGAGGTTTGTTCACGCTGTGAGCTTAATTGCCCCTGAGCGTGACTAGAGGTTGCTTGGTTTGTATTGGCGGTACTGGTTAGGTTGTCAGACGCATCATTCAATTCAACAAGGACATTGTGGAGGTTATCCGCCAACGAGTTGATATGACCACTCACTCGGCTGAATTCATTGTTGTATCGAATATCAATGCGTTGCGTCATGTCACCTTCGGTCAAGCTTTCAAGCGTCTTTAAAATACGAGTCAGTGGCTCTCGAACACTTTGGGCAATGTGGTACCCGATAGCGGTTGCAAAAATAACCACAATAGCGCAAATGATCACCGCTTTGATGACACCTTGGTCATAAACATCGCCCGCTTCTGTTAATGATGCGTTTAACTTGTCAGAGGCAACACCATTGAATGTATCCAAAATAGCCATGGCATTATCGACCTCAATCGCGAGGTTACCTATGTTGTCATAAAGAGCCGCTTTGGCGAGCAAATAGCTATTATGCTGATCTAATACTCCACCTTTCTTACCGACATCACGGCTGAAATTATCAACCGACTCTTGGAAGGCTTTTTTAAGTTCCGGCAACTGTGTAGTTAGCCCGCGAAATGCGTAGTTTAAGTGAGTGACCGCTTTCTTATTTTTATTGACGGCTTTATTCACAAACTCTACATCTGAGCTTGCAAGCGCATCAGAGGTAATGACTTCAGCGTCTTTCAATTTGATGAAGTAGCTTTTTGCCATGACTTTGACAGAAATACTGCTTTGATCATCAACGTACTCTTTCATTCCTGCGCTGAGTTCAGAATGAAGACGTTGGAACTGACGTGTTGATTGCTGTACTTGAGCTTGTGCTGCAAACATGGCTTCATAGTTGTCCATGGCTTCTGCTGCTTCAGAGAAATAGCGTTCTTCCATCGCTTTTAGCTGTTCAATGCTATCGGCGAGCGTGCTTTGGTTGGCACTGGCTTCTTGCAGTTGCATGAGTGTTGCAGAAAAACGCTCTTTCGCCAGGCCAAACTCTTCGCGCATTGCTGCCATACGATCGGTATTTTGGGTGGTTAGAAAGTCTTTAAACGACTTATCAGCAGAGAGCAGTTGCACCGCTGTTTGGTTGGATGTCGATACCAAAGGTAGAGACACTTTAGATACCGATTCAAAGTTTGTGTGGATTTGGCTCATGCCATTCAGCATTAATACTGTAATAACGGCAAACATGATAATGATGAGGGTAAATCCACCATACATACGCCTAATGACCGATCCTTTCATGCTTCTCTCCAAAATAATAAAAATGACCAAAGGCCAAAAAAGACTAACAAAATAGTCATTATTGTATGGAGGATAAGGTGTACATTTATTGATAGACAAGACAAAAATAGATTTGGAGTCAAATTCTTTGTCATATTTGTTAAGTCAATTTCATTTTTGGGAATTGGAGTTTTTATTGAGCTTTTTACGTGCTTGGCTCATACTGAAAGGCAATTTTCCCACTTTATATTAGTAATCAATAACATACTTGCAATTGGAGTGCCTAATGGCTGAAGAAACCATTTTTAGAAAGATCATTGATAAAGAAATTCCTGCAGACATCGTTTATCAGGACGAGTTGGTTACAGCATTTAGAGACATTAACCCTAGAGCGCCAATCCATGTTTTGATTGTTCCGAATAAGCTCATTCCGACGGTAAATGATATTGAGGCAGAAGATGAACTCGTTATGGGCCGTTTGTTTACTGTTGCAAAAAAACTGGCTAAAGAAGAAGGGATAGATCAAGACGGTTACCGCCTTATTATGAATTGTAACTCTTATGGAGGCCAAGAGGTTTACCATATCCATATGCACTTAGTCGGCGGGCGAGCGCTAGGCCCGATTCTGGTTAATTAGCCGAATGGGCCATCTTTAGTCATTGTTCATACCTGTGGCTATGTTCACGGCTATGCATTAGCGTCATAGGTCGAGCTTTATATGCATGTTTTTATATGCATGTTTTTGTATGTATCGTGCGTTCAGTATAAACTCGCGCAGTATCGCGCTCTAATGCGTGACAAAACTCAGCACATGATTTGGGAGTCTTTTGTGAAACGAGTGTTCAAGCTTATTCTTGTCTCTACTTTTACCGTGGTTTTGACAGCTTGTGCGAATATGTCGGCCGGTAATTTGTTTAGTCACTACAGTGCGCAACACAATGTGACGTATCAGGCCGTGAAGAGCGGTCAATATGATAAAGCAGAGCAAAGTCTGGCTGAATTTGTCGCCGGGGATGTACTGGATAATTTTGAAAAAGGTCGAATCTATTTCTTAGCTGAAAATTACCCGCAGAGCCAAGCCAGTCTTACGGCAGGAGATAATGCAGTACGCATTCAACAAGATAAAGCGACAATATCAGTCACCGAGACGGCCAACAGTGTGGCTTCCATCGCCATCAATGATAACCTAAAAAGCTATTATCCTGCGGACTATGAGCTTGGGTTTTTGCATTTGTACCTAGGTTTAAACTACCTTAAAGAGAATGATCTTGAAGGCGCTGTGATTGAGATGCGCCGTGCAAATCAGGTTCAAGAAAAAGCTCGACAAGATCGCCAATCAGAGCTTGAATCCGCACAAAGTTCGATTGAATCTCAAGGGTTGTCTCCTAATTTAGGTAGCGTGTTGTCAAATTACCCTGATGCGGGTGAGACATTACAAGCGGTGCAAAATGGTTATTTGCTCTACTTGTCTGGATTACTGTATGAAACTTCTCGAGAATATAACAGTGCGTATGTAGACTATAGAAGGGCTTTAGCAGTGATGCCAGATAACCCTCAAGTCGTCGATGCAACGATTCGCTTAGCAAAGCGGCTGGGTATGGGAAGTGATCTTGCACAGTTAGAAGAAACCTACGGGGTGCAAGCCACACTCAATGCGGATCAAGCACGGGTCATCGTATTGCAAGAACAAGGTGTCGTTAAAGCACTGCAAAGTTGGAAGCAAACTTTACCTATTTATGACAGTCGTGGTAACGGAGCTTTGTACTCTTTAGCGCTGCCATATTATGAGAATGATGTTTCACAACGTTTTAGTTCGATTACATTAAATGGCAAAGACGTATCCGAGCATCAATTGGCTGATGTTAATTTGATGGCTCAAAGAGATCTCTCTGAAAAAATGCCGTCGATGATTATTCGCCAAGCGCTCAGAGTGTATGCGAAAGATCAGCTACGTAAAGAGGCAGCACAAGAAGATGATGTCGTTAACCTACTCTTTAATGTTTGGAATACACTGACGGAGCAACCGGATACAAGAAGCTGGCAAACGCTCCCTGGTGAAATAGTATCGAGCAGTGAAATTGTCAGCGCTGGCGAACAAGTGGTTGATGTCAGTGGTATTGAGTATAAGTTTAACCTGGAGGCAGGTCGAACAGCTTTGGTTTGGGTATCACGTCAAGGCGAGGCTGCCACGGTATGGCATAAACAATTAGGGAGATTGTAATGAAACAGATGGTCATGAAACATTGGTTTTTGGTTTTCTGCGCGACATTGTTCATCAGTGGCTGTGCAGACAATACTGCAGGACTTAGGGTCGATGGGGCAACTCAAAACGTCATTTTTGGTGATAATGTCCTAGGTACGCGTTTAGTTATTGATGATATCGCGACAACAGAAGTGGACGGTCGTGCACGAGGTGTTGTAAGGGTCACCAGCAATTATACCGGTGATCAGCACGTGCAGTATCGATTCTACTGGTATGACGACGAAGGTTTAGAAGTTAATACCAAGCTTTCACCATGGCGTAAAGCAATCGTGCGAGGGTTTGAGTCAATCGCATTATCAGAAGTGTCAATCAATCCTAATGGGACACAGTTTCGAGTACAAATTCGTGAGTTAGACAATTAACTGTACGGCATCAGATACATTTCAAAATGAATGAGAGCAATGTCGCGTTAGGTGCGGATTGTTTTTGTAAGTTATAAACCTTCTCATTACCGAGGAAAAGGAATCAACATGAAAAAAAGTGTCATAGTACTGCTAGGTTTAGCGGTTATTCTAGGTGGCTGTTCAAACAAAGTGAGTTACGGCGATTCACAAGCGGTCGAAACGACGACGGTTGATTTTGGGTCTACTGATCTGCAAACCATCGCAGGTGAAATGATCGATAGTATGATGATGTCAGGCTCTGTGGCTGTCATTACTCAAGATTCGCGCCCAATCGTTTTTGTTGAACGAATCAAAAACAAAACAACAGAACATATTGATACTGAATCGATTACCGATTCGATCAGCACCAAAATGCTGAACTCTGGTAAGTTCCGCTTTGTCGATATGGACCGCGTTGAGTCGGTTCGAGATCAATTAAACTTTCAGAACAATGATGAGCTAGTGAATCAAAGCACGGCTATTCAATTTGGTAAAATGGTCGGCGCTCAATATATGCTTTACGGTAACCTCTCAAGTATCGTAAAAAATGCGGGCAGTGATAAAGACGTTTACTACAAAATGACCATGCGACTCATGGATTTAGAAACTGGCCTAATTGAGTGGGCTGATGAAACTGAGATTCGCAAACAGGAATCTAAGAGCTTTCTAGGTATGTGATCGAACAAATTAAAGAGGTGAACTATGGCCAGAATGTCGTGGCAAGAAGCTTGTCTGTTAGACGTGTCGCTACAATCGTTAGATCACTTCTTTAATTGCTGCCCTATCTATGCGCAAACATTAACCGGGGGGTTAACCAATCGTTGTTGGAAAGTGGTGTTGCCCAACAACGATTGCTATGTTTGGCGACCAATTACCCCCATTACCACCGCCTTTGCTATTTCTCGTATTCAAGAATATCAGCTCCTCTCATCCATTGAATCTTCTCGTCTTGGCCCTAAAGCAATTTTTGTTAATGAACATGGTTTGCTGGTCGAGTGGATTGAGGGTGAATCGCTCGCCTCTGGCTTGAATTTTGACTCATTATTGAAAACCATGGTGGCGATTCATTCACTTGATACGTCGCGTGCTCCCGTTGCGCCATTCAGTTTTACCGCTAGAGTCGATCATTATTGGTTGCAGATTGCAGAAAAATATAAGAATGAAGATCTCAAGTCCCTGTATCAACGTTATAGAAGTGCGCCGAGTTTGCCCGATGTGGGTACGGCATTATGCCATTTCGATTTGGCTGGTTACAATATGGTCAAGACAGAGTCGAACCATCGGGTTATTGACTGGGAGTACGCATCGATCGCGGACCCTAGACTAGACCTGACATTGAGTATTCATGTGGCCCAGCAGCAACCTTTAGAATCGGTATATCGATACTGCCAGTTACGAGAAATCGAGGGAGTGGATGACTGGGTCGAAGGTGTTCTAGCTTGGCTGCCACGCATTCAAATGATGTCGATGTTATGGTATCAACTGGCTTATCAGCTTTGGGGAGACGATCAATTCTTAATCGAATCTCAATCTCTGATAGCCGCATTCCATGGTGGTAGCGTCACTCACGTTAAATAACCGCTTAATATTTGAATATGCCGATTTACAGCGTGAATTTTTGATGAATTATTATGCAGACTTGCGTCAAGATCACTGTTTTATCGTTTGAATAGAGTAATTCTAAGTGGAAGCCTTTAAAACCATACTTTTCGTGGTAGATTGAGAAAAAACGGGGAACGTTATTATGATTATATATTTACATGGATTTGATTCTACAAGCCCTGGGAATCACGAGAAAATATTGCAGCTTCAGTTTATTGACGAGGATGTCCGATTCATTAACTACAGCACGCTCCACCCGAAACATGACATGCAGCATCTACTTAAAGAAGTGCATAAAGTCATCGAGCAAGCTAAAGATGAAAAAACGTTTATTTGTGGTGTTGGCTTAGGCGGGTTTTGGGCAGAACGAATCGGATTCTTGTGTGGTATTAAACAGGTTATTTTTAACCCTAACTTACACCCAGAGCGAAACATGGTCGGTAGAATTGACCGTCCAGAAGAATATGAAGACATTGCGACGAAGTGTATTGAGAAATATCGTCTGAAGAATAAAGGTCGCTGTTTAGTGATTCTATCGACTAGCGATGAGATACACGACAATAAGCAAACCGCTCAAGAGCTTGAAGAGTTTTACGATATTATTTGGGACGAAAATCAAAGCCATAAATTTGCTAAGATATCTCAGCACCTTCAAGCAATGAAGACGTTCAAAGACAGTTAATTAATACTTTGAAAGATTATTTAATGGGTATTATGTCGTTGCAGGTCATCCCACAATAACGCTGTGCACTCGCATGGCGTTTTTCTTCGTTCAGCATTGCTCTATTTCTCAGTTGCCATCCTGATTTTCATCTATATAATAGCACTTATAAAAATTATTTGATAAATATCAATAAAAGTTTAAAGAAGCCTCTGCTTCCTTTCGCGCTATGCGTGACCAAGCCCAATTAACGTTGTTTGTAACGATTCAGACCCTACACGAACGAATTTTTTACTTTGAGGATTTCAGGGTAAGCGAAGTATTTTTCATAATTAAGGAATGTTGTTATGGCACATATTATTGTCGTCGGTGGTGGTGCGGGTGGCCTTGAATTAGCCACTAAGCTCGGTAGGACACTGGGGAAGAAAAGAACAGCCAAAGTTACACTCGTTGATCGTAAAGCCAGTCACCTCTGGAAACCCTTATTGCATGAAGTGGCAACCGGATCTCTCGATGCAGGTGTTGATGCGCTTAGCTATCGCGCCCATGCTAAAAACCACTGTTTTGATTTTCAGATGGGCAGCTTAGAGAGCATTGATCGTGAGTCGAAAAGCATTACTTTAAGTGAATTGAAGGATGAGCAGGGTGAGCTTTTGATGCCAAGTCGTCAGCTTCAATACGACATCCTTGTTTTAGCCATCGGTTCAACGTCAAATGATTTCAACACCCCTGGAGTACGTGACCACTGTATTTTCCTAGACAGTCCTGAACAGGCGCATCGCTTTCGTACTGAAATGAACAACGAATTTTTGAAGCTTCATGCCAATAATGGTAATGGTTGCGTCGATATTGCGATTGTTGGTGCAGGTGCGACGGGGGTTGAGCTGTCTGCTGAACTTCACAATGCGGTTAAAGAACTTCGTACTTACGGATTTGGTGATCTAGATTCTAGCAAGCTTAACGTGAACTTGGTCGAAGCAGGGGAGCGTATACTTCCGGCTTTACCACCACGTATATCAAGTGCTGCTCACTTGGAACTGACTAAACTTGGCGTGAATGTACGTACAACGACTATGGTCACGAAAGCCGAATCAGATGGCCTAGTGACGAAAGATGGCGACAAAATTAAAGCCAAGATAATGGTTTGGGCGGCAGGGATTAAAGCGCCTGACTTTATGAAAGACATCGCGGGCCTTGAAACTAACCGCATCAATCAATTGGTGGTGACTGATACGCTTCAAACGACACGTGATGAAACAGTTTTTGCGATTGGTGATTTGGCCCAGTGCACACAAGAAGATGGTTCATTTGTTCCACCTAGAGCGCAAGCTGCACATCAAATGTCTAGCCATGTGTACAAGAACATTGTTGCTCTGCTCGCTAACAAACCGCTTAAACCTTATGTCTACAAAGATCATGGTTCATTAGTTTCACTGAGCCGCTTCTCGACCGTGGGTAGCTTGATGGGGAACTTAACCAAAGGCTCTATGATGGTCGAGGGACGTATTGCTCGAGTGGTCTATATTTCGCTGTATCGTATGCACCAAATGGCGTTACATGGCGCGATCAAAACAGGGCTAATGATGTTAGTGGGTCGAATTAACCGTGTGTTAAGACCAAACTTAAAACTTCACTAATTTCTTGAGTGATTGAACGCAATAAAAAGAAGAGCATGTTCGCTCTTCTTTTTTTGTCTTTAGAGCTTGGTTATTTGTATGAGTCGCTACTTATTTATGTCTTTTGGTATGATTGAAAACACCAAGCCGTCTCTGGGCTCACCATCAAAGATAAAACGATTCCGCGCTAGGGTTTCCTGTTTTGCGCCGCAGCGTTGTGCCACAGAATGACTAGGTTTGTTGCTGGGATCACAAACAATTTCCACACGAGAAATCTTTAATATGTCGAAGCAAAAATCAAGCACGGTTTGTATTCCTTCTTTGGCATAACCTTTACCTTGATGTTCGTCGGCAACCCAATAGCCAATACTGGCCATATTGTAAGTATGATAAAGTTCATTCACCGCAACCATGCCAATCAACACCCCATCGGTATGACGAAATAGCCCAAACCCATAGGCATCACCTCTTACCCAATTAAGACGAGTAGCGAGTAGAAAGCGCTCACTTTCTTGTAATGAAAAGTGTCGATGGCACCAGTCAACCCACTGGTGAAGCGAGTTTGAACGACCAACGCAAAGCATAAACTGCTCCGCTTCGGCGGGTTGAATCAATCGCAATGTCAGGCGTTGAGAAGAGAGGGAGAATTGAGGGGTCATGAGGTCACTACTGCTTGCTTAAGTTAGAATAACGCCCTCGTTAGAGGGCGTGATTAATTAACCTTTCTCGACACGACGGACTTGAATGACAATACCCAACAATGGGTGGTCTAAGTAGTGTGTTTCAGTGCTGCGCATACGACGCTTTTGGTCCATTCTGTAACTCTTTAAATACTGTTCGGTGGTGATGGTTGGGGAGACATTTTCCATATTTCCAGCCAAAACCGTCGCTTTTCCAGTGTCGGAGATCACTAGCCCTGACTCGGGCTGATTCTGCTCGAGTTGCTGTACATCAAAGTCGTCGTCAAGCTGTGTCTCTTCAAACGCCACTTTTCTAATGCTTGGGCTTTTGAGATCCAATTGTGTTTCCGCATAGAGATAATGCTGAACATAAATTTGAAGTTTACCTTCCAGTTCGTACAAAGGGCGATCAAAGCTTTCTTCAATAACACCTTCTACGGGTGAGACTTCACTAAACGCAATCTTTTCAGAGCCATCTGGGTTAAAGCTGGTGGCATAGTCGCTACCCGCTTGAATATGAAACACCGGAGCTGAACCTCGACCTTGATCGCCTTGTCGCCATGCTTTATGCAAAAGAACGTCGAATCCGGCATGCTTTTTTAATGACTGAACTTGATCAGTCAGATGATATTCACCGTAAGGAAGCATGGATACCTTTTTGATATCACGAAACTCTGAATCGGAAAACTTACCTGCTCTACTGAGGTCAAGCTCAGGTAACGATACTGGCCAAGACTCGCTGGTTTTTTCGGCATCGACAGCACGTTTAAAAATGATCACTTCTATATCAAATTGTCTCTCAGCCAATGTCGGCATCGAAACCAAAAAGAGCAGCAGTGGGATCAGTTTTTTCATTTTAACTCCATCAATTAGTCACAATAACTAATTTTAAATAATCAAAGGCTACTTATACTTTAGGAAGAACGTTCTGCTGAAATTCAGACAGCATGTCCACAACAAAGCTCACCCGTTTACGCCTATCTACCAATGGTACCGTAAACTTAAGCTTAGTTGGGCCTTCCATAGCAAATTTTTGTGGCTGAGCTTGTAATAGTTTAACCAAAAACATCGGATTAATGTCAGCATCGGGATAGAACTCAATGTATCCCCCTTTCTCGTGCGCTTCGATTTTCTTCACTTTTATCGCGGCAGCATCAAGCTTAAGTTCTGCAATTGAGAGCAGGTTTTTCGTAGCGTCTGGCAATGTGCCAAAGCGATCGATAAGTTCTACTTTCAATTCCGCTAGCTCATCCACATTACTGACGCTGGCAATTTGCTTATACATCGATAGGCGAGTATTCACATCCGGGATATAGTCATCGGGAAGCAAGGCCGGTAGCCGCATTTCGACTTCTGTTTGGTCCCTTAGTAGCTCTTCTAAAGAGGGTTCTTTCCCCTCTTTCAGCGCTTCGACGGCTTGCTCTAGCATTTCCATATAGAGGTTGAACCCAACCGACTGGATTTGACCACTCTGCTCATCACCTAACAGTTCACCCGCCCCCCGAATTTCAAGGTCGTGAGTGGCTAGGGTGAAGCCTGCCCCTAAATCTTCCAGTGATGCGATGGCATCTAGACGTTTGATGGCGTCTTTACTCATTGCTTTTGGATGAGGAGTAAGGAGATAGGCGTAAGCTTGGTGATGCGAACGTCCTACGCGCCCACGCAATTGGTGAAGCTGCGCGAGCCCGAGATTGTCGGCACGATCCATGATGATGGTGTTGGCGGTCGGGACATCAATACCGGTTTCAATAATGGTAGTACACACCAATAAATTGAAGCGCTGGTGGTAGAAGTCGTTCATGACTTTTTCCAGTTCTCGCTCTCGCATTTGACCGTGAGCGGTGGTAATTCGAGCCTCTGGAACCAGTTTGGCTAAATTCTCTGCGACTTTATCGATGGTGTCGACTTGGTTGTGTAGGAAGTAAACTTGCCCGCCACGCATGATTTCTCGAAGAATCGCCTCACGAACAACGCCATCATCATTTTCTCGAACAAAGGTTTTTATGGCTAATCTTCTGGCGGGGGGAGTAGCAATAATGGACAAATCACGCATGCCACTCATTGCCATATTGAGTGTTCTAGGAATCGGGGTGGCAGTGAGGGTTAAAATGTCTACATCCGCCCTCATTGCTTTGACTTTCTCTTTTTGCCTGACACCAAAACGGTGTTCCTCATCGACGATGAGAAGGCCAAGGTCATTGAACTTAAGATCACTTGAGAGCAATTTGTGAGTGCCGACGAGAATATCGACCTTTCCGTCGGTTACATCTTGCATGATCGCTTTTTGCTCTTTCGCTGATTTAAATCGAGACAGGACTTCAACTCGAATCGGTAGGTTAGCAAATCGGTCACGAAAGTTTTCAAAGTGCTGTTGAGCAAGTAGTGTCGTTGGTACCAGCACCGCGACTTGCTTGCCATTGTCTGTACTGACAAACGCTGCGCGCATTGCTACTTCTGTTTTACCAAAGCCTACATCACCACAGACGAGTCGATCCATTGCTTTGGCTTGACACATGTCGGACATGACGGCATTAATTGCTGTGGCTTGGTCATCGGTTTCTTCAAATGGGAACCCAGATTTGAAGGTAGCGTATTGACCGCGATCGAGGACAAACTTGTAGCCTGGTTTGAGTTCACGTTTAGCGTAGACATCGAGCAGTTCTGCTGCAACGTCACGTACTTTTTCTGCCGCGCGTTTACGAGCTTTTTGCCATGCCTCGCCACCCAGTTTGTGCAAAGGTGCGCTTTCTTCTGCCCCACCTGAATACCGACCAATAAGGTTTAATGACGCTACTGGAACGTAAAGTTTGGCGTCATTTTGATACTCGAGTGTCACGTATTCGGTGATCATGCCGCCCGCTTCGAGTGTTTGCAGGCCAATATAGCGACCGATACCATGATCAATATGCACCACAGGTTGGCCGGTTTTTAGCTCTGCAAGGTTACGAATGACCGAGTCACTGTTGGTGGTCTTTCGATCTTTTCTGCGTCGTTGAATAACGCGGTCACCCAACAAGTCACTCTCACAAATGAAAGCGATATTCGATGCAGTATCGACGAAGCCATATTCGGATGCGCCTAGAACAAGGGTGAACTTATTGCTGCTTTTGATTGCGTTGCTGAAGCTATCTTCTTCAATAGGTCGTAACTTGATCCCTTGCAGTAACTCAAGCAGTGCTTCTCTTCGGCCTTCAGACTCCACAGAGAAAATGATCTTCCCTTGGAATGTTTCTGAAAATTGGCGAAGTGCGGCTAAAGGTTCTTTATTCTTGTGTTGTACGGATAAGTCCGGTAACGATTCCACCGCGAGGTTGCTTCGCCCTGATTTGTCCGGATTATCTTTAATAGACAGTAAGGTTTGAGGCAACTGCTTAAAAAAGCGAAACAACTCGTCTTTTTTCAACCACAAGTCACCCGGTGGAAGCAAAGGTCGAAGTGGGTCGATTTTTCGTTGCTCATAGCGATGCTCTACATCGGTGAGGAAGGCATCAATCGCAGGCTCTATATCGCCGACAACAATTAATTGACTGCCAGGGGTTATATAGTCAAACAAGCTCTCAGTGTGATCGAAGAATAGGGGTTGCCAATATTCGATACCAGAAGGCCATGTGCCTTTTGTAACCTGCATATAAACAGATTCAGGCTCTCTTCGAGCATCGAAACGTTGACGCCAGCGAATTCTGAAATCTTCAATTGCCGATTCTGATGTCGGAAACTCATGGGCTGGAAGCAATCGGATTTCCTGAATGTCCTCGATAGAGCGCTGATTCTCGGGATCAAAGGTACGAATAGTATCAATTTCATCATCAAAAAAATCGATCCGATAAGGGTCTTTGCTGCCCATAGGGAAAAGATCGAGAATAGAGCCTCTGCTGGCATATTCACCAGGCCCAAACACTTGATCGACATGGCGATAGCCGGATTGCTCTAATTGAATGCGCAGTTTTTCAAGAGAAAATAGATCACCGGTTTTCACCATTAAGGTGTGCTGCAGCAAAAACTCTCGAGGAGACTGCTTTTGTAGCAAGGTACTTGTTGGAACAATGGTGATTCCTGAGGTAAGAGACGGCAATTGATACAGCCGTGCTATACGATCGGAAATAATCTCTTGATGGGGTGAAAAGTTATCATAAGGCAGCGTTTCCCAATCAGGGAATAAGGCCACTTCTTGATCGGTGAATTGTTCGATCTCTTGCTGCAGTTTTAATGCGGTTTGTGGATCGGCAACAGCGAGCAAGGTATGGTTTTTATGGGTGTCGGCAAGTTCGGCGATAGCCAGAGAGAGGCTAGAACCTTTGAGGTTACCGATGAATTTTTTATCTCCCGCACCGCTGGGTGTCGATAGAGAAAGAAGTTTTGATATCGTCATGAAAGGGTACTTATTTGTCTCTATTAAGGGAGCGCTGACGCAGGAGTTTTTGTTGTTGGTAGAGCGCGGCTCGAATCAGTATGTCTTCGTCTGCGTCTCTTAATAATGTGTACTGGATAGTCGTATCCCAGCCTAAGTCATGTTGCTCTACAGAGCTGATTTCGCCGTAACAATAAATGGCTGCAGGCGGGTGATCTAAGAATAATTTGACTCGCGTTTTTGTCCCCACCGCCAGTTTAGCTTTGCTGTAATAAGAAAAGACGCTCGCACCAAATGAATGGGTTGTATTACGAAACTGTTCATCGTCTTGTTGAGAAAGCATGAACGTCAGCAGCAAGTTGAGCTTAGAATTTTGTGTGTCTAACAGTTGCACAACATGTTTGAAATCGCTGTTCGTCAGCTCGATTCGTGCAGACTCGTTAAGCTTATCAAGTTGGCTAAATTCACTCGATACAATAAAAGGAGTCGGGATCTCGGCCTCGAAGACGTCATTAGAAGGGAAGACAAATTCTGCCGATAATGGCTCGATGTTCGCCGTCATCTTATGTTGAACGGAAAAAAACGCCTGATCTGACATAGTAGAGCTCCTTTTATTGCCGATCGCACCCCTTTTATTATTGCCAATAGAAGGAATTTTGTAATGCTTGAGTTGTGATTATCGCCATCGCTACAAACATATCAAGGTATGTCTCTGTAATTGAGTACAATTAACTTATTTTTAGCAAATTAGGGCTATAACCTGAGTACGTAAATCGTTAAAGTATGTGGTTCAATTTATCTTGGTTTTAACTATGACTCTTCCCATTTCGTTCTATATCGGTCTGCGTTACCTCAGGGGACGATCCGGTGATAGATTCAGTCGATTTGTCTCTTACATGTCGACAGCTGGTATTACTATTGGTGTTATGTCTTTGATTACGGTTCTTTCGGTTATGAACGGGTTTGAGGCGCAATTGAAAAGCCGCATTTTGGGGGTACTGCCTCAAGCGGTCATTTCTCAAGATAATGATAAAACGGAGTATACGACTGATATTCCAGATTTTATTTCTCAAATGTCTGATCAAAAAGCCCCTGAACCGATTGTTCGTAGTGAAGCAGTTATCCAAAGTGCCTCTCAATTGACCGCAGGAATGATGCTGGGCATCTTGCCTGCAGAGAATGACCCAATAGAAAAACACTTAATTGCAGGGCGGTTGTCCGATCTCAAACAGGGTGAGTATCATGTGTTTCTTGGCCATAGCCTAGCCCGTTCTCTCAACGTTTCAACGGGTGACAAAGTTCGACTGATGGTGACAAGCGCGAGTCAATACACGCCTTTTGGCCGTATACCAAGCCAACGTAATTTTACTGTCGCGGGGCTTTTTAACACTGGGTCTGATGTCGATGCACAGTTGATGGTCACGCATTTGTCTGATGCGGCTAGGTTACAGCGATATTCACCCGATACGATTTCAGGATGGCGTCTCTTTTTTGATGACCCGTTCGTTGTGGCGGATTTATCCAAACAAGCACTTCCCCAAAACTGGCATTGGAGCGATTGGCGTCAGCAACGAGGTGAGCTTTTCCAAGCGGTTCAAATGGAAAAGAATATGATGGGGCTAATGCTAGGTCTGATTGTCGGTGTGGCGGCGTTCAATATCATTTCAGCCCTTATTATGGTGGTGATGGAAAAACAGTCGGAAGTGGCCATCTTAAAAACACAGGGCATGAGCGATCACCAAGTACTCGCCATATTTATGGTTCAAGGCGCGAGCAGCGGTGTAATTGGGGCGCTGGCTGGTGGGGCGCTAGGGGTGCTGCTTGCGGTTAACCTTAATACGATTCTCGAAACGATGGGCGTTGCGCTATTTTCTGTGGGCGGACAGCTGCCCATATTGATCAACCCATCGCAAATATTCATTGTTGTTGTTTTAGCGGTTGTGCTGAGTTTATTGGCCACCTTGTTTCCTTCGTACCGCGCATCATCCGTCAAACCAGCCGAGGCTTTAAGATATGAGTAATCTTCTACAATGTCATAACGTTTGTAAAACCTATCATGACGGCTCTTTGGATACGCAGGTTCTTAAAGGGGTCAGTTTTGACCTTAAAAAAGGCGAGTTGGTCTCCATCATTGGGACATCAGGATCGGGGAAGAGCACCTTATTGCACATCCTTGGCGCATTGGATGATTGCACTGAAGGAAACGTGACGTTCCTAGAGCACAATTTGGCGTCACTGAGCTCAAACAAGCAGGCAAAGATCCGGAATCGTCATCTTGGTTTCGTTTATCAGTTCCACCATCTTCTTGCGGATTTTTCCGCTTTAGAAAACGTCGCTATGCCTTTGCTTATCGGTGGAATGAAGCGCAGTGAAGCGAATGCAGCAGCAAAGGCATTGCTTGATAAAGTCGGGTTGACACACCGCATTGGGCATCGTCCATCAGAGCTTTCCGGTGGAGAACGTCAACGAGTCGCGATTGCGCGTGCGTTAGTGAATAAACCGGACCTTGTTTTGGCTGATGAGCCAACAGGCAACCTTGACCACGCCACGGCATTGTCGATTTATGATCTGATGCGCCAGCTGAATCAAGAATCGGGTACCGCATTTTTGGTCGTGACACACGACAGTGAACTTGCTGCGAAGATGGACAGGCAGCTTAAAATGCAAGATGGGTTGTTGGTGCAAGACGGGTCTTTCATTCATGACGAGGCCGTGTAATGTTTTCTTCACTTTCGCTGTTTATTGGTGGTCGATTTAGTCGCGCGAAGCAACGTAATAAAATGGTGTCGTTCATTTCATTGTCATCAACGATTGGTATTGCCGTTGGGGTTGCAGTGATCATCATTGGCCTGTCAGCGATGAACGGGTTTGAACGAGAGCTTCGAGATAGAGTGCTGTCGGTTGTTTCTCATGGCGAGTTTGAAGGGGTACAAAAGCCCATTCAGGACTGGCCTAAAATGGTGAAACAAGCCAAAGACAATAACAACGTCTTGGCTGCTGCCCCTTTTATTAAATTGACGGCATTGGCTGAAAAAGGATCGCAGTTAAAAGCAGTGGAAATACGAGGCATTGAGCCGACATTGGAAGCTGAAGTGTCGAGTCTAATGGAATTTGTTGACGCGAAAGTGTGGGAATCCTTCCATCCAGGGGCTGGGCAGATCATTCTCGGTCAAGGTGTCGCTCAAGCGGTTGGCGTTGAGGTTGGCGACTCGTTAACTTTAATGCTACCTGTCATTAATGGAACGACAAAGGTACAAGCGCCAAAGCGCGTTAGGGTAAAGGTAGCGGGTCTCTTGACGCTTAATGGTCAGATAGACCATAACTTGGCGATAATCCCGCTTGAAGACGCCCAGCAATACGCCCAATTAGGTGACAAAGTCACTGGCGTATCGATTAAGGTAGATGAAGTCCTTAACGCGACCTTCATTGTACGCAATGTAGGAAACCAGTTAGAAGAGTATGTGTATCTGCGCAGTTGGCAGCAAAAGTTTGGATTCTTATATCGCGATATTCAATTGGTTAGAACCATCATGTATTTAGTGATGGTACTCGTCATTGGCGTAGCAAGTTTTAATATTGTGTCGACACTCATGATGGCGGTAAAAGATCGAGCAGCTGAAATAGCGATTCTACGTACTATGGGGGCTACTGATGGCCTAATTAAACGAATATTTGTTTGGCAAGGCGTTTTTTCCGGAGTGCTTGGCAGTGTTGCGGGTAGTGTAATTGGGGTCTTAATTGCGTTTAATCTGACGTCAATAATTAGCGGATTAGAGACGCTGTTTGATCATCAGTTCCTGTCCGGTGATATCTATTTTGTCGATTTTTTGCCTTCGCAAGTTATGTTTAATGACGTGGTGTTGGTATCTATGACCGCCATTACGCTGAGTTTATTGGCAACGTGGTATCCCGCTTCGCGTGCGAGTAAGCTGAACCCAGCAAGTGTATTGAGTGCGAAATAGAACGCCTTTTGGCCTTGTCGACTCGTTTGATTACCATTGAGTTAATGGGTTGAAAATAAATCAAACAGCCAAAAACAGGTTGTAAATAGCAACACGAAAAAAGGACCCATGTGGTCCTTTTCCATTGTTAGTCTACTTCGTCATACACTGATGGCTAAATATGAATGCCAGTTTACGGAATGCGATTGTATCTTTGTGTTTAAAATCGCTAGCGTAATCGACGTTGTTGCCAACTTCTTACTACTGAATAACGCCATAAACCTCGAATACCAAAGTAGCCAATCATAGCGGCTATGACACCACAGATAAGGCACCCAAGAAGAAAAGGGGGACCCATGGTGTTCATTTGGTGCATTAGAAATGCCCAGCTAAGCTCGAAATGAAAAGCTTCAGTTGGAACGTTCATGACCAGTGCTCCGACTTTATAAGCGCAATAAAACAATACGGGCATGGTGATGGGGTTGCTTATCCAGACCAAGGCAACAGAGAGAGGAAGATTCACACCACAAGATATTGCTAGGCCAGCGGCTAAAAGCATTTGGCTAGGTAAAGGGACAAACGCCATGAACAAGCCAACGGCAAAGGCTCCCGCAGCTGAACGGCGGTTTAAACACCAAAGATTAGGGTTATACAGAACACTGCCAAAAATTTTTAGTGCCTTCTGACGCTTAATTACGCTGTGGTCAGGCATAAAACGTTTGATGAATTTTCTTGGCATAGGAAAATATGACTCTCTTAATAAATTACTGGACGTTATCTTCGTTCTCTATAACGGTTTTAAGTTCTCCGTTTTGGCCATCTTTGCCTGACTGGAAGTGGTCTATTATCTCCATTATGTGTGTAATCGCATCTATTAAGTATAGAAGGTTACGGTCGTCCTTTGGTATTTCCCTTGCAGTATTCACGGTGTTAATAGAAGGACATCAACTACAACAACATCAGAATGTCATTTTCAAACACGGTGTGGATATTACCATAAATGCTCGAATTGACAGCTTTTTTAAGCAAATACGTCACGGTTATGAGGGGACGGTTTTAGTCAGTACAATCAATGGCCAAAGATTGTCATTTTTTGAACAGCCGACAATACGTCTTGTTAGCCCTATGCCTTTAAAATTGGGCGATACTCTTCAGGCTAATGTTATCGTAAAGCCTATTTATGGACGAAAAAATGAGTACGGTTTCGATATCGAATCCCACTATTTGGTCAAGGGCTGGGTCGCTAGGGGGACAATCAAATCTGATCGTTCTTATGTCGTAACTAGCCAACGCTCATACCGCCAAACTCTTTACCAACGGACACTCGATTATGTCGACCAAAGTGCGGTTAAAGGTCCAATCATGGCCTTGGTCTTTGGTGAGAGGTTGTTTCTCACGAAAACTCAGTGGCAAAATTATCGAGACAGTGGCCTGAGCCACCTCATCGCTATATCCGGTTTACATATCGGAGTGATGTTTGTAGTTGGTTTTTATATTGGAAAGGTGTTAAGCCGGATTTCCCCCTCACTTCTTTGGCTCCCCTGGCTGGTGGGTAGCATACTGGCGATTGGGTATGCATGGCTTGCTGGCTTTAGTATTCCAACCCAACGGGCGTTAGCAATGTGTGTGACAGGATCGTTGCTGCTTGTGTCGAGCAATAGGCAACCGTTACTCAAAAAGCTGCTGATTACAATGTCGATTGTTTTGGTTTTCTCTCCCTTTTCAGTGCTATCGAGCAGTTTCTGGTTATCCTTTTATGCGGTCGCTATGGTCATTTACACCTTAAGCCAGCCTAAAGTTAATGGAAGTCAGTTTTTATCAACACTGAAAATTCAGGTCTTGATTGTGCTTTGGATGGTGCCCATTACCGCAGTGCTGTTTAGCGGGTTCAGTGCCAGTAGCGTAATTTACAACAGCCTATTCATTCCTTGGTTTAGTGTTGTCGTTATACCGTTTACTTTTCTTGCCCTGTTTTTCACCATTCTGGATATTGGCCTTGCGGATTGGAGTTGGCAAGTCGTGGAATTGGTACTTCTTCCAGTACATTGGAGCACCGATTATGCATCGTTCAGTTGGTTATCGCTCTCGCGCTTTCAAGTAGGAATGTTTATAGGCGTGTTTTGCTTCGCATTTATTGGCGGCTATTTGAACCATAAAGCGAGAATACTGGTGGGCGGTATTTTGATTTGTGCTGCATTCTATGAATGGGACAATCCGAATCATTCCAATCAATGGCGTGCTGATGTGTTGGATGTGGGACACGGGCTTGCGGTGTTGATTGAAAAAGAGGGTCGGGCGGTGGTGTATGACACAGGTAACCGATGGGAGGATGGCTCTATAGCTGAATCCTTGATCATTCCGATTCTAAAAAGGCGAGGAATAAACCAACTAGACGGATTGATACTCAGTCACCTTGATGCCGATCACGCTGGTGGACGAGAAGAGCTGGAAAGACAGATGTTGCCTTTGTTCAAATGGTCGCCTCAGTCTTTAGGCGGTTATCAACCGTGCGTAAAGGGTATGGACTGGTTTTGGCAAGGTCTAAGGTTTGAGGTTCTATGGCCTATCTCTCAAGTAAAGAGAGCTTACAATCCTCACTCGTGTGTGATTCGCGTAACCGATGATAATGCCTCTTTTAGTCTGTTGCTGACGGGAGATATTGACGCAATGGTTGAGTGGTTACTTATCCGAGAGCCTAAAACATTAGTCAGCGATGTGCTTATTGTTCCTCATCATGGTAGCCGTACGTCATCAACCTCCAAGTTTATAGAGAATGTACAAGCCAAGGTTGCGATTGCTTCTCTGGCAAAAGGAGGTCGGTGGAATCTGCCCAATGAGTCGGTTGTCACTCGTTATCAAGAACATAATAGTGACTGGTTAGATACTGGCCAGCATGGGCAAATAACGGTCAAGGTGATTGACAATATGTGGCAAGTTTCGACGATTCGAGAAAGAGAAGGTACACGCTGGTATAGGCAGATGCTACGTAACGGAGTAGAATAGAATCAATATTGCATTCAAAATTAAGCACTTTTATGTCGACAACTACAGATGAAACCACGCTGCAAACCTTTAAGCGATTATGGACTTATATTCGACTCTACAAAGCAGGTCTCGCTGTTGCCGTTGTCGCTCTAATTATTAATGCTGTCGCAGATACGTACATGCTTTCTTTGCTGAAACCGTTATTGGATGAAGGTTTTGGTAGTACAGGATCAGACTTTTTACGCATTTTACCCGTCATCATTTTTGGCATGATGGTGATTCGAGGTTTAAGCGGTTTTATTTCTACTTATTGTTTGAGTTGGGTATCTGGCAACGTCGTTATGCTGATACGCCGCAAGATATTCCATCAGTTTATGCACATGCCCGTTTCATTTTTCGATAAAGAGTCGACAGGGGCTTTATTGTCTCGAATTACCTATGATTCTGAACAAGTGGCTGGTGCGACAAGCCGTGCTCTGGTGAGCATTGTACGAGAAGGGGCGAGCATTATCGGCCTGCTGACTTTGATGTTTTGGAACAGCTGGAAGCTTTCATTAGTGCTGTTTATTGTTGCTCCTTTCGTGGCTTGGGGTATCAGTATTATTTCTAAACGCTTTAGAAAAATATCGAAGAATATGCAAACTAGCATGGGAAGTGTGAGTTCCTCTGCGGAACAAATGCTTAAAGGGCACAAGGTTGTTCTGAGTTATGGTGGACAAGAAGTGGAGCGCGAACGCTTTGATAGTGTCAGTAATCAAATGCGTCAGCAGACCATGAAGCTCGTCGCTGCTCAAGCCGTCGCCAACCCAGTAATACAACTCATCGCCTCGGTTGCTTTAGTGGCCGTTTTATTTCTGGCCAGTGTTGATTCTATTCGAGCTGAGCTGACACCGGGAACCTTTACCGTTATTTTCTCTGCTATGTTCGGATTGATGCGCCCACTAAAATCCCTAACCAATGTCACTTCAGAATTTCAGCGAGGTATGGCGGCTTGCCAAACTTTGTTCTCGTTAATGGATTTAGAAACGGAACGTGACAAGGGGCAGTTAGACGTTAAGAAAGTGAAAGGTTTAGTCGAGGTCGATGACGTGACCTTTACCTATCAAGGTAAAGAAAAGCCCGCGTTAAACAACGTCAGTTTTACGATTCCACCCGGTAAAACGGTCGCCTTAGTTGGTCGTTCGGGCTCAGGTAAAAGTACCATCGCGAATCTGTTTACAAGATTCTACGATGTAGATTCGGGCTCGATAAAATTGGATGGGCATGACGTTCGCGATTACAAGCTGACCAACCTAAGGACTCATTTCGCATTGGTGTCCCAGAATGTGCATTTGTTTAACGACACGATCGCTAATAACATCTCATATGCTGCTGAAGAGCAGTACAGTCGAGATCAGATAGAACAGGCAGCTACATTGGCTCATGCGATGGAGTTCATCAATAATTTGGATGATGGTTTGGATACAATCATTGGTGAAAACGGCACGAGTCTTTCTGGTGGTCAGCGCCAACGTATCGCGATAGCGCGTGCGTTACTTAGAGATGCTCCAGTGCTTATATTGGATGAAGCCACATCAGCGCTAGATACCGAATCAGAACGCGCCATTCAGGCGGCCCTTGAGGAGTTACAAAAAGATAAAACGGTTCTCGTCATCGCGCACCGTTTATCAACAATTGAAGAAGCGGACGAGATTTTGGTTGTGGACGAGGGCGAAATCATTGAACGTGGACCCCATAAAGCATTATTGGCCCAAGATGGTGCTTATGCACAACTGCACCGAATTCAGTTTGGTGAGTAACCAGTGATTGAGAAGATCTGGTTCAATAACCATCCGTTAAAATATTTGCTTTGGCCAGTATTATGGCCATTAAGCCAGTTATTTCTATACATAAGCACTAAGCGCCGATGTGCGTTTTCCGATGGTAGTAAAAAAAGCTATCGCGCGCCTGTTCCTATTGTGGTGGTTGGGAATATTACCGCGGGTGGTAACGGGAAAACTCCTGTGGTCATTTGGCTGGTTGAAAAACTTAAGCAGCAAGGCTTTAAACCTGGTGTGGTGTCCAGAGGGTACGGAGCGAAAGCTCCCAATTATCCATTGATTGTTGAAAGCTCAACGCCGACGGCTCATTGTGGTGATGAACCCAAGTTAATCAAACAAAGAACCCATGTGCCTGTTGCTGTGTCGCCAGTACGTTCGGAAGCGGTAAAAGCTTTGCTTCCCAAAGGGGTAGATATCATCATTACCGACGATGGACTACAACACTACGCGCTTGAGCGAGATATTGAGTTTGTCATTGTTGATGGCATCAGGCGTTTTGGCAATGAACAGCTGATCCCATTAGGGCCATTGAGAGAAAAAACCGCTCGCTTAGAGGAGGTCGACTTTGTCATTGCTAATGGTGGCGAGCCTAAAAACAGTGAAATTGGCATGACGTTGGTGCCATCCGAAGCCATTAACTTGGTCACCGGAGAGCGTGCCTGCGTGAGTACATTAGAAAAGCTCGTGGCATTTGCTGGGATAGGTCATCCACCTAGATTTTTTAATACATTAAAACAACTTGATGCAAAGCTAATAAAGACCCAAGGGTTTGCTGATCATCAAGCGTATCAACAACAAGAGTTAAATACGCTAAGTCAATATGGTTCAAACTTGATCATGACAGAGAAAGATGCCGTCAAGTGTCGAGATTTTGCCACTGAAACATGGTGGTATTTACCTGTTTCTGCTGAGTTTGAAATGGGTAACGAACCGCGCATTATGGAAAAAATAAAAGAGGTAATGGAACAATATGGATCATCGTCTATTTGAGATTGTCGCTTGCCCTGTGTGTAAGGGAAAGCTCACGTTTGATAAAGAAAACCAAGAACTTATTTGTAAGCTAGACCGATTAGCTTACCCAGTTAAAGAAGGTATTCCTGTTTTAATCGAACCTGAAGCTCGTACTATTTCAGCAGAAGAGGGACGTTAATGTCATTTACGGTTGTCATTCCGGCACGATTTCAGTCTAGCCGTCTTCCTGGTAAACCTTTGGCTGATATTGCAGGGAAGCCTATGATTCAATGGGTCTATGAGCAAGCCATTCAAGCAGGTGCAGAGCAGGTTATCATAGCGACGGATGACCGTCGTGTAGAGGCGGCGGTGTTATCTTTTGGTGGGCAGGTCTGCATGACATCGCCTGATCATGAGTCTGGCACCGAACGTTTGGCAGAAGTCGTTAAGGTCATGAACATCCCTGATGACCATATTGTGGTGAATGTTCAAGGTGACGAGCCTTTGATCCCTCCTTCAATTATTAAGCAGGTAGCCAACAACCTCGCGAACAGTGTTGCTCCGATGGCGACGTTGGCGGTGGAAATTTCAGATGAAAGTGAAGTCTTTAATCCTAATGCGGTCAAAGTTGTTACGGATAAAGAGGGCTATGCACTGTACTTTAGCCGTGCATCGATTCCGTGGGACCGAGATGCTTTCTCTAAGGCTAACCCAACCGTTGAACAACCCTTACTGCGTCATATTGGTATTTATGCTTATCGTGCAGGATTTATTAACACATATATTCACTGGCAGCCTACGGCTCTAGAAAGAATCGAATGTCTAGAGCAGTTACGAGTGTTGTGGCATGGTGAAAAGATTCATGTCGACATCGCAAAAGAGGCACCAGCTGCGGGTGTTGATACGCCAGAAGATCTTGAGATAGTCCGCGGGATTCTAGGTTAGAATCGAGCAGACTCTTCTAGGTGAGCCGTTAAAAAAAGGAGCAAAGATTGCTCCTTTTCGTTCTTTATCACTTTGTTCTACAGCTTTTATGCTTCATGACTCATTCTATTGATGAATTGTGCCTGAAATTACTGTAATTTTATTGCGTTCTCATTGTGTTGAACGTGAGTATTCTTGAGTGATGCGAGCCAGCTATATCTTAACGTCGTAGTCATATCTTAGTGTCATATTCATATCTTAGCGTCATAGTCATGACGCTGTGGACACGCCGCCAAAATCTCTCTTCGACCGGTTTCTTTTACTTCTTCTAAAATAACGTCAAACCCCCATATTCGATAAAGATGTTTCAGCACCTCCTCATAGTTGTCAGCAAGTGGCACTCTATCTTGTGGCACGTATTGGAGAGTAAGAGATCGGTCACCACGCACATCGACATTAAACACTTGGATATTTGGCTCTAGGTTACTCAAATTATATTGCGCGGCGAGCTTTTCTCTAATCTGGCGATAACCAGAATCGTCGTGAATCGCGCTGATTTCGATGTAATTCTTTCGATCGTCATCATTAATTGCAAACAGTTTAAAATCGCGCATTAACTTCGGTGATAGATACTGGCTAATAAAGCTCTCGTCTTTGAAGTTATGCATGGCAAAATGAACGGCGTCTAACCAATCGCTTCCCGCTAGGTCAGGGAACCATTCTATATCTTCATCAGTAGGATCTTCGCAGATACGTTTGATGTCTTGAAACATGGCAAAACCAAGCGCATATGGGTTAATGCCACTAAAGTGAGGGCTGTTGTATGCTGGTTGAGCTACGACACTGGTATGACTGTGCAGGAATTCAAGGATAAATTTATCCGAGACTAACCCCTCGTCGTATAGGTGGTTCAATATCGTGTAGTGCCAAAAAGTGGCCCATCCTTCATTCATTACTTGTGTCTGTTTTTGAGGATAAAAATACTGACTGATTTTACGGACGATACGAACGACTTCTCGTTGCCAGGGTTCCAGGAGTGGAGCGTGTTTCTCAATAAAGTAGAGGATATTTTCTTGAGGTTCGCTGGGAAACCTTACCTTCATATCTTCATCTTTTATGGCTGTTTTTGGCACCGTTCGCCACAGCTCGTTCACTTGAGATTGCAGATAGGCCTCCCTTTCTTGCTGCCGTGCCGTCTCTTCTGCAATTGAGATTTTCTCGGGTCTTTTGTAACGATCCACACCATAGTTCATCAGCGCATGACAAGAGTCGAGGAGCTCTTCAACCTGAGGAACCCCATATTTTTCTTCACACTCTGCTAGGTAGTTTTTTGCAAACAATAAATAGTCAATGATGGAGCTGGCGTCTGTCCAGGTTTGAAAAAGGTAATTGCCCTTAAAAAAGGAGTTGTGACCATAACACGCATGAGCCATGACGAGCGCTTGCATAGTAACGGTGTTCTCTTCCATCAAATAAGCGATACAAGGGTTTGAATTAATTACAATCTCATAGGCAAGCCCCATTTGACCATGTTTATAGCCCTGTTCGGTCTGGATGAACTTCTTACCAAAAGACCAGTGATTATAGTTAATGGGCATACCGATGCTTGAGTAGGCATCCATCATTTGCTCGGAGGTAATCACTTCTATCTGATTTGGGTATGTGTCAAGTCTATAGTGCTGTGCGACCCGTTTTATCTCAACATGGTATTGCTCTAATAAATTGAACGTCCAGTCTGGGCCGTCAGGGAGCATCTTATCTTTTGACTTACTTTTTTTTGGTGTTTCTGTTTTTGATTGAGTCGCCATGGGCACATTCCCTTAAGTTGATTCTTTTTGAAAGAGTTCCCGAAATATGGGGAAGATGTCATCAACGGTTTTAATATTCTTCATCGCAAAATTGTCAAATTGCTGTGCGAGTTTTTCGTATTCATGCCATAGAGTTTGATGAGAACGCCTTGTGATCTCGATGTAGGAGTAGTACTGACAAGTCGGTAAAAGTTGATTAACGAGTAGTTCTTTACAGCGAGGAGAATCATCGGCCCAGTTGTCGCCGTCTGACGCTTGTGCCGCATAGATGTTCCATTCGGATGCTGGGTATCGCTCAGCAACGATCTCATTCATGAGTTTCAACGCGCTAGAAACAATGGTTCCGCCCGTTTCCTGAGAGTAGAAAAATTCATGTTCATCGACTTCTTTTGCTTGGGTGTGATGACGAATGAAGACAACATCGACATTTTCATAAGTACGATTCAAAAATAGATAAAGCAGCACATAAAAACGTTTGGCGATATCTTTCGTGGCTTGATCCATCGAGCCAGATACATCCATTAAACAAAACATGACCGCTTGGCTTGATGGGATAGGGCGCTTTTCGTAATTTTTATAACGAAGATCGAACGTGTCGATGAATGGAACACTTTTGAGTTTCTTTCTTAAATCTTCAATCTCTTCTTGGATGCGCTTTTCTTCGAGCATCTGAGCAGGTTCAGCATTTTGGATGCGCTCCAGTTCCTCTTCCAGTTCACTGATTAGGCGTTTTTTACCCGCTGTCATCGCTGTTCTACGCGCTAATGACTGCTGAAGTGAGCGGACGATAGCGATGTTGGATGGGATCCCTGCAGATTGAAACCCTGCGCGATGTGTTTTCCATTCGGTTACTTTATTGACCTGATTTTTTTCGAGGTTGGGAAGCTCTAGATCTTCAAAAAGAAGATCTAAATATTCGTCTTTGGATATTTGAAAGACAAATTCGTCTTCCCCTTCTCCATCAGGGCTGGCTTTGCCTTCTCCGGCTCCATTACCTTGCCCGCCACCTTTTGGTCTTTCAACTTTGTCGCCTTTGATGAATTGGTCATTACCAGGATGGACTCGCTCGCGTTTGCCTCCTTGTCCTTGATGAAAGGTTGGCTCTTTTATATCGCGGTGAGGTATAGAAACATCTTCACCGGAATCCGTATTGGTGATTGAGCGGCTATTAACGGCATCGGCTACCGACTCTTTAATCTGTTCTTTATGGCGGCGTAAAAAACGTTGTCGGTTGACTGCACTCTTGTTTTTCCCGTTAAGCCTTCTGTCGATAAATTGTGCCATCAGCAATTCCTCATTAAACATCACTCCACTGAGCCTTTAACCACCATGTGATCGTACGATGGCTAAAGACTGTCGGTTTTAGCGTTGCTTACGATTAAGAAGATTTACGAACGCGTAAATACCACTCAGACAGCAATCTAACTTGTTTTTCGGTGTATCCTTTTTCCATCATACGAGCGACGAAATCGTCATGTTTTTTCTGGTCGTCTGATGACGTCTTAGCATTGAAAGAGATAACGGGGAGCAGTTCTTCAGTATTCGAAAACATCTTTTTCTCAATAACGGTACGAAGCTTCTCGTAACTGGTCCAAACCGGATTTTTACCGTTGTTGTTTGCTTTCGCTCTTAATACGAAGTTGACTATCTCGTTTCTGAAATCTTTCGGATTACTGATGCCCGCTGTTTTCTCTATTTTCTCGAGTTCACTATTGAGTGCGCCTCTATCAAACAACTGCCCCGTTTCTGGATCACGATATTCTTGGTCTTGAATCCAGAAATCCGCATAGGTCACGTAACGGTCGAATATGTTTTGTCCATATTCGGAATAAGATTCGAGGTAGGCTGTTTGGATCTCTTTACCAATAAACTCGACATATTTAGGTACGAGGTAGCCTTTGAGAAACTCAAGGTACTTTTCAGCTTGCTCTTGTGGAAACTGCTCTCTTTCAACCTGCTGCTCGATGACATAGAACAAGTGAACTGGGTTGGCGGCGACTTCGGTCTGGTCAAAGTTAAAGACTCGCGACAAAATCTTAAAAGCGAAACGTGTAGACAAACCAGACATACCTTCGTCGACCCCTGCGTAGTCACGGTACTCCTGATAGCTTTTCGCTTTCGGATCCGTGTCCTTGAGAGTTTCTCCATCATATACCCTCATTTTGGAGAACAGAGAAGAGTTTTCTGGCTCTTTCAAACGAGAGAGGATAGTAAATTGTGCCAATAAGCCCAGAGTACTCGGTGAGCATGGGGCTTTAGACAGTTCGGAATGTTCAAGCAATTTCTGGTAGATCTTAATTTCTTCAGAAACACGCAAACAATAAGGGACTTTGACAATGTAAACACGGTCTAAGAACGCTTCGTTATTTTTATTGTTTCTGAACGTTTGCCACTCAGATTCGTTAGAGTGAGCCAAAATCATGCCATCAAATGGCAGAGCAGATAACCCTTCTGTACCGTTAAAATTGCCCTCTTGCGTTGCGGTCAATAGAGGGTGCAATACTTTAATTGGCGCTTTGAACATTTCGACAAATTCCATTAATCCCTGATTTGCCTTACACAATGAACCAGAGTAACTGTATGCATCTGGGTCATCTTGAGAAAAATGTTCTAACTGACGAATATCGACTTTTCCGACCAGAGATGAAATGTCTTGGTTGTTTTCATCACCAGGTTCTGTTTTGGCGATGGCAATTTGCTCAAGAATAGAAGGGCGCAGTTTCACGACTTTAAACTTAGATAAGTCCCCCCCAAACTCTTTGAGACGTTTAGCCGCCCATGGAGACATAATTGAACGTACATAGCGTTTTTCGATTCCGTAATCTTGTTTTAAGACCTCGCCATCTTCATTGACATCAAAAAGGCAAAATGGGTGGTCATTAACTGGGCTTCGCTCGCCATTCGCCGATAACACATAAATAGGCATTTGCTGCATGAGTGCTTTTAGTTTTTCAGCTAAGGATGATTTACCGCCCCCAACAGGGCCGAGTAGATAGAGTATTTGTTTGCGTTCCTCTAAGCCTTGCGCCGCATGTTTTAAATAGGAGACAATTTGTTCAATTGCGTCTTCCATGCCGTAGAAATCTTCAAATGTCTTATATCTTGAGATAACACGATTAGAGAAAATTCGGCTTAGGGTGGGGTCTAAGGCAGTATCGATAACTTCTGGTTCACCAATAGCGAGCAGTAGTCGCTCTGCTGCGTTTGCGTAGGCGCTCTTATCCTCTTTACAAAGAGTAAGAAACTCTTGAAGCGACAACTCTTCGTCTTTGGCTGCCTCATAGCGTGCTTGGAAATGGTCGAAAATACTCATCATGAAATCCCCTTTGAACCGTTCAAACTGTCAAACAACCCGCAATCGAAATACAAATCCTTTCATAGTTAAGATTAGTTTAGTTTTAGAATTGTGCTTAACAATTATGCGTTTAATTGCAAAATAGAGGGATGGGGAGAGAATGAGGTGGTGAAGATGTTCACGGAATAAGGTACAAAAAAAGGCCAGCGCTACGCTAACCTTTATCGAATTGGGTTTACTTGGACTTATGCTCCAAGTTCATGCATTAAAGTTATGCATTAAAGATTTGATTCAACTCAGTCGCACACAAGTGATATTGACGAGGGCAAGCTCGCCACGTTGCCAGCATGCGGCGATACTTTTCAAGCATAGGCATTTGGCTATTGAAGTGGTGATCTGCTTTATCAAAGTGCGGGTATAAGCCTTCAGAGTCAATTAAGAAACGAACGTAATTGACGAGCTGTGATTCGCGAGCGATATCAAACCCTAAAAACTGTAATCGTCTTTGGTCGACGTCTTTACGCTCATCGTCTTTGAGCATTTTGTTCGATTCTTGCATCGCATGGTACATTTCCAAAATATCAATCACCTGACGACACTCTGCTTCAACGATACAACCGAAGTCTTTATTTAGCTCCTGCATTTGCAATTCGTAACCACGCTCTACAATGGTCTGAAAACGTTGGTACTTGCCACGGTTTTCAGGGTCCATTTGAGACATCAAGTAATACTGGTTTGAAAGGATCAAACGTTGAGCATTGGTCATTTCCATAATAATTCTCTACTCGTGTTAATACATATTTATAAAAGACTATAACATTATTGATCAGTACTTTACGTTAGAATGATACTGGCTCAAAATTGACTGAATATTGTCCATGGACTCTTTTGACGGAGGGTTGATGCCTTCCAGTTCGTACTCAAAACCCAGCGCTTCCCATTTGTGTGCTCCTAGCTTGTGGTACGGTAGAAGTTCAACTTTTTCAATATTATCCATATCTTTAATGAACTCACCCAGCATGTGCACCGCTTCGATGTCATCGGTATAACCAGGAACAACCACGTAGCGTATCCAAGTTTTTTGGCCGATTTTGTGTAAGTAGCGAGCAAAATCTAGCGTGCGTTTATTAGAAACACCGATAAAATCATGATGGATTTCGTCTTTCATATGCTTGAGATCTAGCATAACGAGATCGGTAGAGGCAAGCACATCATCAACGACGTCGGTGTGTTTGCGAATATACCCGTTGGTATCAAGACAAGTATGAATACCTTCGGCTTGCGCTGCCTGGAAGAAATCTCTCACAAACTCAGGTTGAAGCATCGCTTCGCCTCCGGAACAAGTAATCCCCCCACCTGATGCCTTCATAAAATGTCGGTATGACTTGGCTTCGGTAATAATTTCTTCGACAGTGACCTCTTTTCCGCCATGTGTATCCCATGTATCGCGATTATGGCAATACTTACAACGCATTAAGCACCCTTGCATAAACACAATAAACCGAATGCCAGGGCCATCGACGGTACCACAAGACTCAAAAGAATGAATGCGACCAGTTGTAGACATGAACTCATCTCGAAAAGGAAATTTGACGTTATTTTATTATAAATAGCAGGTTATAAACAGTGCTTGTAGCATTAACTGCATTTTTTCCACGGTTATTAAAATGGTTATTAGGGCGTGTTGATCTTTCGCGGTTAAAT
>NZ_AJYQ02000070.1 GCF_000287055.2 Vibrio genomosp. F10 str. ZF-129 | reverse complement strand
TGTTTATTTGCCGCTTAGCAGAGCGTTAGCTGTCACAATTAAACTATGGAGTATTACAAATGAACTTGGAAGTTTTAGAATTTTTGCTTGATAACGAAAATTACATTGAAGAAATGGCAAAAGGTGTTGGTGTTGATTCAAATGCCAGTGTTGGGATAGTTAAATTGCTTAAAGCGAATGCAGGTGACTTAAGTATTTTAAAAGGCAAACAAACATTCCATTATGAAAAAGTTATTAAACCTTTACTTGAAGGTGTTCAATGTGAAGGTCCTATTGGAATGATCGAAGATGATGAAGGTAATTGGGATACTAGTTGTGTAAATGGAGGTATCGTTGACGATGAATCTCTTTATCAAAGTTATTTAGAAGAAGATTTTAAATGCCAAATTTGTCGCTATGATGCTGAAAATATGCGGTAACAGCTAACAAGAACTTCAAACGGAAAAAATACAGTTGGCTGTTT
>NZ_AJYQ02000069.1 GCF_000287055.2 Vibrio genomosp. F10 str. ZF-129 | reverse complement strand
GGCAGTTAAAGAAATTAACTGCCATAATGCCATCCCTGAGTTCTTACTCATTAATTAAAAATCGCCGTGACGGTACCATTTCCCAATATTACGGTTGAACATCCGTTGGCACCTTCTGTACAAGTCGGATCTGCAGTAACTGCAGCGATTCCATTTCCAACTAAAATTTCATCTCCAGAAGGTATGTTAGTAACTTGAACCTGCCAACGGCCTGGATTTCCTGCAACAGGGTCAATAACATAGTTACCGCCATATGTGTTTGTTTGTAAGCCGTTATTACCAGGACCGCACACCTGTCTCGGGATCGTTGTTTCTGCACAAAAATTGGCCATACTTGCAGTGACATAACTACTCTTATTTGCCCTGTACTGCATACCGACTGCTTTTAAGCCTTTTAGAATATCAACTTGTTGTGTAGCCCTCGCTGAAGTCTCAGCAGGATTTTGGCTTTGGTTAAAATACAAGGTTAAAATGCCAATAACAGCAACTACAACCATGAGCTCTATGAGAGTAAATCCCCCCTGTTTATTTCTCCTTGGAGTTTTATTAATCTTACCATTTCTCATCTTAAACACCTTTTCCATAGAATATCATTATGCATTAATATTTATACATGAGAGATGCGTAGAACTGGGTATAAAAATTCTCCTTTTTAGGCGGCGTTTTCAGCAAAATCGAATCAGGGCTAAAATTGTGAGGCCGCGAGAGAAAACTGTGCAAACCTTTCACCGATAAAAGGAATAACAAAGATCACACCAGTCATGACCCAACATACTGTTGAATAAATTCTAGAAGTTTTTTGAATAGCCGTATCATACTTATACTCATATGTACTAATGAGTGCGTTCAAACAAAGGTGCTCCTTATCATTACTGTTTGACAGGGTGTCTCTTATAAGTTTAGTTTCTTCAGCATCAAATAAGCTCACTTGGCATAATGCTTCGTAAGGTGTGATGCCTTTCTTACTCAATTTTGATGCTTTAGATAAAAGACTGGATGTATAGTTACACGAAGTTGTTGTCAGCTTTGGTAAAATATCATGCAAGACTACACCTGTTTTTCTGTATAGTGATATTTGATTAACTATAAAACCAATCGACTTATATCTATAAATTTTATAGAGGTAATTAGAATGAGAAAGCATTGTTCTTTCTTCACTGACCCATAACTTAAAGGAAATCTCAATAACGGCAATAAATGCTATGTAAACTCCTACAAAATACAGGCCATACTGAACGACAAATCTTGAAATGTAATACCCCATCTGTGAAGCTGCTTGAAGTTCATATATCTCTAAAGTTTCAAGTACATTTTCAAAACTTGAAAGATGAACTATACAAACGGATCCAGCAAACAATAAATAAATGACAACCTTTATCATTCTCATGTGGATATCACGGGTTACATTGCCACTAGACTTGTCAAAAGATTCAATACAAATATCCAATGCATCTGTAATCGCACTTTTGCCTATTGCACTAATTAATATATCTGCAATACGCTCATCAAAATATTTACTCAGGACCTTAAAATCTTCCACCCTTCTTACTTGTGATTCAAACTCAATCCAAAATGATTCTATATTAGGGTCAGTTTGACCTTCTTTCTTTGTACGGCATATATCAGGTAAGGTTTGAATATCAGCTAATAATCTCCACTCTTTTAAAATAGCAAGTTGCTGTTTCCTTTTCAGGCGTGAAGAGTTTCTAAAATCATTAATGAAATTAAATAGTGAATGACTTATTTTTTTCATTCCAATCATCTTTTTCTCAACCTAATTCTTTTGAGGTAAATATTTTTGGTCAAAAGTACCATTCAAAGATTCCTCTTCATGGCTAAAATACTTGACAGTGAATTCACCACTAGTACTACCAATTGCACCAACTTCTTGAGTTGCGATTTCTGGATCTAGCAACCCCTGCTTGATAAGATGCGCAGCGTGGTTAGCCATAGGTTGCCAGTTATTATTTAGCAAGTATTTTCTTAAGCCTTGAATATCCTCATCTTGAATAAATTTCCTACATCCAGAATCTATCTCTATATATTCAATTACTGGTAACCTACTACTTAGACCTAATGCACCTTTTGTACTGCAATGTTCACAACCTAGTTCGTTACGAAATCTCACTAATTCCGGTTGAAAGTTATGAGTTGTTGCAACATCTTTTGCAATTGATTTTCTCATTGAATCAGGTTCGTCTGAATACTGTATAGAGCAATGACTGCAAGTTGTGCTGGCTAGCCGTTGACACATCCATAATGTACTAAATGAAGGATTTGATACTTGTATCGGCTTTAGGTTCAAGAATCTTGTTAAGTAAGAATATATCTCTTCTACTGCTGAAACGTGCAAAGTTGAGATTAACAAATGTCCATTAAGTGCAACTTGCGCTGCCGTAGTAGCTGTAATCTCGTCCCGAATTTCACCGACAAGAACTACATCACCATCCTGCCTAAGCATGTTCTTAAGATTTTTAACCATGTTCGCATCTGGATTATCTGGGTATACTTCAGAATGACGATATCGAGGATTAATAATTTCGACCGGATCTTCAAGGGTATTAATTTTTCGGCCTTCTTTTACAAGATTCAGTATGGCATGCGCTAAAGCAGTCTTGCCTGAACCCGTAGGGCCACCAATAAGAATTGCTCCATTCTTCAACAGTATCGATCGCTCTAATGCTCTTATAAGATGAGAAGGAATATTTAGGTCTTCTAACGTTTCGACTTGTTCGCTTACAGGTCTCAATAATCTAATTGTTGCTTCAGTTGAATTGAAATCCGTTTTAAAACCTTCATACAAGGGCTGGAAACTTACTCGAAGTCTAAATTTCTCATCTTCAATCGTATTCTCAAATGCCCCATTAAGTATTTTACTTAAGTCATTCTGTCCATTTAAACTATCTTTAGCCTTATAACAAACATAAATAAGTGCTTGACGTCCCCTAGAATATGATTCATTTCTTTCAGTGTGTGATATTAAGTGACCATTCTCCCGTAATTGATACTGAAGACCATCTTTACCGAGACGGATATGTATATCTGAAGCACCTTTAGCATTTGCATAAGTAAGCATATCCGTGAGAATTTCCGCTGCGAGATTTTCTTCATTTTCAGTAAGTTCTGTCGATTCAATATGGCCTTCAAGTTTTATGTTCCTGAAAGACTCGATTTCAGCAGGTGAGGTAACTTTTAGCACAGGAACATTCTTGAATACTTCCTTACATATTCCCAAGTATTCCGAAATTCGATGATTCTCTAAGTCACAAGTAAAAATAGTTCCTGCTTCATTGATAACGATGGTTTCATCATCAGTCATTACAGACACTAAAGTACTATTATTAGTTAAATCTGCCGTACCAATACTGTCGACAAACTCTAGTTCAAGATAAGAACTCAACTCTTTTAATGAGTTGACCTTTTGAATGTCTGATTCTAAAGTTTTGCTATCATTATTTTTTAACATATTGTGCACCCAATTATGTAAGAGGAATGCATCGAGAAGCATTAGACTCAGATATACATATCTCTTTCGGACCAATACTACGGACCTTCATATTTCTAAAACTAAGGTTTTCACCAGGGTTCCACAGTTCACCATCATCAGATTGAAGAATCACAGTTCGCATATTTTCTTTTTTATAAGTCATATACAATTTCAAATTTTCAAGCTGTGTAGGAATAGTTTCAGGTAGGTGAATCTCAATACCTTGGTCTACGTCAATTGCGTCAGTGTCGGCCTTATAACCAAAATCATGTTTAGGTAAATGATCCACTTGAACTACAGCTTGAGCACCTACTTGCTGACCTGATTGTTGGTGATATTCATTATCAAACTCAACAAGTATGCCATGCTGATTAGCGTCATTAAGTATGTCAGCTTTGATTGAAATTTCTTTCCTTAAACTTTGTAGTTTACCAAGTTTAGGATCGGCATTAACGATTTCATTGGCAGCTTCTTGCATAAGTTTAGGAACTGGCATTTCCTTAGGCGGTGCCTGTATAAAAACGGTCTCTTCTTTAATGATGTTTGGCATAAAAATTGATGACATATCTGGCAAGTATGACTTTCCAAAATAAAAGCATAGGCCTACAATCAAGCATGAGTAAACAAAAATTCTTGTCTTATTTGCTGCGATGTTCATGGTTATCTCCCACTATTTTAAGTTTCATACTTACTTTTGTAGATTCATTTTCATTTAAAAGCGTAATTGTCCCAGCATATATTGGAGCCAGTGCCGTAATTCCTCTTAAAAATGAAAAGTCGCTGTCCACCCAAGAACTTCCGGTCAACTGAGCATTAATTACTGTATGCCCTTTTACATCACGGATACTTGTAATGGATAGTTCTGTAGACGGTATTGAAGTCAATGCAGTTTCTAAGTCTACGTATACATTGATAGCATTCGAAGTATGTTGCTTATGCCAAGCAATCACATCGTGATAGGGTGTCATTTCGTTAAGTGTAAAATATGGCTTGTTTGATAGGTGCCAGTCTATGGTTGAAACCCTACTACCAATATTTTGGGCTGTTTTTGTAGATATGAACTCTGAATCAATGTAATAAGTCTTCAATTCATTCTTTTCAAATACGGTTCGATCTATTTGGATACCGTTTATTTGGTCTAACGTACTTCTTAACTCTAAGGCATCTTTCAATACTGCAACGAGCGGTGTTCCTATATGAAGAGTTTCATAATCAAGATTGTCAGCTCTGATAGTTTCAGTTTTTTCAATCACTGTTGGTCTAATAAAATTAAAAGTAAAAAGAACGAGTACGAATACACTTAGTAATGAAAGACCTAATGTCCCAATTTTTTTTGCATCAGAGTGACTGATCGAATTTTTCACCTGACTTAGAGATAATAATTGATGAGTATCTTTAATCGAAGCTTCTATATCGCTTACTGAACCAATCAACTTTAAAACATCAATCCTATTTTCAACACTATTATTACCAATAATAAAAGTGGATATGTCGTTTTCAGGCAAAACTAAATTGGGAGCTCGTTTCATATTAGAAACAATCATGAGATTTATTTCTTGAGCAGACTCTACTTTACGGCATGATTCAATAATGCCGTCACAACATACAATGAACCAATGCTTCTTTTCATTTGGTGATTTCTCACTAATGAACATAAAGGAATCAATATCATGCTGTTGGCGGATTATCTCAACATAACCTTCACCATAAGCAATTGTGTCTCCAGGATCTTTTGAATAACATAGAACCAATTTTTTTGATGCTTCAAAAAACCTTACGTGATCAACATCTGATGGTAACAGCTTCAGCATTGCCTTCTTGGTGCGATTAAGACTTCCTGACTGAATATTTGAATTTATTCTTTCCATAGCTAAACCTAAATCTTTGCAGGAGTAATCAGTACGATTGTTTGATTAGTAGTAGTTTCACCACTGTTACCGCCCAACCATGGTACTTTAAACATTGAAGTTTCAGATTCATTAGAATGAGATTGAATAAATGCATTCGCGATTAGTGTTTCGCCAAACTTTATTGAATTAGTTTGCGCAAATAGTGACTGTGTATACTGAGGTGACTTAATAGTAATACCATCAACTTGTGTTTCATCGAAATCCTTTAGGGCCGACAATTCAGATGACAATTGTAAAAGAATATTATCATCCAAAATTTTACCAAGTGCATACATTGTATATCCATCTTCTGCAATATCCTTCTCTAACTCAGTTCTCAATTGACCAGTTTCGTTGGATTCAGTATTACTTATATTTGATACAAATGAGGTACTGTCATTATATTTAAACCTTGAAGGTCGGTAGTTTAATAACGCAATTGGTAATTCATTTGATACAGAGACCTTACCCTGCTGTTGAAGAGCAGAGACTAAAATTTCACTTCCGTCCAATCCGCCAAAAGTAGGCGCAAATTTAAGAAATGAGCCGGTTTCAATTGAATTGACGAAAGAGTTTCCTAATGACGCCGTCCCATTTGTCGCTGTTTTCACTAGGTTCCAATCAACACCTGATGAATTTGAATTCTTAGATTGAAAATTAAGAATCTTCACCATTAGAATAGCTTGCTTATTTAAATCATCATTTTCTTGGTTTACATATTTCTCAACCAATCGAACTTTTGAAGGAGGAGCAATGACAGTCAAGCTGGTTGAATGTTTGTTAGTTAGAACACTGAATTCTTCTCCTATTATTTCCTGAACACCTTTAGAGATCGAAGTAATGAACTCCATACCTTCATTTGATAACTGAGCATAATCTTCAATTCCAGATTTAATTTTACCGCTCGTTGAATCTTCAGACGTTCCGTCACTTCCTGACGATGCCTCCCCAGTACCCATTCCAAACTTTCGTGTCCCTGGTAAACTTTGTAAGTGGAATGTCTTACTTTGATTTTTAGACCACACGATGTTTCTATCATGAATCTCGTAATGTAAATCTGTTTGAGCACTTATAGATTCAAGAATGTAATGCAAGGACGCATTCTCTACACTTAATGATACTTGCGTTGTTGAGGTCCCATCTTGATAAAGAGGATAAATATCAATTGATTCACGGATACGAGCCATCAATATTGATAGTTCCGCCTTTTTAGGAATATTTAAATCTACATCTTTCTTGGTTAACCAATACGGTCTATTTTCAATATGTTTAGGTCTGAGAAATGATGGAGGCTCATCAATATATTCTGCTGCATTAGTTGAATATAAAAACTGCATTACATCATCAATATCTTCTTTTGTTTGCTTTGCCTTTTCACCATGAGCTTTATACGCATTAAAGCCGCAAGCTTGAAGAAGAATACACATCAAAATAATTGCAAATTTTGTAATATTATTTTGCATTTGTATTTACCTTATATTGTGAACGAGGAACGAAGAAAGCAGTATTTGATGAGTCAAGTAGCAGTGCCTTAGCGTTGTATTTGTTAAATAATACACCGTAAGCTAGACGGACATTATCTGGCACAACAGTTAATGTTGAAGATTGCACTTGAGGGTCATTATCAATATTCCAAGAACGAAACTCTGAATCGTCGTCTAAAATTTCATAATCGAATTTTTTTGCCATTCTAAAAGCATTAGATTTTAATGAGCCTTGCTCTAATTCAAAAATACTAACATTCGCTGACGAAAACTGATGTACAATAGCGATCTTTGAATCCTTATATTCAGAAATTCGCACCTTAAAGGAGAACGATGGGTCTTCCTTAGTTAGCTGCTGGTTCAATAAGTTAAAGATATCGGTTTCATTAGATGCCTTATATTGCAAGTTCTGCATTTCCGGTCGCTTCAGTCTGTCCCCAAGAAGAGGTCCAGTGGCAAAGAGTACATTATCTATTTCATACTCCTTTAACCAATTTGCCAAAGTATCTCGGTAACTTTGTCCTGAATAGACTGTATAAACTTTCATTGGTGGTTTTGATGAAGATACTTTTTCTGATTCAGAATAAGGTGCTTCATCTTGAGCTTTTCCCTTTTTAGCTATTTTAGTATCGGCTTTATATTCTATTTTTGAATTGGAAACATCATGCTGTGAAACTTCCGCATTAGATTTTTCAAAATCCGTTGGTTTTTGGTTTCCAACCTTTGTGTTTCTAGCCGATCTACTTAGTTCAGTACCCTCCAAGTTACTTGATTTAACTGGTGCAGCATCTACCTTTCTTGTCTTGGATGTATTAACAGTTAACTGAGTATTGTGGTTTCCAGCCAAGGGAGTGTGTTTTGTAGTCATTGGATACACTCTCAGTACATTATTATCAAGTACTGGTATGTAAGGACTTCCGTCATACATTTGTTGTAATGCGAGCTGCAGATCGAACTCAGGTGATACAATGTCTTTGGGATAAATTATCGTGTAGTCATCTCCAGGGCTTATTGCTCTGTGATACGCAATAGTGTCAATCCCATATTTTTCACTAAATAATTTGGTTTGTAGTTTCAATGATCCACGTTCTACTTGGTATGTGTCAATTTGTTCTTCAGTAGTTACACAACCAGTCAGGCCTATCAATGCACCAATTACCAACAAACAGTTAAGTCTATTCATCATCATTTGTAACTCAATCCTTTGGCTTAGATAATTACTATTAGATCATTTGTTTCAAAAGATTTGAATTATTTGTAGGTTAAATTGGGCGGCGTTCAACTTGAACCTGATTTGCTAAAAGGCAAATCAGAATTTGAAACTTTGGTTTCTTTTTTTTTAATTCCAAACGATCTTCATATAGAAGAATTACCCAACTTAAAAAGTATTGTCTTGCGAGGGGGGATGCTAAATTTTGTTATCACTACCTATTCAAGTTTACTCGGAATATCAGACTTCAAAATGCATAAAAATTTCAGGACTATGCTTGGCTTAATATCATCCATCGGGTAAATGAGATAGTCCGATTTGATTTTTACCCATCGGGTAAA
>NZ_AJYQ02000068.1:53492-54423 GCF_000287055.2 Vibrio genomosp. F10 str. ZF-129 | reverse complement strand
GGCATCACCTTGTACATGGCGATCTTCTGTAATTTGACCGTTTTTATTTCCGGTGAAGATCGCAGCATCGCCAACTGCCGAGAGTGTTGTTGATGCGCCAGTATATGTTACACCACCGTGTGCATCTTTAACGTCATAGCTGAAGTGTACATCGCCGTTATAGTCTTTTTCTGGGGTAAAGGTAAACGTGCCATCGGCATTGTTTAGAATGGATCCATGGTCAGCATGCAGGTTTTCAATGGTTAGTTTACCGGCGTCATTGGCATCCACATCGACGGTATTCGCTAATAGTTGCGCAGTGGTTAAGGTTTGGCGTGTATCTTCACTGCCATTTGCAAGCACCACTTCAGATGAACAGTAAGGTCTGTCGTTACTGCCGTGAATGGTGATGACAATATCGTGTGTTGTACCATCTTTTGAATGGACTGTAATCGTATCGGTTAAGCTTTGCCCTTCACCAAGTTGGTCAATTGCAGTGCCACGCGTTGTGGGTCTAGCACCTATACCTGATAGATGCCCAGCATCGGCATGGTAATGCCAGGTGCCATCGGTGAGTAAGATTAGATCGCCATAGGTGCCGTGATAGTCGTAACCATTGCTGCCTTGGCGTTCAAATCCTGACTCGCCTAGATCGGGGTCTGTGATGGTCAGCTTGCCATCAGCATAGAGTGTTGTATTGCCAAGTGTGGCGATGCCTGAGTGAGCATAGTCGGGTGACATGTCGACACCCGCGCTGTTTTCGGTTATTGAACCAGTATCAACGCCAGCGATTTGGGCTTTATCGCCAACAGCCGAGAGCGTCGTTGATGCGCCAGTGTGTGTCACACCACCGTGGGCATCTTTGACATCATAGCTAAAGTGCACCGCTCCGTTGTAGTCTTTTTCTGGGGTAAAGGTGAATGTGCCATCGCCATTAATTAATATCGAACCG
>NZ_AJYQ02000068.1:49947-53482 GCF_000287055.2 Vibrio genomosp. F10 str. ZF-129 | reverse complement strand
AATATCGTGTGTTGTACCATCTTTTGAATGAACCGTGATCGTATCGGTTAAGCTTTGTCCTTCGCCGAGTTGGTCAATTGCAGTGCCACGCGTTGTTGCTACGCCACCAGTAGCGGCTCTATGTCCGGCATCGGCGTGATAATGCCATGTACCGTCATTTTGTAGAATCAGATCTCCATAGGTACCGTGGTAGTCGTAGCCACTGCTACCTTGCTTTTCAAAAATAGACTCACCCGTATCAGGGTCTGTAATGGTGAGCTTGCCATCAGCATACAGCACTTGATTACCAAGTGTTGCAACGCCAGGTTGGGCATAGTCGGGTGACATGTTAACGCCAGCGGTATTTTCAGATATAGAGGCAGTATCAACGCCGCCAATAATAGCCGCATTATTTGTCCCATTTACAGTAACAGTGATTTGGTGTGGCGTGCCATCGGCTGAGTGCACGGTAATTCTATCGGTGGCGGTTTTGCCTTGTACTAATGCTTGAACGGCTGGGTTTGTATTATCTAATTGGTAGGTCCAATTTCCTTGTGAGGTTAAGACTAACGATCCCAACTGGCCGAGAAAATTCCCCGCTTGAAAATGATCTTGGCCGGCATCTGGATCCTGTATATCGAGTTTACCTTGCGCTTGAATATGCGTGCCTTCCGTTAAAACTGCCGTATCAGAGCCGGACACTACCGCGTTGTCATCGGTGCCACCAATCGTCATTTCAAGCGTTTGTGGCGTTCCATCTTTGGTGTGAATAATGAATGTTTCATGGAGGCTGGTTTGGCTCACCAATGCTTGAATCTCTTGACTCGAATTTTTAGCTTGATACTGCCAGTGCCCTTGAGCGTCAATAGTCAGTGTGCCGTATTGCCCAGTAAGTGTTTCGGGAGTGACAGAGCTTTCATTTTGATCGGGATCGATAACATCGATTTTACCGTTGGCTTGCAAGAATCCGTTTGCGTCTACGTTGTGATCTTCTGTTACAAAACCGAGTAAATCACCGGATACAGATGGAGTATCTTGGTGCCCGGTTACTGGGATTTGAATCACGAGGGTTGAGCCGTTTGAAAGATGCAGCGTAAATGGATCTGTTCCATGTTGAAGCTCTTGCAATGAAATATATTGAGGAGAGTGTGGGTCGAGAACAAAGACATATTTGCCACTTTCATCGACATGCAGTTCTCCGTATTTTCCTTTGATGGTTTCGGCAATAAATGTCACCGACGCAAAAGTCGTTGGTTGTGCTGTATTTGTTGGCCCCGCAGTCGGTGTGCCTGAAGGCTGGGTGTGTCCGTTAGTAATTACAGGCGCTGAAACCGATGGAACATAATGGACTTGCGGATGAGAGGCAACGGAAAGATAACGAGAGGAATGAGATCCGCCTGTTGGGTTTGCAGCAATGGTTTCTTGGGGAGCCTCACCTATTTTATTTTGGCTGTTACTGCTAGCTTCGAGTGATTCTAGACGATTTTCTGTGCTGATTGCTTGCTCGGTTTTAGGACTGTGTGTTCCTTCTAAACGACTCTCATCGTGTCGCTCATTCAAAGGCTCGGCAGTATTGTGGCTATCGTCGTTACTTTTATTAGAAGAATCAGCATTAGCAGAACCAGCGCGAGCAAGAGAAGGCAAGATAAGCAGTAACGATTGGGATATGGGTACATTGATGCGAAGTGCTGAACTCACTCTGACTTTTTTATCTTTACGTTTTGTCCCTGCGTCTGTACTGCGATTCGCTGGTGTTTTCTTCGTTGTTTTTTGAGGTCTATCAACCTTGTTTTTCTCTGCCATTGGTTACATCCATAAATTCTTTTTAGCCTTACTTTAGTTAAATACAAGAATGGCATTTTTGCGAACTAATTCTTTAATTATTAAGAGAATTAGTGAAGAACAGGTGGGTACTCTCATTTTGATGGAAAAGCGATGTGACATATTGAGAAAGCAAAAGGAGAAATGATGGACTCTTTCGCTCCAACTCATGATTGAATTTGAGCGAAAGGCGTTATTGAACAATAGAAATGAACACGGTTTGTTGTTTAATCCGTTTATTATCTAACCTGTTTATTGTTTAACCTGTTTATTGTTTAACCTGTTTATTGTTTAACCTGTTTATTATCTAACCAGAAAATGCCATTTTTGCAGATTTTGAAAGTGCTTTGAAGTGGTCACTATCGATGTCACCTGGTTTACAAATGCTAAGAAGATCGTCAATAAAAAAGCTGAGTGATCTTGATTCAATAGCTTTGATTGCCAGCTGCTGTTCACGGGGCAAGTACCCATAGGTAGACGCGGCACCAAAGTCGCCAAAGATCATATGATTGTCGCTGTTTATTAACACGTTATGCGCGTATAAATCTCCGTGGCAGACTTTGTTCTCGTGTAAATGGTTAAATACGCCCGTCATTTGTTCAACAATGCTCTTTATTTCATGAATACCGAGTTGGAAATCGGGCTTGAACGTATCTCGCGTGCACGATTGCAAACTAGGCGCTAAACCTAAATTGAAATAGTTCTCTGGAATCAGTTCCATGACGAGCGAAAGATAGTTTTCTTCATTAACTTGAGCGATAGATTTAACAAGATTTGGGTGGCGTCCTGTTTGCAAACAGGCATGCAGCTCATCTTGCGGGTAACCATCGCTGGTGACTGCGCCCTTAAATACTTTAACCGCTACGTGCTTCGGGAAATCGTACTCTTCGTTCAACCAATCGGCGTGTGAAATAATGCCTGAAGCTCCTTGTCCCAACACTTGGTTTAATTGATAACTGTCAGAGCTTACCTGTGGCACTTGGGTTGTGAGCTTGTTATTTTCACAAAAAGGGTTGCCAGCGAACGCGAGCCAAGCAAGGCGTGGGAGTGACAGTAACGGCTTGGGAAATTCAGTTAACTGGTTCGCCGATAAACGAATCAGCTCTAAGTTGTTCAATTGGCTCATTGAGTCGGGAAGTTGTTGTATCTTATTGCCAGCTAATGCCAATTTTTGCAATCGAGGTCTATGGCCAAGCGCGGAAGGCAGGACTTCGATGTCATTATCCGTCAGGATCAACCAGCGAAGCTGCTTAGGAAGTGAGTGCTCTGATACTTCGGTGATTTGGTTGTCTTTAAAACCGACCATTTCGAGTTGAGGACAACGGCCAAGCACCTCTGGAAGGTGAGTGAATTGGTTTTGTGAGGCAAACAATATCTTCAGATTCACCAGTTGTTCTAGTTCATCTGGTAAGTCTTTGAGCTGATTGTTTGAGATGTCTAATATTTCGAGTGTGTCGGCGAGTTGCAAAATCTCTAGTGGAAATTCAGTCAGTTGCTGTGACATTGTTAGGCGTTTAACGCCTTTAAGCTGACCATTTTTTAGTTGTTCTATTGTGTGCAAACTGAAACCTTAATACTCGACCTATTTTTGAATCGGGTAGTCTACGCGTAACTTTTAGGAAAGGCGAGTGCCTCTGGATCTAAATATTAGCGGTTGATTGAAGGTATAATGAGCAGCGATTTCATCCTATTTAGGATGTTGCTTTGTTTTCTCGTCCTGTCATCACATCAATGT
>NZ_AJYQ02000068.1:0-49937 GCF_000287055.2 Vibrio genomosp. F10 str. ZF-129 | reverse complement strand
ATCAAATCAAATCAAATCAAATCAAATCAATCAAACTGTATTTTTGTTCTTATGGTTAGTCTTTGGTGTTGTCTATGCTTTTCCACATTTCTTAGTTGCTCTCGGCGATAGAGATGATCCGCTTAACGACTTCGTTCTCAGTGACGCTCGCATCGCGATAATAGCGGAAGATCTCTGAGTTGATGGCTTGTTGAGCCATTGGGTTTACGGCCATAGAATCCGTCATACTTGGTGCGGCCAAGCCATGCTCCATTGCATAGTTGAAGTCTTGATAGGATTGGATTTGGCAAGGGTTAAACGACGTAATATCAATATCAGAACGAACGGGTATTGATCCTTTAGCTTTATTGAATCGGGTTTGAAACGATTTGTCTGCAAGTATATTAGCTAATTCGATGGCGTCTTGTTGTGAGAAGTTTTTACTCTCCATAAAGATGAAGCTGTCCATGTTGTAGAGGTAAATGTTGTGTGACTGCGGTGCTGGATAACAACCGATATGAGAAGGAACAGAAACCCCAGCGGCCAGTAAATCGCCTAAAATCCAATCGCCGCCAAGCTGGAACAACGCTTTGTCATTCGCGAGTGCAGCGGTCGCCGTGTCCCACTTTTGATTAGCCAACGGCTCACCGTGAGATTCATTAAGTAACAGGCTTAAACGCCTTAATTGCTTAAGTGCATGACGCATCTGTATTGAATCAATATTGTTTCGGTTTAGATCCACTAAGGCGGTTTTGTAAAAATCGACACCACCTGATGCAATAACAAAACTTTCAAACAATTGGGCGATTTGCCACGGTTGTTCACCGATCGCCAGAGGAATAATCCCTTGCTGCTTGGCCCTGTGCATTGCATCAAACATGTCGGGCCAGGTTTTTGGTGTATCAAGCGCCAACTGATTGAGCAGACGATGATTTACCCATAGCCAATTTAACCTATGTAGTGTTAATGGTAGCGCCACGTACCCATTTTCAGTTTTATTGATGTTGACAGATAATGGGTAGAGCACATCATCCCACTCGTGCTTTAGAGCGACTTCATTGATGCTGTGTAAAATCCCGATGGCATCCCACGCCTTGATACTCGGTCCTTCTATTTGAGCAAAACTCGGCGTATTCCCTGCCAATGCTCGTGCTTGCAATACGGTCATCGCACTGTCACCGCCACCACCTAAAACAGAGGATGTAGTTATTTTTTGTGGTGATTGAGATAAATGTTCTTCGAGTATTGTCAGTGATTTTTTTTCACCATTTGACGTCCACCAATGTAAAAACTCAACCTCTGCCATTGCATGGAAGCTGGGCAATAGCAGACTGGTACCAAGTGCAGTCAAGGTACATAACGTCGTATAAGTGCCGCGATAAAAAAGTGTCATAGCGAATCTCTGGGAATTAATCTCTTGGAAACAGTAATGTGGCGCAAAGGCCACCGCGCTGGGTTATGGTTAGTTCAAGGCTGCCCCCATGGGCTTTGATGATGCTTTGAGAAATCGTTAGTCCTAAGCCATTACCTTCTTGATCTATGTCGGAAGCCGCTCGAAAATAGGGTTCACAGAGTTTTTCAAGGACGCGACTATCAACATCGGTCCCTTTATCTTCTATGGTTATTCGTAATTCTGTCACAGAATCAATAAGCAAAATGTTGGCCTTTTTACCGTATTTTAATGCGTTGTCGACCAAGTTCTGTATGCATCGCTTGATGGCTAAGGGCTTCCCAGCAAACGGGGCATTGGCGTGGCCATTAATGGTAACAAGACTTGGGTCTTCACATACGTACGAGGCGATATGGTGAAGCAACTGCTCAATATCAATGGGTTCAATCTCTTCGTGAATATCGGTTTCTTTAATGCATTGCAGTGCCCCTTTGACCATCAAATCTAAGTCATTGGTAATGCGAGTGAATCGCTCTCGTTCTTTGTCATCATCGAGCATTTCAGAGCGTAGTTTTAAGCAGGCAATAGGGGTTTTTAGATCGTGAGAAATAGCACCAAAGAGCATTTCTCGGTCTTTGATATGGCTATCAATCCTGCGGTTCATTTTGTTAAAGGCTCTAACCGCGGCTCTCAGTTCGGTACTGCCTTCCTCTTTCACTTCAGGTACTTTTAATCGTGTTGACATTAAGGTTGCCGCTTTTGCCAATTGTCTAATAGGGCGGATCTCTCGACGCACAACAAACCATGTGCAAAGCATCAATAACACAGCGGACAATAATAGGGTGAACCATTCACGCAGCTCAAAATAACTGGTTTCGAGTGCCGCATATGGGGCGGGTAATACTGCGGCTAAATAGAACCATTCGCCGCGGGCTACCTCAACTTGCATCACTAATATTGGCGGATTGAGATCGCCATAAGAAAGAGAATAGTGAGCCCATAATAGGGGGAGCCCGTCGATAGAGAGTTCATTGTTGAATACGCGTAAATCATCACGCAGGGTGAATTCCACTTTTATGTCTGGTGTTCCTTCCAGCTCATTGTGAAGGACAGATTCCACTTCATTAATAACAAGTGTTTTTCGTGCACTTTGAGGCAGCGGTTTCACCGGGATTTCATGGTTATTAAGTGAAACAAAAAATCGAGTCCCCCCCATACTGCGTAGCTGGTTAAGAACCAAATGGCGATATTCCGAAGGTAACGTTTGGAAAAAAGAAATGGTGGAAGAGGCACTGCGTGCCAAGCTATTAACGGTAGTAATTAGCCCTTGTTGGTCGCGTTTGCTTGAGTGCTGGTACCAAATTATACCCGCGAGAATTTGAGCCAACATAATCACCAGAAGTAAAAATAAGCTTGTGCGTACCGCTAACGAATTAGACCATAGCTTAGCTTTCATTGTGTTTAACCTTATTAGCACTGAGCATTATTGATAGCGCGCGTTATTCATAGATCGCGTTGGCGGTCAGCATGTAGCCCTTGTTGCGTACTGTGATAATGAGGGAACGATCCTTATCTTCTAGGTGATGACGTAACCGGCTGATTTGCACATCAATTCCTCTTTCTAGTGGTTCTGCTTCCCGCCCCCAAATCTCACGGGCGATATCATCTCTAGAAAGAATGGATTCAGCGTTACTTACGAACAGAGAAAGAAGTGTAAGATCGGCACCGCTGAGTTGCTTAACGGTGTCACTAGGTATATGAATGAGCTGACGGGTCACCGTATCTATCCGCCAGTCATCAAATCGAACTTTACGAGCTAATTTGGTGGGATTTGAAACGAGACTGCGACGTAAAATAGTTTTGATTCGAGCAAGCAACTCACGTGGGCTAAAGGATTTGGTAATGTAATCATCCGCGCCCATTTCTAGCCCTGCTACACGGTCTGCTTCCTCTGTGACCGCAGTCAGCATAATAATGGGCACATCAGATAAGCGTCGCAATCGCTGACACAAAGTAAAACCATCATCGCCAGGCATCATGATATCCAGAATAATTAAATCAGGCTGGTGGTTGCCTAAAATGCGCCACATTGCCTCGCCATTCTCAGCTCCGATAACCTCAAACCCCGCTCTTCCGAGGTAGTCAGTCAGCGCTTCACGCAGCTCCATATTATCGTCAACAACCAGAATTCGCTTACTATCCATACTGTTTGATCCATCGTGTTTTTGACAGAAAGTGTTATCAACGCATGGACAACTCGATACAATTTTCTGGCGCGATAAAAGCAGTCGGCTTTATAACAAGCAGCGGCTTGTTTAATCGGTAGTATTGCTCGTCTTGATAAGTGCTTTCACGTTGATAAATGTATTTGCGGATCGATAAGAGGATTTATGCCATTTAGGAAATAATCTTATCAATACAATGAATAGCATGATGCACTGACCCATTCGTGAACTCAATTGTTGTTAATGGAATTTGCCACTCGCAGAGCACTTTTTTTGTAAGTAAAAGCTTACAAAATCCTATTCATTTGTAACCTTCGCTTTTCAATCTTTCGATATGATCATTGGGTGTTCAGCAATTAGGCCGTTACAGCCGACATTCATTACAGCCGACATTGTTATGGCATGAATTATTACCAGCCATCTTTGGTACGCAGTCCGATAGTATAAAAACTGAAATACACGGAGTGCTAGCGATCTCCTGATCTTACCACCCCCCTATGTGCTAGACGTGCATTAGCAAATCAAATAATGCGCTATAGCATGCGGTAAGATTCCAGCCAACTCTTTGAACACGTCGTTCTTATGGGTTGGCTTTTTCGTTGTTGCTTTCGTTTTGGCTCAGGTTGTGTTTTGAACCACATTTTTGTCGGTCGAATGGCTCTACAATAGCGAAAGAATCAATGAAAGAGTGAATGCCGATGCTAAATGAAAACCATGCTTTTATCTTAGATTTCCCAGAGCTGAAATTAGACATTGTCCAGCTTAACCACGACGATCCCACCTTTAAAGCTGAGCTTCAGCGATATCATCAGTTAGATTACGATATTAGACAGTTAGAGATATCGGGCAGTCCTATCGACGACAACAGTATGCATACGCTCAAGCTCCAGCGAATGGAATTAAAAGACGCACTCTACGTTCAACTGACGAAACATCATGAACAGGCGGTGAGCAGTTCATAGTTTGTTTGTTCTGTGTTTCTGTTTTAGCTGAACGCTGTTTTGCTTTGCCACCGTGTTATTAAGCTTGTTTATTCTGCTGTGATAATGTGCGCAATCACACGCACATAAAGCTGATCCAAAAGAGTTCTAAGCCCATCCAATAAGCGTATTAAATGGATTAATACGCTTACATTCATGACTTCCCTAACTCCTTCAATGCGACGAAAACGATTCAATGAGCTGACGGTATGTTTCGATCTGTATTTTCCTGCTGCACGCCGAAATGAGAAAAAAACAGGACTTACCTCACAAACCTGACTTGATGTAAATCAATTTGTAATAGACAATACGCGCCCATATCTAGGTGACTTTTCAACTCTGTTACCAATCAACGTCATCGGTTTTATCTATCATTATGATAGGCAGAGCCTAGTATCTATTTAAGGATGTCGCTGTTACCTTTAGCGCATACTTAATACCTCGTTTGCAAAGGAAAGATGATGGTAATACCTGAAAATAGCAGCATCGTAATTTTTGGTGCTTCGGGCGATCTTACTTATCGTAAGTTGATCCCTGCTTTATACCACCTTTATGCAAATAATCAGTTACCAGAATCTTTTGCGATTCTTGGCGTAAGTCGAACTGATTATAGCGATGAATCTTACCGCTCCAAATTAAAGCAATCGCTTCAGGAAATGGAAAAAACCGAACCAGAAGTGTTGAATGCCTTTATCGAGCATCTGCATTACCAAGCAATTAACACCTCGGATGCAGAAGATTATGGTCGATTAGCAACGCGCTTAGAGCAAATCGAACAAGAGTATCAATTCGACAACCACAACACATTATTCTATCTGGCGACACCGCCTAGTTTGTACGGCGTTATACCTGCAAATTTAGCCAAACATGGCTTGAATGATGAGTCCAATGGTTGGCGTCGTCTTATTATCGAAAAACCTTTTGGTTATGATCTCGAATCAGCCCAGAAGTTAGATGAAGAAATTCATCATCACTTCAAAGAGCACCAGATTTACCGAATTGACCATTACCTAGGTAAAGAAACGGTTCAAAACCTTCTGGTTCTGCGCTTCTCTAACGCGATGTTCGAACCATTGTGGAACCGTAACTTCATTGATTACGTTGAAATCACAGGTGCTGAGTTCTTAGGTGTAGAAGAACGTGGTGGTTACTACGATGGATCGGGCGCGGTGCGTGATATGTTCCAAAACCATTTGCTGCAAGTTTTGGCAATGGTAGGGATGGAGCCGCCTGCACAAATCAATGCCGATTCAATTCGTGATGAAGTGGTGAAAGTGCTTCAGTGCTTGAAACCGCTTGAAGAAGAAAACCTGCGTAAAGACCTCGTGTTAGGTCAATACACCGCGTCAGACGTTCGCGGCCAGCACTTACTAGGCTATCGTGAAGAAAACGGCGTAGCTGATGACTCGCGCACTGAAACCTACATTGGTTTAAAAGCGTACATCAACAACTGGCGTTGGAACGGTGTTCCTTTCTATGTGCGTACGGGCAAGCGTTTACCAACGCGAGTGACTGAAATTGTGATTCACTTTAAGAACACGCCGCACCCTGTTTTCGGTCAAGATGCGCCTGAAAATAAACTGATTATCCGTATCCAACCGGATGAAGGCATTCAGATGAGTTTTGGTTTGAAAGAGCCAGGCGCAGGATTTAAAGCGAAAGAAGTGAAAATGAACTTCTCTTACTCTGACCTGCCAGAAACTCAGATGCTCACGGCTTATGAGCGTTTACTTCTTGATGCGCTAAACGGTGATGCGACCTTGTTTGCACGTACCGATGCGGTGGAAGCATGCTGGAAGTATGTGCAACCTATTCTAGATTTCAAACAAGATCCACAAGCACTGTTTGGTTATGCGTGCGGAACGTGGGGCCCTCAAGAAGCGTTTGAACTTCTGGAAAGAGACAATCGAGCATGGCGTTTCCCATGTAAAAACTTAACGGATACGGACTACTGCGAACTATGATCAATCACAAGATCTTTGCAACGCCAGAATTGGTCGTTGAAAACCTAGCAAACGAAATGAAAGCGTACAGCGAGCAGGGCAAACCTGTTCACATTTCATTGTCTGGTGGCAGCACGCCAAAAATGTTATTTCAGCTTTTAGCCGAGGCACCATATGCGGAAGGTATTCAATGGAATAACCTTCATTTCTGGTGGGGCGACGAACGTTGCGTAGCACCCGATGACGCTGAAAGTAACTTCGGTGAAGCCAACGCACTGCTATTTTCAAAAGTGAACTTGCCTGCTGGGAACATCCACCGCATCCGTGGTGAAGATGAGCCGAAAGCAGAAGCAGAGCGTTTTGCAAAAGAGATGAGCGATGTGATTCCAACTGAAAACGGAACGCCAGTGTTCGATTGGATTCTGCTAGGTGTTGGTGCCGATGGTCATACAGCGTCACTCTTCCCAGGCGTGACTGACTACCAAGATGAGAACCTATCTGTATTAGCTTCTCACCCAGAGTCGGGCCAGATCCGCGTTTCTAAGACGGCGAAAGTGTTAGAAGCCGCAAAACGAATCAGCTACCTAGTACTGGGTGCAGGTAAAGTTGAGATCGTTAAAGAAATTCATACAACACCTGCTTCAGAACTGCCTTATCCGGCAGCGAAAATCCAGTCTAAAACTGGTGAAACAGAGTGGTTCCTAGATTCAAATGCAGCAAGCGCTATCGCGTAATCGCGACTAGCCGCAAGGAGATAAAATAATGAAAGGTGATATCGGTGTAATTGGCCTAGCAGTAATGGGTCAGAACCTTATCCTAAACATGAACGACCACGGCTTTAAAGTTGTGGCTCACAACCGTACTGCTGCTAAAGTAGACGAGTTTCTAGAAGGCCCTGCTAAGGGTACTAACATTGTTGGTGCTTACTCTCTAGAAGAGCTCGTTGAGAAACTAGAAGCGCCACGTAAAGTGATGCTTATGGTTCGTGCGGGTGACGTTGTCGATACGTTCATCGACAAGCTTGTGCCACTTCTAGACAAAGGCGACATCATCATTGATGGTGGTAACACTAACTTCCCAGACACTAACCGTCGTGTTGCCGCTCTTCGTGAGAAAGGCATCCACTTCATCGGTACGGGTGTTTCTGGTGGTGAAGAAGGCGCTCGTTTCGGTCCTTCTATCATGCCTGGCGGTTCTTCTGAAGCTTGGGAAGCGGTTAAGCCTATCTTCCAAGGTATTTCTGCGAAAACTGACGCGGGTGAGCCTTGTTGTGATTGGGTTGGTAACGACGGTGCTGGTCACTTCGTTAAAATGGTTCACAATGGCATCGAATACGGTGACATGCAGCTTATCACTGAAGCCTACCAGTTCATGAAAGATGGTCTAGGCCTGAACCACGACGAAATGCAGGCTGTATTTGCTGACTGGAACAAAACTGAGCTAGACAGCTACCTAGTAGAAATCACGGCAGACATCCTTGGTTACAAAGATGAAGACGGTGAAGCACTCGTTGAGAAGATCCTAGACACTGCTGGCCAAAAAGGCACGGGTAAGTGGACTGGTATCAACGCGCTAGACATGGGTATCCCACTAACGCTCATCACCGAGTCTGTATTCTCTCGTTGCCTGTCTGCACTTAAAGACCAACGTGTTGAAGCTGAGAAATTGTTCGGCAAAACTGTTGCTCTAGTTGAAGGCGACAAGCAAGAGTGGGTTGATGCACTGCGTCAGGCTCTACTTGCTTCTAAGATCATCTCTTACGCTCAAGGTTTCATGCTAATGCGTGAAGCGTCGAACGAAAACGGTTGGGATCTAAACTACGGTAACGTTGCTCTTATGTGGCGTGGCGGTTGTATCATCCGTTCTGCATTCCTAGGCAACATTCGTGATGCTTACGAAGCGAATCCAGAGATCGCATTCCTAGGTTCAGATGCCTACTTCAAAGGCATCCTAGACAATTGTATGGGCGCTTGGCGTAAAGTGGCCGCTAAGTCTATGGAATCGGGTATCCCAATGCCATGTATGACTTCTGCACTAACGTTCCTAGACGGCTACACAACAGCTCGTCTTCCAGCGAACCTTCTACAAGCTCAACGTGACTACTTCGGTGCTCACACTTACGAGCGTACTGACCGTCCACGTGGTGAATTCTTCCACACAAACTGGACAGGTACAGGCGGCGACACGGCTTCTACCACCTACGACGTATAATCGTTGGTTAATGTTGGAACCATAAAAACAAAAGGATGCCAAACGGCATCCTTTTTTAATAATGATAAAACGAAACAAACTAAGCGCTGTGAGTAAAGTCTAGAATGACAATACGATAGGAGAATTGCATTATTCGCCTGCCATGATTTGACGTTTGCCTTTCATGCTAGCAAACAACATGTATAAACAGGTCGACAGTAATGCCACGAATAAATACCCAATCAATCCATATTGTGACTGCATAAACCAATCCGCGAGTACAGGCCCAAGTATTGAGCCGATGCTGTAGCTAAATAGCATCACCTGAGTGGCTGAAACAATGTAGTTTGCATCAAGACCATCGCATCCAAGGTTGATGGCGATCGGGTAGAGTGCAAAGCTCGCCATTCCTAATATGAATAAGCAAACAGCAAACGTACCCATGTCTGTACTCATGGCAGAAAGTGCCATGGCTGTGACACCTAATAAACAAAACATGGCCATAAGAAGTGTTCGGCCGAGGTATTTAGACAACCAAGGAACCGTAGGTTGAACGGCCATCCCACCGAGTATCACCAGTGCCATCAAGCTGCCTATTTCACTATTTCCAATTCCGCGGTGGCTAAGCTCTAACGGCATTAGCCCATAAACAGCACCTAATACTAAGCCAGAGACGATGCACCCCATTATGGCAGCATGGTTCAACTTAGCTATTTGGCGGATAGACAGCCTCGATGCTTCTTCGCTTTCTGGTTGCTCCGATTTTCCGAAAATTAAAACCATGATGGCCAGTGACAACAAAGAAAAAATAGCGATGTAAGGAACGCTACCATTAACGCCGATATAGCCAATACCCAGTTGCCCTAAAGAAGAGCCGCCATACAAGGCCCCCATGTAAAGACCTAAGCGTTTTCCTCTGCTGGATTCATCACCATGTAACAGCCATGATTCTACGATAACGAAAACACCAGCGACTGCGATACCCGCCACAAAGCGAGCGCCTAACCAGATGGATGAATAAGAGAGAACCGGTAACACAACAATAGAGACCATAAAGATCAATAAGCACGAAATAAACGCATTACGATGCCCAAGCTTCACTACCATTGGTTCAATAGCGATCGCACCGATTAAAAGCCCCGCATAAAATACACTGGCTAGCCAACTGGCCAAGCTACTTTCTAGGCCATAGTGAGGCAGCATCAGAGGCATCAAACTCATCAAATAACCAGATGCAATTGCGTAAAGAGAGAGCGCAATAACCGGTACAGAGATGCGAGCTTTAGGCTCGGTAGTAAGAATGTTTTCCAATGCAGGAGCCTCCGAAAAAAGTAAGTAGGGTGTTTTTCGGGGCGAATATGGACGGGATTGGGAAAAAGGTAAAACGAATCATTTTTTTCTTAACGACAAATATAATTTATCGTTGAAATCGTTATGAAAATAAAGACGTAATAGCGCCAAAAAGAACAGTTCAAACCTTATCGACTCATTTTAATCTCACGCTATGATTGTGGAACTTTATTTCCATAGTCATTGGCTGTTCACGCTCTGTTTGTTTGGTCGTTTTTTGTTTATCTTAATTCCATCAACAACATATTGAGCAGATGGTCTCTCAATAACTTTTGTCCATTCAGTTTAGGAAATAGATATGACGCACCCAATCATTGCCGATCTCAATACTCGCTATACGGCTAAAAAATACGATGCAAGCAAACGAATTTCAGCGGAAGATATGGACGTGATCAAAGAAGCGATCCGCCTATCTGCGTCTTCCATCAACTCGCAACCTTGGAAGTTTATCGTTCTTGAAAGTGATCACGCCAAAGCGCGTTTTCACGGAACGTTCGCCAATATGTTCCAGTTCAATCAACCTCATGCGAAAGAAGCCTCCCATACAATTCTATTCGCTCATCATCCTAAGTTTGATAAAGAGCAGTATCGTAAAGTGGTTGATGCAGAAGTCAGCTCAGGTCATCTTCCTGCGGAACGTTACAATGACATGCTTGAAGGCGCGTTTGGTTTTGTTGAGTTAAATACCGATGACACGGGTTTCAATGGCCATTGGACAAAAGCGCAATCGTATATTGCTTTAGGTAATACGCTGCATACGCTTGCTCGTATGGGTATTGCCTCAACGCCAATGGAAGGGGTCGATGCCAAGCTTATCGGTGAAGAATTTCAAGAGGAGCTGAATGGCTACGTGTGTGATTTTGCACTTGCATTGGGTTACCACAAAGAAGTCGAAGATTACAACCATGGTTTACCGAAAGCACGCTTACCAATGGACGACGTTATTTCGGTGTTATAGCTGACACGCACGCGATAAACCCGCGCTATTCATTTCGCTTGTACAGTGTATCGAAATGGGCGATATGTTGCTCCCAAAGTGGTTTATCGCCAATATAATTTTGCACGGCTTTGATGAACTCAGTGATCAAAGCCGTTTGTTTTCGATGAGGGTAAAGGGCGTACAATCCTAGTCCTTGGTTGCAAAGCGTGTATTGTGTGAGCAGTGGTTTGAGGTTCATGTCTTCTATTGGACACGATAAGTTAGAAGACGCAATCATGGCATAACCGAGAGACTCTTTTACTGAGCTGATTAATGTACTCACATCGTTAACTCTATATTTTCCCTTCATTTTATAGCTGGTCAGCTCGTTGCTTCCTGGCGTTTCTTTAAATCTGAGCGTGTCTACTGTTATGTTTCCATTGCTATAGATGACCGATGGCAGTTTGGTTAATTCTTCAGGGGTGGTCGGTTCGCCATGCAGAGCGATGAAGTCGTTAGAGGCGAGTATGACCGAGCGAATATCCGCTATTTTTCTCGCAATCAAACTGGAATCTTCTAATCGACCAAATCGGAAAGCAACATCTAATTGATCAGAAATAATATCAGAGCGTTTATCGTCCATTAACAAAGTCACCTCTATCTCTGGATAACGCTTCATAAACTGGGTGATCACAGGTTGCAGGTAGTATTGCCCAATATGCAAAGGGGCAGTCATTCGGATCCGGCCTTTTAGCTCGGTATGGTAGGACTCGGCAATGGTCTTTACGTTGCCTAATGTACTCACCAAACTATGGGCTTGCTCTAGGATCTCTTCTCCGGCCGATGTTAACGAGAAAGAACGGGTAGACCGGTTAAGAAGCTGCACACCCAGCTCTCTCTCAAGCTTTTTAATCTGTTTAGATAGGGAGGAGTTATCCATGTCATGAAGCGCTGCCGCCTTGGTAAACGAACCTTGCTGTACAACATCAATAAAAAGTGAAAGCTGATTAACCAACGACATGACATTTCCTTAAAAACAACCGACCATTCACTATACAACAGATAGCGCTATTCGCAGAAATCCGTTAAACCAAACAGCAAGAAAAGTCGTCTATTCAAAGTCAGGCTAGGGCGCACCTACTCCTGTTACGAATTATGCGCCTTTTTCTTTGGTCCTATTTTTTACGATATCAGCGAAATAGATAAAAGCGCTGAATAATAAAAAGGCCGCTGAAACAAAGAAGAGTAAGGGCATTTTTAATATCCATGCAAAGGTAGCAGCAAGAAAAGCACTAAAGCAAACTAACCGGCTAGATGACATAACACGACCCAGTTTTGTGTTCATAACGCCTCCCGAATAAGGTCTGTTTTCCTCATGGGCAGTATCTCATTGTCGGTGAGAAATTAATCTAAATCGTTATCAAAAAACCTGATTTAGTGATCCAGATGGCGTGTATTCAGACCATATCGCGAATATTAAATAAATAAGAATCATTATCATTGGCGAGAGGGCTATGATAGAGTTGTATTTATGTAATCTATCAATAGAGCGTGACACATTGAAGTTCCTGTTTTTTCGTAAATCTTTCCTCGTAATCTGGGTGATAGGGCTTGTCGTCGCCTTTTTCAGTTTTCGCACTGTCGAGTTTTATGAGTCCCGTAAGTTGCACGATCAACTCGAAATCCAATTTCACGGTAAGGTGAAACTGCTCGAGCAATCAATACGCTCATTGTCTGAGTTGATCTATGCAACTCAAAAGTTTATGCAAAACGGTAACAGCCCATCTCAATCTCAGTTTCAACGATTCCTTGATACCCGAACGGGAATAGGGTCGGGCATTCACTCTGTACTGTGGGTGCCTTTGGTGGCGTCCGATGACGTGATGGAATTTGAACAGCAAGCCAAAAAAGAGGGGCTACTCGGTTTTCGATTATTGCCCAGCATGGATCAAACGAGTTCATGTGCGTTTGGGTTAGGCAGCGCAACGTTACCTGTTTATTATGTTTCACCTCAGTTTGAAGCCAGTGACTTTTTGGGGCAAAGGCTGGATACTCACTGCGATTATTCAACAGCGATGAAATCGTCACTCCTGGATCAAGGTATCGCGACGAGTGTCTTTGAAGATGAGAACAACCCTGGGGTAAAATTGTTTCTTCCCGTTTTAGGGAGTGAAAATGAACTGCAGGGATTCGTGGTGGCCAGCGTTCTATTCCATGAGTTTTTGGGTGTAACATGGAAAAGTGAAATTAATTCTAACAAGCTCAATATTTCGGTTGCCAACACCAGCACACAAAACGATTCCGTTATTTTTCAATCGCATGTCAATTTAGCTTTAGAGAAAGCCTCTTATTATGATCAGGTGCTTGTTTATACCCAGGTGGTCGAGCTACCACTCATAGGCCAAAACTGGACAATATCGATCTCGATGATTGATGACAAAACGAGACTACTGATTTACGGCTCGACTGCAGTGATCCTTATACTGTTATTGACCGTGTCGGTTTCGATTGGTGTCAGTTTTTATGCCCACCGTTTGCAAATTTCAGATCGAATTGTTAAAGAAAAAACCGAAAGTCTTGAAATTCAGGCCACAAGAGATGAATTGACAGGCCTATTTAATCGGCAGTCATTGAGTGAGAAAATAGAGCATCAATTAGAACTCATTGGCCAAGAAAAAACGCGTGGCTTTTCTATTCTATTTGTCGATCTCGATAGATTCAAAGTCATCAACGATTCAATGGGGCATATTGTTGGTGACCATGTATTGCAGCAGGTCGCGTTTCGTTTAAAGAATAATGCACGGAAAGGCGATATCAGCTTTCGGTTTGGTGGGGATGAGTTTGTCATTTGCTTACCCAATCAAGTGGATGAAAAAATCGTAGGAGATTTATGTCAGCGATTTTCTGATCTTTTGTCTAAGCCATACAGCATTAAAGGGCAAACCTGTCATTTAGGTGCGAGTATCGGGGTGTCTATTGTTACCTCGCCTTCCGAGTCGCTTGCGAGCATCTTACGAGAAGCCGATACGGCGATGTACAAGGCCAAACAATCCGGCACCGAAAAAGTGGTGTTTTTTAATGACTCTATGTTTATACAAGCGAAACAGCGCTTTGTATTGGAGCAAGAGCTGGCTATTGCCATAGAAAGCAATCAGTTATCTTTGGTATACCAGCCTATCTTTTGTCAAAAAACAGAGAGGGTGTCTGGGTTTGAGGCTTTGCTTCGTTGGAACCATCCTGAAAAAGGGCTCATATCCCCGGCCGAATTTATCCCTGTGGCGGAAGAAGCCGGTTTGATCATCAAAATGGGCGACTGGGTAGTCAGGCAAGTCTGTGAGATATTAGAATTGCTTTGGCATGACTCATCATTAAGCTATATACCTCGGATCAATATTAACGTGTCGGCCAAGCAATTTGAGTCGAATCACATCATCCATACTTTGCAATGTGCGTTAAGCAAAGCTCAGTTTCCAGCCAATTTATTGGGTATTGAAATAACAGAGTCACTGCTTCTTAGCGATTCATCATGTACGGTCAATGCGCTAAAGGAAATAAAAGACTTAGGTGTGAAGATCTATCTCGATGATTTTGGTACGGGCTATTCGTCTTTATCGGTGCTTAGTGAGTATCCCGTGGATACGGTCAAAATCGATCAGAGCTTTGTGCGTCAGATTGATAACGTAGGTCATAAGTCGAGTCGCTTGTGCAAAGGGATTATTTCAATGGCCCATTCAATCTCGCTCGAAGTGGTGGCTGAAGGGGTTGAAACGGACATGCAGTTGGCTACTTTACGAGGTTGCGGTTGTAACTATGTTCAAGGTTTCTTAAAAGCAAAACCGGTGAGTAGTGATGTTATGGGGGAGTATTTGACTTACAAACCAAGTTACGCCCTTCAAGCGAGCTAGAGGGCAGTGAGCCACATTTCATTAATGGCTTCACTGCTTTGACCGGCGAAAGAGGGCGCCGGTCTGCATACCTTGTATTAAGTCAAAAATAACCAAACACCGACGCCCATCATTAGGGTTCCTGCAATTCTGTTCATTAATCGCACATTTTGTGACTGACCTAATAGACGCTTCAACCCTTTACCACCAGTGGCGTACAGCGTCATGCAGATGAACTCGAACAAAAGAATGATCGAAACCAAGACAACCAATTGAGGCGCTAAATCAGCACTTTGATCGATAAAGGGCGGCAAGAGTGAAATCATAAAGGCCCAGCCTTTCGGGTTGGCAATGGCTGTCACAAAGCCTTGAACCACCAAGTCCCAATCACTGTGTGTGACGGGCGATGTGTCATCGAGGTTGATGGCTAGCTTTCCTCTCGAACGCCACATCTGTATGCCCAAATAAAATAGGTAGCTACCACCAATGAATTTGAGTGCGACAAACAACCAGGGGTAATTGAGCATGACCGCTGCAATACCCAATACCGCTGCAACAGCAACCAAGCCGACGCCCACAAGTTCACCGGCCATCATCCATAAGGCGCGGCGATAGCCAATGCTCATACCCAATGTGAGTGCGAGCGTCATACACATGCCTGGAGTGATCGAGACAAAGAAAAAGGTTGGAATGAACATTCCCAGCAAAGCGGTATTCATAATCGTTATATTTTTATTATTAAATGTGTCGTTAACATAAAGCAATGCCTGACTAAAGCCAATATCAATATGAGTTGATGAAGCATAATGAGTCGATGAGGCAAACAGATGTGGGCGCAATAACCGATTAGCGGTAGACTAAAGCGATTTTCCTATATCAACGGCAAAGAGAGCAACAATGACGACTTTATTGACAGCGGAAGTTGAACCAAAGACCACAGCAAATGCTTCTGTTATTTGGTTGCACGGATTAGGGGCCGATGGCCATGATTTTGAACCTATCGTAAGAGAGTTAGCTCTTCCTAAAGCGTGCGCGATTCGATTTATATTTCCTCATTCACCTTCGATTCCCGTCACCATCAATGGCGGAATGGTCATGCCTGCTTGGTACGACATTTTAGATATGAGCGTTGAGCGTAAGGTCGATTTACCACAATTAAATGCGTCTGCAAGCGCGGTGCAAGCATTGATTGACCGTGAGATTGAGCGTGGGATCAAATCTGATCGCATTATTCTTGCTGGTTTTTCTCAGGGTGGCGCGGTTGCTTACCAAGCGGCACTGACATACCCACAGCCGCTGGCAGGGTTACTTGCGATGTCGACGTATTTTGCGACCAAAGAGACGATTGAACTCCACGAGAGTAATAAACATATTGATATCAATATTATGCATGGAACTCTTGACCCTGTGGTGGTTCCGCAATTGGGTGAGCAGGCACTTAACGCTCTTCAAAGTAAAGGCTATCAGCCCGCTTATCATCAGTATGCGATGGAGCACTGTGTTTGTGCCCAGCAAATTAACGACATTTCACAGTGGATACAAAGACGTCTGAGCTGAACAAAGCGGCGGTAGGTCTCGCCGTTGAAAGTGAGAGTGTTGGCATCAACAAGACTAGCCGTTGGCAAAGCTCACGACAAAGGTATTTACACTGTTGGTTCTTGGGGCAATCTCAATCGTTGCACTATGCAATACAGCAATGTCGTTGCAAATTGCCATTCCCAAACCCGCTCCATCGCCTTTTTCTGATTGGCCGCGATAAAACTGTTCAAACATTCTTTCACGTGTTTCTTGGGGTATTTCTGGTCCACTGTCTGTAACGAATACTTTGGTCGAGTGTTGCTCTTGAGTAACACTGACCAGAATTTCACTGTGTGTTCCTGAGTACCGAATGGCGTTATCAATGAGGTTCCGAAATAGCACCTCTAGCAGCATTTTATCGCCAGAAAGTTGAGCTTGAAATGGGTTTAGACTGATGTCTTGATTTTGTCTCAAAGCGAGTGGGGCGAGATCTGCAATAACGGTTTGTAAAAGAGGCATGAGTTCGACGGGATCAAAAATACGCTCTGAAAGACTGTCTACTTTGGCTAGGGTAAGCAACTGATGAATCAGTCGATCGGTTCTTTCAATGCCTTGTAAGATATTTTGTAAGTCACCGTGTAATTGCTCTGGGTCGTTACTTTGCAGTGCATTTTCTACGTTTAGGCGTAAGATCGTTAACGGTGTTTTTAGTTCATGTGCCGCGGCATGGGTAAAACGTTTTTCTCGTTGCCACGCGAGTTCAAGTTCTGATAGCAACGAGTTTAGGGCATCGACTAATGGATCAAGTTCTAAGGTGTGTTGATTCACATGGATTCGGTCCAAATGGTGAACATTGCGTTGGGTTATGGCCGTTCTCAGCTCGCTAATTGGACGAAAGTATTTGTCGATCAACCAAAATAGTAACAGCAATAAAGTCGGTAGGAGTAAAAACTGTTCAATGGAAGTGGACAGGGCAATTTCACTAATGATTTCTTGCCTGATTGCTTGTTTTTCGGCGACAACAACGTATTCACTTTGGTCAGTGGAGCTAGGAAAAGAGAGCTGGAATGTTCTCCATTCAATTCCTTCCTGTAGCACGTCTGCGTAACCGCTGTCATTCGCGGAAGAAGATAACGGATTAACGTGGGAGGAAGAGCTCCAAAGCAGTGCATTGTTGCGGTAAAATTGAAAGACGAGATTTTGTTCATAGGGGTGGCCGAATGTTGTCGCCTCGTCTTCATCGTGTTGCGCGAGCTGATCGATATTGGCCATCCATTGTTCGAACTGTGTGATGTGGCTAGACAGTGTTTGTTTGTCTGTTGCAGTAGACAGAGTAAAGAGCATTAGCTTGGCGGATTGTCCAAGCCTTGCATCGTAAACTTCTTCAACTTCATGCTTCGCAGATTGAAAGCTAAAATAGAGAGCGATAATGAGCAGGGCGCTGACCAACATGCAGACAGACAGAGTGAGTTGGCGTTTGATCGAATACGGCTTTTTATTTTTCAAGAATGTACCCTACACCACGAATGTTTTTAATGACAACGTTTGGCGCCTTTTTACGTAGATTATGAATGTGCACCTCAATCGCATTATCACTGGCGCCTTCATCCCAGCCATGAAGTGATTGTTGTAACTGCTCTTTACTTTGAACACGCCCCACGTTGGTCATGAAGCTGGTGAGAATTTTGAACTCATTACGAGTGAGGTTGAGCGGTGCACCGTCATAACGAATCGACTGTTCCGATAACGACAACGACAGCAATCCCACTTGAATGATTTCGTCGGCGCAGCCAGATTGGCGTCGAATTAACACTCGTAGCCGGGCCAGTAACTCTTCTAACGCGAAAGGTTTACCCAAGTAATCGTCGGCGCCACCATCTAAACCTTGAACTCTGTCTCGTATGTCGTCTCTGGCTGTCAGTATCGTCACTGGCAGTGTGAATCCTGCTCGGCGAATATTCCGCAGGACTTCTAAACCATCAATGTCGGGTAGAGTGAGATCCAAAATCACGGCTGTAAATACCTCCGTTTTTAGAGCACTTGTCACTCCTGATCCCCTTTCAACCCAGTCTACGGTGTATCCATGGCGAGTTAATGACGTCACCATAGAGACACCCAATAGTTTGTCATCTTCTACGAGTAATAAGCGCATAGGCTATTTCATTTTCCTTAGTGTTGCTTCAATGTCTAGTTTTCTGCCCTCATCGGCCAATGGGCGATCAGGGCGTATTGGCGCTTGCATGGCGCGAGCAAGATAGATCTTCGCTTCTTTCTCTCGGCCTTCTTCAGCAAGGTAATCCCCATAAAAATAGTTTGGATCGATACCTTTTGGATTGATCTCTAACGCTGTTTTTAACATTTCTTCGGCTTTGTCATCATCACCAAACCCAATTGGCCATCCTGGCACCTTATAGTATAAAGAGCCTAAACTGGTGTAAGCAGAGCCATTTAATGTTTGCGGCGACGTTTCAATGACCTTTTCAAGTAGAGATTTCGCTTCTTTGGCCAAAGATAGAGCCCCTAAACCGCCCTGAGCGCCTGCTAAGGAGGCCTTATTGATTGCAAGCCAAACCGTCAGTTCAGAGTTATCTGGTGAGCGGCTCAGATAACGGTCAGTTTTTGCGATGGCTCGATGGAAGCAACGCTCTTTATCATCGCTATCAGGAGTGCGGTATTGGCATTCAGCCCAGGTTTTTTGCACATCTTCAAGCGGAGGCATGCTGGCAAACGCGTTCGCTGAAAACAGGGCTAAACCAATCGTTAAGGTGCAGTATGCCTTGAGGGTGTTCGAGATTGTGAAGATTCTACATACTGTTAAATTAAAAGCCAGTTTTGTGGTATTCATCATTAATATCCTTATTAGTGGCTAACTCGGGTTACAAATTGGTGAATGGTTTTGTGCTGTTTTCGAATGGCCGATGAAACAACGCTAGGAAACAGTTGGTTGATACGTGCAAATAGTTTTTCTGGCCAGCCTATCCACTTTGCTGGAATTTCCTTCTCTAACATTGTGACAACATGCTGTGCGACAATTTTCGGGTCATCGGTTTGGTTGCCTAATTGTTGATTCATCTCGTCTACGGCATCACTATTTAGCGACGTTTTAGTTGCCCTTGGCGCTAAATATAACGCTCGAATACCCGTGAAAAAAAGTTCCCTGTCGAGTGATTCTGTAAAGCGATGAAGCCCTGCTTTAGCTGCGCAGTAGGAGGTATAGCCCGGGTAACCAATAGATCCGAACGTTGAACCAATGTTGAGGATAATTCCCGGCTGATTTAGCCAAGTGAGTGCCGATTGGCTCAAAAGAATCGGAGCGATAAGGTTGAGCTGAATCTCTTTCTCAATTTGTCCTGAATGCTTGTGGCTCAGCAATGAAAAGTCATTGCATCCGGCATTATTAATCAGAGCATCGATTTTTTTCCCCAGACGCGCGTGTTTGTTTCCCGTGTGTTTGTTTTCCGCGTACTTGTTTTGCGCGTATTGGTTTATGACATCAAGCCCTTCTGAGGTCGTGATATTTGCGATCAACACCGTGTGATTGTTTTCACTCGGCAGCGATGCTTTCAGCGCCATTAGTTTTTGTTCGTTTCGTCCTACGAGAATGAGTTGAGCACCGCTGTGGGCTAACTCAGTGGCAATGGCCTGACCTATACCGCCAGTCGCCCCGGTAATTAAAATCGTGCTGTTGTTAATTTTCATGGTTTACCTCACGCGGCTTGTTGACTTTTTTGCTTGTTTACTGGGGCAGCGGGTAGGGCTCTAAGCATTTGCCCGTAGAGTGAAAACACCATATTGGCGGAGTCAATGATGGCTTTCTGGTCTTCGCTGCGGGTGACTTTGTTCATCAATAGCTCAAAGAAGCGCAAATGGTCTTGATCTAACACACTGTGGGAGACGAGATAAGTCATCGCGGAAGGGGGGAGGTTCAGGGTGGATTGGATTTGTTCTGCCATTCTCCCCCCAATACCAACACTGGTCCCTTCTAAAACCCAAACCATACCAAACAATGCCATTGGGTTATGCCGATCAATAGAGTTATAGAGGTACGCCACCATCAGTTCAATCGCCTGACCAATGGCACCTTCACCCAGATTATTACGCACGGATTGCGCATCACCATTACACGCTTCGATATCATTCAATATCCATTCTTGATGGCCTTTTTCTTCATCAATGTATTCGGCAATGGCTTCACGAACCCATTCATATTGGTCTGATAATCGCCCGCCACACGCCATAAGTAACGGTACGGTGTGTTTTACGTGGTGATAAGCTTGAGTAAGGAAGGCAATGTATATCTCTTTAGAAATGTTCCCTTGTTGAACCTCAGTAATAATTGGCGCGGTCAACATGGCCTGCTGAGCCGATGAAGTGTGTTGTTTAAGTTGTTCGAAAAATAGAGTCATAATGTTCCCCTTAAGAAGCGATAGATTGTTGGAATGGTAGGTCAATTATTTGGACCTTTTGGCCATCCAGTGTTAATTCAGATGTTTTACAAGACAGAAACTGAGAAACGCTTTGCTCGATTTGATCTCGTTTGAGTTTTCCATTTTCGGTGTACCAGTGAGTGATCGCCTGTGGATTTTCAATAATCAGCAACATCCTGATCTGCGCGTAATCGGGGAGAGTGCTATTTAGCGCTGCTATTTGCGCTTTAATACTGTCGCAATTTCCGTCGTTAAGGTCGTCGCTAATGCCGTTGTAACTTGCGGCCACCGCACATAAGGCTTGTTGAGTATCGCCCGTGACAATTAATGGTGTACTTGGCAAGAATGATAGGGCTTCAGATTCCACCCATTCCGGCGAAATGTTTCGTCCGTAAGCGGTGACGATGAGGTTTTTTTTACGGCCAGATAAGGTGATGTAGCCGTGATCGTCTATTTGCGCTAAATCTCCTGTGGCTAACCATTCTTGGGCGAATGCCTCATTTAAATAGCCAAGGGCCGTATTACCACTGACTAACAGTTCTCCATCTTCTGCAATACGCACCTGCACATGGGGTAACGGCTTTCCACTGGTGCCTGGTTTGAAATGAGAAGGTGTATTTAGGCAAACTACCGATCCACATTCTGATAACCCATACCCTTCAAAAGCGGGAATGTGTAAAGAGTGCGCCGCATTAATTAGCTGCGATGAAACCCTTGCGCCACCAACCGCGACAAACGTCAAGGAGGCTGAAAGCTCAGGTTGTTGCTGAATGATCTGGATAAGTGCAAGTAACAACGCAGGGGTTAACACCAAGCTATCGGGCTTTACTCTTGCTAAAGCTTTCGCAAACATAGTCGTGTCAAACTGGCTGGACCCCGTTAACCCCGTTTGCTCTCCGGGAAGGATGTATGAGGTTCCTCCTAAGAGTAACGGGACGTATATGCCCGTGATGTTTTCTAAAAGTGTAGAAAGAGGCAGCAAGACAAGGTGTGTTCGAGCGATGTGACGGACACTTTGCGCCAGCGAGTTGGCGACTTGATAAAGGTGCTCGTTACTCAAACACACGCCTTTGGGTTGCCCTGTTGATCCAGAAGTGAAGGTGATTTTGCCTGTTCCTGTGAGATAAGAAACCTGCTCAGGGGCGGTTCTGAACATGAGAGGAAGCCCAGCGATGACAATATTGTTAACCTGAACCGCACTGAACTTTTTTTGTGATAAGTCTGAGAATGCTTGCCAATCGCCGATCAAAGCATCAACGCCAGATTGATGTAATGTATGCTCCACCTGCGCGATAGAAAAAAAGGTTGGAATAGGCACAACGACAATATTTGCATGCATGGCCGCTAGGTCGATTATTGCCCAGTTTGGGCTGTTTTGTGAACGTAATGCCAGTACTTTGATGTTCTGTGCTGTTAACGCTTTTGCTGTTTTTAGGATTTTTTCTTGCAGTTCAATATAACTGATTCTAACCGATTGACCTGAGTTATCCTCACCAACAAAAGCTAGGTTTTCTGGTGTGGTTTTCGCCCATTTATTGATGGTTTTTAGAAGAGTATTCATGGCTCACCTATGCTTGCTTGCGCATTCTTTTTTGAATCAATTGAAGACGTTCGAGCCCTTTACGTAAATTCCCAGCAAGCACTCGGGGTTGGTGTTCGTAATAAGATCCCCATGTTGATTTTGCATCAGGGATTTTGTTTTGGTCGGCGTTTGCGATGATTTTCGGCTCTAGACCAAGGCGAACCATCATGGCGTGTAGAGGATCGGTTGCGGTAAAAATGCACCACTCAAAACCGTTATCCACTAACATTTCTGCAATGAGATAGAAGTGAAGGGACGACATGCCGTTCGCAAACGATGCTAAGTGTCCAAATTCGACTAAGTTGGAGCGTTCTACGGTACAATCAAAGGTTGAAGTCACCAACGTTTGGGCATCATCATCTAGGTATTGCTCCAGGAAGAGCCGTTGGTCTTGTGCAGTACTAAAACCACAAACAGAAAGAATGTCGTCATGATTCATGAGCGTTAAATACGCAGGCATAAATTGTTTTAGGTCAGCATTGAATGCCTGGTGATAACGTTGAGAAACATGGTTGATAACTTGTTCCCAGAGTGGATGCATAGGGGACACAATCTCTAACGTTACGTTCTTTACAGAAGTTTTCGTGTTGTGTTTCATGAGCGCTTCCTTTGCTTTATGGATTATGAACACAATAAAACGCGAAACTTAAGAAACTCTTAAGAAACTCTTAAGAAACTCTTAAAAAATGGGAAAAAACTAAATAAAGGGTTGATAGGTCGTGGCTAATCGTCGATCCATCAAGATTTCAGGTAAAGGAGTGTTGAAAAAAGAAGCCGGAAAAACAAGAAGATAGTGATTAGAGGTGAAAATAAAAAGCGAGGTACTCCCTCGCTTTAGTGGTGGTTCAAGCTAGCTTAATTAAATCAAATTTAACGTACGGTACGGCTGAATTTCAAGCTCGTCATCCATGCAAGTAACCCGATGGCGCTGTAAATACCGACATTGAACCAACCAGCCTCTGGAATCGCAGTGAATGGGTGTGGAGCCAAAAGCGCATGCAGGGGTAGGTAGAAGACCTTTGAGAAAAACTGATCCAAGCCGTCGTAGTTGAACATCGCTATCGGCATCCATCGCAATGCGTAAACGGCAATTAAGATGACCAAAAGCGGCGAGTTTACCTTTTGCGAAACGGACATCGCAGCGAGTGCCAATGGCAACAGTAGAATCCCTACCAGCACCATTCGGAGTAGAAACTCAACCCAATTCAGTAATACGTACCCGAGTGAAGCTTGACGATAGAGCAGAGCCAATTGCTGGTCAGTGGCGATGTTTAAAACCCACAACATTAAGTCTGCGGATAAGACCAGTATTGAACACACTAAAGGGATAACCAACAAACCAAAAGAAAGCTTAACAAGGTGAGTTTTGGTGTCGCTGACCGGCATACTGCGCCAAAACATAATGCTGCCTTCTGAACGAGCTTTACGCAGCGTTCTAGGGAAGTATTGTGTGCCAAGTAAGATGGATAATAACCCTGCACCACCCATTATCAGCATATTGATATCATCGCCCATTTCTCGGTGTATATCGCTAATATCACCACTGATGCTCATTTGAAAAAACAGATCGTGCTGTAAGGTCGAGCTGCTCATCAGACTGACAAATAGCAGCAAACCACAAGCAAACATAAACAATGGAATACGCGTAATCAGCGGATTTTCTATCCACTCTTTACGCAGCATGGCTAAGATTGAATGCATGACACTGACTCCTTCTGTAAAGCTAAAAACAGATCCGCTAACTTGACACTATAAATGCTGCCCAGCTCTTCTACTTGCGCTGCATATTGAGAGGAAAGTAGCCATTTAGTCGTGCCCAGTCCTTTTTGTGAAGAGAGCGGTGTTAGCGCTTCGATTTGCTCGCGATGCTCGTCGCTGGCATCCAAGATAAAATACTCTTCGCTGATGCGCTCCATCGATGTTTGAAGCACTGGCCGACCTTGTTTGAGAATCAGTACATCGGTGAGCAGATGTTCGATCTCAGCGACTTCGTGGCTGGCGATGATTAGCGCGCGTTCGCCATCGTGGAACCATTCCAATAAGTGCCGATAGAAAGTATCTCGGTAGACTAGATCCAGCCCCAGAGTCGGCTCATCCAAGATAAAAATTTGAGTATTGGTGGCAATGACAATGGCCAAATGCAATTGCACTTTCATTCCTTTTGAGAGGGATTTAATGCGAGCACGCGGCTTAATATCGGTCTGATCAAGCAGTTCATCTGCTTTGTGACGGTTGAATTCTGGGTGAACACCTTCGGAGTAGTCGAGAAGCTGTGCCACCGTCATCCAACCGGGAAGAACATTCACATCCGAGATATACGATAAGCTCTGCATAATTTTATCGCGCTGCATAATGGGCTCAAAACCCTTGATGCGAATCGTGCCTTGATACTCATGTGCTCCAAGAAGAGCGTTAATAAGGGTCGATTTTCCTGCGCCATTATGACCGAGCAGTCCAAGCACTTGGCCCGCATGCAGATCAAAACTCACGCCATGCAGAACATCTCCCTGCTGGCGATATTGCTTAGCGACGTTTTTTACACTGATTAATGCGCTCATTGGTCACCTTTTATGTGCGTTTCAAGTAAATGAGGTTTAAGTTGTTGACTGAACTCTTCGAGTGACATGTTGAGCCGTTCTAGAGTGGCCGCGATCTGCGGAATTTGTTGTTGAAGAAAGCGTGCTTTTTCATCGGCGAGCAGTTTTTGCTTGGCACCGTTGGCGACGAACATGCCTTGCCCCCTCTTTTTTTCGACTAATCCTTCATCAACCAACAGCTGATAGCCTTTCATGACGGTCAGATGATTAATTTTCATATTCGCAGAAACACTGCGCACGGAAGGTAAAGCTTGCCCTTCTTGCCAAATCCCTTGCAGTATCTGTTGAGTGATTTGATCAGCCAACTGACGGAAAATCGGTTGGTGATCATGCCAATGTGTCATGAACGGTTCCCTTGACTGAATTGGTGTTATAGTTATGTATAACACCAATTCAGTAATAAGAGAAGAAAATCGAGTCAATAATTCAGTTTATAAGGACAACCAATGCCGTAATGTGAGTAGGGCACGCTCGGAAAATTCCATATCATCAATCGCTGATTTGGCTTCTAAAGCCAGTTTGGGCTCATCCGTAATAATACCATCCACGCCCAGCAATAAGAGTCGCTTCATAGCGGCTGGGTTGTTAATGGTCCAAACCAGCACTTCTTGCTGACGTTGTTGTATTTCGATAATCCGCCACGGCTCTAGCCACTGTTCGCTGACCATTAACATATCTACTTCGCGTTCTAAGCTGATTTCACCAACGCTGGCCGCATAGATCAGGGCGTAACGAAGATTTTCTGGACGCGAGTGCTTTAACTGACTCATCAGGTGTGTCAGAAGTTCGACATCAAGGCTTGAAACAATCATTGCTTGCTGATAATTCGGCAATAACCTGGCCATCGCAACGGCAAGATCCAAGCTTTGGTTATAGCGTTTTAGTTCGATGTTAAATTCTATATCCTGGGCATAGTTATCTAATAGCTGTGTTAATAAGGGGGGAGGTACGCGGCCCTTTTTTTGATAGGCTTCAACAATGTCAGCATAGGTAAAGTGTTCAATGAGCAAGGGATCACCGAGCATACGGCCTAAATCACGATCGTGAAATACCACGATTTGCCCATCTTTGGTTATCTGTACATCAATTTCTGTGCTTTTAACCCCTAAGGATATGGAATACAGAATGCCTGCTTCACTGTTTTCAGGGTGCTTAAAACCACCGCCGCGGTGTGAGGTAACATAGCTTGTTGTATCCGTTTGCAGGTGCTTAACGAAGTGGCGAACTTCGGTATAACTGTTGAATACGGCAAATACCAGGACAGATAGCATCGCAACTATTAACAAAGTGCGCCGTTGTGTACTGTGTTTCAAACCAACAAACCGTTCTTGGTCATTGACCAACTTGAGGCGTTTTGTTTGTAAACGCAGTACATAATATTGACAGCTGGCGTAGATAAATCGGTCGATGAAACTGAGCAGTAATGTCACGCCAATAAGCAGCAAGCTGGCTAACACAAGCCAAGAATAACGTTCCTGATCGGAAGTCGCCCAGTTCAGTATTGGTTCAAGCGCAAATAAAAGGCTGCCTGCGAAAATAGCCGTAATGGCGACCCGACCAAATAACCACGCAATGTGACCGAATAGAATATGGGGGTAAATCGCTTGGCTTAAACGTTGAGATTGTTTGAAAAGCTGCCATTGGGTGCAATTTTGTAACAAGCTTAGGGGCAGGGCAAGCCACCAATTGGCCCAATAGCGAAGAACCAGAAATACAACCGGTAAGCTGATTAAAATGAGTAAGCCAACAGACATCCAAAGCGAACTTAATTGATGACTGACATAGTAGTTGATATCCCAGTCATTAAGCATGAGCCCAAAGATCCAGCGTCCACACCAAAGCAAGGTGGCAAAGAGCAAGCTGATCCCCACTGACTGTGCAAGGACGACTTTAACGACTCGCCAACTGCGTTGAGCAATCAGTGCAAATGTATCGAGGATTGACCGTTTACCTAAGTCATGTTGAGCGAGTAAGATGCTGATCGCAGACTGCTCTACAAAAAAAGCAAAGCTCAATTGAGTCACAAACCATAAATTAAGTAGAAAGCCTGCAGGTGAAAGAAAAAAAGCGAGCAATTCCTGGTTGGCAATGGCATTCACGCCATAGAATCCCATCAATTTGGAACTGATCCATAAATCGAATGGAACAAAAAGAGTAATAAGAGCACTGCGAACGAGAAGAAAGCTGGCTAGCATTTGTAAACCACTAGCTTTAAGCCTATGCCACATAAAATACAGAATGTGACGACTTCGATGAAAAAATGCGTGGTTCAAGTGTTTGTTTCGCCTAAGTTGTATTCAGTTTGAGATTGTAGCGCTGCCTGAGAGTGTCGCACTCCCTGATATTGTAACAGTGAAATAGCATAGACGGTCAGTGCAGAGAAAGGAAATGCTGAAGATGAACAAGCACGTTAATGAGTTGGCTTGTTCATTAATCTAAGATGAATAAGCCCCCCGACTATCTTACTTAGCTTTTTTATGGAGGCTTTTATGCTTCAGTTGTTAACGCTTTAATCTCACTTTATGAAGAAATCGCAGTAAAAGGTGCGCTACAAGGCTTCATGTGCTCATTCAAATCACCATAAATAGGCGCCTTGGGTTCTTTTTCGACATCACTCTCGCCAATTAACAGCACTCGTTCTGAATCAGAAGAAAAAGGCTTAAAGTCGAGCCATTGATGGCCGAGAGAATGTGTATTAACGAAATGATAACAGAGAAGGCGTTGATCGCTGATACTTGTCCACTGGGTCGTGGCTGAAGGCACTGCGTTTTCAGATTGACGTTCAAGATGAACACCCAATGGTGTGGCACAACTTGCCATTAGTGAGCGAGTTTGAGCTAGAATATTATCAGTGCCTGTTTGGGGTTGAGCAAAGTTATAAAAGTAATTAGCACGAGCAAATCTTTGGTGTGTTGCCGTACCTCCAGGGACATCGAATAAGGTTAAACCAGCGAACTGTTTTGGGGATTGCCATTTTTCTAGCCAAGGTTCTAGTAACCACTGTTGGACCTCAAATCGGGGTGTCACAGTCACCACATTGTAATTACAACTTTCATTGACAGTAAACCCATCCCCCCTCAATTCGATCACGCTCGAATTCCCGGTGGGATCGGAGAGTGCCAAATGAAGCTTTGTTTTGGTAACCTGCTCGTGGCCATCAGGAACATTTCCACTGTAGATAAAAAGATTATCCGGATTAGAGCGAAAGTATTCTGCCGCCTCTTGCACGGAATCAAATCGATCGAGTACAAATTGGACCCAACGCAGCGAGCACAACAGCGTTGCATCATCTGGAATTGAAATATCATCGTTGAAAGCTTTTTTATCTTTCTCAATCAGCTCTCTTATCTGATGAACCTTTGCTGCCAAACTATCACTGGTGCTGATGATCTCGGTTGCATCTTCAAAATGTGCTAATAAATCTTCTAAGCCATTGACCACTAATCCCTTGTCATTAATACCGTCGATAGCAGCAAACCCAAGTTGATCGCTCCCTAAATAGGCGCAGATGCTGGCGTGATCCACTTTCCATTCGAGTGAGGTATGTGGAGAGGTCAAATCGAACTGGCCGCCGACTCGAACTTCACCATTCGCTTGTTGACGATAGAGGTAGGTTGTTAATGGGTAATGCCAGTCAAAGTTTCTGCCGGTCATGACGTTTTTTTGGTCTAGACTATTGACTATACGAGTGCACATGATTATTTAGCCCTATTTGGTCTGTAAATTGTTAATTACAAAACAGTAAATAACGTTGCAAAATATCCTAGGTTAGAGAAAACTGATACAGTCCGAGAGATTTTTATAAACAGATTGAGACCTTAGGTCTATTTAAAGGGAAAATATGAGTTCTAACTATTTGGATTCGACGGATCGAATCAGGAAAACCGTACTCAGTTCGGTTAGCTTTGCCTTTTTCTTTATTGTCACTGCATTGGCCATTTTTAACGTTGTTTACCATAGCCAATACCTATTTGCCGCTTTAGAGATGGTATTTGCTTTGTTTTCACTTTACATGTTCATTCGATGTCGAAGAGGGCAGTATTCCGTTGTTTCTGTTTATTGGTACTTATGGTTTATCGCTGTGCTGATTATATTGGGTACGGCATTGCTCCCTATTACCGATGTCTTGTTTTTGTGGGGATTCTTTTTTCCAACCATTGCCTATTTATTGTTAGGCGGGCGTTTAGGGTTTCAACTGAGCCTCATTGTGCTCGTGCTTGTTCTATCGGCCGTCAGTTACAAGGTCTTCGGGACTGAAGGGTTACCATTTGCACCTGTATTTATTAATTTTTTCACTTGCTATTTAGCGATCTGGTGTGTATCTCATTTCTTTGAATTGAGTCGAGCCCAGGCCAATGAATCATTGCAGAAATTGGCATTGACAGATTCGTTAACCGGATGCAACAACCGTTTGGCGTTTACCGAGTCTTTGGAATCTCATAGCGATGATTATTTATTAATGCTCGACATCGATGACTTTAAGTCGATAAACGATGACTATGGCCATGATATCGGTGATTTTGTGCTAAAAAAAATCAGTCAACAATTGATGAAAGATGTTGAGTTAAATCGAATATTTCGAATCGGTGGTGAAGAGTTTTGTGTTTGGCTATCAGCCAGTGATATCGACAGTGCATTGGCCAAGGCTGATGGGTTGCGTGATAACGTGGCGAGACTTCTCGTGAATATTGAGGGCAGTATGATCAGTTTGTCATTCAGTGGCGGTTTGGTGAAGAATAAACAAGGCTTATCAGAAAGTGATTTGCTCAAACGCGCAGATCGGCTTTTGTACAAAGCCAAAGCGCAAGGAAAAGACCAAGTTATCGCATCCAGTGAACGAGAAGTTTTTGAACCTGTGTTAGTTGGGTAGGCGTTACTTAGCCTTGAAGTGAACTGAACTAAGGGAACATTCCGTTCTAATTTCAGCGTAATAAGATGTTAAGCTGGGAAGTACTTTACGGGCCTTAACGTCAATGAGCCTGTTACAAATGATTGGACAATAGATAATGAACTGTATTTGCTTGCAACTTGATGATAAAGCAAAAGATTTAGTGAAAGAGTTACTTCTTCGCATAGAAGATGCCGATATACAAGACGTTAACTCAGAAGAACAGGATGACTGGATCACGATGACACCGCGTTACGCAGCCCAGATAGATGCTCAACTTATTGAAAGCCAATATATAGGTACCGTGGGCTGGTTTAGTGAGTCTGACTTTATTGAAAAAAAAATAGAGTACAAATAAGAAAAATAAGGATGCTAATGCGTCCTTATTTTTTGTCGTTACATTTCTAATCCTAATCCTAATCCCAATCCCAATCCCAATCCCAAAGCCTAAAACTCTCCTTTTTATCTGCTAATTCGACTTATTTTTGAGACTGTGGAATAAGTTAAAGTTATCGTTCTGGATCATAATATGCATAGCAATATGCAACAATGTATGGTTTGCGGTGTAAAAACATGACGTCACACGAATTATTTGCTACTTTGACGTTATAACAATGAAATTGTAACGATTAATTTATTTGCTGTTGATTTTTTAAAAATGGCGCTTGAGGTTTTTATGGATGTAAACGTTTTACGACACAGTCAATTAGTTAAAGAAGTCTCTGGGGATGTTATCGCCGTTTCACCAGGTGGAAGTGCTCGTAAAGTGTTAGCCGGGGAGACCATTGATAGCGACAACATTGTTATTACGATAAATGGCGCGAGCGTTATTATGAATAACGCAGAGTCTCAACTTAGCGTCATTGATGAGAATTGTGTTGCCTGTGTCGATGAAACTTCAACTTGGAATGTCGCGCCTATTGCCGGTGATGTGAGTGTCGATCTGGATAAACTGAGCGGTGCTGAGTTTGGTGAAGATGATCTGGCTGCCATTCAAGACGCTATTTTGGCTGGCGAGGATCCAACAGAACTGTTAGAAGCCACGGCCGCTGGTGGGGCAGCAGGTTCTGCCAATGCAGGCTTTGTAACCATCGATTATACGGGAGCCGAAGTCTTAGCCAGCACGTTCTTTGAAACGTCAGCGTTGGCTACTGAAGAACAAGACGATGATGACGATGAACTAGACACAACAGCCCTAGCCGTTGGAGGAGAAGCTTTCTCGGAATCGTTGCAAGAAGGATCTCTTTCATTAGGGAATTACCCGCAAACTATTACCTCTAGTATCACCATCTTTTCAGGAGACTTACCTCTAGACCCTGAATCGTTTGTTCCTGAGTCATCATCACTTGCCGCGCTGCTTTCCGAGTTGAATACCGACATTACTTCAAGTGGTCAAGCCGTCACTTTCAGTTATGATTCAACTGAAAACGCCATTGTTGGAATCCGAAATGCTGATGCGGCAGAAGTACTAAGCATTGACTTAAATGCATCGCAAAGTGGGAATGACGTCTCATTGACAATGGTCACCACAATCAGCCAGCCTATTGACCATATTGTATCGATTGGTGGTGGACTTGTATCTCTGGCCGATGATCAGATTACGATTACCTTTGATATTGAAGGTGCTGATTCTGGCGGCAATTCGATGTTGGCACCAATTGAAGCACAAGTAGCCGTCATTGATGGCGCTGATCCGGCACCGACAACCGTTAATATTGAAAATACGGAAACGGATACTCAGGTACTCGCAGGTGAGTTTGTTCAAATTGGCAGTGATTCACTGTCCACCGTTGCTTTTCAACCGAGTGCTTTAGCTCAATTCGACGGCTTATTCAGTGATAACCAAGCTACGCAGGCGACGCTTTCAAATGATGCGAAGACCATTACGCTTTCGTTAGTGGAAAGTGATGATCCAGTACTTGTTATTACTATTGATACTGACGGCCGTTACCAATTCCAACAATTTAAATCATTAGAACATAACGAGTCTGATGAGCTGATCCTGTCACTGCCCACTACCGTGACTGACTTTGATTTAGATACGGCCACCAACGCGATTACTATCACCATTATTGATGGCCAAAACCCGGTTATTAACAATGTAACGGCCATCGAAGTGGATGAATCCGGTATTTCGGGTGGTTCCAATGAAGGTATCTCAGCGGTCAGTGGAACGGGTGACATTACGGCTAATGCAGGCAGCGACGCGATTGATCATTTTGAGCTGGAACCGAGCGAGTTCAATACCGATGGATCGCTGACATCGCAAGGGCAAGCGATACAGCTGGAATTAGCCAGCAGTGACAATGGTGTTCGCAGTTACCAAGGTTATATTGTTCTTGATGGCACTCGGGTCACCGTTTTTGAAGCTCAAATTGATACCCCTGAATTAGGTAAATATCAATTTACCTTGTTTGAGCAACTTGATCATTTAGGAAACCAAGATTCTTCTCTAACGATTAATTTACCGATTTATGCGGTGGATACCGATGGCGATCGTTCGAGTGTCACGGAAGGTTCTTTAACTAACGAAGCGGCCTGGATTCAAATCAATGTGGCGGATGATGCTCTGGAATTGGTGGACAACACTTTTTCTGTCACTGAACCAACAGAAGACGGTGACACCACTTTCTCACACAGTTTGTTTACTGATACACCTAGCTCGGAAGGGGCAGACACTGCGACCATTCAATCATTTACCTACTCGGGAAACACATACAATTTAGCCCAAAGCGCTGAAGATAACGCATCTCAAACGTTCACTCTGACTGAAGGGACGTTAACCATTTCACTCAATGGTGACTTCTCTTTTGACGTCGCTCGCGATATTGATCATTCAACCAATGAGACGATCAATAAACAATTTGTGTTTACTGCGAGAGATGGAGACGGTGATATCGATACCGCGACTGTCGATCTTGCTATTACAGACGGGCAAATCCCTGACATAAAAGTGGTCCCAAAAGTCGACCTTTCTGAAGCTTCATTGTTGGATGGAACATCGCCAAACAGCGCTTTAGTCAGCAGTTCCGCATCGATTGTCTATGCGCAAGGAAGTGATGATGTTAGCCACTTCAGAATCGACACCGTTCAATTTAATTCGGATACTTCACTCTCATCAAATGGTCTGAAAGTCGAGCTTCGAGAAGTCGGGGATTCAGGTCAGTACATTGGTTTTACGACCAGTCTATCAGGGGTTGAAACGCAGGTATTTACGTTAACGTTTAATAATTACGGTGATGTAAACAGTACGGATAAGGGCCAGTATACCTTTACTTTGCTTGAGGCCGTTGATCACATCGAAGCCATCGACAATGATTCACTCAGTTTTAATCTACCGGTTTACGCGGTCGATAGTGATGGTGACGATTCCGTCATGAAGCCGCTTTCGGTGACCATTGAAGATGATATTGCAACGATTGACGACACCACTAACGCCAGTCAATTTAGCCTTGATGAAAACAGTATCAGCGATAACAGTGCTCAAGTCAGTGGTGATTTTGTCACGACACAGGGCGCTGATGGGGTTGAATCTTACCAATTGGATAATTTAGTTATCGCGGCAGAAAACCTGTATTCCTCTGGTCATAAAGTGACGATTGAAGAAGTCACCGGGACAGCGAACACAACCCATTATCAAGGGGTGGCTAACGGTAAAACCATCTTTACATTAGCACTTGGCGATGATGGCGCTTATACCTTTACCTTGTTGGAGCCTCTCGATCATTTAAACGATGCCACGAGCCTAACGATTCCATTTGATGTCGTGGCGGTTGACCGAGATGGTGATGCATCAGAGGCATTCGATTTACCGATTGAAATCGTTGACGACACGCCAAATCTATCAGGGTTTACGGGTGAGCAGCTGGTGGATGAAGATGATTTAAGTGGCATTGGATCCGATCAGCGTACCGATCCACTTAACGATACAGCCATTTCTGGCCAGTTTAACATCAATGAAGGCGCCGATGGAGTGGTCGAATATCGACTCGTCGATGCTTCAGCGACCATAAAAGATCTTACCAGCGGACAAGAGCCTCTAGAATGGGGCACTTCGTCTCAAAGTGGAACCACGTTTACCTATACCGCGCAAACAACGAGTGGCACGCCCATTTTTAACATTGTGTTTGACGCTGCAGACAACCGTTATCAGTTTGAATTGCTCGGTCCTCTTGACCACCCGATTGCGAACAGCGAAGACAGTATTCAACTGGATTTTTCAGTTGTTGCCATTGATTTTGATGGGGATGTTTCCAATTCAATCACATTGCCGATTACGATCACAGATGATGTGCCGACCATAGCCGTGGTCGAAATTGTGCGCGTTGAAGGAGCGGGCTTCGATGACATTACAGTAAATATGTTTGAAGCGAGTAATGACGCGGGTGCTGACGGCGCGAAGCTTACTCAAATTGAAGGCACCACCTCTAACGGCGCCACAATAGTTTTTGGTAACTCTTATCAGAGCTCCATTAATCTGCGAGATGGCGAACAAAATGTTCGTGTTTATGAGCAAATAAATGATGCCTCAGGGGACACAGAGACACGCCAATTAGGTGTGTTAAGAATCAATTCTAATGGCGAGATAGATTTTCGCGCAAGTAACTACCTCGAGCATGACGGTAACGACATCAACTTTTCCATCAACGTCACCGCAACGGATGGGGATCTTGATTCCTCGATAGCCCCAGTGAATATCACCATAACGGATAGAGAAGCCAGTCCTGTTCGACTCAAAGTAACGACGTTTGAAGATGCAGGCCGAGATCCGGATATTAAGTACGCTTCAGGTGATGCGCCAGAAACAGAAAATGATCTAGATAACCAGCAGGGCTTGGCTGATACGCCAGCTCAGATTTCACTGAAAGTAAACCTGCATGATGATGATAATGATGAATCAATCGGCTCCTTGACGATCAAAGAAGGCGATCATCACGGGACTTTTTACTATTTGAAGGATGGTGAATTCCATAAGTTGGAAGCGGATCCAGCGACCAATAATATTGTGTTTGACGGTTCTGTATTGCAGCAAAGTCATTCACTTGAAGGCAACAATACTATAGCCACGATCAATAATTTGTATTTCGTTCCAGATAACGATTATTCAACAAATAACGATGGCGTCAATATTCATTATCAGCTTGAGATAAATAATGGTGGAGTTGCCGATCACACGATAGATTCAACATTTAATATAGAAATTGAAAGTGTTGCTGACATAGCGACATGGAATGACGATCGAAGTACTTACTACTATAAAGCCGATGAGGATGATAACAACATTAGTTTGCAGCTTAATGCCGAGTCTCAAGATACGAGCAGACCTGAAACCATCACTTATCAGCTAAGAGTGACACAAGGCGAGGGCAATTTTGAGCTGTTAGATCGAAATGGCAGTGTCATTACGCCTGAAAATGGTGTGTACATCATAGCTTCAAATCAGATAGACCGAATTAGTGTGAACCCAAACGATGATTTTTCAGGTCAAATTCGATTCGAAGCCACCGCAGTGACGAAAGAACGTTCAAACTCCCACAGTGTTGATAAATCGACAGCAGTATCAGAACCGCAAGAACTCATTATCGATGTGACGTCAAGTGCGGATAGTGGAAATTTTGGCGTTAAACGAATCCAAATTAATGAAGACAATATTGCTGACCCTAACGACTACGAAAGTGATGACAATTACAAGCCGTTTACGTTAGATCAAGTGATTACAATGGCACCTTCTGTTGATGCCGATGGGTCAGAAACCCTGTATGTGCGTATTTCCGAGGTGACTCAAAACGCAGAATTGGTATGGAAAGGTAACGGTGATAGCCAAATTGAAAACATAGAGATTGATGGCGTTGTCTATGCCGAAATCCCGTTTGATCAGCTCTCTAATGTGCATGTCGTGCCTGAAAAACACAGTAACGAGGACTTTACGTTTAAAGTCACCGGTGTCATTAAAGACAGTGCGACTTTGTCGGATGGGAATGTTCATACTGACGAAGAAGTCATTGGTTCAAAAGTTGTCAATGTTGAAGTGAAAGGTGTGGCTGATACCCCAGGTGGAGCAACACTAGGATCCCATTGGAAAAATTTTGATGATGGTGATGTCCAAGGGGTGCAAACCACGATTAATGAAAGCCAAGGTGGTGATAATTTTGCCGTATTAGATTTTACTATCATCTCAGGGGAAAGAGCCGATAAGCTGCTTGATGATTCGGAATCGGTGACCGTACTTTTATCTAATATCCCAGAAGGGGTGGTTATTGAAGACAGCGATGGTACCGAGATCGACCTGAACTTTGTTGGCTATGACAGTCTGGGGCAACCGATTTACGAAGCCAATATTACTGGGGTTCATAACACCTCTGGCATCATCATCCGACCGGTGGATTCTTCCACTGAGAATATTCATGTGACTGCCAATATTATTGTGACTGAAAACGATGGACACACTCATATATTCAGCCAAGAAGTGCGAATCAAAGTTGTACCAGTGATTGATACGACGAATGAGTATAAGACAACCTCACTAGGCAACGAAGATAGCCCGATTAATATTCACTGGCATCCAGAAGGGGTTGATTACATCGACAGTGATGAGCACTTTACTGCCATCATGATCGAAAACATTCCTGTCGGCGCCCAGGTCATCGTTAACAATGCGTCCGTTAATATGAATGTCATTGATGTCATGGATTCAAATGGCATGGTGGTGTCTCAGACATTGACGATAGACCCTAATGGCTTATCTCCATCAGAGTTCACCGACATAGCAATGAATTCGGGCTTCATTCAAATCGTGCCACCGAAAGATTCCAGTTCAGATTTCGAGCTCAGTACTACGGTTGAAATCGAAGAGCGCGATCATGAATACACCAGTGATGGCATCATTGGCGAAGGTGGTCGAGTCACAGCAACGTTAACAGGGACAGTGAATGTCGTCGTTCGTGCAATCGTAGAGCCAGAAGATGACGACAATAAACTCACCGTGACCAATGAAAATGGTGATATTGACTATTCTCCTGTTACGAATGGAGATGGTGAACTTGAATACCCTCCAATCTCTGCAGACGATAAGGGAGTGATTCGTTTTACCACCAACTCAGAGAATTCGAGTCTCAGCGGTGAATACGTTGTTAAATACAATGAAACCGATCAGTTTTCTGAAGAAGTTGTTGGTGATGTCATCATCCAGCTTACTCATACAAATGGAACCGCATTGGAAGACAGCGTTATCGACCAACTACTGGTAACGGGTGCTGCGTATGAAGGAAATGGACGCTGGATCATCACCAATGAAGCTGCGTTTAGCATTAGTGCACCGCGTGGTTTGGATTTAACGCCTAATGATGAAACGGATGCAAATACAGTCAACCAACTTCAGTTGAAAATAGAAACGTTGGTGAGTGATAAAGGTGAGGACGCCAACGAACGTTCCCCTAATGAATTCAGATCAACATCGGTTAACCTTGAATTCCCTGAAACGGTTGCTCCTGGTGCGGAAGTTGCGGCCAAGACGACCATTGCTCCAGACAGCGTCATTGATGCGACGGAAGATATTCAGGTCAATCTAGGTGAGCAGTTAGATAGCATCATCACTTTCAGTAACAAAGACGGCTCACAAGATGAAGTAACCATTATTATTGACGATTCCGTCACGATCGATGGCGTGACTTACCCAATCTCAATTGGGGGTGCAGAGGAAGACTTTGTTAATGGGCAATATGTTTTCCAAACTCATATCTCCGAATCAGGCGATGTCGGCTCTTTGAACGGTTTAACGCTAACATTGCCCAAAGATTTTTCGGGTGACTTTAGGCTGCCTATTACGGTTATCACCAAAGATACGACATCAGGCGATACGAACGTTGAAAGTGGCAATGTGATTATCCATGTTGACCCGATTGCCGATGTTGTGGGTAATAATCCCAAAATAACACTAGAGGTGTTGGGATCGCTTGATGATGACATGAATGCCATTGATCAAGATGATAATGGACAGCCTGATAAGGTCGGTTATGAAGACAGCTATATACAGCTTGACTTAGGTTATCAGCTGGCGGATCAAGTGAGTGGCATAGAAGGTGGTCAAGAAGCACTGTCTACGGTCACTATTACGTTACCAGACAATCCTTCCGTCGGTGCATTTTATGCGCCAGATGGTAGCAAAATCGGTACGTCATTAACGTTTGACCCAACTCAAATAAGCAACGGTGCACTAAGTAATATATTGTTTAGAGCAAATCCAAATTACCCCGGGGATGATGACCAAAATGAAGTCACCCTGACTATCTCTGGAACCGTGACTGATACCGCTGTATTTGATGAACTTGAACCTACAACGTCATCCGAACACTCGGATACCTTCACAACCACAGCAAGCTTTAACGTTATTCCTGTGGTTGACGATATTGTTGTCACAGACACCGATGGCAACCCATTGGTAGATGAAAATGGTGAGCCAGTAAAAGAGATACAAATAACGACCAATGAAGATCAAGTGGTGTCACTGGGTTCGTTATTATCTCCGGTTGCCATTTCACTGATCGACCTCGACGGCTCAGAGCAATTTGTGTCACTCAAGTTAACGGGAGTGCCTGAAGGGTTTTTCTTATTGGCCGACTCAGGTTACACGGTTAAGAATAACGGCGATGGAGTGTGGAGCGTGAAAATTCCATCGGATGCTGGTGCGTCTGTTGACCTTGGCGCTATCTCTGTTCAACCGCCCAAAAACTTCAGCGGTACCGCAGAATTTGGTATTGCTGTCTTTACCCAAGAATCGTTGCTTGGTGTCCCAACGCTTGCAACCGATTTGCCTAAGTTCGTTTTGGATGTGATGCCAGTTGGTGATGATATTGATGTGGATGCTACAGATTCGGTAGCGGGTTCAGAAGGCATTAATATCGATATTGATATTAACGCGTCGGTGGTCGATAAAGTCGATTCTATCTCGGGAAGTGGAATCTATAGCGAAAACGGCCCAGAGGTCTTGCGCGTTGAGGTGACGGGAGTCCCTGATAACGCGTCTATTTATTATTCTGATGGTACAACACTGGCCACCTTTGATAGTGCAGCCAAAGTATGGACACTGGATATTCCAGCACAGCAACTGGATAAAATCGTCTTCAATTCTGGCGAGCACAATAGTGATGATGGCAGTGTTCTTGGTATTACAAACCCACTGACGATCACGATTCAATCTGTCGATAAAGATGCGGAGAATGGAGAGCATCTTGGTGACCCAGTAACGATTAACGTTGCGCTCGACATCGATCCTATCAATGACCAACCGACGTTTGTGGCTGTCAGTGATCTAGAAACTCAAGAAGATACCACTATCGCGATAAATCAATTTTCTATTGCCGATATTGATGCAATCTACGATGACCCTGATGCCAGCTACACCTTAACGTTAAGCTTCGATGCTGATGTCCACGATGGATTGCTGGAATATGTTTCGTACCCGGGTGTTGACGTGATATTGAATGATGGCAATCAGTTACAACTGAGCGGAAAAGTCGCTGATATAAATGCGGCTTTAGCGGCAGGGAATGTCACTTTCAAACCTGCCGACGACAGTAATGACATTAACTCGGGCAGCGCGATCACCATGACTGCGGTTGTCGCTGACAACGGAAACAACGGTAGTGTCGATTCAAGTGGTACGAGTGCTTCATTGAGCAATCAAACCTCATTTCAGATCAGTGTAACGGAGGTGAATGACCAACCGGTCGTGAATGGCGATACCGTGACTCATATTATCAACGAAGCGGAAGGACAACTCATCAGCGGGATCAGCATCAGTGATCCAGATTATGTTGGCGACTTTGCCGATGATTTGATGACGGTGACGCTAACTGTCAGCGATGGTGTGTTGTCGGTCAGCTTGCCTACTGGATCGACGCTATCGGTGTCTGGTGATAACAGCGATGCGCTGACGTTAACCGGAACCTTAACCGAACTTAATGCGTTACTGGATAACCCCGAAGACCCAAGCGGTGTCCACATCGATGCCAGCCTTGTCACGGGTAATGCGATTGATTTGCAAGTGGTCGCCAAAGACAGTGGGAATCCATCAGGAATTAGCATTGAAAGCGACCCTAAACAATACAGCATTGCAGTGACTCCGGTGGCAGATGCTCCCACCTTGAGCGTTGACCCCAACTTCAACTACATCAGAAACATAACTGCAAGTCAGACGGCAAGCTCCAATGGCATTGCGATAGTGGGCTTATTAGCCGCATTGACCGACTCTACCGAAGCGTTGACATTGCAGCTTTCTGGGTTACCAAATGGGGCTAAGTTAACCAGTGAGAACGGTGAAATAACCCCTAATGCAGGAGTTTGGACGGTAAACCCTGAGGACATAGAGTCGTTAAAAATCGATAGTGCTCCCGTTGGTGAGCATACTTTAAGCGTCATCGCGGTATCGGAAGAGTCAAATGGAGACACCGCATTCTCTGACCCTGTTAATTTACAGCTTAATGTTGTTCTAGATGCGGCGGTGATTGATACATCGAATAAAACAGACGCACAGCAACTGCTAGGAGAGGGAGATAACAGCGCTTTAACTTCTGGTAGCGGTGATGATCGTTTAGAAGGTGGCTCAGGTAATGACGTTCTAGTCGGCGGTGCAGGGAATGACATGCTCCTTGGTGGGCAGGGTGATGATACGTTAGAAGGTGGCGAGGGTAACGATACATTAGAAGGTGGCCTTGGTTTCGATGTGCTGACCGGGGGAACCGGAATGGATATCTTTGTTTGGCATGAAATCGATGATGGGGTAACGGATACGATCACCGACTTTCATATTGATGAGGGCGATAAAATTGATCTTCGAGATGTGTTACCCGAGTTAAACGCGGAAAATGTCAACATGGAGACGCTACTCGCGCATGTCGACGCTGCGGTTTCTGGTGATGACGTTACGTTGACCATCCACCCTGATGGGGTGGGTTCAGGAGAGCAATCAATATTGATTGAAGACCTTGCACCGCAACTCCAATTAGTGGGCAATGATTCAAGCGATATTCTGTCGGCCTTACTCGATCAACATGTGATTATTCATGAGCTTTGAGGCTAGCTTTGTAGACTGGTTTTTTAGGTTGATGACTCTGTTGACGAGGGTTTTTTGGTAAACAAAACTTAACCTTGTTTATTTCGGCAATAATGTTGTCTGTAATTAAAAAACTGTGAGTTTTGTCAGTAAAAGGCCATGAATTATCATGGCCTTTCTGTTTTATATCTATGGCGGAGAACGCTGCTCATCGTCATCAGAACTATCGTGATGAGTGCGATAGCCTGGGGGATTTAAAGGAATTATGTCGTTAACACACTGTTATCACTCCCGTAGGAGTTACCTACATATCCGTCCGCCGCGGGATCATTTTGCCATTCTTGGTCGTTGATGAGATAGCGAAACTCAAACTGTTTCTCTTTAGGTAGACGAATTTTAGTGGTGAATACTTTTTGGCGGTTGAGCTTCATCGGGGTTGATTGCCACTGGTTAAAATCGCCACACACGGCAATGCTGGTGACTGCTGGATCTTCCTTTGGCCATTGAAACGTCACTTCGACTTCATCTTTTGTTTTAAAATACCGTTTAATAAACATATCTATTCCTATTAGAAGTTAACTACCTAAAACAAAGCAAATTGAATGCCACCCCAAAAGTGCTGTATATCCTATGGGTGCTTTTATGCTGCCTCCAAATTTGCATTTATATGGTGCAAAATGGTGTAATTTGGTGCAACTGATTGAGTATCTCGCTTTGCATGATTTTACGTGACTAAACCGGTTCGTCAAGGTGTTCAAACATCGTTTTATTAAAAGAAATAGCAATAGAAATAGATAAAGACAGAGAAATGAGCAATGAGAAGTGAGAAGTGAGAAAGAGATAGCGGTACTTAAAAGACAACGTGCCCATATTTGGGCACGTTGTTGAGGGTCTAGTTAATGGCTTTAGGCCTAGAAGCCCATACATACAGCATCTCTAACGCAATAGTCGCGCCAGCCAGTGCGGTCAGGTCGCTTTGATCATAAGGCGGTGAAACTTCCACAACATCCATTCCAACGACATTAATTCCCGCAAGCGCACGTAATATCTTCAACGCTTTATCGGTATTAAGACCGCCGCAAACTGGGGTGCCGGTTCCAGGAGCAAACGCTGGATCAAGACAGTCAATATCGAAGGTGATGTAAACCGGCTTATCGCCAATGGTCGCCTTGATCTGCTCAACGATGGCATCCACACTCATGTCGTTGGCTTGCATAGCGTTAATGACATTAAAGCTGTGGTTGTCATAGCTATACTCAGTACGAATTCCGATCTGTACGGAATGTTTGGCCGAAATTAAACCCTCGTTCGGTGCGTGATAGAACATGGTTCCATGATCATAAGCACTACCGCTGGCATACGTGTCTGTGTGTGCGTCAAAGTGAATCAGCGCCATTTCCCCGTGATGTTTGGCATAGGCTCTGAGTATCGGCAATGTAATGAAATGGTCACCACCTAGTGCCAACATGGCTTTTCCACTTTTTAATATTTCACTTGTCGCCGCTTCCAAGCGATACGTAAAGTCTTCAGCATCGCCACAATCAAAAACAAGATCGCCACAATCGATGACTTTATTATTGTCAAATACGTTAAAGTCCCATGGGAATTTCTTACCTTCCCAAGCAAGATTGACCGATGCTCTGCGAATAGCATCTGGCCCCATGCGTGCACCAGGGCGCCCAGACGTAGCTATGTCTAAAGGAACGCCTAGAACCACCACGTCAGCATCACAACCAACCGGGTCTTTAACCAATGGACGACGAACAAAGGTCATCGCATTTGAATACAGTGAATAATCCGTTTTAGTAAACAAATCGTTCATTTAAAAATCCTCTAAGTAGGTGTAACCCGTTAAACCTTGCTCAAGTTCTTGCAGCACAAGGCTTTGTTCATCGATATCAACAAAGCGATCAACCAGTTGGCGGTAGTTGCTGCGAATGGTGTCGAGATCGATATGAACGTAGCGCATCATGTCTTCTACCGAGTCACCTTCATCAATTGACTCAAACACGGTGTTCCCCTGATCATCAATCGTCACCACTGCGCTATGCGTATCACCAAACAGGTTATGCATATCACCTAAGATCTCTTGGTAAGCACCGATTAAGAAAAAGCCCATAAGATACGGTTTATCTTTATTCCATTCCGGAACAGCAAGGGTCGATTCGATACCTTGACCTTCAACATAGTAATCAACAACACCGTCAGAATCGCAGGTGATGTCTAATATAACCGCACGTTTTCCGTCAACATTTTGTAAGCCAGAAAGCGGTAACACAGGGAATACTTGGTCAATGCCCCATGCATCAGGTAATGACTGAAACAGTGAGAAATTCACAAAGAACTTATCGGCCAAGCGGCTATTTAGTTCGTCTAAAATAGGTCGATGGAAGCGATTTTTGTTACTCATCAAATCGCGCAGTTCAGCGTAAATACGCAATGACAGTTGTTCAACCCAAGCGCGCTGTTCCAGATTGATTACCCCGGTTGAAAATGAAGTGTGTGCTTCACCTAAATCGCTTTGGGTATCGTTGTATATTTCTATTAACGCTCGCGCATCAGTGCGTTCGGTTAGGTTCTGCCAGTTGCGCCACATGTTTTGCAATAGAGCGGGAGCGTCATCATTCGGAGCATCAATGGCCTCAACCGCATAGCTCTCAGTACCAATCACATTGGTGACCAAAACCGCGTGATGCGCAGTCAAAGAGCGACCAGATTCTGAAATGATCACCGGTTTTGGCTGTTGGTAGTCTTGGCAAACATCGTTGATCGTGCTGACAACATTGCGAGCGTATTCTGCCAAGCTGTAGTTCATCGAATTAGAGGACTGACTGCGCGTGCCGTCATAATCCACCGCTAAACCACCGCCAATATCAAAATAATCCAGTGGCGTACCAAGCTCACGCAGTTCACAATAAAAACGTGCTGCTTCATTAACACCATTTCGGACGTCACGAATATTGGCCATTTGAGAACCTAAGTGGAAGTGCACCAATTGCATGGCTTCCAATTGTTGTCCTTGTTTTAAGCGCTCGATAACCGTCAGCACCTGCGATGCTGACAAACCAAATTTTGACTTCTCACCACCGCTAGATTGCCACTTTCCTGCGCCTTGAGATGCCAAGCGGATACGCAAACCGAGTCGTGGTTTCACGCCTAGATCTTTCGCTTCGCGAAGTACAATGTCTAACTCTGACAATTTCTCTAAGACAATGAACACCTTATGGCCCAGTTTCTCGCCAATAAGAGCCAGACGCACGTATTCACGATCTTTGTAGCCGTTGCAGACAATGACAGAGCTCGCTTGCTGTGCAAGCGCTAACACAGCGAGAAGTTCGGGTTTGCTGCCTGCTTCTAACCCCAATTGCTTTGTCTCTAATTGCGCTTGGCTTGAAAGTATTTGATCAACGACTTCTTTTTGTTGGTTCACTTTAATTGGGTAAACCAGTAAGTAGTTATTGTCGTATTGATACTCGTCAATCGCTTGATTAAACGCATCACAAATGTTGTGCACTCGCTGGTGAATAATTTGCGGAAAGCGAACTAGTGCAGGCAGGTTTAAGCCTTTTTTCTCAAGTTCATTAGCAATAGAAACCAACGGTACTGAGTGTTGCTTGTCACTTCTAGGCGAGACAAACACTTCACCACTGTCATTAATGCCAAAGAAATCTTGACTCCAATATTGGACATTGTAGTCAGCGCGAATGTTGTCTAGCTTAGAATAATTGGTCACAAAATCAGTCTCATGTTTTGATGCACTTACATTAATTATCTGCATCCTTTGATGTGTATTAGTGACGTTCTTCCGTGATCATCACACTTAATATTTCGCATTTTTTTGAGTGCGATTATGAGGCGCATTAACTGATAAAAATGGGGGGCTGTCTAACAAAAGGATTTTGTCGTTAGGATAGAAAAACACAGATCTCTGAATGGGTGTATTGAGAAAGGATATTGATAGCCAATCTGGGGGCAAAGAGTGGGGTAACAATTGAAAAACTATGTTGTTGCTGGCGCTTCAATCCAACCAGACAATTGTTTTGCTTGTAAAAAGGCATCAAAATTCTGAGTAACATGTTTATGGGCTAGTTGCCCCATTTGGGTACGTTCTCGAATACTGAATTGAGAAAATTGCATGATACTCTGTTTCAGTTCAGCAACGCTTTTTTCGCTGACTAAGAACCCCGTTCCAGGGGCGACAATTTCTTTGCATCCCATAATGTTGGTCGTGATGACCGGGGTTCCAACCGCCATTGCTTCTTTTAATACTAATGGCCCCGTATCAACACAACCTGTCTGTGAGAAACAAAACGGAGCCACCAAACAATCGTACTTGGCCAAATTCTGTTTTACCCACTCGTGCGGTTTGGCCCCTAAAAAATGCACGTCTTCTAATAACCCTTGCTGTTTTACCTGTTTTTCTAACTCATGGAGCATTTCTCCAGTACCGACAATATCCAAGCGAATACTCAATGGTTTAGCGATAGGTGCCAGTGCCTCGATGAGGTGATGAATGCCTTTTTGTTCAACTAACCGACCTAGAAAAACTAGCCTCAGTTGTCTGGTTCTTGTCTTTGTTTCCAGAACGAACTGATCGGTTTTTACCCCACAGTGTAAGAGCTTAATCTTAGCGCTTGCTGTTTTATTTTCTGGTGATTGGTTCTCGGATGATTTGTTGTGTGCGATTTTGTCACTCATCATACTAACAAAGTCATCGTGCATGCTTTTACAGACAGCGACAACGAAGTCACTGGCCTGTATTTTTTGCTCAATGTCGTAAGCCGACTCATAAACATCGTGTCCATGAGCAACAAAAGAACAGGTGATATTGAGTAATTTAGCTGCCACGATGGCATGAGCTGCAGTATGTTGACAAAAGTGAGCATGAACGTGCTCAACGTTCAGATCGGCAAGTTGAAGAGCGAGCTTGACGCCGTAATTGAAAAGCGACCGTCTCGGCATGCTCTTTTGCTGCTGAACAAATTTGATGGCGTCTAATAGACCAGGAAAATAAAACTTTTTGCATAGGCCTGCTTTGACTTTTGAGCCGATCTTTATGACGCTGTAGTCAAACGTTTGTTGGCTTTGTTCTATTTCAAAGGTTAAAACGCAAACGTGATGCCCACATTGTTTGATGGCGTCTATTTCAGTTTGAATAAAGGTTTCACTGAGTACGGGATACGTCGGAGTAACGAACGCCACTTTTTTCATAATTAAGCCCTATAAACATTTCAACACGTTAAACGGTGCATAAATAAGATAGCAAATGACGCGCCAACTAATTTAACTCATATAATCATATGGTTAAATTGGAAAAAATCAGAAAGGCGTCAATATGGCGAGATCATTCTCAAAATGAAAATCAATATGAAGTTACAGAGGCTATATTGCTGTTTTCAATTTTCCATTTAGATAAAAGATTGATAATTCCCCATAATTCAATCGTTTAGGTTTTGGCTTGAACTATGCATCAGAAGCTGTACTGCAAGAACGGTGCATTTTTAACGACTGATCTAGAGTCATGCATTGTGATTGTCATACTCGTACAGAGTTAACTTCATGAAGAGAATGGGTTATGGCTAAAGTATCAGTGATTATTCCAACTTATAACTGCCGGGATTATTTGCCAAAAGCGATTAGCAGCGTGCTTGATCAGACTCATCGAGATATTGAATTATTGATCATCAACGATAACAGCAGTGACGACACCGCACACTATTTAACGACATTGACTGATCCGCGGATAATAATTATGACCGCACATGGGGTAGGAGCCTCTAAAGCACGTAATCTAGGAATACAAAGATCGAGTGGTGAATTCATCGCGTTTTTGGATGCCGATGATTTTTGGTATCCAGATAAATTGTCGTTGCAGCTGAAACTCCATAAGAACAAGCCCGACTTGGCATTGAGCTTTACCAACTACGATCACTTCACCGAGCGCTATCAGGTGATCATCGACAGTTTTACTTATTGGGAGCAGTTCCAAAACTGTACTCAAGAGTCTTTTACAGTAGAAAACCCCTTGGCTCTGGTCATTAAAAACAACGTTATTGGTACTTCAACGGTCATGCTCAGAGCCAATGTGTTGTCGAAGGTAGACCTGTTTGATACCAATATTCGGTATGGGGAAGACTGGGAGTTGTGGCTGAGGATATGCGAAAGTCATGGTGTTGGGGTACTCAATTCAGTTCAATCAGGCTATTTAATGCGCCAGAGTTCGGCGACTCAATCTTATCGCTTTCGGTTAAAGAACTTACAGTCGATAGAGTCGATTTTGCAACGATATGAGAAGGAGAGTGATCGATGGAATTTGTCACCCTCTACATTAAAAAGTGCCAGAGCGCGATTAATGGAAGGGTATGCAGATTACCATAGAGGCTTACATCAGAATACGACGGCAATTTCGTTTGGTATCGCTGCACTGATTCTTGCCCCAAAAGTCCGAAGAATAAGAAGCTTGCTTGGAGATTGCAAAAGTATGTTTCGGTTTGCTTAAGAAAAACGATTCGCAATTAAGCGCGACAGGAGGGTATAGAATGATTGGCAGAAGGCAGAAGGCAGAAGGCAGAAGGCAGAAGACAGAAGGCAGAAGACCGATATTGAGAAGTTAGACTCATCGACAGTAAGATCGAATTGCGCTCCAGTACAAGGCTGGAGCGCAATGATTTTTTATACCGCAGCCGCCAATTCTTTTTTCTGATGCGCTAGGTATTCGTTATAGGTGCCTTGGAAGTTCACCAGTTTTTTATCTTTCACATCGATAATTGATGTAGCCAAAGAAGAGACGAATTCACGGTCGTGGCTAACGAAAATTAGCGTTCCTTGATAGCCTTTAAGGGCATTGTTCAATGCTTCAATAGCTTCCATATCCATGTGGTTGGTTGGCTCATCCATAACGAGAACGTTGATGTCTTGCATCATTAGCTTACCAAACAACAAACGGTTCTTTTCACCACCAGAGCAGTTTTTCGCTTTTTTATTCGCATCGTCAGCGGTGAACAGTAAACGGCCTAAGATTCCACGTACCATTAAGTCATCATGTTTTGTTGTACGCCACTGTGAGATCCAATCAAAAATAGAGAGATCATTATCAAAGTCTGCGGTGCTGTCTTGCGGGCAGTAGCCAATAGATGCATTTTCTGACCATTTAACAACGCCTTGAGTTTGTTCTAACTCATTAACTAGGCAACGCAGTAAGGTCGTTTTACCAACGCCATTTTCACCAATGACCGCTAAGCGAGTTCCTGCCTCTAACAGCAGGTTGCCTTTTTCAAACAACAACTCATCATCAAAGGCATGCCCCAAATCCTGCAGCTCAAGCGCAAGACGGTGCAGTTTTTTACCTTCACCAAAATCAATAGACGGGCTGATACGGCTTGATGATTTCACTTCATCAAGTTTGATCTTGTCCATCTTTTTAGCGCGAGAGCTGGCTTGTTTCGCTTTAGAAGCATTCGCGCCAAAACGGTTTACAAAATCTTGCAGTTCACTGATTTCCGCGGCTTTTTTAGCATTGCTTGAAAGCAACTGTTCGCGAATAAGCCCAGACGCTTCTAAGAAGTACTCGTAGTTACCTGGGTAGATACGAAGCTCACCGTAGTCGATATCGGCCATGTGAGTGCACACTGAATTTAAGAAGTGACGATCGTGCGAGATGATGATCATGGTACATTTACGCTGATTCAGTTCTTCTGCAAGCCAGTTAATGGTGTTGATGTCCAAGTTATTGGTCGGTTCATCGAGCAACAAGATATCTGGATTCGCGAACAGTGCTTGAGCCAATAACACACGAAGTTTCCAACCGGGAGCGACTTGCTGCATGAGGCCGAAATGGAACTCTTCTTCAATACCGGCTTGAATTAAAATATCACCAGCACGACTTTCAGCGGTGTAGCCGTCCATTTCAGCAAACTCACTTTCAAGTTCAGCGACTTTCATGCCATCTTCTTCGCTCATTTCTGGCAGCGAATAGATACGGTCACGTTCCTGTTTGATTTCCCACAACTTTCGGTCGCCCATGATAACAACATCAATCACGTTGTGTTCTTCAAAGGCAAATTGGTCTTGGCTAAGAACACCAAGTTTTAGCCCTGGTGTGATCGAAACGTTACCTGAACTAGGTGCTTGTGCGCCACTTAGGATTTTCATGAACGTTGATTTACCACATCCATTGGCTCCAATTAGGCCGTAACGGTTACCGTTACCAAATTTAGCCGAAATGTTTTCAAATAATGGCTCTGCGCCAAATTGCATAGTGATGTTAGCAGTAGATATCAAAGAAATATTCCTAGGTGTAGGGACTGGCTAATCACATGTAGTAGACGCCAATTCAGCTAAAACGAAAGTAAGAATGAATAGGCGGCGAATTATACAGAGTTATTAGGGAAAGAACAGTTCTGAGAGCTAAGTCACGATCAGTAAATAAGGGGGATTTTGTCAATAAAGTCCCGTTAGAATGATATTAAGGCATTAAGAGGCTTAAGATAGCCATTGGTATCGCGAATAAAAGTACTTTAACGGAATGCGTATTAGGACATTCATCATTCATCCATCGGACTCGATCTGGTGATGTAATGTGCGATGCATGTTGATGCATGTTGATGCATTGAATAAGTCGGATGTTACGGCGTCACTTCTTGTTGGTTTTTCTAGAGGAAGGCTTACGTCTTTTGCTCGCTTTTTCTGAAATGCTCAATATTGACATTTTTTGTTTGGGTGAAATTAACTGCCTGGTCATTGCTCTATGGTGCATATCTGAAATGAAGGTTTTCTCCCAAGAGTTCAAGCTTGTGAATGTCAGCAACATCATATCATTGAGTAAATTAAAGAACTCGTGCTCTTTAGCGTCCATCTGAGGTTCCTAATATTGATTATGGCTTTAAGTAAATAGCCGGTGGTAACTTCGATTTTATTACAGTACTTGTGACTAGTTGAAGCTGAACGCTGTGAAAAATGGGGTGGAGAAAACGCACAATACCATACTTACTAGGGCGTGTTGATCTTTCGCGGTTA
>NZ_AJYQ02000067.1 GCF_000287055.2 Vibrio genomosp. F10 str. ZF-129 | reverse complement strand
TTGGTCGGTGGCATATTAATCTTTCGCTGATGCTAACTGGCGACAACGCAAAAGAAACCGCCAGACTCGAATCGAGCGACTGAGGTAATTTGAGCGTAAAATCCACCCACAAACACAGAACTACCCACTACAAAAACAACACGTTAACAGTAGCTTTATAACGCCTTGTTAAGTAGCAGCTAACTGCCACTGCACCCAAACAAAGCCACCGTAATCACTAAACTCAACCAAACCAAAATCGCCAAACGTTAGCTGTCTGCTTGAACAAATTGTTATGTGCGAACTAAAGACATTGGCACGAAACGAATTCCGTTGAACTCTGCTTCTTCACCTGTTGCTACGAAACCATTGCGATTGTAAAACCCAACAGCATTTACCGATGAACGCAGGCTAACTTCACAAGCGTCTGTCTGATTGAGCAAATGATTCAATAAAATACGACCTAAACCTGAACCCTGCTGTGAATTTGCAACAAACAAATGAGTTAGATAATTTCCACCACGCAAAGCGGCAAAACCAAGAACTTCTCCACCCGACACCGCCTTAATTGATGAAAACTTCTCATCATCAAGAGTAGATGCTAAGTCAGGTAATACTCTGTCCTTATACTCTTGCTTTCCTTGTGCATTAAGCATTGGAAGCACATCCTTGGCTGAGACCTCTGAAACAAGCCTTGTTACAGCGTCTAAATCCGTTTTTAGAACCTTTTGAATTTCCATATTTCCTCCGAGCACATAACGCTCGCTTAAGCTGCAACCAAC
>NZ_AJYQ02000066.1 GCF_000287055.2 Vibrio genomosp. F10 str. ZF-129 | reverse complement strand
ACACTACCCTCACCTCAAAACCTTTCAATGCAATAGGCCGCCTAACGCCGCGTTAAGTAGTGAGCAACGCTACCACCTAACCTAAACTATTACACCGTAAACACTAAAACTGACTTGAACTGAAAATGCCGAGCGTTGGGAATCTGTCTTAAACGCTTTGTTATGGCGCTGACCTCGACGTTAGTTCTTGTATATCAATTAGATCGACTTCCCGACCCAATATTCGCTTGTACTCGACTAAGTGATGAACAGGGATTACTGGCAATACGATACCTTGATAGTCTTTTTCAACTGACGCTGAATAATCAATTTCAAGTTGATACCAAGAACTGTCTAAAGCCGATTGTATCTTTGTATTTTGAGATAAACCGATTTCAATTTTTTGATTTTGGTAAACCAACTGGAAATACTCTAAATCCCAACCGTATTCAGTATAACGAGTTAACGGTTTAGATATAAATTGAGATACGTGAGCCAAGAGCTTATTAGCATCAGAGTTGTGGATATAAAGGTCTATGTCTGCAATTTCACGGCTGCCACCATGAATAGTTGCAGCTAATCCACCGACAATTTGGTACTCAATGCTCTCTGCATCCAAAAGTCCTTTCAGCCACTTTAAGGCTACTTTCACTTTCTCACTCATCTAGTTCCCTTAGCTGAAATTTTGCCCTGCGCCATAACGCCTTACTAAGTGGCGCTG
>NZ_AJYQ02000065.1 GCF_000287055.2 Vibrio genomosp. F10 str. ZF-129 | reverse complement strand
TACTCACAGTCAAACACTTGGTATCAAGGCATTACAACATGGAGATCACCTAGATCCGGCAGGTGAGACGTTTTTAACAAGTCGTAATATCCCAGTTGCGACACCAGCCAAAGATAAGGCTTACCTAGAAAAATACGACTTAACGGTAAATTGGGGAATTGAAGACTGGCAAACTATCGACTTTTTAGGCGGAAAACTAACTGTGGTTCCTGCTTTACACGGTCATGGTTGGATTCATAAGCTAATGGCAAATGGCGTCGGATTTTTCTTAGAGCTTCCCAATGAACCCTCTATCTATATTAGCGGAGATACGGTTCTAACCGATGATGTAAGACGAGCTTTGAATGAGTTAAAACCCGACATCACAGTGGTGGC
>NZ_AJYQ02000064.1:62791-105730 GCF_000287055.2 Vibrio genomosp. F10 str. ZF-129 | reverse complement strand
CCCTCTATTTGTTGAACATGAGACTATCATTACCTCTGCTGGAGTAGCTGCTTCACTCGATTGTTGTCTACATATAGTGCGCCGTTTGTGTGGTAGTGAGCTTGCGAATGATCTCGCACGTAAGATGGTGACTGCGCCATCTCGTACTGGTGGACAGCAGCAATACATACCAGCACCAGTCAACATAAAACCTCTTACAGAGACAAGTATTAGCCTTGTGATTGAGCATGTCGAACAAAACGTCCATCTGCCTCACTCACTAGATGCAGTCGCTGAGCGCTGTGCGATGAGCAAAAGAACCTTCACACGCCAGTTTAAAGCTACCTATGGCTGTACATTTGGTGAATGGTTGCAAAATAAACGCTTGGTGCTCAGCCAACGCCTACTAGAAACCACTAAGTTATCTGTTCCTCAAGTTGCAGAGCAAGCGGGTTTTGGCTCTGACAGTGTATTCAGAAAGCACTTTAAATCGGCTTTTCATGTATCGCCGATTCAGTGGCGCACTACATTCAAGCAATAGTCTTAATTTCATTGAGGGCGATGGGGCTAGATCGTCGCATCTATTACTTTTTGTATCTGAAACCTTGCAAGTTCAATTCTAGGCGTTTTTGGGGCATCACAAGCCAGCCCTAACATCACTAGTTTGAAGCTACAAAATGATTTGCCGAAGTCAATAGAATGAGTTTTGACTATCTCGCTATAAGGCCACTTAGCGATGGTCTATCCAACATATGAGCACAAAAAAAGCGAGCACTAAGCTCGCTTTTAACCATCTGTTTTTAAAGTAAATTACAGTAGTTCTACCGACTGTTGAGCAATCACGAATTCTTCGTTGGTTGGATTGCTATTAGTATCGCATCTGCTAGTAAGAGTGTGGTCAAAATTATTTAGACCACAATTTTAAACGACGTTGCAAAGATGAGTCTTACTCAATATCAGCAATTAGAACAACTATCCAAGCAAAGTGTAGGAAGTAAGCGCTATGTGACTCCCAGCAAAAGGATAAATTGCGCAGTCTAACTCAATGTAATCACGGTTTTTCGTTTTGTGGTTTCACTGTGTTTCAACGCATCAAGCATCTGCTCGAATTTAAAAGTGACAGGAATACTAACTTCAACACTCCCATTTTCAATACGCTCAAGCAGCGCTTCACCATTTTGCATTAATGTATGCCAATCATCTTTATCACCAAAATTATGTAACGCTCCAAGGGCTATTTCGTGGTAAGAAATAGTGCGCGTAAATGGAGGGTCAATGGGTTTAGCAATACGATCTTGAATGCAGACAATATGTCCATTCGCTCTTAACAGCGGCACTAAATGGGCGGCATTTTCCCCACTCACCGCATCAAAAATGGCGAAGTATTTCATGTCGATTTGAGATTGCTCCCGATAAACTTGGCGAATACCTAAGCTTTTGGCTCGCTCTTCGCTCAGACTCGCGGAGACAACATCAACGATATAACCCGCTCTGACAAGGATCTGGGATAACAAATTATTCACCGCGCCAAAACCAACGACAAGCACTTCTCTTTGTCGGGTTAATGGAATTTTTTCAAATGCTTGCCACGCAGTTAGCATCGGACAAGGCAGTGCCGCGGCAAGTTCAAAAGATAGGCTCTCAGGTAGTGTCATCACTCGCTCAACGTTCAAAACAGTATATTCAGCGAAGCTACCATGGCGATTTAGTGAACCATGATATGCCACTCGACGGCCAATTAGACTGGGATCAACTTTAGAACCTACTTGTACGACGACGCCTGCACCATCAACACCATGGAACATGGCCATTCGGCCAATTTAAAGGATTGGCTTTAATAAATTTCCAATCCACAGGGTTAATACCAATCGCTTTGTTTTGTACTAAGATTTCGCTGTCATCTAAAGCTGCTCTTTCAGCCTTACCTAAAACAAGACTGTGTTTCTCAGTTTGATATTGCCAAATTCGATAGGGTTCCATATCACTTCCACTCGCTTAATGAAAAGGTCAGGCACCAAAGAGTTATCGTCCTTGGTACCTGGTGTATTAGGCTTGATAAGTTGGATAATCGACGTAGCCTTCGGCTCCGCCCCCATACAAGGTCAACCTAGCATCGGCATCAAACTCGGCCAATGGTAAATCATGAGCAAATCGGGCGACTAAATCAGGGTTCGTTACAAAAGGAGTACCAAAGGCAACGAAATCAGCATACTGCTTATCTAGCAACTGTTGGGCAGATTGCTTGGTCAACTTTCCTGCAACCATGATTGGATTAGAGTATATTCGGCGTACTTGCTGGCGAAACTCTTCAGGCACCTCTACATAGCGTGATATGTTTTCTGAAAAATGCACATACGCAAGGTTCATCAGTTGTAGTTTTTCCAGCAATGCTAACGTTAGCGGAACAATTTCAACATCATCCCCAGCAAAACCCTCTCCGATATGAGGAGACAGACGAACCGCAACTCTTTCCCCACCAATTTCGTCGGTAAGTGCTTGCAACGTATCAACCAAAAAGCGCATGCGATTCTCTTGGCTGCCACCATATTGATCACTTCTTTGGTTGCTTTCTAAACGTAAAAAGGTATCAAACAAGTAACCATGCGCAGCATGAACTTCAACACCATCAAACCCTGCTTCAACAGCATTTCTTGCAGCTTGAGCAAAGTCGGCAATGGTTGCTTGGATTTCATCTGCACTCATTGCTTTTGGCTGCTGGGTTTCCACCATGCCAAACCCGCCTTCAGGTAATGGGCCGAAGACCTGATCTGGAATTTTTATCGCTGATGGTGCTAGGGGTTGTGAACCTGAAATATCGGAATGACTGCGTCGCCCCACATGCCAAAGTTGGATAAATATCTTCCCCCCTTCCTCATGAACAGCCTGAGTCACTTTCTTCCAGCCTTCAATGTGTTCTTCTGTGTAAATACCTGGCGTCATAGAGTAGCCCCGACCTACCGCTGAGACAGGAGCGCCTTCTGTGACAATCAAACCAGAGCTGGCACGCTGACGGTAGTAGGTTGCCATCATCTCGTTTGGCACATCACCTGGTTGAGACGTGCGCGAGCGAGTCATCGGCGCCATAGCGATACGGTTTCTAGTCTCAAGTTCATGACCTTTAAATACCTTAAACATACTTCCCCCTTAAGCTTTATACGTTGGATAATCAATCAGCCCTTTTTCGCCGCCACCAAACAAGGTGTTTGGATCGTGCTCTGCGAACGGGTAGCCGTGAAGGAGTCGTTCAGGCAGATCGGGATTCGCCACAAAAGGCCGACCAAAGCCGATCATGTCTGCCAGTCCGTCATCAATAGCTTGCTTTGCTTTTTCCGCATTATAACGACCTGCGTAAATCAAAGTACCTTGATAAGCTTCACGTAAGGCACGTTTGAAAGAGACTGGCGTATCAGGGGCGTCATCCCAATCGACTTCAGCAATATGTAGGTACACGATATGATGTTTATTGAGTAACGCAGCAGCAGCGGTATAAGTCTCGATAGGGTTAGCATCAACAGTACCATTTAAGGTTGTTAAAGGTGCCAAGCGCACACCAACGCGGTTATCGCCAATTGCGTCCACCATTGCTGCAACGACTTCATCAAGAAAACGAAGACGATTTTCCAGGCTACCGCCGTATTCATCACTGCGGTTGTTAGCTTCGGAGTCAATGAATTGGTTGATCAAATAACCATTCGCCGCATGCAGTTCAATGCCATCAAAACCTGCTTCAATCGCATTCAATGCCGCTTGACGATAATCTGCGATGACTTGTTGAATATCTGCTTTTGTCATTGCTCTAGGCTGCACGACATCAACAAAACCTGGTTCATCACTGCCATTATCAACGAATACTTTTACGTTTTCTGCTTTTAACGCTGATGAAGAAATCGGTTGCTCACCACCGATGTTATCTGTGTGAGTGACTCTGCCCACATGCCAGAGCTGAGCGAAAATTGCGCCATTTTCTGCATGCACTGCTTGAGTTACTTTACGCCAGCCTGCAATCTGCTCAGGTGTATAAATACCTGGCGTCCACGCATAGCCTTTTGCATTTGGTGAAATTTGTGTGCCTTCGGAGACAATTAAACCTGCACTGGCTCTCTGAGCGTAATAGGTCGCCATCATTTCATTAGCAACATCCCCAGGTTGACTTGCTCTGGAGCGTGTCATCGGTGGCATGACAATGCGGTTTTTGAGTGTGAGACCACCCAGTGTGAATGGTTGAAACAGTGATAGTGACATAATTGAGCCCTCTTCATTTGATAGGGGCATACTAGCAAATAAATCACCAAGCATTTATAGCAACAAAGACAAATTATATTTGTTATAAATGCAATAGTCTAAGCATGCTCAAGCAATGATCTTTTTGGATGTCGATGTCTCATCGGCTTTTATAGGTAACTGTTTTGTCCAAGATGTCAGAAGAAATATCCTAAGCGGGGTACAAAGTTACCTCGCTGTACACGATTTACAGATCCAGTTTCGGCTGAATAAAATCGATAAAAGCAGAAATCCGCTTGGCAACAGAAGAAGACTTGTAGTAAACCGCATTGATTTGCTCTCTGCCTGAGTTGCCGATTTTTTCACCTTCTAACAACACAATTAATCTTCCTTCCGCAATGTCTTTTTTCACCATAAAGCCCGATAGACAGGCGATTCCATTTCCCATCAACGCGAGCTGTCTCACTGTTTCACCGTTACTTGAGATCAGCGTTGGAGTAAGCCCTGAAAATCCTTTCAAAGGCCATTCATTGAGTGTTTTTGGTGCTGAAAAGCCAATGGTATCGTGATGTTCCAAATCACTACTCTTACTTGGAAAGCCGCGCTTTGATAAATAATCAGGTGAAGCAACAATGTGAAGTAAACTTCGGCCAAGAGATCTAGCGTGTAAGGTTGAATCATTTAATGCACCGATACGAATAGCAATATCGGTTTTCTTTTCTAGTAAATCTACAAAACCTTCATTAGAGGTCAGCTCCAACTCAATATCGGGATAGGCTTGATTAAATGATTGCACCAATGGCACTAGTTGATGAAACACAAACGGACTAGCCGCGTCGACACGTAAACGGCCTTTGGGCAATTCCCCACGGGAAATAATATCTTCTTCCGCTTGTTGTAATTGCATCAGGCCTATTCGCACCGACTCAACAAATTGCCGCCCTTCATCGGTTAACTCGATCCGTCTTGTGGTTCGGTTTAATATCGTTACACCAAGTTGGCCTTCAACCTTACTCACCGCTCGTGATACTCGTGCCACCTGTATATCTAGATTATCTGCTGCCGCCGTAAACCCGCCAGTATCAACGACAGTAAGTAGAATTTCTAAATCGTCCGATTTTGTGCGCATGCTTTCTTTCCTGTTTCCAACGGTCAATGTGCATTATTGCATTTATAACAAATATAATTTGTTAAACAAGCTGTTTTTTACAATATCATCTTCGTACACAATCCTCTCATCAAATCACGAGACAGCGACACGTGGATAAGCACATTCGCTGCAGTGTACTAAAACCTAATATAAGAGAGTAAACGATATGCCATTAGCACTTCTCGCATTGACGCTCAGCGCCTTTGCTATCGGAACAACGGAGTTTGTGATCGTGGGGCTACTCCCGACTATGGCTTCTGACTTAAATGTCTCACTGCCATCCGCAGGGCTACTTGTGAGCCTTTATGCATTAGGTGTTGCCATTGGCGCACCTGTTTTAACTGCGCTAACGGGAAAGTGGAACCGTAAGCACGTACTCATTACTGTTATGTCACTGTTTGTGGCAGGTAATTTATTGGCATGGCAAGCACCTGGTTACAACACCCTTGTCGTTGCTCGCATTTTAACTGGTTTAGCCCATGGTGTGTTTTTCTCTATTGGCTCTACTATTGCCACAGGACTTGTACCCAAAGAAAAAGCCGCCAGCGCGATTGCGATTATGTTCACCGGATTGACCGTGGCATTAGTAACAGGTGTGCCGCTCGGTACTTACATCGGTCAAACCTTTGGTTGGCAATCGACTTTTCTGATTGTTGCGATATTAGGACTGATTGCGTTGATTGGCAGTACTTTCTTAGTACCAAGCAACCTAAAACAGCCAGCCGCAGCGAAACTGTCATCGCAGCTAAAAGTGCTCACTCAACCAAGGCTACTACTGGTGTATGCGATCACGGCACTGGGTTACGGCGGCACATTTACCGCTTTCACTTTCCTTGCGCCAATCTTGCAACAGGAAACAGGGTTCAGCGCCAATGCAATCAGCCTAATCATGTTGGTCTACGGTGTATCCGTGGCGATTGGTAATATTTGGGGCGGCAAAATGGCCGATAAGATGGGGCCAATTAAAGCGCTAACGATTATTTTTTCAGGGCTCGCTACTGTCCTAGTGATATTTAACTTTACTGCCGTTAACCCTATCGCCGCGGTAGCAACCATTTTAGTTTGGGGCGCCTTTGCATTCGGTAATGTTCCTGGCCTGCAAGTGTATGTGGTCAAACTGGCTGAAAAATTCACCCCCGATGCGGTCGATGTCGCCTCTGGTTTGAATATTGCGGCGTTTAACGTGGGCATTGCCCTTGGTTCTTGGGGCGGCGGTATGATTGTGTCAGAAATGGGCTTAATGCATACGCCTTGGATTGGTGCAGTGATCGTGCTCGTTGCGCTCATTCTTACTCGAATCAGTGGACACCTAGATAAACGTGCAGAAAGTCAGTGGGAACAAGCAAACGTACTTGTAAAGTAAGCATCACGACAATGGTTACAAGTTGGTCAGTGCACTGCATTGGCCAACTCATTCTTACTTAGAATCAACTTAGGAACCTCACAATGAAAACGGTTTTTATCACTGGCGCCAATCGAGGCTTAGGACTCGAACTGGTTAAACAATACGCTCTGCGTGGATGGCGTGTGATTGCATGCTGTCGTGACATTAACACCGCTCAGGCGTTGTCTCTTTTGGCACAAACTTATCCAACGATTGGTATTCATACGTTGGACGTGAGTAATGAATCCCATATTCTCGCTTTGACAGAAAAATTTGCAGATACCGCCATTGATGTACTTATTCATAACGCAGGAGTGAGCGGAGATGAATGTGAAAGCCTAGGCAACATGGGGCAAAAAGAGTGGATAAATGTATTAAAGGTCAACACCATTGCGCCCATGTTAATCACGCAAGCTTTACTTAATAATATTCTTGCTGGCGAAGATAGAACCATCATCGGGATGACCTCGATACTCGCTAGCATCGATGACAACCGCTCTGGTGGTCGATACAGTTATCGCGCATCAAAAGCCGCTCTCAACCAAATAATTAAATCTCTGGCCTGTGAACTGTCCGATGAGGGCGTGAAGACTATGGCAATTCATCCTGGTTGGGTACAAACCGATATGGGCGGAAAGGAAGGCAAGGTAACAGTAAAAGAGAGTGTTACAGGCATGCTTAATGTTATCGACAATTTAAAACTTAAGCATTCAGGTTCATTTTTTGTCTACGATGGCACTCAATTGCCATGGTAAGCCTAGTCGTTACGTCTCATACAAACTCTAAGGGTAGGATATGCTTTAACCTTTATAGTTTTAATCCTTTCTATTGTCGCTTTGATCGGCTGGTATTTACACAAAGTATCCCGTGATATTGCCAACATTGGCTGGGATTGGGATAACGATGAAATCCTTTAACGAGAAATGGCACCGAAACAGTCCAACATAAAGAACCAAAAACGCGAGCACAAAGCACGCTTTTAACGGTTTGATTTAATTATCTATTACAGAAGCTCTACCGACTGCTGGGCAATAACGAATTCTTTGTTAGTTGGGTATATATTCGTATTGCATCTGCCAACAGGAATTTGGACAATTTGCTAATTTAGCTATTCATAAATAAGCTCTGGTATTGAAAACTGGCTACCAACTACCAACTACCGACTAATAACTCAGAACTCACCTCATTTCTGCCATTATGGATGAAAGATTTGAACAAGCTCACTTGACCTGTCTATCACTCTATAGTTCATACTATCCAGATACTAAGAACACTTAGGTCGAATCTAACATGTATTTGATTTCGGAGTTGGCGGCGAAGGCAAGTCTCTCTCGCACCACCCTACTCTATTACGAGAAGTTAGGGTTGATTAAAGGACAGCGCCTTGACAATGGATATCGCTATTACAGCGAAAACGATTTGCAGCGACTGATGTTGATACAACAACTTCAAAGCGCAGGTCTCTCATTGAAAGAGTGCGAACAATGCTTGGACGCGAAGTTAAGTAGAAGCTTATTGGAAAATCGGCTAACACAACTCAACCATGAGATTGATAAAAAAATTCACGCTCGTGAGTTGCTACTGGCATTACTTGGAGAACGTTCACAAAGAGAGTTACACCATTCTCTGAGTCAAAGTGCGCCTAGCGCTTACTTAAACTGGTTAAGTACTCAGGGTTACAGTGAAAAAGAAGCGCTCAGATTAAAGTGGTTATCAAAAGATATGAACGAACACGATAGTTACATGAAAGACTTTATGAAGATCTTTGCAACATTAGAAAGGTGGGGGCCAGGGAGTAATAAGGACTCTTTAAAAGCGATTTCATTAATGTCGCCTCAGACCATGACCGATATTTTAGACATTGGTTGTGGCACTGGCACCTCAACATTACTGCTAGCTGACAACAGTAACGCACACATTACAGCCGTGGATAATGAGCCTGTTGCCATCGAACAGCTCGATAAAAAAATCCAAAACGCACAGTTACACGAGCGCATTTCTCCTGTTTATGCATCCATGACGGAATTGCCATTTCAGGCAAAGTCTTTTGATGCCATTTGGGCGGAAGGCTGTGTGTACGTTATGGGAATGGAGAACGCACTAAAACAATGGAAGCCTCTGTTAAAAGACAATGGCGTCTTGATGGTGAGTGATGTGGTTTGGCTCACTGACTCTCCCGACGAAGAGGCTACACAGTTTTGGCTGGCAGACTATCCCGATATCCAGTCGATCCCTAAACGGCTAGCCTTGTTCAAAAAGCATGGCTACCACGTGGTCGAGCACTTTTCATTAGGTGTCGATGCCTGGCAGAACTACTGGCTACCGTTGAAAGACAGAGTTCACGAATTACAAGCTGTTATGCCGGCATCCCAGGCGTTATTGGACATTAAGAAAGAGATTTCGATTTACGAACGATGTGCCGCAAAAGATTTTACCTATCAGTACTTTATTTTAGAGCTAGTAAGCTAGAGATAGACAGATGAAATACCGATTGTACAAACAAGAACAAACTCAAGAAATCATTACACTGTTCAATGACACATTTTCAGATTCAGAAGGTAAAAAAGAAGGCGCATTAATGGCGAAACTGGTAGAAAGCGCTCTTACTTTACCAACCAAAGATGAGGACTTTTATATGGTTATTGCACAATCTTGGCTCGGTGAAGTGATCCCTCACATTGTGGGCAAACCAATATGCTTACCCGCAATCGACAATCCATGTTATAGGTAGGTGGTTACACATGAGAATTCCTTCATTACTTGAGTTAGGTATGCGGCCTTTTTTCCAGCAGCAACTTTCTTTAAAAGAGTTAGAGAACGGCTCGCTAGGTCGAATTGTCGAACATCATAAATCTGACGTTGTTCTGATGGGGGACAATGGGACTTTACGATTAAATCTCCCGCCTAAGCTCGACGCAGTATGCGTGGGCGATTGGGTCGTGTTCGATCACGAGCGAATAATACGTGTACTCGAAAGACAATCCTTGTTTCAACGTAAGGCGGCTGGGAGCGCTCTTAAACGTCAGTTGATCGCGGCCAACATTGATCGTGTTTTTATAGTGAGTTCATTAAATGAGGATTTCAGTTTAAATCGGATTGAGCGCTATTTGGCTTTGGCTAATGAAGCGGGCGCTCAACCTGTGATTGTGCTAACAAAAGCCGATTTACACCCTGATCCTGATGATATTCGCCAGCAAGTTCAAAAGCTTGATCCGCTGTTAAGTATTCATTGTGTTAACGCATTGGATAGCCAAGATGTTTCTGTATTGGAAAGTTACTGCCAGAAAGGCAAGACAATTGCGTTTCTCGGCTCCTCGGGTGTAGGGAAATCAACACTGGTCAATAGCTTACTTGGCCGCCATGAAATGGAAACTAGGCATATTCGCGAACAAGACAGCAAAGGTCGCCATACCACTACCCATCGTGCGATTAAATGGTTACCCAGAGGTGGTCTGTTGATGGACACGCCAGGAATGCGAGAGTTACAACTGAGCAATGTCAAAGAAGGGATTCAACTTACCTTTGCCGATATTGAATCCCTCGCATCTCAATGTCGTTTTAGTGACTGCCTGCATGAGAATGAACCAAGTTGTGCGGTTAGAGAGGCAGTAGAAAGCGGAGAGCTATCCTCTAGGCGGTTAGATAACTACAAAAAACTGCTGCGCGAAGAAGCCTACAACAGTGCGACATTGGCGGAGAGAAGAGCGAAAGATCGTACGTTTACGAAGATGGTGAACTCCGTTCAGGAGAAAGCACGTTCGGCTAAAAAGTTTCGATAACCATTTACAGAATCATCATTAATCACAAACCATTGGTTCTGTTGATCATCTAATCAAAATACTTCTCTATACAGAAAAATATTACCTTTAGTAAGGCAAAATCGTATTAACAAAGTGCGAATGAGTATTTACCCTAACCAGTAACGGGACAGAAACAATCCAACACTAACCTCGCTAACTTATAGCAAAAAAATGAATAGCAGAAGTCAATGTAGTGAGCGATGAGTGCTCGCCATTCGCGTGCTTTGCGATGGTCTATCCAACAATATGAGCACAAAAAAAGCGAGCACTAAGCTCGCTTTTAACCATCTGTTTTTAAAGTAAATTACAGTAGCTCAACCGACTACTGGGTCGGGTAGTAATGGTGATGTTGGTTTTGTTATTCTGGATATTCGATTTAGCAGTAAATGATTAATCTGTATCAAGATAACTACCACGCAAGGAAACTTCCACTGTATTTTTTGCTACAGTTATAAAAAACAAAGTTACATTTCAAGGAATAGAAAGGGAGCTTTATGAGAAACAATCAGCCCGTAACACAACGGGAACAAAAGTTTACTAGTAATGAAGACCTTGTATCGATCACCGATCTACAGGGCAAGATTAAATATGTCAACGATGCGTTTGTCGCGATCAGCGGGTTTACTTATGAGGAGTTGATTGGCCAAGATCACAACATCGTTCGTCATCCAGATATGCCGCCAGCTGCATTCACTGATCTATGGAAAACGGTAAAGTCAGGTCAGGCGTGGCGGGGGATGGTAAAGAACCGCTGCAAAAATGGTGACCACTATTGGGTGGATGCCTTTGTCATTCCGATCGTCAAAAATGGTGCTACCGTCGGTTATCAGTCGGTTAGGAGTAAACCAAGCGAAAGCCAGATTAATGAGGCTGAATTACTGTATAAATCGATGAAGCAAGACTCGTCGAAGACTTTGCCTCAACCTCGTTGGTTTAGACGGCTGACGACTCGGGCCATCAACCATATACTAAGCACCGTTCTAGTTTTGTGCGCAAGCTTGATTGGTCTACTTTCAGATCAGCCAATGCTACAACTCATTGCCTTGGTCTCTGTGGTGGTTGTGCTTGTGATGCTTTTTACCAACCAAAAAAGGGTGTTTTCAAAGTTTACTTACATCATAGAGCATAATCATTACCTTGCCGCTGGTGACTTTACGAAAAATATAGAGGTTGAGGGAAAGGACGAACTGTCTATGGTGCTAACCTCAATGAAAATGGTTCAAGGACGCTATAAAGGCATTTTTATGCAGACCTCGGAATCTGTCAGCAAGTTGCTATCTACAGCAGATAAGCTCTCTGCAACCAGTCATGATGTTTTATATGCGATGCGTGAGCAGAGCAGTCATACGACCCAAGTCGCCACTGGTATGAGTGAGATGACGGTAACGGTTGACGGTGTCTCGAGCAATGTGCAGAGCACGGCAGATACAACCACGCAACTGACTCAAGTGGTTGAAGGTGGTGACGCTCTTATTTCAGATACATTGCTACAAATGCAAGTATTTGCCGATGAAATGTCACAAACATCCCAAGCGATCAATGAACTATCTAAAGAAAGTGAAAAAATTACTAGTATCACAAATACCATCAGTGATATTGCCGAACAGACCAATTTGCTAGCACTAAACGCCGCAATTGAGGCAGCTCGAGCCGGTGAGCAAGGGCGTGGGTTTGCTGTAGTTGCTGATGAGGTGCGAAGCTTGGCAAGCCGAACTCAGGATGCGACTGCAGAGATCCGTTCTATGTTAGAGCTGGTATCAAGTGGAATTCATAACTCGGCCAATACCATAGAAAAAAATAGCCTATCAGCAGTAATCACGCTAGATAAAGTGACTTTAACCCGAGAAAAGTTTGCCGATATTACGTCAGGTATGGAGAAAATCAATGCCATGAGCGCAGAGATTGCAACAGCAGCTGGTCAGCAAAGTACTGTGGTCGCAGAGATGGCTGATAACATTGAAAGTATTAGCTCGCAGGCTAGCCTAACGGAAAGCCAGGGTGAGAACCTGCAGCAGCATGCTATGTTGGTGAACTCTCGTGCAATGGATCTTCAGGCTCAGCTCAATGAACTAGATCTATCAGAGGCAGCCACCCTTGATTTTGTCACGGTTAAACAAGGTCACTTAGCATGGAAGACTCGGGTACGCTCTTTTCTCGATGGTGATACAAACGTTTTAACTCGTGAGCAAGCCTGTTCACACAGAGAGTGTGCATTAGGACGTTGGTACTACAAGGATGGTATTAAACAATATGGCAGCAACCATGCCTTTAAGGCGATGGAGCAACCTCATGCAGAGCTGCATGAAACTATCGTCAAAATAATGGATGCCGACGAGTCTGGTGACAGTGATAAAGCACATCAGCTATACCAAAACATCGAGCCACTATCAAAACAGATTGTAGCTCATATCGAAGAGTTAGAGAGAACCATTCGGTAACTAGAAAGGTCCATGACTAACACATAAAACGGTCTAGCAAATCGGTAGGCCGTTATGTATTAGCCACATTGGATGTTTTTATCGCTATCCAACTTTAGCAAAGATACCATTTCATACAGGGTTAAGAGTACTATAGAGTGTAAATACCAAATTTATCACTAACAAACCTGTAGAAGACTGACGAATTTGCTCACATATTTAGATTAGGAATTTTGGTCAAACTAAGGGGGTTATACTTCGAAGTGCAATCCTCTAAACTCATTTCGGGGCAGAAATGAGTCAGCTCGAGCCTCGTCGACTCGAAGATCTGCTAGATGAAAAAAACATCGTTCGTGATGGTTGAACCAAACATATAAAACAAACAAGCGAGCCACTTGGCTCGCTTTTCGTTATCTGATTTTCTTAGAATCTATTACAGAAGTTCTACCGACTGTTGAGCGATAACGAACTCTTCATTAGTTGGGATAACCATCGCTACCGCACCCAGCATCTCTGATTTGGCAATCACACCTTCAGCGCCGAAACGAGCGGCTTCGTTGCCCGCGACATCTTCAACAAAGCCAAGAATTTTAAGGTTGTTGAGTATTTCACGACGGATTGGTAGAGAGTTCTCGCCGATACCACCAGTGAAGATAATGCCATCTAAAGAATCAAGTGTGGCTAGGTAAGAAGCAACGTACTTTGCTACGCGGTAAGTAAATACCTCAAACGCCAGTTTCGCGCCTTCATGGCCTTCTTCCATCGCTTCTAAAATGCCACGAGCATCGCTCGTAAGGCCAGACACTCCGAGGAAGCCAGATTCCTTATTAAGGGAATTGAAGACTTGTTCTTGTGACCAACCTTTCTTCAGTAGGTACTCGATAATACCTGGGTCTAAATCGCCACAACGAGTGCCCATCATTAGGCCAGAAAGTGGCGTGAAGCCCATTGACGTATCAACACTGTTACCGTCTTTAATCGCACATACCGATGCGCCATTACCCAAGTGAACAGAGATGAAATTAGACTCTTCCACTGGCTTGTTGAGCATTTTCGCCGCTTCACGGCTGACGAAGTAATGACTGGTTCCGTGGAAACCGTAGCGACGTACGCCGAAGTCAGTGTAAAGTTCTTTGGCAATGGCACCAGTAAACGCTTTTTGAGGCATGGTTTGGTGGAAAGCAGTATCAAACACAGCAAACTGAGGAAGCTCAGGGAACGCTTTCATAGCGGCTTCAATACCAATAGCACCTGCAGGGTTGTGGAGCGGAGCAAGATCAGACAAGCTCTCAATTTCAGCGAGGACTTCTTCATCAATACGGACAGTAGAAGTGAACTTTTCTCCGCCGTGGACGATGCGGTGCCCAACAGCCACTAAATCTTGATTAAAACCTAGCGTCTCAATCAGTGTTACAATACGGTCAATAGCGTGCTGATGGTGATTGTCAGGTGCTGTAATCGCTTCTTCTGTTTTTTCACCGTTGTGTTTCCAGCTGATCACAGCTTCTGGCATTCCAAAACACTCACCAAGTCCAGTGACGATGTTATCGCCGCTATTTGCATCAATAACAGCAAACTTTAAAGATGAACTTCCAGAATTGATGACTAAAACAAACGAATTCGACATTTAATATGCATCCTGTTTAAACCTAAGAGATGAAGCAAATACTTCAATTTTGTATAGGCCTATTATTCAATAATTTTTTAATCTTTCAACTTTGTTTTAAACAATTATTGTCATACAAATCTATTTGCTTGATCTAGGTCAATGTTATTATTTATTTTCATATCGAATTATATGGTCACGTAATGTACAAATCGTACATTCAACCCAAGAACATGAGTAACTCGCATCGAGCTTGGCCTAGTTGCACTATCGATATCGTTAAAACATATTCAACATCGGAAATATAGAGCACAGTATTAGGCTAATAAACGCAGTGAACCAATCGGTATTGTTCGTTCAAATTTTTATTACTGGAAGAAAAGTGTGAGTTACAATAAAAATGAGAGCAATTAATTTTAATGCTCAAGAATCACATAGATACGAATAGAGGTTCAGCATGAACATAGGCACAGTTTCCAAACTCACGGGGCTATCGAGCAAGTCTATCCGCTTATATGAAGACAAAGGCATCATTACCCCACCGATTCGAAGCCTAGCTGGCTACAGAGAGTATTCAGCAAAGAACGTTCAAGAGCTCAGCCTAATTGCCAGAGCCAAAAACGCTGGATTTTCACTTATCGAGTGTAAAGAGCTGGTCCAGTTAGCTCAAAACCCAAATAGAAAAAGCAGTGAAGTCAAGGAAAAAACCAAAGAGAAACTTGACGAAATAGAACTAAAAATCAGCGAATTAACCGAAATTAAGAATCAATTAGAAAGCTGGGTTTCTGCATGCCCAGGGGATAATAATAGCCAATGCCCCATCATTGAAGATTTAACTAAATAGCGTTTGTCACTTCATGATAAAATCGCAGCAATATCATCGAAAAGAACAACACCATGTACGAAGAACTCTTAGCCCCGATTCAATCCTTTCTAAAATGCCCAACCCCTATAGAGTGGGTTGAGCAAGCCAAGAAAAGCACCAATTTACCGGTCATACTCCGGGATCATTTGTTGTGTGAGCTCAAAGCCGCTCAAAGTGCCATGTTCTTACTGAAACGATACGCAGTTGACGAAGAAGGCAAACAACAACTGACTGAGCTACTCAAACCCTATGAAGAGTTTGCGTACAAGCGAATCGGTAATCTCAGCACGTTAAAAGGAAAGAGCAATGTCTCGAAGATGATTCAGCCTAAGCCTAATTGTAACTATGGGTTAGACATGATCGATAAGCTCATCATGTTGATTCGAGAAGAGCTACACCATTTCTACCAAGTGCTCGAAATTATGGAAAAAGAGAACATCCCTTACGAACCTATATCAGCGTCTCGATATGCCAAAGGGATGATGAAGCAGGTAAGAACCTACGAGCCCGAAGCACTCGTTGACAAGCTCATTATAGGTGCCTTTATCGAGGCGCGTTCTTGCGAACGGTTTGCGATGCTAGCGCCTTACTTAGACGATGAATTGGGCAAGTTCTATATTTCTTTGTTGCGATCAGAAGCAAGACACTACCAAGACTACCTAAAGCTGGCTCAAAGTATTTCTAGCACGGACATTACCGATAGAATCGCCGTTTTTGCTCAAGCCGAAGCGGAACTGATCTCAAGTGAAGATGAGGATTTTAAGTTTCATTCAGGTAAACCCATTCACTCAGTTTAAGGCAAATGATAGACTGTCCACCTAATTGATTGAGTATTCAAAGGTAATGTAATGAACCCGATTCTTGCGATGTTACGAGAAAATAATATTGACGATGCACAGATCAGTGCGCTGTTTGAAGTGCTGACTCAAAACCCTTTGGCAGCGATGACAACCATTAGCCAACTGGGTTTACCTCAAGAAAAACTTCAGGCATTAATGGGCCAGGTCATGCAGAATCCAGCGCTGATTAAAGAAGCCGTTACTGAACTAGGGTTAGACTTTTCAAAAGTAGAAGCCGCTAAAGAGCAGCTAAACAAGTAAACACCTATCTTTGAGTGATAAGCTTGTCGCTTAAAGTACGGCTTCAAGTAAAGCTTCAACGAAAATAAATCGAAAGGACGTTTGAGCTGCTATCTTCTCAAACGGCCTTTTTAGTCCCAACGATTGGAGAGCATCATCGAAGCCGCTCAGTACTTCCTAATAGCTATAAACCTAGCATCTCGTACCAAGGAAAAAGCTCAATACTCTTCCATCAACAGCGCTAATAGATATACGCCTATCGTGAACGTGTGATTGTTCGAATTTAACTATTGATAGTTGTAACAAATGTAACCAGAATTTTTATCGGTTATCCATATTGCTGTTACACTGTAAGAGGAGCACATAAACATACAGATAACGCCAGAATGCAGTATAAGATTCAAGATTCCATTAAAATTTCTATCGACACATTGACCGTTGGCATGTTTGTAACGGCGATAGAACATACCGAATGCGTCAATTTAGCGCACGCGGGGCGAGTTTCCTCACAATCCGCCATCGATCAGCTTAAAAAAAGCGAAGTAAAGTTCGTTTGGGTGGACTCTAAACTGTCAGAAAAAAACTGCATTTTTAAACCAGTAAAACCAGAAGCTGAATCAACCGAAGAAGCAGCGCCCACGCCTAAACCAGCAGCGATCTCTTCCAATGCACATAAAACGGCTAAAAAGCCAACCAGTCGACATGCAAACCAACAAAAAGCCAAAAAGCTCATCGCGGAAGCAAAAGGGTTAGCCAATCGGCTCATGTCCCACACCTTTGAAGGCAAAATCATCGAGCTTGACGAAATTGATGACTGGGCTGATAACATGATCGAATCGGTACTAATTGATTCCGATGCGTTGCGGTGCGTATCGGCATTGAGGAAAAAAGACGCCTACCTATTAGAACACTCGGTCAATGTTGCCTGCTTATTGGTGACGTTTGGTAAACACTTGGGTTTAGACAAAAACACGCTCAAACAAATGGCCGTCGGTGGCATCATTCATGACATTGGCAAAACCAAAGTGAAAGATGAAGTGTTGCACAAACCCGCTAAATTAACCCCTGAAGAGTTTGAACATATGAAACTTCATCAGGTGTTTGCAGATAAAATGATTGTACACATTGAAGGTCTGAGTGATATCAGCCGAGACGTTTGTTTAATGCACCATGAAAAGCTGGATGGAAACGGCTATCCTCACGGCTTAAAAGGTGATGAGATACCTTTACATGCTCGAATGGTTTGCATTATTGATATTTATGACGCCTTAACCGCCGATCGTTGTTACAAAAAAGGCATGAGTTCGTCTGAAGCATTTAAGATCATACTGAAATTGACGCCATTCCACCTCGATCCTGATTTAGTGTATAAATTCATCAACTGCATCGGCGTCTACCCTGTCGGTTCTTTGGTGGAGCTTTCTGATGGCCGAGTCGGTATTGTGTGGACATCAAACCCAACTCAACCGCTCAAGCCAGAAGTAAAATGCTTTTATTCCAATAAATACAACCGCTTTTGCGATGTGGGCTTTATCGACCTAAAAAGCAGTAAATTGGTGATTGAAAAAGCGATATCCCCGTCTTCTCTCGATGTTGATACCGCGCCTTTTTACGATTAAGTTGGATTGGAGATTAAACGCTCATTCATGTGGTACTCACGTTTGCCATTGAATTCCAATCAATGATTCTCTGGGTTCTCTGAATTCTCTGTTCGATACAAAAATATGACTCGCCTGTTATAGCCATCATAGTCAATAACAGGCTCTTCAATGTCGACGATATAGTCGGCTTACTGCGTAATTTGAATTACACCTTTTTGGTCCAAGCAAACTTCTCAAAGACTTCATCAACTGGTGTACCAGCAATATGATTAACATAATTGCTGATCACTTTTTGAGATAGACCAAGAATGATTTCAAGTACTTGTTTCTGTTCGTATCCTGCGCTAAAAAATGCGTCTAGATCGTTCTCAGTTACATTTCCTCGCCTTCTAACCATGCTCAGTGTGAAGTCTCTAAGCGCCTGAAGTTTGGCCGTAGGCAAAGGTTCTTCATTTCTTAACGCTTCAATAAGCTCTGGATTAACATTCATAGAGTGTGCGATCCCTGTATGTGCTGGAACACAGTAGTGGCATTCATGCTCCACATTGATCGTTTGCCATACAACGGTTAGCTCCTCAGCATCAAACGACGTATTCATGAAATGCTGATGCAGTTGACTATAGGCTTGTAATGTTTCTGGTGACTCTGCCATGACAGACCATAATCCAGGAATTCTACCCATATTTTTGATCGCCCCTTCCAATACTGGCTTTGAACCTTGTGGCGCGGTCTCGAGTGTATGTTTTGTAAAATCTGTCATTGTTGTGTCCCTTTCGTTTATATGCTTTCGCCATTTATAAAACAACGTTATAAAAATAAGTATGCTCGTTGTCCGCTCAGTTTTTATGCGGTATGACGAAACTCTAAACCAATTAGAACGATCGTTCAACTAAATAATTGAACGATCGCTCAATTATTTACAGCATTGGTTTTACTCATTGATTATTAATGAAATTCTGACTTTTAGTTTAACGAAGTAGACATTCTTCTTTACCTCAATTGAGATCAAACCTATAATTTGAACCATCGTTCAATTATTACTTTTCGTTCTCTCCTATGGCCAAGACCGCAAAATTTGATCGCCAAGACGTCGTAAACAAAGCGATGGCTCTCTATTGGGAAAAAGGTTTTCACGCGACTTCTATGCGTAATTTGCAAGATGTGATTGATATGCGCCCTGGTAGCATTTACGCGGCTTTCGGCAGTAAAGACGAACTGTTTAAAGAAGCGTTACGTCATTATAAACAGAATGGTTTAGCGCGATTAGCACACTGCCGAGAAGAGAGTGAAACCCCTATCGCAGCGCTTAAATTATTCATGCGTCAACTCATTCTTGATACGCTGAGCGGCTCACCAAGTAGCCTTTGCATGCTCGCCAAAACAGTGGCTGAACTGACAGATGAAAACAAAGAGCTGTTAGATGAAGCGAGAAAATCGGTCATTGAAATGGAAAAAGCGATAGAAAAGCTCATTATTGAAGCTCAAGAAATCGGTGAAGTTGACGCACAAAAAAGTACAGCTCAACTAGCACGTCATGTGCAAATTCAAATAACTGGGCTAAGGACCTACGCGAAAACCCATAACGGCCAGGCACCACTCAATGAGATGATTGAAGATGTGTTCAATCACTACCCTTTTTAACATTCTCGCTCATCCTGTTTAGATGTTTCCCGCTATTCAATCCCCCGTATAGCTGTTCCGGTTTTTTCTTGTGTTGAGAGAACGACGAATTTTGAAATACACCAATAAAACTTCATGAGAAAAGTGAGCTTAGTCGGTCCTACACTTCGTGATGAACGTTAGGTTATCAGGCTGACAATGCGCTGATTTTTATATGGAAATGATTTACTATAGTAATGTTCAGGCGCTAAAGCATTGACCTCTTGGATGGAGAAAATATGTCCCATAAAGTAGAAAAGCATCACTGCACCAAGTGCAGTGCGGATACCGATCATGTCGTTGTTCTGGTCAGAAAGCAGAGTGCATTTAAAGGCCAAAAAAACAGCAAAATTAAAGAATTTTTCGCCGGTTTTATTAAAGGCAGTGCTCTCGGTGCATTTGTGGCTTCTATGGATGAATTTGAACGTCATCTTGTTTGTAAAAAATGCGGTGAAAAGAGGGTTGAAGATTAATGCAGTACTGGCGAAATCATGTGAGTGCTAGTCTTTTACGAGTACTCGTCTTTTAAGAGTACTCGTCTTGTAAGAATGATAAACGGTAGGTTTAAGTAACCATCTCATACCAACAAAATCATAGTCAGAATGCACTACCGGCTTTACTGATTAGGTAGGCTCTTGGGAAATTTGAGGTATAAACATATGAAATTGAACTTTAATCTAGAAGATGCCAGCCAGATTTTTGTTGGCGCATTCGCGCTTGCTGTCCCGATTTCTTTTTCCGAAGAAGCGTGGCGACTAGGTGAAATCCTACCTTTCAAAAACTTACTGATGCTCTTTTCATTGTCGGTAATATTTTTAGCCTTATATACCTATGAAAGCGTATTTCAGCGAGATATCAAGAACAGAAAAATCGTCTTTCTTTTTCGTATTGTGACCGCCTATGTCATGGCGGCTTTCGTCGTTGCCTTGGTGTTGTATTGTATTGATAAATTGCCTCTTTTCGTCGATCCTGGCGTTGCTATGAATCGGATCATTGTGATTACAATGCCAGCATCAATGGGAGCGATTATCGTCGACAGCTTTGACAAAGAATAATCGTTAGTAAGTCGATGAAGTCCATTTTAATAATACGTGCACATCCGTTGGCCATTGACTTCCACAATGTTAAACGATGTTTCGTATATATCCGCGAGCACATCCGCCTGAATCACCTCTTCTATTAGGCCAATGGCGACGACTTTACCTTTCTTCAACGCTATGATGATGTCGGAATAGCAGTCGGCAAAGCTAATGTCGTGAATAACGACGACCACCGCTTTATTCATCTTTCCAGCAAGCTTTTGAACATTAAGTACTAACTTTATTGCACGCTAACTGTATTACGCACTGATGGTTAAGTTGTTTACCCATGTGCGTCGTAAGTATCGTTGGAAACACAGACCAAACTTCACTACTTCTTCCACCAGCATCAATGCAAACACAGAGGCAAACGGCAGGTCAAACACAAAAGCCCCGATCGTGGTTAACGGAATACCGATCATCCACATCGAAATAAAGTCCATTCTTAAGCAAAACTTGTTTTCACCACCCGCACGTAATATACCGTTGATGATCACCATGTTTAGCATTCTCAGCCAGATGATCATCGCAAATAAACCCAGTGCCGGAGAAGCCAGTGCGTATAACGATGGATCATCTAGGTTCAACCACAATATGACCTGTTCTTTTCCTAAAGTGATGGCCAAACTCACCGCCAAACCGACACTCAAAACAAACTTGATAAAAAACTGAGTCATAGCTACGGCTTGTTGAAAATCATCACGCCCAAGGCTCTGACCTAAAAGTACCGAGCAGGCTGTAGAAATTCCAAAAAACGCCGAGTAACAAAGCAGTTCAAAAGGCCCTAACATGCTGAACACAGCTAATTCTGTGGTGCCCATGTGCCCAAATATCATTTGGTAGCTTAGCGTCCCCATTGCCCACAATACGGCATTGTACATAGTAGGAACCGCTAACGACTTAAATGAGTTCATCAGTCGAGCGCCACACTCCAGTGTCTCTGCGGTTAATAACCAATGGCGGCGACGATATAAGATGAAAACAAACATCGCCACTTGCAATGCTCTGGATATGCTGGTCGCCAACGCAGCGCCTGCTACTCCCAACGCTGGTATGCCAAAGCCGCCGTTAATTAATAAATAATTCAATGCAATATTAATCGCAATCGTGATCGCCGCCAGAATCAATGGTAGCATCGCATTGCCACTAGAACGTAAGCTTGATTCGATTACGATAATGATGTGAGTGAGCAGTAACACGGGCAATGCATACCATAAATATTCAGAGCCCAATTCGATCACACTCACATCCGTCGTTTGCAACAGCATAATTGAGCTTGAAAACAGAGTAATGATCACCGTCGCAGGCACAATCAGCTTTGCACCATATTTGAGCGCCATCATGGTCACGGTTTTAGCCGAAGAACGGTCACTTCTTCCCCAATATTGCGCCACTAATATTCCATTCGCCGAGCCAACGCCCGCTGCGATCATAATCGCGACAAACAGCCATTTTGAGGCAATTCCCACAGCGGCTGTCGCTTCCATACCCAGATCACTCACCATCAAAACGTCAGCTAACGACAAAACAGCAACGAGTGCGCTTTGGATTGCCACCGGAAAAGCAAGCTTCGCCATGGTAGACATCATGTTGCTTGGTAATGAAGTGGAGTGATTTGTAGTGGTCGTGGTATGGTTCATAGTTATTCCTCATTCTGAGTAAGGAATATACAGTTCTAAGGAAAAATAAAACATGTTAGAAAGTAGCCAAAACCTGTTTGAATCCGTCATTGATCAAGATCACACTAAAAACAGTTGGCAGGATCAGGTTTATCTCTCAGATAAATGCCGAGAGCGTTTTCTTGGTCTTTCCGAAGTTCCTGAATTTGAGCCGATCGGTTTTTTCATGGCGGGGATGGCTAAGTTAGTGGATGGTTATATTGTCGAAAGAGAGCGTGTAGACGTGCACACACTTCTGTTCACGCTTGAAGGTGAAGGGTTGCTGACCTTGGCTAACCAGCGCCAAACCATCCCACCGAATTCATTGGTTATTTTACCGGCAGGGTTACCCTACCGTTTTGAACTCAGTAACAAGAGTAATGATTGGAAAATGGTGTGGCTATTGCTCTCTCCCAATGACAAATGGAAGTCGGTCATTGCTGGCGGTCAGGCCGTTGTGCCCTTTCATCAGTGCGAACAGGTGTGGTCGCTAATGAGCTTACTTCACCATGAGATATCCGGTCGTTCGAGTTACCGAAAGTTGCTCAGCAGTGAAATTGCTCGATTATTAAGCCGAATGGAAGCGTCACCTTCGAACTCAACACTGCGTGTGCAAAGTGTGTTTAACCTGATCGAATCTCAACTTCACCTCGCTTGGAGCGTGAAACAGATAGCGAAACAATGCTTTTTAAGTGAAGAGCAGCTTAATCGCTTAACCAAAGCATTATTTGGTCAAACACCTCAAGAGCGCCTGATTCATTTACGTATGGAAAAAGCCGCTGAGCTACTCCACCACAAAGAGTGGAGTATCAGTATGATTGCTCAACGACTCGGGTATAAAGATCCCTACGCGTTTAGCCATCGATTTAAAAAGTACTTTGGAGAGTCGCCGCGTTCGTACCGAAAACAACGCATTGCTAAGCTCAACCAATAGTGGGGTTACTCTGTTGTGTTGCTATAACTTGCAACTGATTTGATTTCGCCTATCACGATCCCTGTGATTAGTATGCGACGCTTATTTTGCCTTCGGCTTACAGTGTCCAGTTCAACGTCTGCCAATTGGGACGTCCAGCGTGCGCTAATAACTGAGGGCATGGATTGACCAGATAGACCCTATCGGCACGCTCACATAACGGTAGGTCATTGATTGAATCAGTGTAGAAATGGATATCATCATAGGATGTCTCTTGTTCTAGAAGCCATTGATTGAGGCGTTCAACCTTACCTTGACGATAGGTGGGAATGCCTTCAATCTCTCTGGTATAGCACTGCCCCTTCACCACTAAATCAATGCCCATCGCCGTATTCACACCAATTCGCTTCGCCACTGCTTTCACAATGAAGTTGACCGTGGCAGAAATGACAATGGTTTTTATCCCCTTATTATTCAGTTGTTCTATAAGTGCTTTAGCTTGGGGATAAAAGCGCGGCATAACTTGTTCGGTCACACATTTCTCAACCAATTCATTCACCTCCGATTTATCCATATCGAGTAGTGGCGACATAGCAAAGGCAAGGTAGTCTTCCATGTCCAGTTCCCCTGCCGAATAGAGCGCCATCAAACGCTGGTCTTCTTTAATAAAATCATCTGAAGAAACAATTCCTTGCTCTACAAGAAACGCATTCCACAACATAGAACAATCTGCAGAAAATAGCGTTTCATCCATATCAAACACATACAAAGATTTCGACACCTTAAGCCCTCACAGGTTGAATCTCGTTAAGATTAAACAGTAGCTCTAACTGGCTTCCATCGGCAAATAATCGTTCCGATGACCGATTAAGAAGATCGACCGTCAGCTCACAACGATTTACATCAACTTGGTAACGGATAATATTGCCAAGCAACTGATGATTTTTGACCGTCGCTCGTTGCGGCGCTGAAATATGCGAGCCATATTTTCTTCCCGATTCTTTGACGTAAATAGATTCTGGACGAATCGCGACTTTCTGTTCTACGTCTAGATCGAAGAGACTTTTGGCCGTCGTCGCATCGACCAAGTTGTAATGCCCCATAAATCCGGCCACAAATTCGTTGGCTGGATGGGTATAGATCGATTCTGGCGCGCCCTGCTGGACAATCTCACCTTGATTCATCAAGAAAATTCGGTCCGACATGATCATCGCTTCTTCTTGATCGTGGGTTACAAAAATAGTGGTCAAGTTTAACTCTTTTTGAATGTCTCTTATCTGCTGTCGTAAGTGCTTGCGGATTTTTGCATCGAGCGCCGATAAAGGCTCATCCAATAGCAATATTCTCGGTTTTACTACTAAGGCTCTCGCTAAGGCAACACGCTGACGTTGCCCCCCTGACAGCTGATGAGGATACTGTTTTTCTTTACCTTTTAATTCGACAAGCTCTATGACATGAGCGACTTCTTTGGTGATATCTGCTTTGCCCATGTGTTTCATCTTTAAACCAAAAGCGATATTGCCCTCAACGGTCATGTTTGGGAACAGAGCATAAGACTGAAACACCATACCGATGCCACGTTGCTGAGGGGCAAGATCGGTAATGTTTTCACCCTCAACCCATATCTCTCCCCCTTCGACTGAATTAAGACCGGCTAGGCTTCGTAACAATGTCGATTTGCCACAGCCGCTAGGGCCAAGCAATGTGATGAATTCACCCTTTTCCACCGAAAAATCAATCCCTTCAAAGACAATGTTGTCTCCGAATCGTTTTGTAAGTTGATTAACGCCGACATAACTCATTGCTGTTCCTCACCCTGTTTTCTGTTTAATCGGCTCGCGAGCCATGTCAGTAAAAAAATAAATAAAAAGTAAGTCATCACTAATGCTGAAGTGAAATGCCCGCTGGTTTGGCGCATGTTATAGAGATAGATTTGTAATGTTTCAAAGCGTGTTCCTACAAGAATATTGGCAAAGACAAATTCACCGAGTAAGAATGAGAACGAGAGAAACAGTGATGCAAGTAACCCCTTTTTAAGATTGGGGACAACCACCAACAAAAAAGCTTTTGGGGTACTGGCTCCTAACAAGTGGGCAGCATCCATCAGGTCGTTAAGATTTATCGCTTCAAAGCTATTCGCAATCGCTCGATACATGAAAGGCAGTGCAATAGTGAAATAAGTGCCAATCAGAATCCATGGTGTTCCAACAAGAGGCACACTGCTGTCCGCATAGAGTTGTAAAAGCCCAACCGATGAGACTACAGGCGGTACAGCGAATGGTAATAAAATCAGAATATTGAGTAGCTTATCCAGTTTGGGGAAATAGTAAAAAACCACAAATATCGTAGGCAAGACTAACACGACACTCAAGGCCAACGCAGAAAAACACACAAACAGAGATCGCCCAAATGCTGCCAAAAAACGCGGATCGGAGATCAGCTTCAAATACCAATCGAAAGTAAAACCGTCAGGTAGAATGGTGGCGCCCCAACTCGATGACAGTGAGTACACAAGTGTCGCTATAATCGGGATTAGCATGATGCCAACGATGGAGTAAACCACGCTCTTGTGGTAGAGCATATTCGCATTACTTTGCAGCATGATAACTCCTTGAAAGTAACCACTGATTGATCACCGTGATAAACGCTAGAATAGCAATGAGTATGGCCGAGATGGCCGCTGCTAGATTTGGCTCTAGGAAGAGATCACCTGACACCAGACTCGCTATTCGTACCGTGATGACATTGTAATTACCGCCGGTCAGAGCGTACACACTGGCATAGGCACCCATAGCGTTAGCAATCAGAATGATCAACGTGCCCAGTAGCGCTGGGGAAAGAACAGGTAACGCAACTTGAACCCAGTACTGCCATGTTTTCGCTCCAAGCAGTGCTGATGCGGCTTGCCAATCATCACTTAATGCATCGAAGGCAGGATAAAGCAGCAGCACGCCCAACGGGATTTGAAAATAGACATAGATAACCAGCAACCCCCATTGGCCATAAAGATTGAAATCATCAATCAAGCCGTATTGCTTGAGCAGCAAAGTGACGGCGCCATTCATGCCCAAAACAATGATGAACGAAAAAGCGAGGGGAACACCAGAAAAGTTGCTGCTCATATTGGTAAAGGCAATGACACCATCGCGAATTTTGCTATCGACTCTTCTTAATGAGGTCACCAAAAGGGCAGAAACGGCTAACCCAATAGCACTCGACCAGATAGATAGCCAAAGACTGTTACCGAACGCTTGCAGCATGAAACTTGAATCAAACACATCAAAATAGTTTTCAAAGCCAAACGACTCTTCATAAATAAAGCTATTGATGAGTACCCAAACCATGGGAGCCAATTGAAATAAGTAAAAGAACAGTGCAAACGGAACAAACCACAACGCAGGTTTTAATTTTCGCCATAATGTTGTTTTTCTTGTCGTTCCTTTAAGCTCAGTAGAATGTGGCTGATGTGGTAGGACGGTGTGACTCATAATACGAATACTTCCGGTGAGTAAAGTTTGTCATGATCCAGACTAAGTAATTGACAACACATGCCACACAGTTCTGTTTGCTTTATGTCGAGCTGTTGTGGTGATGCTGGTAAGGTAAATCGGTCACCAATCACAAACAATGGCACTTCGCGCTCTTCAGTTAAGATACCGCCATGAGAACGGTCATTGTTCATTCCATGATCACTCGTGATCATTATTTGGTAGCCGCTGCTTAACCATGAATCTATATAGTTCGAGAGGTAGCTATCGGCCGCTCTCGCAGCATTTCGGTATTGGGGAGAATCCAATCCGAATTTGTGGCCAGCATCATCAATGTTCATTGGGTGAACCAATAAGAAATCGGGCTGGTGACGCTGCCTTAGTGATTCAGCGTCAAGAAATAACGCTTCATCTGGATAGTGATCCCAGTGATAAAAATGCCCGTGCTGAATATTCAGTGATTCGTCGTTAGTATGACGGTCTCGCACTGCATCAAAAGGGGCTTGGTTATAGAGCTCGCTCACCCAATGATAAGCCGCAGCGGCCGTCACTTTTCCCTGTGAATGTGCCAGACTAAACACAGACTCCTGAGTCGAAAGGCGTGCGATGTTGTTATTCACAATACCGCTAAGTACCGGAACAACCCCCGTTAAAATGCACTCATACAGAGGTCTTGAAAGAGAAGGTAACTCGCACCGCAGTTTGTATAATGTTGATTTTTGCTGTTCTATTAAACCGTTTAAGTAGCCCATACATTCTTGGGCTACTTGATAATTCAGTCCATCAAGAACAACAAGGATAACCTTATTGCTCATAGTGACTTCTTACTGCTGGTGAATGAGGACGTTTTCTTGCCATTGACGTGGCAATTTACGTGCGGATTTTTCCCACGCAGTAAAGTCGCTAACTGGGTGAACATTGCTGTACTGATCATTCGGTATCAGCTTGTCTTGTACCGATTGAGGAAGAACAACCGATGAACGAATAGGACGTGCGTAGCCTTCAGCAAGGTTAATTTGTCCTTTATCGCTGAAGATATGTTCACGCGCCAGCTTTGCAGCATTAGGATTTTTCGCAAATTTGTTGATGATGGTGGTATAGCCAGAAATGACAGAGCCATCTTGTGGAATGTTTACCGAGAATCGGTCACGGTTGATTTGATCACGATAATTGAGCGCATTGAAATCCCATAGAATCGCGACTTCAACTTCTCCTTTCTCAAGATTAGCAATGCTTGGGTTGGTAAAAGACAGTCGGCCTTGTTTCGCCAGCTTCGAGAAAAACTCTAACGCGGGTTCCAAGTTCGTCTCGTCCCCGCCATTGGCAAATGCTGCCGCCAGTACTGCGTTGTTTGCTTGCGCTGCAACACCCACATCACCGACAGTGACTTTGTAATCCCCTTTGAGAATATCGTCCCAAGATGTTGGTGCATTTTTCACAAGGTTGTTGTTTGAGATGAAAGAGATCGTTCCGGTATAAGCCAGAGCCCAGTGCCCTTCTTTATCCTTAGCCCAATCAGGAATGTCATTCCATGTTGTTGGTTTGTAAGGCTGTGTCACCCCTTTCTTAACCGCAACGCGAGCGAAGGCAAACCCAACATCACCGATATCCGCAGTTGCGTTTTTCTTCTCTGCATCAAACTTTGCGATTTCCTGCGCTGAACTCATGTCGGTATCTTGGTGTTTGAGCCCGTAGTTAGCACTGATATCTTGCCAGGTATCTTTCCAGTTTGCCCAGCTATCTGGCATGCCGACACTGTACACCGCGCCTTCTTTTTGCGCGGCTTTGATAAGTTGTTGTACATCAGAGTCGCTTGCTAAAACAGGGGCAGAAACAAGCGTTGTTGCCAGTGCTAATGTCGTTGCGGAGGTAAACATAGTGTTCATTGTCGCTATCCTTCTGGACTAGGTCAGTAAATTCGTGTTTTATACTATTAAGTGAATGTTACAAATTCGCTTGGTTATAAAGACGCTTTTATTGAATTTATATGACGTTTTGATTTCACAGAAAGAAAGCGCAGCAGAAGAGAGGTTAACTATACGCCTGTCATGAAAGTGTTACCTGTTGCACTTAACGTAGACCCCATAAAATCAATGGACTAGGTCAATGACAACTCAATTAAATTCATCTTCCGATTCCTTACTCAGTGTGCAAGTACCTGCTCAATCACCCTCGCTATCACCACCACAGGGGATCAATCGGCCCACGCAGATATCGAGAATAAAGGGCAGTATCCGCGAGCAAATACGCAGTAAAGTTTTACGAACTGGGCAAAAGCTGCCTTCAGAACGAGAGCTGAGTGATTTATTTGCAACCACAAGGATCACCATTAAAGATGCGCTTACCTCGCTGGAAACCGAAGGGCTAATTTATCGGGAAAAACGACGGGGATGGTTTGTGTCAGCCAAAAGAATTCGCTACAACCCGCTTTCACGTTGCCACTTCCACCATATGATTAGCGATCAAGACCGCGTCGCTGAAACTCGGCTGATAAGTATAAGAAGTGAATTGGCCAGTGGCGACTATGCAAACGCACTTGCCATCGATAAGATCACGCCAATTCAGATCATTGAAAGGCTAAGATTTATTGACGGACGTGTCGTTCTCTATGTAGAGAACTGCCTCATCTCTGAGCTGTTTCCTAATATCCTAGATGAGAACTTAACCGATTCTCTGACCAGTATTTACCGTGAAAAATACGGCTACGAGACACAGCGTTCTCGATTTGATGTCATCCCTACCTCTGCTCCTCACCATGTTGCAAAAGCATTAAACCTTGCAGAAGGGCAACCTGTACTAAAGATCTCACGAGTCAACTACAAGCAAGATGGCGAAATCATGGATTGTGAACTCGAATACTGGCGCCCCGATGCGGTCATGATCTGTATTGATAGTAACTCAAAATAATGTAATGGTTAATGCGATACTGGCTCTTTAACGTCAAGTACATCAGTCATCTAAAGTTTAAGGCTAACAGCGATAACATGACAAAAACCTAGAGAGCTAACCGCTTTCATTAATGGACTATTAGGAAATATTCTATGACATACAATGACGTTCTATTATTTTGGTTTGATGAATTAGGCCCATCTAAATGGTGGGTAAAAGATACGCAAATCGATACTCTGATTACGAGCCGATTTTTGTCTCTTCATGAACAAGCAGTAAAAGGGGAGCTGTTCGAGTGGCGATCCTCAGCAAGAGGACGTTTGGCTGAAATCATTGTGTTAGACCAGTTTTCTAGAAACATGTTTCGAGACACCGCTAAATCGTTTGCCTCTGACTCACAAGCCCTAGCCTTGGCACAAACCGCCATTGAACTTGGACAAGACCAAGAACTGAGCGCGATTGAGCGAAGCTTCCTCTACATGCCCTACATGCACAGTGAGTCACTGGCGATTCATGATATTGCCGTTGAGTTATACAAAGAAAATGGGATTGACGCGAATGTTGAATTCGAAATAAAGCATCGCAATATTATTGAAAAATATGGCCGCTATCCGCATAGGAATGCCATTGTCGGTCGAACATCAACCGAGGAAGAAGTCGAGTTTCTTACCCAGCCTAACTCTTCGTTTTAGTGCGTTCGTTTTAGTGCGGTTGACTCGATGTGTCAGATCTCATCTGAATTAATACAGATTGGCATTGAAAACCAAGCCTATTTTTGAAGTCATAGGCTTGGCATTTTCAATACTTAGAAGAAATCGATAGAGTGTCGACCGCTTTTGTCGTCTTTGGTTTGCGTCGGTTGCTCTGCTTTTTTGCTGTCCGTTTTTTTACTGTCTGCTTTTTTACTGGCGGATCGATTGCTCATTGAAAGGCTGCTACTGGTCTCTTTCTTCGCTGGCTTTGACGATTTTTTCTTAGCCGGGGTCTTGCTCTTATTTGAAGTCTTACTCGCTTTTGGCTCTGCGGCTTTCTCTTTTTTGTCTTTTTTCTCTTGAGGTTCAGTGACTGGCGCATCACACACCACCACATAATACTCTTGGTTGAATTCGAAAAAATCACCGTTGTACATTTTACGACGTTTACGGGTTTCTAATTCACCATTAACGGCCACATAACCTTCAGAGATATAGTGCTTAGCTTCTCCACCACCACCGACTAAGTTAGCAATTTTAAACACTTTATATAGCTCGATGGGATGAGAAGAGACATCAATCCCGATCGCTTCTATTTCAATTTCTTCACCGTCATACTCTTCTTCGTGAGAGGCGTCATCGTAATCAGGCTCTTGATAGTTTGGATCTTGGTCGTGTTGGTCATGATTCATAGTGTGATCGCTAAATTAATCTGGTTGTCTTAAAGTGATATGATCGGCAGTGTATACGTTCGCTTTGAACAAATAAACTAAAGTTACTTTCAGGGCTATTCAAGCCGTCTTATGGAATCATTTTATGCTTACTCCCATCGCAGTTAGGTTGACTCAAGGAACCGACTTGAAACAAGCCATTCAGCGGCTTATCACCCAACACAACATTCAAGCGGGTAGCATCGCCTCATGTGTGGGTTGCTTGTCTTCTATCCATCTTCGTTTGGCTGGTGCAACAGAAAGACTCCAAATGACAGCACCGTTTGAAATCGTGTCTGTCATGGGGACACTGACGCCAGACCACCAACATATTCATATTTCAGTCTCGGATAACACAGGGCAAGTGTTAGGTGGGCACTTGCTTGATGGGAACATTATTGACACAACCGCCGAGCTTATCGTTCATCACTATTCGAACCTTTCATTCACACGCGAAGAAGATGCCAACACAGGCTTCACTGAATTGGTGGTCCATAACATAAAGCAAGGAACTGAAAGCGAATAGCTGAAGACGAATAACCCAAAGCGATTGATCTAAATCTGAGCAAGGAACGTATTAGTAACAAACCAATCGCCATATGAGTAACCGCAGTGAAACACATTAATACGCAGCAACTTACCGAAATGAACAACCGGTACAGAGCCCATTTAATTAACAGCCTGTCAGGTTTTAAAAGCGCAAACCTCATTGGCTCGGTTAATACTCAGGGGCAAACCAATGTTGCTATGTTTAGTTCAGTGATTCACCTTGGCGCTTCGCCTGCGTTAGTGGGCTTCATTATTCGACCAGCCAGTGTTCCTCGCCATACGCTTGACAATATTTTGGAAACTAAGCAATACACCATCAATCAGGTTAGCGAAGAGTTTTACATACAAGCGCATCAAACCTCGGCTCGGTACTCTAGAGAACACAGTGAATTCCAACAAACAGGATTACAAGAACAATACATCCACGGCTATGACGCCCCATTCGTTAAAGAGAGCATGCTGAAATACGCGCTAACGTTAAGAGAGATAGTGCCCATTGCATTGAATAATACTCAACTTGTGATTGGAGAAATCACCGACATTCTGTGCCCAGAAACAGTGATTCAAGAAGATGGTTACATCGACATCGAGTCACTCAAAACCACCAGCATATCTGGGTTAGATAATTACCATACCAGTCACCGACTCTCTCGTTTGAGTTACGCGAAGACAGACAGCATGCCTCGATCCATTGCGCTCGATGGCGCAAAAACAGCAACCACGAGTTAGAATAATTCGACCGGTGATACCGATTAGGAAAGCGAACATGTTAACGATTTTTTATGACGGGCACTGTCCGATGTGTGCCACAGAAATGCGCCACCTGAAACAACACGATTCCGATGATCTCATCGAGCTTGTCAATATCCACCAAGACAATTTTGCAGCTCGTTATCCCAATATTGATTTTTCAAAAGCAATGAAGATTTTACATGGTACGTACAAAGGCGAACTGTTACTCGGTCTCCAAGTCACCCACCGCGCATGGACGCTAGTGGGGAAAGGATTTTGGGTCGCTCCGTTGAACTGGCCTGTCATCAAAACAGTCAGTCACTGGGTATATTTGGCTATTGCAAAATACCGACATCAGGTGTCTGCTGTTTTGTCGAGGCTGCCTGGCGTAACCGCTGAACAATGCTCAACGAACGCCTGTTACGGTAAGTCGCCAAATCGTAAAGAAAGCCATCATAAAGAGCAGTAAGCAAAAGTAACGAACCCTTAACTCGTTACTTTTCTAAATAGCCACTCAAGTGGGCCGGTATCAAAGCGTTTTAACCATACCACGCTAAAAAGAATGCTAAAGTCGATAAAGAGTAACGTACTGAAAAATACCACCGTCAGTGATTGTTTATCAAATAACCCCAGTATGTCTAATAACCCTAACCCCACGACAATATGCCCAATGTAAAGTGACAATGCCAGGCGTCCGGTTTTCGCTATCCATTCAACGACTATGCTATTTCTTCCTGAGTCAGCAAGCTGTAAACATGCCATTAAAACTATTAACGCGCTGGCGCTGCTTGAGATAATGTATTGCGGCATCGGAGGTATCATTTCCCTACTGAGCAGCAGCAAGAGTTCTTGAATTTCTAATTCGGTTAAATATTCACCCGCCCCCATCAACTGTTCACGTAACATGAAGAAACCGACTTCAACAGCGATGAATAGCGATAATGAAATAAGCAGTATTTTCTTTCTTAGGGTCTTATCGAATAAATCTAATCGCCCTAAGTACATACCGAGTAAAAGAAAAGAAAACCAAGGAAAAACCGGATGAAAACCGTTAAAGAACAGTTGTTTTAGAAACCCATCGAAGGACCAAAAGTTCACATAGGTTAAACTCGACCAATCCCAACCCTCGTCATAATTGAACATCATCAATAAAACAGGAAACAAAACAATACAGAAAACACCAATGGAGGCTAACTGCCTGTTCGTTAGGGTAAAACATAAAGCAGATAACATAAAATAAGCACCATAAAAATGCAAAATGTCGGCTGGCCAAACCAAACTAAACATGAGCCCAAGCACGATTAACGCCATGCCTCTTTTTACTAAACGTATGCGCGCTTGTTTTAATGAACGACCCTCCTTTGCTATGCGAGCCTTATTGGTCGCGACAGTGATACCAATGCCCGCCAAAATGACAAATAAAGCCGCGGCTCGACCTTCAAAAAGAGCACTCAATGACAGCATTAATGGATGTCCGAACTCTACCTCCATGGCCACTTTATAGTTAACAAAAATCATCACAAAAACAGCCACTGCTCTCGATAAATCTAACCCTGTATTCCTGGCTTTCATGCTTACTCCGTTTATCCGTCAATTCGATAACAAATAGAGTAATGCAAAGCTTCCACCGCTTTTGTAAGGCTCTGTAAGTCACGGCTTACAGAGCCTTACTGAACAATTGAATTGGACTGCCTAAGATAATTCGCATTATTTAGGGAGTCAGCGATGAAGATGAGAAATTGGATTTTTACAGTGGGGATGACGGGTTGCGTTTTATGTTCCGCAATACTGAACGCAGCAGAGAAAGAGCAACAAAATAAAGCGACTGGGGAACTCATCGTGATCATCAATAGCGCCCGAAACGATCAAGGCCATATTGAACTGCACTTAATGAACAGCACTGACCAATTTAATAATAAATCCCCTTCCTATTCGGTTTGCCATACAGCAATTAATAACCTAAAAGCGCAGTGTTCTTTTCAATCATTACCCTACGGTGATTACGCTATTTTTGCCTTTCACGACCAAAATTCAGACCAAACATTAAATTATAACTTTCTAGGTTCTCCTACAGAAAAATTAGCGATCAGTGCTGTCGACCTCGCAGACAATAACCAACCTACTTATTTACAAAGCCGATTTGAATTTAGTAGCCCCAAAGCTCAGCTGTTTCTCAACCTGCAATAGGCGTTATTAGCATGCTCAAAACTATCTTCCATGTAAGAGTCAGACAAATTTTTGCTTTTTCGATGGCAATGTTCATTTTGCTGGTGGTCTTAGATGACCTAGAAAAATCGACGATTGTTCCTGCTCCCATAAAGAGCTCAACCAGCGTTCCCTTGGTTTCAGCAGTGGCGATTGAACCTATTACGCAGATGCCAACATTACAACGCTTGGCGTTTGTTGAGCCGGTAAAAGTCAGCCAAATTACCCCGCAAGTCTCGGGCACCATCATCGAAATTTCGGAAGCGTTTAGAAAAGGCATGTTGTTACCGAAAGGCAAGGCACTGCTGAAAATTGATCCGCTACCTTACCAAATCACGTTGGCACAAGCTCAATCTGGCCTAATTGACGCAGAGATCGCGTTAAAAAATGCGGGCACACGCTTTGTCCCTGGTAGCTTAATGATCAAACAAGCTCAAGCACAATTAGCACTCGCAAAAATACGCTTAAAACACGCCCAGAAAGACCTGAGCGCCACCTCGGTACGTTTGCCTTTCTCTGGGGAAATAAGGGAAATTTCAGCTCGGTTAGGGGAATTTATCAGCGCGGGTAGTAGTGTAGCCAGTGTATTGGCCGCCAAAGATAAAGAGATAAAAGTCCAAATAAGCGTTAATGACTTTGCTTTGTTAAGTCATGAGCTCATGCAACAAACGATCACCTTAGACAGTTTAGACGGCCAGCAACAATGGTCGGCAACCATCATTGGTGTAAGCCAGCACGCGAGTAACTTGCAAAGAACACTCTACTTGCAAGTCGCTGAAACCGCATCGCCTATTTATGGTCAGTATTTATACGCCAACTTACCCATTGAAGGTTGGCACCACACCGTTAGCCTGCCAGAAAGTGCACTGACGTTAAAAGGGGAAGTCTGGTGGATTGACCAACATCAGCGCCTAAGTAAATCCTCATTAGAAAACTACTTAATAGATAACAAACGCGTGTACTTCTCTGTTGCTGAAAGCGTTGCTAAGCATGCTCTTCTGTACCCCAGCAATTCTTATTCTCAGGGCATGCAAGTGCGCCTCAAAGCAGAATTATAGGAGGTCATCATGATCACTTGGTTTACTCGTCACCCGATCGCTGCAAATTTATTGATGATTATATTATTAGTCGGTGGCATCTTGTCTGCGAATAATATGCGTAGAGAGATCATTCCTAAATTACCCGCCAATGAAATTAGCGTGACCGCATTTTATGATGGGCGCAATGCACAACAAGTTGATGTTGAAATAACCCAAAAAATTGAACAAAGCTTACAAGGCATTGCGGGTATTAAAGATATTCAGTCTTCGTCGTCACAAAGTAGCGCTTACGTTGCCATTAAAAAGCAGCTAGATTACCCCATGCAAGTGTTACTCGATGACATCAAGTCTGCCGTGGATAACATCTATGACTGGCCTGAGCTTGCAGAAAAACCACAGGTACAAAGGAAAGAAGACAGTTTTGATGCCTTAATTGTCCAGTTATCTGGTGATAGTGATAAAGACAGTTTAATCAAAATAGGCAAAGAGCTTAAACGAGCCCTTTTAGCCAACCCAAAGATCCACAAAATTGAGGAATATGGCGCGAATAAGTACGCCATTTCAATCAATATCAACCCACATAAAGTCCGTGAATTGGGGCTTACTTTCGCTCAAGTTTCACATGCCATTCGCCAGCAATCGACTCGAAATAAAGATGGGTTATTAAAAACAGACAATGGACAGATTTTACTCTACACCAGCCACCTAGCCACCCATCAACGAGAGTTATCTAAGCTCATCATTCAAACCTTCGATAATGGACAAAAGATTCGCCTAGAAGATGTCGCGACCATTAATGATGGTTTTGTTGAGCACGACAGTAAACTGCGTTTTAACAACCAATTAAGCCGTGCTTTTGCCATCAAGATGTCTGCAAAAAGCGATGTATTGGAAATATCGGAGCAAGCACACCTTGTTGTCGAACAATTCAAAAAAAGCTTACCCAATAATCTACACATTACCCTTTGGTTTGATGCCAGCCAATACGTAGAACAACGCTTAGACCTGCTTGAAGACAGTGCCCTACAAGGGTTTATTTTGGTGTTCATTATTCTTAGCTTGTTTTTACAAATACGCTTAGCACTCTGGGTAGCATTAGGCTTACCCATTGCCATTTCCGGCGCTTTTATCGTGCTTGGGCCTCTCGGTTTTCAATACACGATCAATGAAGTGACCACCTTTGGGTTTATTCTGGTGTTAGGTATTTTAGTTGACGATGCCGTCATTGTCGGTGAAAGCATTTATTACCAGAAACAGAAAAGTACCCATCAACAAAAAAGCACAGACCCATCACCCCTGTCTGATCAATGTCAAGCGACGATCATTGGTGCTAAAAAAGTCGCGCTACCGACTATTTTTGGCGTCTTGACCACGGTAGCAGCGCTCTTCCCTATGACCTTTTTCCCCTCAGAAACGGGCCGTCTATTTGCCGGTTTTGCATGGGTAATGATCATCGCGTTGCTGTTTTCACTTCTGGAATCAAAGCTTATCTTGCCAGCGCATTTACGTAACATTACGGTGCCTAAAACTGTCAATAACAACCGGATAAAAACCTATCTTCAACAACTCAGATGGTTGCCACAAACGCTCTTACATGCGTTTAATCATCATATCTATGCTCGGCTTCTCACCCTAAGTTTACGCTATCGTTATGCCTGGTTAACCGGCTTCATTGCACTGAGCATCGCTGTGTTGGGTGCACTCTATCAAGGAAAAATCCGCAGCGTACTGTTTCCCGATGTCCCGGGAGACCTAATTATTTTCTCTGTTGAATTAGAGAACAACGCTCCCCTTACTTTAATCCAACAAGCGCAACACAACATTGAAGCGGTGAGAGACCAAATTAATCAGGATTACCGGACTGAATATAACCTTAAGGGTGACGTGATCGATAAAAGCTTATTAGTGATGGACGAACAAGGCAGCATCACCGTTTTTGCACAACCTCTAGACAGAGATAAACGCCCTGGTACCAGCCTCAAGAGTATTGCAGAAGCTTGGCGAGCCCCCATCCGTCTATTAGAAGGGGTAAAAAGCAGTGAAGTTATGATTTCCTTAAGTGGATCGGGCGATAATGCTACCTCAATCGTTCTACAACACCCCAATAAAGACATACTCAAAGAAATATCAACGCAGGCCAAGCATTGGTTTACACAGCAGGAGGCGATCAGCAATGTAAAAGAGCAGCAAGCTAAGCCCATGCCGCAGCTTATCTTTTCTCTAAAAGAACAAGCACTCACCTTAGGTTTCACACACAAATCACTGACCGACCAGTTGGCCGCGGCTTATGGCGGTTTGGAGGTGGATCGTTTTTACCGAGATGGCCATAACATCAAAGTGACTCTGCAGTTAGAACGCGCCTTGCGAGATTCTCGCAGTGATTTTTCACAGATGCTGATTTTCAATGACCAAGGAAAAAGCTTCCCACTTCTGGCGGTAGCAGAGATAACACCTCGCTACATTAACAATTCCATTCAACGTGTTAATGGGTTGCTAAGCCGTCACTTATTATTGGAAATCGATAAATCTGTCACGTCGCCAGAGCTGGTTTACCAATATTTTGAAGACCAGTTTGTCCAAAAAATAAAGGCGTCGTACCCACAATTTAATAGTCAACGATCGGGGCAACTAGCCGAGACACAAAGCGCTAATCAAGGTCTCGCCCAAGCTTTCATTATTGCTCTATTAGCCATTTATGTTCTATTAGCCTTGCCGCTCAAGCGTTATGGTCAGCCTCTGATCATCATGGCCGCCATTCCCTTTGGACTTGTGGGCGCGATTCTTGGTCACCAGTACCTCGGTTTAAGCGTTAGTCTCTACTCTTGGCTAGGCATGCTTGCTCTATCCGGCGTTGTGGTTAACGACAGCCTGCTTATTGTGAATGCTTATAATCAACACCGTCTGAAAAATAACGCACGAAATAACCATCTAATCCGTCACTTATGCTCAGCTTGCCAAGAACGGTTCCGAGCTATTTTTTTAACCACGTTAACCACGTTTGCAGGTTTGTACCCGTTACTGAGCGCTGAATCTGAACAAGCTCAGTATCTCATTCCTGCTGCTGCATCAATGGCTTACGGATTGTTATTTTCTACGCTCATCTCGCTATTTCTTATTCCAATTCTCTTGCTTATCAGCAGTGACCTTAAACATTTTCTAATCGGCCCAACTCTTCGCAAAGTACCTCTTCCAAAAAGACCACGTAGCAAATCACCATTAAACCATAAGGAAATCCAATGAAACTAAGCGTAAAAAATAGCGGTCAATGGTTACTCGTTGCCGTACTTAGCAGCCCAGTAACAACGCAAGCTGAAGGCGTTTTTAGCCTTGGTCTAGGCGCTTTTAAAGGAGCCAGCGAATACAAGCAAACAAAAGGTAAGATTTATACGATTCCTTTTGTTTCTTATGACAGCGAGACATTCTCAGCCAGTACTCTCTCTGCCAGTTATCATATGCCTTTGTCACACTCTTTTTGGTTTGATGCAACCGCGGCCCTGCGTTTACAGGGATTTGACGAAACATTAAGCGCTTATACCAAAGGGTTGACGGAACGAGAATCGAGTATTGATGCAGGTTTTGCAGCGAACTACTTAAGCGAATACTTAGGGCTAGTGCGGCTCCATGTGATGCACGATGTTAGCGATACTCACCAAGGTTATGATGTGAAACTCTCTTACCAGTACCCTTTGAATCTACAAGCATGGGAAATTACCCCCTCCATTTTTGTACAGCATGAAAGCGATAAATTAGTGGATTACTATTACGGAGTAAGAAGCAATGAAGTAGAAGCTTGGAGAACATCTTATCAGGGCAGGTCTGCGCTACGTTATGGTGCGGGTATCAATATCACTTACAGTTTCGCACAAAACTGGTCACTGTTTATGATGGCAGATATTGTTCAATTTTCAGAGGGCATTACTGATAGCCCTCTGGTGGATACCGATACTACTTTGTATTCTGGCCTTGGTGTTTATTACAGCTTTTAAATATCACCATAAAACACGCACCGCCCAGTGAGCTATCTTTGATGGTTAACTGGGCATGGTGTTTATCCAAAATGCTTTTAACGATGGCAAGTCCTAACCCAAAACCTTCATTACTTCGGCTACTATCAAGCTTCACAAAAGGTTGCATTATCTGCTCTTGAGACTCTTTTTTTATGCCAGACCCATCATCTTCAATCAACACCACACGTTGCTGATTTCGATTAATCAGGCTAATTTTAATCTGGCTGTCAGCGAACTTAAACGCGTTGATAATGAGATTTTCAAAGCAACGATTTAACAGTTGCGTATCGCCATCTATCCAACCAGATTGCAAATCTAGACTGCTTTCAATACTTGGGTACAAAACCTTCACTTTGTTAACGGTGTTGCTTAACAATTCGCTGAGTTGCAGATTTTCCCGATCTATTAATGCGGGTTGGCTGCCCATTTGAGCATAAAAAAGCCACTCATTGACCAGGCTATCCAGCTCATCTAAATCTAAATCCATGTCCTGTAGCTTGTCTTGGTATTGTTCAACCGTTTGGCACCCTCGACTCATATCGAGTGCGAAGCGCAAACGTGCGATGGGGGTACGTAAATCATGAGATACCCCATGAACTAGCGTACGTTGTTCTTGCAACAGAGCTTCGATTTGGCTCGCCATTTGGTTGAAAGTATTAGCCAGCAAAGAATAAGGCGCGGCGGTTGAAATATCAGCGCGGACACTAAATAAACCTTTCCCATAAGCCTTGTATACCTTGCTGAGTTTTCTCACCTGCTTTTTATGTTGATAAACATAACAAAAAATAAATACCGCAATACACAGGATAACGATGCCCAAAAAACTCAGCAGGTATTTATGAAGCAATCCATGGCTACCGTAATTTTTTGTCATGATCAGATAGCAATCGCAACCTGGGTGATAATAGTACAGATTGATATTATCAATAGCCCAACCGCTACTGATGTCAGCAAATACCTCACGGCCCTTTAGCTGATTCAACAAAGGCTCTGGTAAATCAATATCAGCGTATGTCTTTAAAGAAAAGCGGTAACTAAAACGTTCAGCCCAATAACTTAAGCGAGCTTGTTTGTCTTGGTGGTTAAAGACATCCTCAGAAACAACTTGGTTAATACCACGCGTGTAGGCTAGCTCATCCTGCTTAATCGCTTGAATGTACAATGGGTCTAAAACAATAGCAGCAAAAAAAATAGCAAACACAATGGTGGCTGATAGGTAGATAAAAAGGGAACGAAACATAGTTAGATTAACCTTTAAGATTATTCTTGTACCAAGATGTAACCTTTAGCACGCACGGTTTTGATGTATTTATAAGGAGGTTGGCTATCCTTTAGCTTTCTTCTCAAAGAGCTAATGCGCATATCAATCGAACGGTCAAAACCATCGTATTCTAAATTGCGCACTTCACTGACCAGCATATCTCGGTTTAACACCACGCCTGGATGATGCATAAAGTAACTCATTATTTCCAATTCTGCTGCACTAAGCTGAAGACTTTCATTCGCTAAACAAAATTCTCGAGAGTTAACATTCAGGGTAAGATCTTGCACTTTTAACAGATTCTTATCGCTGACGGTTTGAACGTGATTATGGTTAAGACGAGAAAGGGCACGAAGTCGAGCCGACAAAATATGAGGCCGAAGTGGTTTGGTGATGTAATCATGAACACCAAGATTTAGAGCTGATACCTCTAAGAACTCATCTTTTTTTGCCGTGATCATGATAATGATGCCTAAAAAATCAGGAGAGATTTCTTTTAACACCTGCAATCCATCGCACCCTGGCAGCATCATATCCAACAATACGATATCAGGGATAACTTGATTGATTTGTTGGATAGCCTGTAGCCCATCATAAACACAACTGACTTGATAAGATTCCGCTTTCAACATGTCAGCCATCATGCGACTTAAACGCTTATCATCTTCAACGATCAAAACATGTGTATGAGATAGATCCATGCCGACTCCCAGTAAAAACTGCCCTTATAACCCATTATGCATAATTGACAACCATACATCCAAGTCATTATTTGCGGGAGAAACATACTTTAAATCTATAGTAACAATACTTGAGTATATAATTTCTAGGCCATGAGGAATGTAAGCCTATGTAAGCACGGTTTACCACCATAAGATGTTCGAAATCGCCTCGTTATCCTCCCCCAAAAAATAGTCGGCCAACTGATTATCAAGGTGTGCACTTTAACGTATGCGTTTAAGGGAAATGGCTATTTCCACCCCATACGCCATTCGTTGTTTAATTTCAGCTCGCGCCAGTCTATTTCGTACTCGTTGTTGTTCATTACAGCTTCAATAACACATTTGATGACGCTCTGGTTTTCATCAAACTCAACCAAGGTCACCATAAAGTGTTTTTCTTTATTGCTCACTTGTAGATGCGTCCATTTGCTGTTCAATAGTGTTTTAGGGCTAATTTTGTTCACTGCTGGCCTCGTCTAACTGATAACGCGATTAGTTGATTAGTTGATTAGTTGATTAGTTGATTAGTTTGAAAATGTGGCTGAAAACAGATCCAGAGTAAAATCATCCTCACTGTTTTTCTTGAATAAGAACCCAATCTCTTCGATGTCTTCCGAACTGAGAGCGGGGGCATTGTCTATTTTTCTTCCTCTAAAAGTGGCTTGAAAATCGATCAAATTAAACGTCAGCGTTTGTCGTTTGTTCTCTTGAGTATCAAATTCATGAAAGTAATGAATGCGCTCTTCGCCAAAACTGCCCTTACGGTGGTTAGCAATGACTCTGACCTGATAACGCTGACCATCTCCTGCTATGTCGAGTGATAACTGAGTGAGATCTGCATCAATGACATCAACTTTATGGAAAACCGCACTAAAGCCACCGTTATTCTCTAAAGAAATGGTGCCTGAAAATCGAGTCTTCTTTGATGTTAAGACCACCGCGCCTTTTGAAATTCCACCCATCACATTGTCGTTACTGACTCGCCAAAGATGACGATTATCTTGATTCGTAAAATCAATCATATAATTATTAGCGCTCTGCTCTGATTGTTCTAAACCCATTGCTGACACCGAACGTATGCCTCCAGTCTCTTGAGCATACAGAGGACGTGCTAGTGAAGTGAAGATAACTACAATCGCAACCTTTGTTAGAACACGGGATGTCAACATACTGATCTCCAACTGGCTACCGATCCACAATTAACCCTAGGCTCAAACATCTGTTTTCGAATAA
>NZ_AJYQ02000064.1:0-62779 GCF_000287055.2 Vibrio genomosp. F10 str. ZF-129 | reverse complement strand
AGCTATTCAGCTATTCAGCTATTCAGCTAACGATAGATAACCGAGAGCGTTTAACCACTCTCTTTAGCTAATCTCTCGTTCTCTTCATCTAATAGTAAACCGGAGACTTTGCTTAGAAAAACCTTGAGAGTGCTCTCTTCTTGATAATCAAAATCGTACAAGCCATGGAACACCAAAGAGACGGTGAGATCTTGGTACATCAACCAGCAGGTATAGCCATCAAAATCATGGGAAGCCCGAATACCAGCAAACTCATAAACGCTGTCTGATTTGGTTCCTTTTCTTGTGATTAGATTAAAGGCTCTGAGCAACTTTTGTTTTGTTACTTGATCAATTTTCATCGCGTATCCACGTTTATCCATCTATTGGTTTTATAAATACGTCACGAAGAGACAATTAGATCAATCGACAAGAGATCATTCACCATAGTGATGGTCTCGATTACATTGAACTAAAAAGTAGAAAAGTCTGAAGGTTAACGAATGCCTGTTAACCTTTCTCGTTAAAAACTCGACAAAGACACCAACTGCTGTGTATAGCTTTGTTGAGGGCAACGAAACATTTGTTGCGTTTCACCCTGCTCAATAATCTCACCGTTTCGCATCACTATTGTGTAGTGGCATAACGACTTAACAACGTTAAGATCATGACTGATAAACAAGTAGGTTAAGTTATATTTCTGCTGCAATGATTTAAGTAAATCCAAGACCTGCGCTTGAACGGTTCTGTCCAGTGATGACGTCGGTTCATCCAATAGAATAAATTCAGGTTTTAGAATCAACGCTCGCGCGATGGCGATACGCTGCCTTTGCCCTCCGGAAAATTCATTGGGATAACGGAATCGTGTGTCTGGATCCAGATCCACCTCTTTCATTACATCACAAATCATTTGGTCAAGCGTTTGCTCATCGAGTTGTTGATGAACGGTCAGCCCCTCGCCTATCACTTGAGCGACTGACATTCTTGGGTTTAACGCTGAAAATGGGTCTTGAAAGACAACCTGCATTTTACTGCGAAACGGTAACATCGCTTTCCGATCTAACCCTTGAAGTTCATGCCCTTCATAGGTGATAGAACCTTGAGAATTAACCAGTTTTAAAATCGCCATACCTGTGGTCGATTTACCTGAACCGCTTTCTCCTACTAGCCCAATAGAATGTCCTTGTTTTAATTCAAACGCCATATCAGTCACGGCTTTGATATGAGAGGTGACACGTTTAAACAATCCACTTGTTATTGGGAACCAAACTCGTAGATTGTTAACATTGAGCAACGTTGGAGCCGTTTCTGAAACCTCAACCGGCAAACCTCTGGGATCTGAGTTGATGAGCTTGAGCGTGTAAGGGTGTTTAGGCGCAGAGAAGACGGTTTTACTTTCACCCACTTCGACTAGCTCACCGTCCTTCATTACCGCGACGCGATCGGCAATGCGACGCACAATACTCAGATCGTGGGTAATAAACAGCATTGCCATACCGAGTTCTTGTTGAAGCGCTTTCAAAAGATCGAGGATCTGCGCTTGTACCGAAACATCTAATGCCGTTGTAGGCTCATCGGCAATAAGAAGCTCAGGCTCGTTGATCAACGCCATTGCAATCATAACTCGCTGGCGTTCCCCCCCAGACAACTCATGGGGGTAGGATAATATCTTTTGCTCTGGGTACCGAATCCCCACTTTGGTTAACCACGATACCGCCAATTCTTCGGCTTTTTTCTGCCGCACTCCTCGATGGATCGTCAGCGTTTCCACTAACTGCTTGCCAATTTTGTGCAATGGATTCAGCGATACCATCGGCTCTTGGAAAATCATTCCAATTCGACCGCCACGAATTCCACGAAGCTCCCGTTCAGAGCAGCTTAAAATATCAATACCGTTAAAATTAATGCTGCCACCAAGGTAGTGGGAAGCCCCCTTTGGTAACAGTTTAAGGATTGAATTAGCGGTCACAGATTTACCCGATCCACTTTCTCCAACCAGCGCCAAAGTCTCGCCTTTATTAATGGTCAGCGACACCTTGCTAGTCACTTGTTCTATCTCCGCCTTGCGGCCAAAACCAACCGAGAGATCGTTGATCGTCAGAACGGTTTGAGGCGCATCGACTTTAGATTCGTTAGTCATGATTAACGACCTCCCTGAGCATGTGGGTCGAAGGCATCGCGAACCGCTTCCCCAACAAACACCAGCAGCGTTAGCATCAACGACAACACCACAAACGCAGAAATACCCAACCAAGGTGCTTGAAGGTTCGCTTTACCCTGCGCGAGAAGCTCCCCTAACGAAGGCGACCCTGCGGGTAAACCAAACCCAAGGAAGTCCAATGAAGTCAGTGTCGTGACGGAACCGGACAGGATAAATGGCATCATGGTTAACGAGGCTACCATCGCATTCGGCAGCATATGACGGAGCATAATTCGCTTGTCATCCACGCCCATCGCTTGAGCCGCTCGAACATAATCAAAGTTACGACACCGCAGAAACTCAGCTCGAACCACCCCAACCAAACTCATCCAACTAAAGAGAACCATAATTCCCAGCAGCCACCAAAAATTCGGTTCGACAAAACTCGATAGAATAATCAATAAAAACAGTGTTGGCATACCAGACCAGACCTCGATAAATCGCTGACCCATAAGGTCAATCCAACCTCCATAGTAACCTTGAGTTGCCCCCACGATGACACCAACAAGACTAGAGACAATCGTCAAGACAAAACCAAACAGCACTGAAATTCGAAAGCCGTAGATAATTCGCGCCAATACATCTCGGCCTTTGTCGTCAGTGCCGAGCCAATTAACCGAATCAGGCGCCGAAGGTACACTGCCAGCGATATCAAAGTTAATCGTATCGTAGCTGAAGCGGATGATAGGCCAAATAATGTAGCCTTTCTCTTCGATTAAATCGGTGACAAAGGGATCGGTGTAATCGGCTTCTGTTTCAAATTCACCACCAAATTCGGTTTCTGCGTATTGCTGAGTAATGGGGAAATACCAACCGCTGTCATAATTGACCATTAACGGTTTGTCGTTCGCAATTAACTCGGCAAATAAGCTTAAAAAGAACAGAACACCAAATACCCACATTGACCAGTAACCACGCTTGTTGGCTTTAAAACGAAGCCATCGTGCTTTATTCAGTGGATTCGCGCGCATTTTACTAATCATGCTGTCTTGATTTTTAGTCATTGTCCCTTGTACTTCATTCATATTATCGAGCCTCAAAATCAATTCGAGGGTCAACCCACGTATAGGTCAGATCGGAGATAATGCTTAAGAGTAACCCCAATAGCGTCATAATATACAAAGAGCTAAACACCACCGGATAATCACGCTGAATGGTCGATTCAAAGCCAAGTAGGCCAATCCCTTCTAACGAGAACATCACTTCAATAAGCATTGACCCCGTGAAGAAAATACTAATGAATGCGCTAGGAAAGCCCGCAATGATGATCAGCATGGCATTGCGGAAAACGTGTTTATACAAAATAGTATTTTCATCCAGCCCTTTCGCGCGAGCGGTGACGACATACTGCTTGTTAATTTCATCCAAAAATGAATTTTTAGTCAGCATGCTTAATGTGGCAAATCCACCAATGACCATTGCGAAAGTCGGCAACGCTAGGTGCCAAAAGTAATCGAGAACTTGCTGATACCACGTCATTTGGTCAAAATTGCTCGACACTAAGCCTCTGAGTGGGAACCAGCTAAAGTAATTACCACTGGCAAAAACAATAATCAGAATAATCGCGAACAGGAAACCGGGAATGGCGTAGCCAATGATCACCAGTGCGCTTGACCAAACATCAAATCGGGAGCCATGATGGATGGCTTTTAATATGCCAAGTGGAATGGAAATCAGATAAATGATTAACGTACTCCACAGCCCAAGGGAGATAGAGACAGGCAAGCGTTCCACAATAAGATCAATCACATTGCCGCCTTTAAATAAACTTTCACCAAAGTTAAACATGGCGTAGTTTTTTAGCATTTCAAAATAGCGAACATGAATCGGCTTATCAAAGCCAAATTGGCGTTTTATCTCTTCAACGACTTCAGGGTCAAGCCCTCTTGAACCCTTGTAGCCAGACGCTTTATCATCCGTTCCGGTCGTGAGTTCGACTTCATTACCACCACCAGAAAACCGCTCCATAATCCCAGAGTTATGGCCTTCTAATTGCGCAATAGCTTGCTCAACCGGTCCACCTGGTGCGATCTGGATGATAAAAAAATTAATCGTGATGATCGCCCACAAAGTGGGGATCACTAATAGTAAACGCCTAAATATATACGCAGCCATTGAACCCTCTTTTAACGACGTTTGTCAGGGAGTTTGGCGGATTTCTCTTCAGATACCCACCAAGTATCAACCCCCAAATCGTATTTGGGCATCACAGCTGGTCGTTCAAATTTGTCCCAAGTTGCCACTCGATATTGACCAATATGCCACTGAGGAATGATGTAGTAATTCCACTGCAACACTCGATCAAGTGCACGGCCCAGCGTTAGCAACTTGTCTGGATTTTGTTGATTGGTAGAGATTTCACTGGTTAAGTGGTCAACAACAGGATCCATCACCCCTGCGTAGTTGTAACTCGAATCAATGTAATTAGAGTTCCAAATGATCATTAGGTTAGGGCTTGGATACGGGTTAGCTGAATACGACGCTGAAACCATGTCAAAGTCGCGGTCACGCCACCTTTTTATGTACTGAGTCGTATCGATAGTACGGATTTTCATTTCTATACCCATACGTTTCATGTTCTTTTGCACAGGAATCGCAAATCGCTCTGTGGTAGGGCTGTATATTAACAATTCGAACTCAAATGGCTGACCGGTTTCTACGTTCGTCATCACCTTATCTTTTAGCTCCCAACCCGCTTCTTTGAGCAATTTAAACGCGGATCTCATTTCACTCCGAATTCGGCCAGAACCATCCGTGACTGGTGGCTGGTATTCATCGGTGAACACGCTTGGGGAAATACTCTCTTTAAACGGTGTTAACAACGCTATTTCTTCTTTTGATGGCAACCCTTTCGCTTCGTAATCGGTATTTTGAAAATAACTACGAGTTCGGGTGTATTGTCCGTAGAACATATTTTGATTCATCCATTCAAAATCCAACGCATAATTTAACGCTTGTCGAACTTTGGGATCTTTAAAAATATCACGCTGTGTATTGAACACGAATCCTTGCGTAGATTGAGGGCTTTGATGAGCGATCTCTTCTTTTTTTATGAAGCCCTTATCGAAATTTGTGCCAGTGTAAGAATTTGCCCAAAACTTAGCGGAACTCTCTTGTCGCAGGTCAAACTCGCCCGCCTTAAAGGCTTCCAACATCACCGTATCATCACGGTAGTAGTCATATTGAATTTGCTTAAAGTTATTACGCCCAATATTCACAGGAAGATCGGCTGCCCAGTAGTTATCGACTAGCTCATAAGTGACGCTCTGTCCTAGCTTAAATTCTTTAATCTTATAAGCAGAACTTCCGATAGGCGGTTCTGAAAGGGGTTCAGAAAAGTTTTTATCTTCCCAAAAATGTTTCGGCAGAACACTCATGCCTTGAGCAAGACTGAACAGTTTTTCTCGATTGGGTGTTTTCATATCAATTCGAGCCACCAAATCACTGACGGCGGTGACTGATTTGACATCCTGATAGTAGACTCGGTATTGCGGCACCCCTTCTTTATTGAACTTGTCAAAAGTGAACGCGACATCATGGGCGGTTATTGGGTGTCCATCATGAAATCGAGCCTTAGGATTTATATCAACTTCAAGCCATGTATAGTCATCTGAATAACGAACCTTAGACGCAATCAAAGGGTAGTAGGCATCAATTTCATCGCTTGGGGAATACATCAACGTGTCATATAGCTCACCCGATTTTGCCGCTGGGACCCCACGTGATGCGTAACGGTTAAAGTTGTCAAAGGTACCAATTTGGCCATAAGTCACTTTACCAACTTTCGGGGCGTTTGGGTTTACATAATCAAAATGAGTGAAGTTCTCAGGATACTTTGCTTCCCCAAAGCCGACCAAGCGGGTTGTTTCAATAACTTTTGCTTGGACTCCCGTCCCCATCATCATCAGAATCAAACCTAAAATAAGACGCTTTTTCTGTCGCATGACCTCTCCCTTTGCATTCCTTGGCGCTTGTTACCATATATACGCTGCTTACTCGAGCGAATATACCCATCATTAATATCTATTAATAATTCAGTTACTTGGATAAGTATATACCCAAGACTCCCCAAAGCGAGGTTTTGTTCTGTTGAGTTTGTCTCGTAAACTCAACTGGACTGTTTTTAGAAACGCGATAGGCGATAGAAACGCGATAGTTAGATCGGAAAGCCCTCTAGTTTCACTTAACTCAATATCGATTAGCACCACATTAATTGAACCAAGATCACAAAAATATAGGAAATTAGATGCATTGCAATAGGAAACATCGCTATTTGTAGAATTGCGACTAAGGTTTGTATGTTGAATAAAAAATCAATCAATATTCACTAAACGTCAGTCTCCAACTACGTAAACCCTATAGAAAATAATAACGGCTTATATCTCCAATTCTGCCTCGTACACGGTACGAGGTTTTTTTTTGTTCTCTGCTTTGTACATCTTTCCTAACGCTCAGCGCCATCTGAAATTATGAAATAGATATGGAAAAACCGCTGATACTTCAGCGGTTTCCATTAGTTCGTACTTTCAATTCACTTTTTGACGTTCAACCAAGAGGTTAATTGACATCAATGACAATCTTTCCACGGGTGCGCCCTGATTGGCTTTGTAAGTGCGCATCCACTATTTTCTCTAGAGAAAATCGATGTTCAATCAATGGTTTTAGAAGATCAGCATCAACGAGTTGATTTAACTCTTTCAAAATTCGACTACTTGGTTCAATAAAAACAAACGCCGATCGAACCTTGTGCTCGTTTGCCACCGCTTCATCAGGCTGATCAACCACAGACACAAGAATGCCATTTTCCTTCAGCAGTGCCCAAGACGTTTTCTGTACATCACCACCCATGGTGTCTAAGACAATATCAACGGATTCAATTTGCTCAATCAACGGGGCTTTCGCATAATCGACCGCTTGATCGGCACCTAATTCTTTCAACAAATCTAAGTTCACCGATGAAGCGGTTGCAATCACCGTGGCTCCTTTTGCTTTCGCGATTTGAATGGCCAAGTGACCAACCCCACCTGCACCCGCATGCACGAGAACTCGTTGACCTGGCTGTACATCGGCAACATCCACTAAGCATTGCCATGCTGTGATACCTGCTAAAGGTAACGAAGCGGCTTGCCCAAAATCGAGTTTCGTCGATTTCAGCACAGCCTCGTCCGCTTTCACGGCAATGTAATCAGCGTAGCTTCCATTTCGACTGATATCAGGGCGGCTAAACACCTCATCACCGACGCTGAATTCTTTTACATTGCTGCCAACTTCAGCAACCACTCCGGCCACATCCCAACCTAACGTTAACGGAAGTTCGTAAGGAATAAAGCTTTGCAAATATCCCTCTCGTATTTTCCAATCGACAGGGTTGATTGAAGCTGATTTTACAGAAATTAGAATATCATCGTCATTGATCTCAGGCTTAGCTACATTCTCTAGTTTTAATGTCTCTGTGCCACCATATTGGTGAATTTGAACAGCGCGCATAAATTATTCCTATTGATGACTTGTTAGAAGATCAGGCCCAAAGCAATCCGCTCAGAACCTGGATCGTTAGTTATGATGGTCAAATGTCAGTGGTGTGTCGCGAGTCATTATAGCTCAGCACCATTTACAGTTAACTGAACATCAATATTCCCACGTACCGCATTTGAATACGGACACACTTGGTGAGCCGTTTTCACCAATTCAACCGCTTGGCCTTGTTCTAAATCGAGCTCTACCGACAAGCTCACAGTCAGTGCAAATCCACCAGTTTCATTCGGGCCAATGCCAACGGTTGCTGTGGTCGGGGCCGCTGAAATAGCCACCTTTGTTTCGCGGGCTACGTGTAAAATTGCATTAGAAAAACAAGCTGAATACCCCGCAGCAAAAAGCTGCTCTGGGTTGGTCGCTTCACCGCTTCCGCCCATTTCTTTTGGGTAGCTCAGGGCTAAAGACAATTTATTGTCGTCAGTAGAAACTTGACCGTTACGGCCAGCGAGTGCGGTTGCTGATGTTGTGTAGATAGTTGTCATGGTCTGAATCCTTTTATTTTCAATTGTTCTGGTCAGTCTTTGTTTAAGTCGTTATTGGCTTAAATTTATTGGCCTGGTCTATACGTATTCAAACTGCTTTGGGTTCACTTTGAACACGATTTAAATTGATAGCAATTAAATTGTGCACAACTTAATTTTCAACAATACTAATTGAAACAATCTAAGTGCGCAAGTATATTGTGCACAATTAAATTAATGAGATGGATCGTAAACATGAATGAACCCAACGAAGAGAACTACCTCGCTCTGGATAACCAAGTCTGTTTTGCACTCTACAGCGCCTCCAATGCCATGGGGCGAGCGTATCAGCCTCTCTTAAAGGCACTGGATCTCACCTACTTGCAATACATCGTGATGATGGTGTTGTGGGAAGAGAAAGTCGTGAATGTAAAAACCCTAGGACAAAAAACCCACTTAGACTCTGGAACACTGACTCCTCTTTTAAAGCGTTTAGAAACAAAAGGATACGTAACTCGTACTCGCAGCGAAAAAGACGAACGTGTTCGAGTTATCTCGGTCACAGAGTCAGGCACTCATTTACGTGAACAAGCCAAAAGTGTCCCGACTGAAATGATGTGTTTGTCTAAAATGAAGGTGGATGAACTACTTAAACTCAAGCACGACTGTGAAAAGTTACTGGATAATCTCACCAAGTAAAGGGGCATCCCCTTAACTCAGTTTCACGGATCCGGCGCACTTGATGTGCACATAAAATCAACATTTGAGTATGCCTTGATATCCAATGTTGCGACAAGGTTAATTAAATAACCCAATACACTGTTAATACTAAGAAAAATAGGTATAGTGCTCAGCCAAATTCTTTAACCTAAATTTTACATGCACAACGCCCTATTTCGACGAGCCATGATCTTATCTAGTCTATTGAGCTGGATGTTGATTATATTGATGCCAGTGATTAATGCTCACGGTCAATCGGCGGGCGTCTGGGCAACGCTGTGTACGGCAAATGGATTTGAGAGAGTATTAATCCCCCCTCCCTCAAACGACCATGAACTCGGTGCTAAAAGTCGCGATACCAGCAGCGGTAAGGGCAACAACCATGCTGGCTCACCTTGCCCTGCTAGTCATTTTTCTTACGATACTGATCCTTGCATCACTCCATTCTTGGTGTCATTGCAAGTACGCCTCGCCAAAGCTCACCTTTACCAACCGAACCAAATTTTCAATCACCCTACTCCCCTTTTACCTCGCGCCCCACCTACATTTTTTCTTTCTAGTTAACTCCGTTTACCTATACCAATATTTTCTTCACAACACGCTTGCGAATCGAGTCTCGTCGATTTCGTCTCGCGCGCGTGTTCATGTGATCAATAAGGAAGAATTAATGTCTGTTCATTCAGAAAACAAAAATATGGAAGCTCAACAACTGAAATCTCGCTACTTTTTAACTTGGCGATGGCATTTTTACGCCGGATTATTTGTTGTCCCATTCTTACTCATGCTCAGCCTTACGGGCTTAGTCATGTTATTTGACCAGGAAATTGAAACTGCCCGTTATGGCGATATTATTAAGCTATCTCCCAAAACGATTCCGCATGAAACATCAACCAATACATTCTCTACAGCACCGCTTGCTAAGCTGTCGATCTCTGAACAGCTCAATATCATTCAGCAAGCATTCCCTACCCATTCGGTCACTCAATTTATTCCGGCAAAAACAGCGGATGTTGCCAACCGATTCTCTATAAAAGACACGGATGGTAAGGTTTTATTCGCCACGATTAATCCATACAACGGAGAAGTACTTGGCACCATTGATCGCAGCGACAGTTGGTATCAGTTAGCCAACGACATACATGGCACATTACTGATTGGGGATTGGGGAGACCATCTCATCGAAGTTGCTGCTAGCCTATGTATTTTGTTGTTAGTCTCCGGTATATACCTATGGCTTCCGTTCGATAACGCCTCCAAAGCGGGTTTTCTAAAAATTCGGACAAGTCACGGTCCACGCATTTTTATGCGCGATCTACACGCAAACCTTGGCGGAACTTTATCGTTCGTTTTTCTGTTTTTCATTCTTTCGGGTCTCGCGTGGGCTGGGGTATGGGGTGGAAAGATGGTACAAGCTTGGAGCACATTCCCTGCTCAGAAATGGGATGACGTGCCACTGTCAACACAGACGCATCAATCACTGAACCATCTGGCAGAAGAAGAGTTACCGTGGAACTTAGAACAAACGCCGCTGCCTGCCTCCAATCACGACCACAGCAAGATGGGAACAGATGATGCTTCTTCCACCACAGGACTGCAGAACATCGATCGTCTCGAAGCCACTATCCTCCAATTAGGATACACGCACTACAAACTTCATTTTCCTCGCGGGGAACAAGGGGTATTTACTGTGTCAGCCAATACCATGAGTGGTGACATTATCGACCCAACCCAAGATAGAACCACGCATATTGACCAGTATTCCGGAGAAATATTGGCCGATGTCAGCTGGGACGACTATGGAGTGATGGCCAAAATGATGGCAGCAGGTATAGCACTGCACCAGGGCGATATCAGCATCATCAATAAAGTCTTTAACGTTCTTTTTTGTGTCATGTTCATCGTTATTTCGGTAACTGGGGCGGTTATGTGGTGGATTAGGCGACCAAAAAATCGGGCCCATTTAGGTGTACCTCCAAGATTTACTCATCCTGGCACTTGGAAAACCGCAGTAGTAACACTTTCTCTGATATGCCTGGCGTTTCCCTTAGCAGGGATGACAATCGTACTCACGCTGCTGCTTGACTGGTTTCTTTTTAGTCGATTTAAGTCTTTCGCTGCTTTAAAGAACTAACGCTGTATTTCACAGGTTACCACACTTAAAACTCACCGCTGATTAACGAGAGATACTTATCAATATGGGAGCCATACAATCGTGTAATGCTCCCCAATTGGTATACTGCTCACTCAATCAATACTGAGGATAATGATGATATGTCGAAGACCGCAAAGATCCTTAATGAAGATAAGTTGGTAAAAAAGGCGTTAGACGTCGGTTTTAAGATGGCAAAACTGCAAGGGCTAAACTTGCCAAGCTCCTCACAACCCATCAAGATCAAAGCCGTGTATTTGTTCTTGGTTGAAGTTAACCAAATAACCCCTCTTCCTGCCGATAAGCTCGACGGAGCGAATATTAAAAAGCGGTTAGCACTGTGGCTGCATAAAGCCCTTCCAGACAACGACCCCTTAAAATAAACAGGGCTTAAACTTATCCCAAACCCTTAGCGTTGCTCTTTGCAACGCTATTAATATGCCTTCAGCCTCTACTCAGTTAATAGGAATGAAATGGATGTCTAACTATTCAGCAACGGTGCGCTGGGTTCGCGGAAAAGACGAACCCTTCAGTGATAATCGATACTGTCGAGCACATCAATGGGAGTTTGATGGCGGTGTCACTGTCCCTGCGTCGCCATCGCCTCATATTGTGCCTCTTCCCTATTCCGTAGAAGAAAATGTGGATCCCGAAGAGGCCTTTATTGCGGCTTTGTCGAGTTGTCACATGCTGGTCTTTCTTTCCATTGCTGCGAAACGTCAATACGTCATCGAAAGCTATGTGGATAAAGCGGTGGGTATTCTAGAAGAAGATTCGCGCGGTAAAACATCCATAACAAGAGTAACCCTAAGACCGCACATCATCTTTTCAAATGATCGAGTCCCTACCCTCAAACAACTTGCAAAAATGCATCATATGTCTCACGAGAACTGTTTTATCGCCAATTCGGTGAAGACTGATGTGGTGACGGAAATCATCACCTAAAGCTTTGGAGTAATGAGAAACCTATTTTAACGAATGCCTGCTCGACATATCAGCCCGCCAATAATAGAGGTAAATGATGCCTAAGATTGATTTCACTAACGGTGATCTAGATACACTGATACAAGCGGAATTGACCGCTGGTTTTGAGTCCCACAGCCAGGCACAGATGGCGCCACCTTATAGCAAAGAGCGTTTGAATTGGACGGCTCAGGATGAGCACGGCACCCTCATTGCTGCACTCACCGCCGATCTACTGTGGGATTGGCTCTATATCGACGAACTTTGGGTCGATGAAAGCTGTCGCGGAACCGGATTAGGTAAACAGCTCATGAACAAGGCGGAAGAATTTGCAAAGGCTCAAGATCTATCCGGTTTATGGCTTTGGACACAAAGTTGGCAGGCACCTGTTTTTTATGAACGTTTGGGGTTTGAAGAATTCACCCGTTTTGAGAATTTCCCAACGGGACACAGTCGAATTGGTCTCAGAAAATATGTGTCAAAAATAGATGAATAAACCGACCGCGACCCGAATTAGAACGAACAGGCAAAAGAAATGGAAAAGATGGCCCCATCTCTTGTGACATTTTTCGTTTGGTTAACGTCGATGCACTACAGTCTGACGTTAACCAAAGTCTAACGTTAACAATAATCGCCTTTCATCAGATAAAAGAGTCGGTGAACGATGGACCAACCCCCTACTTTCGTTTCCACTCCAACGCTCTCCTTTTAGAAGTGCAACATCACCACTGGCGAGTTGCTGAATATTGGATTCTTGAATATACAACCCAGACATAGAGTCAGATTGACCATGACTTCCCCGTCCTAACTTTGAACGGTCAATGACGTCATTGGGTAACCACTGCGTTGCAATACCTTGGTAAGTCGTGACTAAGCGGCAAGGTACTTGGTCTACGTGAAAACGCGGGCACATCGCGTCATCCAGCACCGCTAAACGAAAACCTGCTTCTTTTAAATCGAATAGGCAGCAAAACATATCGACAAGCTCCACCATATTCTCTAACAGTAGCTTAGGCGCAGTCCCATTTGTGGCATTTTCAAGTTCGGTATACGCCGTTTTCGGAGAAAGTGTCATAGACTTTCTTACGTTCTGGTTAACAGATATAAATTGATTGACGGCATCCGTTAGCTCTTCACTAAAGCTTCTTCGCCAAATCGCGATATTGATGTTGTCTTCGTATATACCTGTCAAAATTGTGGGTTGATCTCCTACTTTGAAACTGTCTTGTCCACTGAACTCATTGCCAGTTTTAGAGCCTGGCGATTCCATTAAAACAGCGCCCATTACGTAACCTCCTATGTTGTTGTCGATTTGTCGTCTCTCATGCAGCCTTGAAATGTATGATGTGCCATGAATCGACAATTGAAATGTTATAACATAACAAATGGTAAACAAAAACAACTTTGCTAGAAAATGGACCCGCTAAGACAGCAGCATGTCTATTCATCCGATGACAAAATTTGTTCAGATGACGCTTATGGAATACGAGTTGAGGCAGCATTTAAACGAGTGTTGGCCAAGTTTATTTTGGGAACCGTGGCTAGGGTGAGTTGATTTTTGCAGCAACTCGTTGGGTATTTACACAAGGCAGAGGCTTAGATATGTCGTTACTCTACTTGAGAAGCCGCTAACGCAGTATCAATACCCAACAAGTGCTGCCCGAAGGGTTCGGCCAAAATACAGGTAAAGAACCAGTGACCTGTATCTGGCAAGCTTTGACAATGGTAAACTCGACTTTCCAAACAGGGTATTTGGAATTCGTTGAGTGAATGTGAAAAAGCAGTCGTCACTTTGCTAACAATATCCGTTACTAGCGATATCCGTTGCTAGTAATGCCCTTTTACATTGCACCGCTAATCGAGTAATTGTGCAACAAATATGGCGCAGCGCCTTTAAACAGAATACCATGCACCGGATTAACGGTTGATCATGATGTGATCGTGTCAGCCTCTATCCATGCTATGATTATGCTACAACAACGAGTCTCGCAGAGGCCCATATGAAGTGGTGTCGTCACTGCTCAAAGTAAGACATTGAACCAACAGAGGATAGTGTGGCATACCTTTATCGTAGCCACTGGTGTATACCCCATGAAAACAGAAAGACTTAACGCTGAACTTCCTGCCGATTTCCAACGCGCAGGCGAACTGTTAACCGCTGGCGAACTCGTCGCAGTACCGACAGAAACCGTCTACGGATTAGCAGCAGATGCGAGTAACCCAGAAGCGGTGGCCAAGATTTTTGAGGCTAAACAACGCCCGAAAAACCACCCACTGATTGCCCATATCGGCAGCTTTGACCAACTTTCACGCTGGGTAAAAGATATTCCAGACTGGGTTACGCCTCTGGCAGACGCTTTTTGGCCAGGGCCACTGACGCTGATTTTCGAACGCCACCCTAACGTTTCTGATGTCATCTCAGGCGGAATGACCAGCATTGGAGTCAGAATGCCTGATCACCCAGTACTGTTGTCGCTATTACAACAATTCGATATTGCCGTTGCAGCGCCATCGGCCAACCCATATCAAAAACTCAGCCCGACCAGTGCCGAACAGGTATTGAGTGGTCTGGATGGAAAAATAGCCGCGGTACTCGATGGCGGACGTTGTGGTGTCGGTACGGAATCGACCATTTTACGAATCAGTGATGATAAAGCCGAGATTTTACGCAGCGGTCCACTCTCAGCAGAGGATTTACAGCCCTACTTGCCATTTCCGGTTGTGACACCGGAAAGCCACCAGGAAGCCGTGTCTGGGAATAAAAAGGTGCATTATCAGCCCAATGCGAAAGTGGTGATCTGCCCCACTCACGAACTCGAAGCACAATTAAAAACAGAGCAAACTAGCACCGGTGTGCTGGTCTATTCGGCGTCTCTGCACAATATTGATAGTGATCACCGCATCGTCCTACCCGAGGATCATCATGGCTATCGTCAGGCACTTTACGCCTCTTTGCATGCACTTGATGGTAAAGGCGTGAAAAAGCTTTTGGTTGAAGCTCCACCCCGCCTTGAAGCATGGGCCGATATCTGGGATAGATTAAGCCGCGCTGCCGCTGAATAACTCGTCATTGGCTGCACCCGCAGCCAATACTGTATTTTATGACTAATCGATCAGCTAACCAAGCAGCTAACCAAGCAGCTAACCAAGTAAAAGCACACTGCCCAAACCTAAGAAAGTCACAAAGCCGACGATGTCCGTAACTGTCGTTAAAATCACCGAGCCAGATAACGCAGGATCGATGTTGAGTTTGTCGAGTATCACGGGAATAAAAATCCCTGATATCGCCGCGCAAATAATATTAGCAACGATGGCAATACCAATCACCACACCCAGCATTGGGTTTTCAAACCAGTAACCGGCAACAAGGCCAATGACGACTGCCCATAACACACCGTTCAGCGCGCCGACTTTCACTTCTTTCGTTAATAAGGGTTTAAGGTTAGCTTTAGATATTTGCCCAAGTGCTAACCCCCGAACAATCAGCGTCAATGTTTGACTACCCGCTATTCCCCCCATTGACGCGACAACAGGCATTAACACTGCCAATGCGACGACCTGCTGCAACGTCGCTTCAAACAAGCCGATAAACCACGAGGCCAAAAACGCCGTCATCAGGTTAATGCCTAACCAAATAGCTCGATTTTGTGCGCTTTTTCGTACCGAGGCAAAAAGGTCTTCATCTTCACCAAGACCCGCTTGTGCCATCAATTGAGATTCCGCTTTCTCACTTTGGAGTTTGTAGGCGGTGCCCATGTCTAAACGGCCAATCAATAAGCCACTTTCAGTGATAACGGGTAAAGAAGATTCGCCACTGAGTGAGACTTTATTGGACGCGGAATAAATGTCTTCCTTTGCATCAAGGGATGGAAAATCATCTTCTGACAGCTCTGAAATTCGCAGTGTCGGTTCAACATCAAATAAACGATTGATACGCACCGTTCCTGTCCAGTTGCCACGGCTATCGACCAGATAAATCACGTGACTATGTGGTGGAAGGTTGCGGCGCAGCAATCGCATGACCACTTTGATTTTGGTTTTTGCTGGCACCACTAAAGGCTGGTGATCACACCAGTGCCCTACTTCTTCATCGTCAAATTGTTGCGCAGCAGAATAGCGATTTTGCTGCTCTTCATTCATCAGCCCAAGTACGTTTTCGAGCAAATGATCAGGGATGCTGTCTTGCAATTCGAGCAAGGTATCAGCATCTATCCCGGTAAACAGAGCCAGCAATGTACCGTCGTCTTGATTATCTAGGATCGACGTGCTCGCATCTGCACGCATCTCGACCAGCACAGGCACTTTCATCGTATCTGAAAGTTGCTCCCATGTACCTAAACGCTCGGTAAGCGGGAGAGATTCGAGTAACAGCGCAACATCGACAGCCGAGTTATCTTGCTCCCACTGCTCTATTACGGCTTGTTGCGAGTTGGCATCACCAGAATCAGTAAGCAACTCACTGACCACATCCTGAATGGTGTTATTTTCCATGTTTTTTCCTGAGGAGACAGAGACTTGTCAGAATATAGGGGATAATCTTAAAACATCAATGAAAAGATCAACGGAAAAATAGATGAAGAGCCTATGGCTGAGCTAGAATGGCGTACCACTCCAAAGTTCACTAGGCACTTCATGATGAGTGTGTTTAAAGCTCTATCGTTTGGTTAATCCTTTCCCATTCAAGTAAGGAAGGATGTGTGGGCGTGACTCCCCTGAAAGCTTACCTGTTATGTCTTGTGACCAGCTCGTTTGTTTCTGGTTAGTTGAACGATTAGCGTAGTAACTTTGCATGGAATCGTCATAGTTTTTAATATCGTCCAAACTCAGCGGCTGATACTGGTTCTCGTGCAGAATGACATGAGCAGGTAAACGAGGCTTCAGCTCAGGTTGTTGATCCGGGTGCCCCAAACACATGCCAAAAAGTACCGCGCTATTTTGAGGAAGCCCGAGAAGTTCATCAACCTGTTGAACGTTATTACGTAATCCGCCAATGTACACGCCACCTAACCCTAATGATTCAGCGGCCAATAAACAGTTTTGCGCCATGATTCCCGAATCGACAGCGCCAATAAGAGTCAGCTCCGTGAAGTCAGCTTGGACCTGTGGGTTTATTTCAACGTGGCGCTGGTAGTCGATACAAAACACAAGAAACTCAGCAGCACTCTCTACGTATGCTTGATTACCCGCATATTGAGCCAGCAGTTTTCGCTTATCTTTGTCTGTCACTCTGACGATAGAGACAACCTGCAACATACTGGACGATGAGGCGGCTAACCCCGCTTGAATGATCGCCTCCAACTGCTGTTGTTCTATTGGCTGCTGTGTATATTTACGAATGGATCGGTGACCTAAAATGGTTTCTATTGTGCTGTTCATGCGTCTCAGACAATCCTTGTTGTTATTATGATTCACGAATTACAGTAACGATATTTGTTGTTAGCGTAAACAAAAAAGCCATGATCAACGGTCTAATTTCTGTACCAGCCAATTTCTGCACAGCGTCTGTACATGAATGCAACCGAGTCGACTTTCTATGTTGTCGCTTTCTTGCTGTTTTCGTCCTCACTATTTTCTTTTTTTCTGCTTTCTTTTTAATTGATTTCACTGAGTGCGAATTGAATTTCTTCTGAAGAAAACCCTTTTCGGCTCAACATTGCGTACGCTTTACTTCGTTCTTTATGGATGTTTAGATCGTACGATTTCTTTTCCAACTGCTCTAAACACGCGCTATAAAAATCGATTTCTCCTGATTCAACGAGCTTGCCGATCAAGGCGTCGAGATCCGTCACATCAATTTTTCGCTGACGCAATTCTTGACGAATCACCGTTAGGCCCTTTCCTTTACGCACATATTTCAGCACTTCCTTTTCCAGATCGGCTTTTTCAGCTTTAATTTCTAGGTTTGAACGTAACTGAGCAAAACTGGGATGCTGCCGAAGACTTTCGTTAATTTGAGCGTAACTGAACCCGCGTTTTTGTAGCGCGGCCACCAGCTTTTCTTTGCTCATGGTGAATTCTTGATAATAGTGATTCACTCGTTCGGTCAGTATCGTCTGTTCATCGATTTGTCGCTCTTGCTTTACTTTCTCGATGGCCTCTTGGATCAGCGCACCGGCTATGCCTTTCTTCTTCAATTTTTCCAGAATATAACCCGAGCCGTACTCACTTGAAAAAGCGCGCTCTGCAAACTGTTCAGCGAATTCATTATCTGGCTTCAGGTAATCTAACCGGCGCAACTTTTCTATTGTCTGAGTGATCCAATCTTCGTTATCGGTTTTGATTCGAAGCTTATTGAACAGCTCGCTTTCGGTCAGATCGCGCTGGCCCAAATGCCACATGGCAGAGTTCATGACACTTTCTATGCGTGTTGCCTTTTTGACTCGATTCTGATCAGTATGCAAATGACGGCCTCTAAAATTTCACGTTTATCTGTTTATTTACATGTTTAACGAGTAAACAAACAAAAATAACTCTCCACCGAAATGCGGTGGGTTAAGTATTTCGGTACTGCTGAAACATAAACCCTAAACATAAACTCATTGGGATTAAGTTCACTGGAAGTGTGTCAGGGATACCAACCTTTGTAAATTGCTATTCGGTCGTCAATCTCCCACCCTACAATGAAAAAAAGGACATCAATATGATGTCCTTTGGTCTCAGATTTACTCTACATTAAACTCATTATTTCATTCAGTTACAGCCGAATCGACAGAGCTTTTGCGACATTTCTAGATGTCATTTCAACATTAAATGCGGCTTCTTTTAACGCCGTTGGTAGATCCGTAGCGCCAAGAACAACGCTGTAGACCGCATCAATACCATGCTCATAAACCACGTTGCAATCTGCCGCTGTCGACCCTGCGATCGCGATGACAGGAAGCTTAAACTGTTTTGCAACACGCGCAACGCCTATCGGGGTTTTCCCATGAATGGTTTGGCTATCGATGCGGCCTTCACCCGTAATAACCAGGTTCGCGCTCTTTACCACATTTTCAAGATTTACCGCATCCATAACAATGCTGATCCCGGGCCGTAGCGTGGCGTTAAACATTCCAATGAGTGCAGCGCCTAAGCCTCCTGCGGCCCCAGCTCCCGCTACGTCTTTGATGTCTTTACCTGTGGTTTCAGCGATCACTTTTGCATAATGCGCAAGGTTAGCGTCTAAGGTATCAATCATCTCAGATGTTGCCCCTTTTTGCGGACCAAACACATGGGAAGCCCCTTTTATGCCACACAATGGGTTGTCCACATCGCAAGCGACTTCGAGAGAAACACTTTGTAAGCGCGGATCGAGTTCGGTTAAATCAATGCTCACTAAGTTCTCTAGTGCACCACCACCGTAGGCCAAATCATTGCCATGCTTGTCGATAAGCTTTGCACCGAGAGCTTGTGCCATGCCTATACCACCATCGTTAGTCGCGCTGCCACCTAAACCAATAATGATGTGTTTTACCCCTTTGTCGAGCGCGCCTTTAATCAGTTCGCCCGTACCATATGAAGTGGTTAATAATGGATTGCGTTTATTGCGTTCAACAAGGTCAAGCCCTGAAGCGGCGGCCATTTCAATGACAGCGGTCGAGCCATCACCGAGCAATCCAAAGAAACCATCAACCCTATCACCCATTGGACCGGTGACTTGCTGTTCAACAATGATTCCTCCCGTCGCATCAACAAGAGATTGAACGGTTCCTTCTCCGCCATCTGCCATCGGTAACTTAACGTATTCCGCATTGGGCATCACTTGTTTGAAGCCACGTTCAATCGCACAAGCCACTTCCATTGCTGTTAAGCTTTCTTTGTAAGAATCCGGAGCAATAACCACTTTCATAGAGATTTCCTAATTTTTATTGTTATAGAAGAACAAGGCTTAAGATATACACCAATGTCATTGCAGTAATACCCTGTACTAGCGTCGCCATCGTTTGTGCTCGGTAAGCTAAGCCGACTGACATGCGGCTGAATTGAGACACTACCCAGAAGAAGCTGTCGTTAGCATGTGACACAGTCATTGCACCAGCGCCTATCGCCATCACGGTCAATACGCGGCCCATTTCCGAATCTAACCCTAGTTGCGCTAACATCGGAGCAACCAATGCAGATGTGGTCACTAAAGCAACGGTCGATGAACCTTGGGCCGATTTTAGCGCCGCTGCGACAATAAATGGCATGAATATACCCACACCCAGCGCCGATAATGTCGTACCAAGATAGTCACCAAGTGGCGTCGCTTTTAGTACCGCACCAAACGCACCACCTGCACCAGTGATCAATAAGATTGGCGCTGCAGACAGAATACCTTGATTAATGCGCTCGCCAAATTCTTCAATTTTGTTACTGGCTTTAAGCAAACGAGTCGCCAGTAGTAAACCAATAAACAACGCGGTTAACGGCTGACCTAAGAAATTCAACACATCGTAGACGCCACCTTCACCGAGAGGCAGGCTTGGGAAACGGGCAATGGATCCAAAACAAATAAGCAAAATAGGAACAAAAATAGGGGCGAATGCTTGGGTTGCCGTTGGTAATTCACCGTAAGAGGCTTTTAGTGTTTTCCAATCTTGATTCGCTGCTTCAAATTCCTCAGCTTTTACATCTGGCTCTACGTCTTTAAAACGATTTGCCCATAACATACCAGCCAATGATGCAGCCGCGGCGACAAAGATACCCACACCAATGACTAAACCTAGATTAGACTCTAATCCCAGATTACCCGCAGCCGCAATTGGCCCTGGAGTTGGAGGAATGAAGGTATGCGTAGCATAAAGACCGGCAGCCAAAGCCACACTCATAGCAACGCTGGACGTCTTTAAACGATGAGATAAAGACTCTTTCAATGAGTTAAGAATCACGAAGCCCGAATCACAAAAAACAGGAACGGAAACAATGTAACCAATGATCGTCATGGTCAGTGTTGGGTATCGCTCACCCAATACTTTAATAACGGTGTCTGCCATGGTGATAGCAGCGCCGCTTTTTTCTAGTATCACACCAATGATGGTACCGAGGACAATAACAAGGCCAATATAGCCGAGTATTCCACCAAAGCCTGATGCGATGGTTTTCGCAATGCTATCAGCCGGTAATCCGTAGGCAAAAGCAGCAATAAATGCGGCTAGAATCAACGATAAAAATGGGTGTAATTTATATTTGGTTGTAGAGAGGACGATGAATGCTATCACCCCCAATAGTATGAGAACTAGGGTCATGGTAATTCCTTTTCGTTATGTAATTTGTATCCAGTACTTATGACTGCCGATACTGGGTTTGCCTGTAGGGGACGTCGCTATTATCAAACGAACTCCGTCACTTTCCTTTGGGCAAGTTTACAAATTATTCACACTATCAATATTTACTTATTGTGCACACGCACAATTATAAGCCGAGTATCACTGACTTTTCAGAGCGAGATAGAGTTCAATAGACTCATCTAACCTATTGATATTTAACCCTGTAATTTCTTCAACCCTGTCTAGCCGATACCTCAGTGTATTTCTATGAATATGTAATAAACGACAAGTTCGAGCTAAATCACAATCTTGAGAAAAATAGCAATTGAGGGTTTTAATCAATACTCCCTTGCTGTCTTTTTCATTCAATCTATTGATTGGAGCCATCAATAATTCTTTTTTCCAAGCGTCCTGTTTTATGCTGCTTATAAAGACAGACAGCTTGTGATCATCAAAAAACAGAGTACTTTGGGCCGTCGGTACACTGGAATCCAATGTGGCTTTCGCCGTTTCATAGGATCTCGCGAGGCCAAGTAAGCCAGGGAAGTAACCGCCAACAAATATCTGGATGGTAAAATCACACTCTTTTTTGGCCCGTCTAGCCAGCTTTTTGACTCGTTCTTTTTCCGCGTCTATACACCACTGATCCTCTTTAATCGTAATGGGTTTTAGGACGACCACCTCATTTTGGGATACAGAAACAATACCGACGATATTATCTCTGGCGGGGTACTCCAATAAATCAACGAGCTTTTGCAACTGCTCTTGTGTCACCGATTGATTCAGCCTTGGGACCACTTTAACCAGCGCCGCCACTCGCGGTTGGGTAAGGTCCAAATCCAAACGCGCTGCAATCGACATCAGTTGATTGTCACTTAAACTCGACCCTTCAATCAGTTGGCTTAGCAACTCTTCACGGTGTCGATTGTTCCATTGCATCTGCGCCATCATTGCAGCTTGTTCAATGATTAACTCAGCCGTCATTTGAACCAGTTCACCAAAACTTCTCACATCATCTGGGACACCAGAAACCCCCACCACGCCGATGACTTGATCCTGATACAGGATGGGAAAGTTGATCCCCTCTTTTACACCATTCAACGTACTTGCTACTGTTTTATTTATTTCTACGGTTCGATTGTCATGAATCGCTAACAGCGCTCCTTCATGAGTACGATGCAATCGAGCCGGATCGCTTGAACCGATGATTTGCCCATTTTCATCCATTACGTTGACAGGGTATTGAATGATCTTACTGGCTCTTTCTACAATCTGACGTGCGATCAGTGAATTTAACTGCATGGTGGAAGCTCTTAAGGTTAACCAACATTCAGTATATCCAAACTGCGCTTATGTTTTTGTACTGAATAGAAAATATTCCAACCCACTCTTATTTCTTTTTGCGTTTCACCTCATTTTCATCCGCATGCATAAGGCAAGTGACGAGGCCCTAAAATATTGCTAACGTAATGCAGCCATGCCTTTTTACCTTCGTATTTCCTAGAGGAACTTTATGTTCGAGCAAGTGATTAATATCTTATTCCCCGTCTTTGCTCTTGCGTTCGTTGGCTTTGCTGTCGGTCGATGGTTAAAACCAGATTTCAAACCGATCAATCAAATCAACATGAGTGTTTGTATCCCCGCATTAGTATTTGCCTCGCTGGCAACCATGCCTCTCGATACAGAACAGCTCCCCCTGATTTACGCCTCTTTGGTTGCGATCCTGGTACCGGGCCTACTCATGATTCCGATCTGTAAATACATGGGCCTAAATTTCAAAGCGTGGGCACCGCCGCATATGTTTCGTAATAGTGGTAATCTGGCCATTCCACTTTTTACTTATACCTTTGGTGATGTGGCTTTAGCTCCTGCGGTTTTACTGTTTGTCATGTCGGCCTGTGTTCACATTAGTATTGGCTTAGCACTGCTTAGTAAGGGGAATCCTTTCAAGCAAATATTCTCCATGCCTGTGTTTTTAGCGGCCGCACTGGCGATGTTTCTCAATCTATCAGGGATCGTTGTTTGGAACCCACTCATCGAAGCCACTTCACTTCTAGGGCAAGCCGCAGTTCCCATTATGTTGCTATCGCTTGGTTCTCAAATGGTTAACCTGCGTTTAAGTGGGCTTAAAATCGGATTGCTCAGTACGCTTCAATCTATCGCAACTGGCGCGGTCGCATTTGCAATTATTTACTGGTTGATCCCACTGCCAACGCTTCACCTGCAAATGATGGTGCTATTTACCATGCTTCCGCCAGCTGTGATGAACTATCTCTTTGCGGAAAGGTTTGAAGTTGAACCTGATAAGGTTGCGTCGATGGTTTTGTTTGGTAACTTTCTCAGTGTGGCCACGTTACCCTTGCTGCTGATTTTTGCGCTCTCCTTGTAAATTTTCACCGAGGCTGGCGGAACTTCAGTTACAGGGGGCTAGAAAGAAAGGGAAGGAAAGTACAAATAATGAAGAAGATAAATGAGCAAACAGCCGCTGTTTGTCCGTTGAACGAATCAGACGTAACGACGGCTTGATTACGTGCAGGAAAAGTAAACATTAGAGGGGTAAGGGAAGCGATTAGCTGCGAATATACGTCAGTAACTGCTGACTCAATCGACCCAGAGATCCCGCCGCTGGATGGGTATACGAAAAAGTACGGATACCATAAATACCCATGACTAAAAACTGCGACAATTCCTCGCAATCTTTGCCTTCGGATATTTCTTTATCTTGCTGAGCTTGGCGGAGTTTTTCAGTAAAGGCTTGCTGCCAATCATTGAGCATTTTACTGATGATGTTTTCAACTTCTTCGTCTTGGTCGGCCAATTCATTCAAGGCCTTCTGCAGCAAGCAGTGCTTAATTTGAGCTCTTTCACACTCTTCTACTACGCTACCAAGGTAGGCTTCCAACCCCTCCATGATGGTATTTTTGCTGTCGAACACAGCCATAAATTCAGTGTTTCTTTCTAAACGGTATTGATTAAGCGCAGCAACCAACAGTCCTCGTTTATTTTCAAACGCACAATAGATTGAGCCTGGGTGCAACCCTGTGGCTTTTTTCAAATCTTGCATACTGGTTTTACTGTAGCCCTTACTAATAAAGGCATCCATTGCTGACCGTAATACTTTTTCTCGATCAAACTCTGCACTGCGCATATTCGTTCTCACCTTTTCTAACTGTCGCTCATACTACCCTATTTTGAACAATCATTCAAAATAGTACTTGAATGATCATTCAACTTGGTCTAATTTGAATGGGCATTCAAGAAATAGACACTCAGACCATAAGGATCAGCATGGAAAACCTATTTGAACCGCTCAGCCTCAACAATACGATTACACTGAAAAACCGTATATTAATGGCACCACTCACTCGTTGTATGGCTGATGAAAACTTAGTCCCTACCCAACAAATGGTGGATTACTATGCTCGCCGTGCTGACACTGGGCTGATCATTTCTGAAGCAATCATTATTCGACCAGATGGGCAAGGCTATCCAAATACACCAGGGCTATTTAGTGAAGACCAAATTAGCGGTTGGAAAAAAGTCACCGATGCCGTTCATAGCAATGGTGGAAAGATTTTTGCTCAACTTTGGCATACCGGGCGTGTCGCACACCCTCATTTTTTCGATGGCGACTTTGTATTGGCCCCCTCTGCTATTGCGGTTGAAGGATCAGTACCCCGAATGCGTGAACTCACGTACACCGTACCAAAACCGGCATCGGGCGGCGAAATAGAACAACTGGTCAACGACTACAGCCAAGCCGCAGAAAACGCGATTGAAGCCGGCTTTGATGGCGTAGAAATTCACGGTGCCAATGGGTATTTGATTGATCAGTTCCTGCATTACAGCAGCAATATTCGTGATGATGAATTTGGTGGAACCCCTGTCAACATGGTTCGTTTCCCTCTCGCGGTTATTGATGCTATTACCGCTAAAATCGGTGAAGATCGCACGGCTCTGCGTGTCTCTCCTGGGGCTTATTTCAATATTGATAGCGATGACCGTGATAGAGATGTCTTCGATCACTTACTTGTTGAGCTGGAAAAGCGCAATCTTGCTTATCTTCATGTGGGCATCTTCGACGACTCAATGACATTTGATTATTTGGGGGGAAGCGCTTCCAGTTATCTGCGTGCAAACTACTCGAAAACATTAGTGGGCGTTGGAAGTTACACCGCCGAAACGGGCAGTGAAGCGATTAAAGCGAATAAGTTTGATTTGCTGGCGATTGGTCGCCCTCTTATAGCCAACCCTGATTACGTTGCCAAAGTAAAATCCGGCAAGGAAATAGTCACCTATTCAGACGATATGCTGATGACGCTCGTTTAAGCTAAATTTCAATCCATCCCTGTCTAACTTTTGATTCATTTTTTCCTGAGCTTTGCTTTGCCGTCAATACTATTGACGGCATTTTTTATTGACATCAAAGACCGTACACACAATGGTCTGTTACTCAGTATCCAGTTACTCAATATCTAGCCATTCAAGGTTCAGCTGCTCAATATTTCGAGACTCAGTATTCCGAGAATAAAAATCAGCTTGGTCAAGCACCCAACATTGACAACACAAAAGTACTATTCACTCCACACTCTTGCACAAACTCTTCATCGTGACTCACTATTACAAACGCCCCTTGATAACGATTAAGAGCGCGGGACAATAGTATTTTAGAGTCGAGATCCAGATGGTTATCCGGCTCATCGAGAAGTAACAGCGGGTGCTCGGTTTGATGGCTTACCACGAGCATCGAGAGCTTCATTTTCTCACCACCACTGAGTTTATTTGCTAAACGATGAACGTCATCTCGACGAAATCCAATACCCGCCAGCAATGCTCTTGCTTCACTGTGTTGCACCCCATCACAAAGTAGACACACATTATCAAGCAGAGAGAGGCGCTCGTTCAACAATCCAAAGTGCTGGTCTAAGTACATCATTGGCGTGTTGATGGACCACGTCCCGTCCGCATATTTGGCATGACCTAACAGCACTTTTAGCAAAGTCGACTTTCCACTTCCATTCCCTCCTTGAAGATGCAATTTGACGCCATGACTTATCTGTAAATCAATAGGTTCACAAAAGCCAAAAGGAAGTAAGCCATTGACAATCGATACCAAACTTTTCGACCGCTTAACCCCATCTGAAAGATACACTTTTTGCTCTTTTAACTGCTCTTGCCGCGCTTGTAGTAAGCTCGCTTTTTCTTGTAACAACTCTCTCCGTCCACCCTCATTTTTCATTCGATTCGACACGTTGGCGGTCGCTCGACTCCGAAGCTGATTAAGTACAATCTTTGGCATGCCGCCCTTCATTCGAGTTTTGTTTCCTTTCGCTGCTCTTTGGTCAGATTTTTCTTTATTTTTTTGAGCCTGTAGCTCTAAGTGTTTTTGTTGTTTCGTCACGCTCGTAAGCTGGCGATCTATGGCCGAAGACTCTTGGTGCTTTTGTTCTACGTAAAAGTCAAAATTTCCACCGTATTGAGTCAAGCCTAAAGTCGATAACTCCCAAATTCGGTCCATATGTCGAAGCAGTTGCCTATCGTGGCTGATCAACAAAATACCGCCTGGATACAGGCTTATTTGCTCGACTAACCACTGTCTTCCTTCCCTATCAAGATGATTCGATGGTTCATCTAAAACAAGCAACCCAACGTGTTCGGTAAAAAGCTGCCATAGACGAAGACGAGCCAACTGCCCTCCGCTTAGCAAATGGCACGGGAAGTGAACATCCTTAGGTAAACCCAGCGTGGTAAGCTGCTGTTCTAGATCGAGCTTGGCCGTCCAGCACCCTTCAACCAGAGCAAAAAGATCGGAGCCACATTCTCCGAGTTCAATGCTTTCCAACGCCAGAATGATCTCATCAAGCTTCAGGTATTGAGCAATCGTTGTGTCACTTTGAAGCAAAGTAGAGGGCAGTTGACTGTAATTGGCGACGGTAGTGTGCAGTGCCACATGACCAGAAGAAGGGGCTCGATCTTTTACCAGCAGAGCAGCAAGAATGGATTTCCCTACTCCGTTGCGTCCAACTAAACCCACCCTGTGATGCGTAAACGTGCAAGAAATATTATCGAATAAGATTTCGCCATTATCGAATCGATAGCTCAGTTTATTCGCTTGAAATAACGGTTGTAATGTTAGGTGTGGCATAAGTAGCCTCCTGTTAGACAGGGGGCGTAAAGCGCAGCGGGGTCAAATCTCAAGAAAACCCAAGATAGAAACCAAAATAGACAGCAGCAATATGACGGCCACATTTTTTAATGGCAAACATAAATAGCATGCGTTCTATTATTCGTGTGATGTGCAGAAAATCGCGCTCGATACGAGCGACAAAGCTACGCCTACTAACCCTGTGGATCCAAAAAAAGTAATGTAAATGGATGACAGGCATTAGTTCTTCATATTGGCGTAAACTCCTAGAGATGCGGTGAGCGAATTGTAACCGCATCTTGATGAAAATTGCAACTCTTCTGCCTAGAACGACGCCCAAACTTAGCACGACAACATGTTAGCTATCTGTTCCCCTAACCGCTTAATTGCACCCTTCACTGATTCAGTCATATCCTGTGAAGCATTGAGTCGAAAGCCATGGGTAAACTGCTGATCCGGGGAAAACATTTCTCCTGGTGCAATACTGATATTGTCTTGCTGCAAAACTCTATTCACGATTTCCTCAGGGCTAATGTTCATACCTTGAGCGGCATATCGCTCGGCAATGATATTCCTTAGCGTTTCATTCCCCGGAGGGAGATTATCAAGTGCGTGTGAGGTCGGCATAGTTCGAGTTGCCTGAACTAAGGATTTATTCACTTTATCTTGCGGGTAAAGCATAGGGTCTGGGTAAGCGAACCCAAAATTCACCACCGCCTTTTTCGTTCGACTGGCTTGTAGAATATCAAACTTCCTTTAGCTAAAATAACCCTCGCGTTAACGCCCATTTCGATGATAGCTCTGGCCATTGTTGGAATAAAAATCGCGCAAAAGGAAGAGTGATTCCCTAGCCACAGCGACTTTAATCGTCAGATTCCCAATACGGTGTTTCTCCAAAGTAGTCGCTAAGAAAATCGATAAATACTCTACTTTTTTGAGGGAGATAACGTGCTTCAGGAAAAACAACATACGCATTGAAAGGGGCCGGGGTATAACTCGCCAGTATCTGTTTCAATGCCCCACTCTTTAACTCTTTCCAGATGATAAACTGGGGTAAGTAAGTAATCCCATGCCCAGAAACTGCCATGCTTTTTAAAAACTCACCATTATTAGCATTGTGCGCAATATTCAACGACACTGTGACTTTTTCTCTTTTTGAACCCGATTTCTTTTCGCCTAAAAGAGAAAGCCCTGACGGCGCCATTTGGCTGTATCGAAGAAATTGATGCTCACTCAGATCATCGGGTGTTTGTGGTGTCCCAAATTCATCCAGATACGCAGGACTAGCACACAGTAAATGACGAATGGGCGTAATCGCTTTGGCTCGCAGTGTCGAGTCGGTAAGCTCTCCAATTCTCACCGCCAAATCAAATCCATCGCCAATAAGATCCACTTTTCTATCTGAAAAATCGATGTCTAGCTTAAGATCCTTATGCTGTTTAGAAAATTCATCCAATGCAGGAACCAAATGTTCAACGCCAAATGAGAGGGGCACCGCCAGTTTTAGCGTTCCCACGAGATCTTTCCGATCAGACGATATTTGGCCATTCAGTACATCGATTTCCTCTGCGATCAACTTACTCTTCTGGAAATAAATGAGCCCTGCTTCCGTTAGGCTCGATTTTCGAGTGGTACGATTGATCAGTCGAGTGCCTAGCTGTTGTTCTAATTCACTCAATCTTTTGCTGATGGCCGATTTAGCCAAACCGAGCTGTTCCGATGCTTTGGTGATGCTGCCCGTTTCTACCACCTTAATGAATATTCTGATGCTCTCTAGTTGACCCATCTCAATCCCTTTTATTCGCCCTTAATTATTCTCAAAGTGAGAACAATAATTTCTCATTGTGGATGTTTATTATTTTTTCATCAACAACTACGATGAGTCTTAGAAAGTAAAGAGTAAGGACTAACCCATGAATGTTACCCAGGAAAAGACGTCGTACCGACCTTTGACACGAGTGTTCAAAGGAATCAAAACATCAGATGGTGATGGCGTAAAACTCACTCGTATCATTGGTACCAACGAGCTAAACATGCTCGATCCCTTCCTTCTACTCGACTGCTTTGAAAGCGATCAAGCGTCTGATTACATTGGTGGATTTCCGACTCACCCACACCGAGGGTTTGAGACCGTCACTTACTTACACCACGGTAATATGCGTCACAAAGACAGTGCAGGCCATGAAGGTGTTATTCGGTCAGGGGGTGTCCAGTGGATGACCGCGGGTAAAGGGATATTACACTCTGAAATGCCAGAACAAGATCACGGGCTTCTGAAAGGATTTCAGCTGTGGGTCAACCTTCCTCAAACCGCAAAAATGGTGGAACCGGATTATCAAGAATTTTTACCGGAGCATACGCCTTTAGAGCAACGTAGCGACGGCGTTTCTGTCCGCGTGATTTCAGGTGAGACTGACCATGGGACAAAAGGGCCGGTTAACAACACCTATACATCGCCACTTTTCCTGGATGTCACAGTGCCACAAGGCGGACATTTTGAGCAACAAATACCCGCGGGGCACAACGCGTTCATTTACGTGGTAGAAGGCAGCGTCAGTGTTAAAGAGCACGCTGAGAATCAGGCAAGCAGAGAACCAGGCCGCGATGATGCAGCTCAGGTGATAAACAAAAAGTATATTGGTATTTTTGGGGAAGGCGAGCAGGTCTTTATTGAAGCGCACCAGAATGCTCAGTTTTTACTGCTCGCTGGTCAACCGTTGAACGAACCCGTCGCACGAAGCGGCCCGTTTGTAATGAATACCCGAGAAGAGCTTATGCAAGCATACCAAGATTATAACAACGGCCTATTTACATAAATAATGAGGTCTATAAAACGATGTTTTTTGGTAAATAATGCGGCTTCTTAAATACAGTTATTTTTATTCATGGTTTAGTTAGAGATACGGAGAAAATGATGGGACTTCTAGTAAACGGTAAATGGCACACCGACTGGTACGATACCAAATCGACAGGTGGGAAATTTGAACGAAAAGAGTCGAGCTTTCGCCATTGGGTAACCAAAGATGGCAGTGCAGGCCCTACTGGTGATTCTGGGTTCAAAGCAGAGCCGAATCGCTATCACCTCTATGTATCACTTGCCTGCCCATGGGCTCACCGTACGATTATTTATCGTGCTCTTAAAGGCCTAGAAGAAATGATTTCAATGTCTGTCGTCAATTCATATATGGGTGACAATGGCTGGACATTTGAGCCCGATGACGGCGTGATCTCTGATCCTATTAACCATGCTCAATTTGCTCACCAAATCTACACCACTGCAGATGCTAACTACACTGGTAGAGTGACAGTGCCTATCCTTTGGGATAAGAAAACCAGCACCATTGTCAGCAATGAGTCGTCGGAGATAATCAGAATGTTCAATGAGGCATTTGACGATGTGGGCGCGACGCCTCTCAACTTGTACCCAGGCGATCTCAAAGAAGAGATTGACGAGCTAAACGCCTACATTTACCCGACAATTAATAATGGTGTCTACCGAGCTGGATTTGCCACCACACAAACCGCTTATAATGATGCAGTAAAAGAGGTTTTTGAGGCGCTTGATACGATAGATGGTCGTTTGGCTAATAAACGATATCTCACTGGCGATACCATTACCGAGGCCGACTGGCGCTTATTTACGACATTAATACGGTTTGATGCCGTTTATGTCGGTCACTTCAAATGCAACATAAGACGCATAGCGGATTACCCTAATATCAGTGGCTATCTTCGCGATTTGTACCAAGTGCCCGGCGTTGCTGAAACCGTCAACATGCACCATATCAAAGCACACTATTACGGCAGCCACGACACCATTAATCCGACATTAATTATCCCAAACGGGCCTGACCTCGATTTCTTAGCACCACATAATAGAGAGAATAAAGGCTAGTAATGAAAGGGGAGCAGGAGGCTCCCCTTCCGCTTTAATTTGGCCCTTATTTAAGCAAATTATCGAACGAAACTATCGCAGCCCTTCTCTCCCCCGACAACAAGATAAATAACGGAATAACCTTCCATACGGCCACTTCTCATCTACACTATTTAGGTATGCCGATCTTTAATGTGGAGGCAAAGTGAGCCGACTAATTACCTATTCACATGATGCTTCAGAAGAACTCGCAGCCAATAGTGAGCAGGCAACGAGTTTCTACCATCAACTGTTTCAACTCCATGAAATTGCGATCGAACTATCTCGAGCAAACTCATTGGACGATCTTTATCGCCTAGCAGTCACGGCTTGCCTCAATCATCTACAAATCGACCGGATGGGCATCCTAATGATCGATAAAGAGCGAGACTGGATGATTGGCACATGGGGCACGGATGAAGAAGGCAATGTAAGATCGGAATCGGACTTTGCTGCGCCAATGCTTGATGAAGTAAAGCAAGTAATTCAAGAGATGTCTACCAAAGGCAAAGTGTGTGTTTGGCATGACAAAGAGCTCTATGAGTTTAGTGAAAGTCAAGGAAAACTCAGTGCCGTTGGTATAGGGTGGAACGCGGCGTTAGCGATATGGGACGATGACGAAGTAATCGGTTGGATTGCCTGTGATAACCTGCTTAATCATCAACCCTTTCAAACCTATCAAAGCCATACATTGAGGCTATTTGGATCACTTCTCGGAGAATTTATTAAACGTAAACACGCCGAAGAAGCAATAAAAAATATTAACAGTGAATTAGAAAGTCGGATTCTTGAACGAACACAAGAGCTTTCAAAAGCGCAGAAAGAACTCGAAAAAGCCAACACTCTGCTTGAACAAAAAGTGATAGAACGGACGGCTCAACTCAATGAAAGAACCCACCATTTACAAACCGTATTGGACGATCTAAAAGAAACACAAAGCCAACTGATAGAGGCTGAGAAGCAGAGCTCCTTAGCTCAACTGGTTATGGGGATGGCCCATGAATTGAATACGCCATTGGGCAATATCAATGTAGCAATCAGTTTACAACCTGAACTGTTCAATGGCCTTAAAAACGATTTAGAGACAGGCTCAATATCAAAGAGTTCACTGACTGAGAGCATTGAGTTAGGTTTGCAGTCCTGCGAAATTATCGAAAAGAATACCAAAACAATGGCAGAGCTCGTGGCTCAGTTTAAACGCCTTTCCATTCACGAAACGCAACTTCAACCGCTAGAACGTATTGATCTGCAAGAGTGGCTGGAAAACACCGCAAAACTGGCATTAGAACATTATAAAAAGCCCTATACAGCGCAAATCGATATTCATGTTATGCCTCTTGGTGCGACAGCAAACTTCAATACTTGGCAATTAAGTCAGATAGTAGAAGACCTCATTTTTAACGCCCTTGAACACGGTTTAACGAACACGCCAACTGACAACATCCTTATTATTGCTAACGTACTCAATGACGAGTTAGAGCTAAGTGTAGAAGACAACGGTAAGGGTATTTCCTCAGAGGTGTTGGATCATATTTTCGACCCATTTGTAACGACAGCGAGAGGAAAAGGCAATAAAGGGCTGGGGCTGAACCTTGTCTATAATTTGGTGACTCAAGGAATGAAAGGCAGCATAAATAGCTATGCTCCACTAACGGGAGGCTTTGGACTGGCCATTTCATTGCCGTTAAACCCAGATTAAATACGACAGAGAGTACAGTATTGTTGACACTGAGAGACAGTGCTTCAACGTAAGAAACAACTTACCACACTAAAAATAAGCGTTTGAAATAAACAAGTTAACAACAAAAACGAACTTTGCATTTACGTAAATTGACTTCACAAGCCACTAATAAACGAAAATAATCTGATGTTTCGTGAAAGTTTTTACCATTCACGCGGTCTATACATCGAGCGTTCATATTCTCGCTCGGCGCTTCACGCTATAATGTCAAAACTATCACTAATAATAAAAGTTTTTAAATCTTTCGTTTCATAAAAGGCTGTTAATGAGTAAAAAATTTATATCGAAAAAGATTCGATGGGTAGGCTCTATTACAGTAGTGATCGTTCTGTTTATTTTCACCATTGACGTTTTCCTTTTTCGATTCAACGTGGCCTCAACACCCATTGAACCGGTCACCTTAAGCCCTGAACAACAGTTGGCAGACAGCGCTATTGGACGAGAGTTGGTGAGCATACGCCCCCTTATTGATGAATCTCCAGCACTCGCAAAAAAAGCCATTCACGCGTTGTTGCTGTCCAATAAAAGCCAGGATCTAACAACGATCGAGCAAATTTATGTGCTATTGCTGCGCAGAGACATCGCAATATCAGAAAGACAGGAATTAGCCGCTACTGAAATTAATCAGCAGTTATCACACTTAGCCAATCAGAAAAATATCCCATGGCTTCAGGCGCTACTTGAAATTGAACAGGCCGAGAAAGCATTAAAAACTGACCAAATAGAACAAGGGATAGCTAACATCACTAACGCAATGAATATAGCTGAGTCTAATCATGCGGAGTTTTTGCTGTTAAGAGCCTATAACACGGCTGGCGCTCTTTATAACGCTTCAAACCAACTCAAATCTTCTCAATTGTATTTTTACAAAGGCATTAAGCTAGGCAAAAAATACCCTACTGATGAATACAATGGCCGATTATATAACAACCTGGGACTACTCCATGCTCACCTTGCACAGTGGGCAAAAGCGTTGGAATACCTAAAGCTCGCAGACAACCAATTTAGAGCCAGTCACAACGTGACAGATGATCGGTTAATGGTGGTTTTGTTAAATCAATCGTATGTGTATACCAAATTTGATAAACCGAAAGAGGCACGTGTTGCTTATGAGAAAGCACGCTCTTACTTAAACCTTGAGTCAAAAAACTATTATCAAATACTCATGCTCAAAGCAAAAGCCCGGATTTTAATGGTTGAAAAGAACTACCAGCAGGCTGTCGTAGTGGCAACACAATGTCGTGATTTTACTCAGCCCGTCGTTTACCGAAAGCAAAGCGCTATCTGTGGGTTCATATTGGCAAAAAGCCTTATTGGCCTGGGAAATTATGATGAAGCAATGGAACACCTCAATAGAAGTATTGACACATTTTATCACATTGATCATCAACGTTGGTTAATCCGTACCTACCAGACAAAAGCTGAGATATATGAACAGTTAGGAGATACAGCCCAGGCGCTCAGCATTTATAAAGAATATAATGCGAAAGAACGAGCGCAGTTTACTAATGAGATTTATGCATTGGAATTTGCTTTCGGAACCCAAGAAGTACAACAAGAACGAGATCTATTAAACGTACAAAACCAGCTCAGTGAATTGCAACTCAACGAAGAAAAACTGCGTTTTAAGATACTGTTCATATGGATTGTCGTCGCGATTCTCGTGCTCGCCTTTGTAATACGTAGATCCATCGCCATTAAAAACCATAATATTGAATTGCAAAACTACTCGTATCAGGATCCGCTGACTGGGGCTAATAATCGCCGTTACTACCAAAAGGAAATTGAATCAGGCTCGGTACTCAACCGTTCATCTCAATATCGAGTGGTTTTAATCGACCTAGACTGGTTCAAAAACATCAATGACCAATATGGGCACGATGTTGGCGATCAAGTATTGATCAAAACAGCCAAACGTTTGAAAAAAGAGATTCGAGCTGATGAGTTGCTGATTCGCTGGGGTGGTGAAGAGTTTTTGTGTCTAATAAAAGAAACCGATGATATTCATAGTCGTGTTGAGTCGTTACTCAAAATAGTGAATGCATCCCCTTACCAAACCGATGCTGGAGAACTCAACATTACGGTTTCAGTAGGGGTGAGCTACCCTAATAGTCTCTTTTCATTGCGACAAGATACGGCACCTTTTGTCGTGGCCGATAAATGCCTCTATCAGTCTAAGAAAAACGGGAGAAATCAAACCTCATTTCCTGTTTAGTGAAACAAAGCCTCTCTTTTCAACGTGGCTAATGAAACAAAAGATAACGTCAAACCGCCTAAACAGCTCACTATGGCCTAAACTAAACAATACCACTACTGCTTGGGAGCTGAATGTTGATCGAGTTTGATATCCCCACTCTATCTGTCATTTGTGTATTACTTTCTTTCACATATGCCATTAGTCTTGCGCTTGTTCAAAGGCTACAGCCTACTATTCGCGGTATCAATATTATGGCGCTCGCACTGCTATTATTGGGGACTGGTTTTCTTCTCCTTAGTTTCGGCAATCACACCACGCTATGGCTGTCGAAAATATTGGCTAACTCTATTATTGCTCTGAGTTTTACGCTGATTTTACACGGTGTCTGTCGCATTAGAGGCTACCCTGTTGCCATTGCGAATATTGGCTATAGCTTTTTTCCAATCGTTATTATTGGGTTGACGTACTTCACTTATTTCTCTGTGTCTACCGAAGCTCGCATCGCTATCATGGCAACGTATACAGGAGCTATAAGCCTGCTGGCCTTCTATGCCAACTATCAAGGCATGACGGAAGACATTGCGCCATCCAAACATTTACTGTCTGTCGGCTTATTGATCTATGCCTTCTATTCTCTGTTCCGACTGATTCGATTGCCTTTTGGCCAGCGTATTGATGACTTCATGGCCGCAGACTTAGTTCAGCAACTCTCCTTTCTCACCATCCTTCTCTTGGTTATCTTTATTGGCTTCGCGATTACCTGGATGTTGACGGGCCGCTTGGTTGCCACCATTTACGACTCATCGCTCAAAGACGAACTCACGAAACTCTATAACCGAAGAGCGTTGGAGGATCTCGTCCCTAAAGAAGCGGCTCGAACTCATCGATATAAACACTCGCTATCGATACTTCTTATCGATATAGATAGATTTAAACACATAAACGATGTCTATGGGCATCAAGCTGGTGATAAAGTATTGCGGGATATAGGTCGAATTCTGCAAGTAGAAACGCGTAGTAATGACTTTTCTTTTCGCTACGGCGGAGAAGAGTTTTTGGTGTTGCTGCCTGAAACCTCTGGGCCAGACGCGAAAATAGTTGCCGAAAAACTAAAGAATGTTATTGCTAGAACCTCTATGCTACCGAGTAATAAGGAGTTTTGCTCCGCTAGTTTTGGGGTCAGCGAATTAAGAGAAGACGAACACTGGGAATCCGCCATTGACCGAGCAGATAAAGCACTATACAACGCAAAAAAAACGGGGAGAAACCGTGTTGTGATTAGCGAATGAGCACAGATCGAAGGGCCGCCTATAAGCCCAGTTCACCCATTAAACGCTCGACCCAAGTGATTTCGCCGAATGCAATCAAATCGAACACAGTGAGAAACACTGCGCAAATTATCGCAAGTTTTAAAAGACGGTAAAAAATGAACATGTAAAACCTAATGTAGGGTAGAGAGGAATTCAATTATCCCTATTTAACACATTTGTCACAAGATAAAAGGCAACCACTTAGTTACTAAGCACCACATATTTACGTTTAAAACGTTATTTATATTTGAAATCTAAGCATTGGCAACAGTTGCTCAAGGTCCCTAATGACCACATCAGCTTCTTCTTGGTATGGGCGGTTACCCTCTCTATCGAAAAGACAACTCAGCATATTGGCGTTCTTCGCTGTATCCAAATCAAACTTGTAGTCCCCCACATAAATCAAATCCCTGGTTGGTAATCCGAGTTTATCCGCAATAATAAACAATCCCTCAGGGCTAGGTTTCGGTTCGCAGTCTTCCCGAGTGAGTAACAAATCTATCGGCAAACCTAGGTTTTCTAACATCATTTGACTGGCCTGTTTAATGTTGCGAGTCAATATCGCTGTCGGGTAACCCAAACGATGTAACGCATTGATAAGCTCTAACGCTCCAGGCATTAAGTCAGCAGTGTGGGCGGCTGAGATTTCAAAATCTGACACAATTTTATGGGCTAATTCTTGTTCTTTCTCGCAGGTCATTTGTTCAATGTATTCAAGAATGGGCTCTCCTTGTGGAAACCCTAACTGCTGCCTCAACTGGTCAAAATCCAGTCTAGAATCGACGAGCGTGCCATCGAGATCAAAAATAACCGCTTTGATATGCGAAAGGTTCAAAAGTAACTCCAAAGATAGATAATAATGCCTTTCCACATTACCGAGTATTTTTTAAACAATCTAGTCTGGTTCTGTGATTGATCCCGACTAATCAAACTAGGATGAGTCGTGATCCAATCCATAAATGGCAAAAAAGCGAGTTACACGCTCGCTTTTTAAAATTCACTTTTTGCAAATCGAATACGAAATGATCAAGTCCGATACAGCACTTTCACAACATGCCAGCCAAATTTGGTCTTCACTAGATGGGGGACTAAAGTTTCACCGCTAAAGCACACTTTATCAAACGCTGGCACCATCTGCCCCTTACGAAACTCGCCCAAGTCTCCGCCTTTTTTACCTGAAGGACAGCTTGAGTATTTTTTCGCTAACGTTTGGAATTTAGCCCCTTTTTTCAGTTGCTTAATAATGTCTTCTGCTTGCTCTTTATGCTTCACTAAAATATGAAGTGCTGCTGCGGTGCTTGCCATGTTTACTCTCTGCTGTGTAGACCTTATCCCGTGTAGGCCGCAATTCTACCCTAACATATCGAGATGTTCATCCTGCGAATTTACCGAACCAGATCAATAAACATTCTACTGTTACTATTTAGTGCATGAGTTTACATTGCTCAGTATCCAAAATGAGTTACTATTATCAGTAGTCGGTTCATATTCGAGACACATCATGGCAAAGACCCCAAGTAAAGCAAATCAATCTCAAGGTATGCTGATGTTTACCCTAAATGCGCAAAAACAGCTGTTTGCCATTGGGACTCTGAAGGTACGGGAAATAGTTCCCTTTATGCCAACCACCCAAATTCCCTATTCCCACCACCATGTTGTGGGTACAGTGACCATTCGCGATTTAACAGTGCCCGTTATCGATATGGCGGCCGCGATTGGGTTTCGTCCAATTCAGCCCGAAGAATATGATAGCTGCTATTTAATTGTGACAGATTGCCTACGAACTATAGTTGGTTTCATGGTTCGTTCGATTGAAAAAATCATTGAGTGTGACTGGAGAAATATTGAATCTTCGCCTTCAACTGCAGGTAAAGATGTTTTTGTTACGGGCATTACCCGACACAAGGATCAGATCGTACAAATGTTGGATGTGGAATTATTGCTTTCAAAAATTTACCCTCAGTACGAATCTGCAAATATCCCTATGCTGACTGATATAGAAAGAGAACGTCTGAAAGCCTTGAATATTCTCCTCGTTGATGACTCTTCGATCGCTCGAAAACAGCTTTCTGACGCTCTTGATAGAATCAATATACCCTATCAAATCTGTAAAAATGGTCTAGATGCACTAGAACTCATGAAAGCTCAATCTTCAACGGACAAAGCGATAGATCTGCTCGTCAGTGATATCGAAATGCCAGGTCTTGATGGCTATGAGTTAGCATTTGAAGTGCAAAACTCGCCGGATCTCGATAACGCCTATTGTATCTTGCACACTTCTTTATCAAGCGAGATTTGTATTGATCGGGCTCATCAAGTCGGTGCTCATGAAGCGCTAGAAAAGTTTAATGCTGGTGAATTGATTCAAGCCATGCTCAAAGGAGCCAAAGCCATCGAAGAAAGTAAACAGAGCGTAGGATGCGGTTGATTTTGGTCGGTTTGCTTTGACAACGGCTCTACTCGCATTGATAAGACTGTCACATCGGCACTGCTCTATTCGTTAAGTTGAATTGTTCAGTTGAATTGTCCTGTGGTATTAGGCTCAGTCACTCTTTTCTCATTGAGCCTCCCTTTACTGAATTTCACTTTATCGTTCTTAATCTATCCGATGGTTAAGGTTCTCTGACTCAATCTATACACTAAGCCGATTCAAATTGCGTAAGCCAAGTCGTCAATAATTGATTCAATTGTTTCTTCTGTGCATCTGATAAAGACTCAACCAAATTACTTTGCACTGCGACATGCTGCATCATCATTTCATCAATTAAGACCAATCCGTCGTTAGTGAGTTTAACATGAACGCTGCGACGATCTTCCTGGCTATGAGAACGTTCAATAAGCCCTTTTTTTTCTAACTTATCCAGTCGATTGGTCATGGCTCCAGAGGTTAACATCATTGAATTGATCAAATCTGATGGCGTTAAGCTGAACGGTTTTCCGCTGCGTCTTAATGTGGCAAGCACATCAAACTCACCCAACTTCAAATCATACCGCTTATGGGTGTCTGCGATCTGAGTTTCCAAATGCTTAGAAATTCGCAACAAACGCCCCAACATCGCCATAGGTTCAGTGTCGAGTTCAGGTTTTTCTTTTGCCCATTGCTCTACAACTCGTTCAATTGCATCCATAGCCCACTTATTCTCCATCTTCTATATAGGTAAACGCTAAGTATCTTAACATAAAGACACTTTACAACACTGAATTTTCAGCGTACATTGACTTTAAACTATCTTAACGTAAAGATAAATACGCCATGAACATACTATTCGCTATGATCCCTGCATTCTTTTGGGGAACAACCTATGCTGTGACTCAGTATACCCTCCCCGACTGGCCTCCATTATTGCTTGGTGCTCTTCGCGCCTTGCCAGCGGCTCTATTACTATTGTTAATCAAACCCACTTTGCCTAAAAAAGGCCATTGGCGAGTCCTGTTTAGCTTGGGCCTAATTAATATCGCTACCTTCTTCGGTTTGATATTTGTAATGGCATTGACATTACCGGCAGCAATATCAGGGGTAGGCATGGTTTCTGTTCCAATATTCGCCATGATTTATCATTGGTTGATGGATAAAAAGAAACCCAATTTAATGCAAGTAGTATCAGGGACACTGCTCGTTATACTCGCATGGTTACTCTTTGACCCAAGCTCCATTAGCCTAAATCCAATAGGTTTAGGGGCCATGTTCGCAGCCATCATGTGTATTGTCGTTGGCAGTAGCATCACCAAGTCACTTGGAAATACAATGGATTGGTGGGGCGTATTGACCTGGCAACTGTTGATTGGCGGGGTCATTTTGGCCTTCGTTTCTATTGGGCAATTTTTAGTTCAACCTACCCCTTACATTGAGGTTTACCAGAACTTTAGTGCTAAAAATCTGATCGGACTCATTTGGGTTTTTGGCCTTAACACAGCACTTGGATACAGCCTGTATGTTTGGTTGTTACAGCGTATGTCAGTCGTGGACTTTAGCTTTGGCGGCATTGCAAACCCAATTGCTGGAATCGTCAGTGGTTTTGTTTTAATCGGGGATTCCTTTACGCTATATCAATACGCATTGATGGTAAGTATGATTGTTACATCACTATTACCTCAGCTTCTCGTTGCTCTCAGGGCATTTAAGTCGCCGATATCTGTAAATCTTCGATAGCCATTCGTTTTTCGGTCTTTTTAGCTATCATTTTTTTAAAAATATGCGGATAATTCCGAAGCAGAATTAAAATTAATCAGCTAATCTTAGCTTTATAAGTATTTGTTAGTTATGGCAGCAAAAATAGAAATGACGAGCGACGACTTCAAGAAATCGACAGCCAACCTAAAGAAAGCCGTACCATTGATGATGAAAAATCATGTTGCTGCGACACCTGCGAACTACGCAGTCTGGTATACGTATGTCGACGAGAGTAACCCGGAACTGAATCAAGAGCTCGACATGGTGGTGGAGAATTTTGGCTTGTGCCCACCAGCAGCAGGGAAAGATCTGTACAATAATCATCTAGCAGACCAAACTGAAACTGATTTGACCTGCCTCAGAGAGAATATTGAGGTGTTAGTCAATGAGGTTTCAAGCTCAATGACGGACACCCTTTCAGATACGTCTTCTTTCTCAGAGTTCATTGATAAAAGCTTCACCGATCTAAGCCGAGTAGAAAAAGAGGGATTATCAATAGATGAAGTGATGGGGGTTATCCGCCAGCTCATTTCAGAATCTCGCCAAATTCAAACCTCTACCGATTTCCTTAACGGGCAACTGACCAACGCAACCAAAGAAATATCCAGGCTAAAAACGCAACTTGCTGATGTTCAAAAAGACGCTTTATTCGACAGTTTATCCAGTCTTTATAACCGACGAGCATTTGATGCCGATTTGTTTGCTTTGTGCCGCGCTGAACAACCGATGTCCCTCATATTGCTCGATATCGATCACTTCAAAAGTTTTAACGATAACTACGGGCACCTGTTCGGAGATACCGTCATTAAAGCACTGGCTAAACGTTTACAATCGAGTTGCCGGGAAGGGATTACCGCTTATCGCTTTGGTGGAGAAGAATTTGCACTGATTGTGCCAAATAAATCCATTAGAATTGCAAGGCAATTTGCAGAGACACTTCGACGTGCCATAGAGAAGCTGTCTATTAAAGATCGCCGCTCTGGTAAGCAAATAGCCAATATTACCGCTTCGTTCGGTGTGACTGAATTTGAGAAAGGCGATACTATCGATAAAGTGATTGATAGAGCAGATGCATTGCTCTATGAGGCGAAACAACTGGGTCGAAATAGAGTTATGCCTTTGTAATCGATAAGCTTCTAATAAGTTTTATCCCACTCGTTCAATTCCTAAATCACAACCCAGATTATAGAATGTAACAAGCCCAATACGCTGATATTGGGCTTGTTTGTAAATGGCGGGCTATTTTGTAAACGGTAGGCGTTATGTAAATGATGACCCGCTCTAAAATCGTGTTGACCTATTTTGAGGGCTAATCGTTCAGAAGCTAGCCGTCTGCCGTTATTTTCTCAATCAGGCTCAATTCCACCTCTTTAGCCTGATTGGTGCTTATTTGGCAAGTTCCTGCGGCTTTATGCCCACCCCCACCGTACTTTAACATTAACTCACCAATATTGGTTTTTGAGCTTCTATCAAAAATGGATTTACCCGTAGCAAAGACAATATTTTGCTTTTGAAAGCCCCACATTTTATGAATAGAGATATTACATTGCGGAAACACCGCATAAATCATAAATCGGTTACCCGCGTAAATAGTCTCCTCCTGCGTTAAATCTAACACCACCAGATTCTTATATACCGTTGCACAACGGGTAATTTGCTCTTTAAACAGGTTTTCATGATCTCGATAAAGCGTAACGCGTTCAACCACATCAGGAAGTGCCAAAATCTCATCAATCGTTTGCGTTTTACAGCAATCAATCAAGTCCATCATGAGAGCATAATTAGAAATTCGAAATTCTCTGAAACGACCAAGACCCGTCCGGGCATCCATCAAAAAGTTAAGTAGATTCCAACCAGTTGAGTCCAACACTTCATCACGGGTGAAGTCGGCTGAATCGCCTTTATCGACAGCAATCATCATCTCTTCCCATTCTTTAGGAAAGGTCGAAAGACCACCGTAGTAATCCCATACAACTCGAGCTGCGGAAGGAGCATCGGGTTCAATAATGTAATTGTCGTGTTCCCCCTTATTACGCATTTTTTCAGACAGATGATGATCAAATACAAGATGAGCTTTGGGGTGAAAAGGCAAGTTCGTTACGATGTCGTTTTCAGTGATCATCACAATGCCATCTTGCATATCTTTGGGGTGTACAAACTTAATATCTTCAATCAAATCAAGTTGTTTTAATAGGACTGCACAAACCAACCCATCAAAATCACTACGAGTAACAAGGCGAAACTTATTCACTGGCATACCTAGATCCTTACTTGGTATTTATTGTTATTTGGTACAACACGATTTACAGCATCAATGCAGAATTAACGTATTGTTTGTCTTAATTTTAGACATCTTCACTTTTTTGACAAACTTAACACACTATTTTTTAAAGGTTCTTTTATACTGATCATGGAAACGAGGTATTTATTTTGGAGAAAACAATGAAAAAGACCTATATCTTTGCAAGTTTAGCAGCCGTAGCTGTCTTGGCTGGTTGCTCAAGCGAGCCAGATGAGTATGAGGTTAAAGAATATACCTCTATCGCTAACCCTGCGTCCGTATATTGTGTTCAACAGGGTGGTGAATTAGACACCGTGACTGAAAATGAATTGCGTGTCACTTATTGTGCGTTTTCAGAAGAAGACCGTACTGAGCAATGGGAATATTTCCGTAATGCTCAAGAGCAAAAAAAAGTACAACAGTAATCACGAACGCTTAACGCCACCAGCGAGTATCTAACTGACTCTCTGGATCAAGATAGCGATTCAATAAGGTAAGATTGGTATCAAGCACAGCAAGATACTCTCTTACCTTTTTTATTGGCATGGATGGCACAGTATCGTTCACTGCGTGTTCGAGAGCGCTAAGCACTAGTGTTAACGGCAGAAAGGAAGCATTACTATCCAGTGTATTGTGAATTCGCTCTAAAGCAGCCTGCGCTATCTGGTAAGGCTGATCCCTAACCTTCGATAACTCTCTATCAAACGCATTGGCGACAACCCCTTCTAAATAGACTCGATAAGTGGTTAAAGCGTCCACTTGCATAAAAAGATCAGCGTTCAAATGCGTGTAGGGATACGGAATAACAATATGATCGTTGAGCTGATAAGAAATACTCAGCGTCACGCCCTGTGCTAAACATTTTTTATACAGCACACCTAACAGCCCTTGCTCATCCATTAAGTTCTGGATTTCAAAGATACGGTGTAAGTGATAATCGTTAGAAGCAAACACGACCTTGAGTGTGGTTCCTTGGTGTATTAATCCGCTATCGAGCAGTGCTTGAGCACCATGCTGAATATTCTCAACAGTACTAGTGGAATCTTGATCTAGTAAAATAGACTCGGCAGGAAAATCTAATTCTTGTCCATTCAATAGAAAATAGTCATACATTGCTTGAGATTCAGAGATAGCTTGACCTTTGGTCACACCACCACAAAATAACAACGCAGTTTGAGTGGGCTTTTCCACCGCCAAATACTGAATCAAGCCATCTACTCGACTTTTTCCTTCTAGCGTCAATTGACTATCTTGGAGTCTCTTTCCTAGCAAAATAATAATTTTATCAATACTCATCACGCATGTCTCAATTCTATCTATTGGCTTCGTGAAAAAATGTACATTCAAGCTAGATTGCATTACAAACAAGGCGCACAATCATTTACTTAACAACTACACTGTTTTCTTAACCACAGTTTAACAGACCTCAACTTAGGTAGGACTTACTTATGCTATCGATCTTTGAAATTTATAAAATCGGTGTTGGCCCTTCAAGCTCTCACACTAACGGCCCAATGATTGCCGGTTATAACTTTACTTGTCTTATCGCTCAAGATATTTCAAAGGTAGATCGTGTCCAGGTAGACTTATACGGATCGTTATCGCTGACAGGTCGTGGGCACCATACTGACCGAGCGACTATCTTAGGTTTACTTGGCAACAAGCCCGACACCATTAAAGTGGCCAGTGCGAATGTGTCAATGCAAGCGGCTATCGATGAAGGTCAACTCCTCATCGCCGGTGATCACAACATCAAATTTAGTTACAACGATGATATCTTATTCCACACGACCAATTTACCGCTTCACGAAAACGGCATGACCATCACGGCCTTTGATGCAAACGGAGAGACGCTGGCTTTTGAAACTTACTATTCCATTGGTGGGGGGTTCATCGCAACCGCTTCTGAACTGGAAAACAAAGGCAGCATTGTACCCACAGAAGTCGATCACCCTTTCAGCTCTGCGCAAGAAATGTTAGACACCGCCGAAAAACTGGGATTGAGCCTTGGCAGCATGATCTTAAAAAATGAACTGAAGTTTTTCGATGCTGACGAGATTGACGCCAAAACAGACCAAATTTGGAAAGTCATGTCTTTGTGTATGCAACGAGGGTTTGAGACCGAAGGAATTTTAGAAGGCGGCTTGAACGTAACACGACGTGCCCCTAACCTATTAAAAAAACTGGAAGCAAACTCATCAATAGAACATGACCCAATGGAAATTTTGGATTGGGTGAACCTTTTTGCCTTTGCGGTGAGCGAAGATAACGCGGCGGGCGGGCAGGTGGTCACTTCACCAACCAACGGTGCCGCTGGCGTGATTCCTGCCGTCCTAATGTATTACCATCGATTTATTAAAGAGATCGACACTAAGCAGCTTAAAGATTTTCTTGCGGTTTCTGGGGCTATTGGGATTTTGTACAAAACCAATGCCTCTATCTCTGGTGCCGAAGTCGGTTGTCAGGGTGAAGTCGGTGTTTCTTCTTCCATGGCTGCGGCTGGGCTTACCGCGCTTAGAGGGGGAAGCAACGAACAAATGTGTATTGCTGCCGAGATTGCGATGGAACACTCTTTAGGAATGACCTGCGACCCTATCGGGGGGCTTGTTCAAGTGCCGTGTATTGAACGTAATGCAATGGGGGCTATGAAAGCGATTAATGCCTCTCGTATGGCCCTAAAACGAACCAGCAAGTGTTTAATCTCTCTCGACAAAGTGATTGAGACGATGTATGAAACAGGGAAGGACATGAACAGAAAGTACCGAGAAACATCACTAGGCGGTTTGGCAACCATTTATCAAGCGCCGCCTTGTGAATAAGTGATTCAACCCTAATTCTTCAATCAACGTCCACTTCTGTGGGCGTTTTTTCGTATTACAGCCCCTCCATAAGCACTCATTAATGAAATCATAGTTTTCATTAGCAGCCCTAACTCTAGAAGCAATCGTTTACTCAATAGATATAAAGGAAATAACGGTACTCACATTAGTAAAACGAATGCGAACATTAGAAAAAGTCGTGACTATCAAGCTCATTCTGCGATAATTGTGTCAAAATATTACACACTACCAATGATAAAATTGGCAGATGTTAACTCTAATACATCAACCAATAATGAGATATTTATGTGGAATAAACTCAATAAATCAATGATGTTCTGCCAAATGATGTTTGGCCTATCGTTCTATGGGGTCATGGTCATCTTGACTCGCTTTTTCTTAGAAGACTTGGGCTACAGCGAAGCCGATACCATGATGGTTGTCGGTGCCTTTTCATCCATTGGCCCATTGTTTGCGATCGCTGGCGGATTCATTGCCGACAAATTTTTAGGATCCTATCGATCTCTCACTATTTCTTACGGCACGTTTTCCTTCGGATATATTTTGCTGATCCTTGGCGCATCGACTACAAATGTTCCAATGAGCTTAGTCGGTATCGCATTAGCAAGTTACGCTCGCGGATTGATGTCTCCTTCTTACCCAAGTTTATACAAACGCACTTTTTCTAGCGAAGAAGACTTCGAGAATGGTTACCCTGTCAACTACTCTGTGAACAATGTGGGTGCGCTATTGGGGCAATACTTGTTCCCGATGTTCGTGCTGGTTATTGGTTTTCACGGTAGCTTTATGTTATCTGCCGTCATGGCGGGCTTTGCGTTTATTACCCTGATTATCTTTAACAAGCAGCTCGTTAGCGTTGCCGCCGATATTGACCAAGCACCAGTAACAATGAAAAACTGGGTCGCTTTCTTCGCTCTTTCTACTGCAATGGTAGGCTTGGTATTCTTTATGTTCTCGAACATGGATATCGGTCAAAATATCGTTTATGCCATTGGCGCTGCCGCGATTTTGTACTTCATCTCATTAATGCTTAAGGCGAATAAGTCTGACGCCTTAAAAATGGGGACAATCCTGATCATGGTGGTCTTAACCACATGCTTCTTTGTTTACTATGGTCAAATGATGACCTCCATGACCATGGTAACCATCAACACCATGCGTGGCGACCTATTCGGCTTGATTCCTATCGCACCAGAGGCCTCAATGGCAATGAACCCTCTATGGTGTATAGTGGCAGGCCCAGTGATTGCGGTTACGTTCTCATCACTTGAAAAGCGTGGTGTCAGCTTCTCGACGGCCACCAAGATTGGTTTCTCATTTATCTGTACGGCGATCGCATTTGGTATTTTAACCATGGCAGTAATGGGTGTAGGTGAAGATGTGGTTATTCGACCTGAAGTGTTCTTAGTGATCCACTTCTTCCAAGCATTTGCAGAAGTCATTGTTGGTAGCTTAGTGGTGGCCTTTATCCTTTCTGTCGCACCTAAACACATCGAAAATTTCTCAGTAAGCCTATTCTCTGTTGCGATTGCACTAAGTGGTATTGTAGGAGCAGTGTTCTCAACCTCTATCGCACTGGAAAAAGGTCAGGAATTGACGCAAGAAATCGTACAAACGGTTTATGGCGATTACTTCCAACTATTAACCATTCTAGCCGTGGTGATGGTGGGTATTGCATTTATCTCATCGGTTATTATTCGTAAGATGCTTGCAGCAGCCAAAGAAGCTGAACAACCGGAACTGGTAGAAGCAAAGAGCTAAAAACCTGTTTCAATAAACACGCGGTTCCAGTAAGAAAAAAGCCCTAATCTACTGACTTAGGGCTTTTTTAATGGATTGTATTTGCTCATCTTGATCCCATTACCATGCACGCCTTTATCTAACAACGCTGCTATCAATACCGCTCATTAAAAGACGCTTTCAAGAACCTGAATAACGTTATACAGCGTCTGTTGTCCTGATGCCGTAAAAGTATAGGCATAGAGCATGATATTGGCTGCAATTGCACACCAAAAAAGGAAAAGTGACCAAGAATCTGAAGAATTAACCCAGCAAAATGGTTTTAAGCTGATGCAATGAATCAACCGTGTGGTGAGGCTCTATCCCTTCCACCGAGCAAACATTGTTGGAATTAAGCCAGCATGTTTCAATTCCGAAGTTCAGGCCACCGACAATATCAGAGTGGAGGTTATCCCCAACCATCAGCACTTTCGATTTACATGGGTTACCCATTTTTTCCATCGCATGTGCAAAAATGTCGCCATCCGGTTTCGCCACACCCACTTCTTCAGAAATCACCACATGCTCGAAATAGTCGGTCATTCCTGTTCTTTCTAAGCGAATAGCTTGAAGCTCAGTGAATCCATTGGTAATAATACCCAGTTTTGCTTTTCCGGCTAGCCCTTCCATGAGTTCTTTTGCGCCAGGTAGCAATGTACATATGTCTGCCATGGCTTCTAAAAAGGCAGAATTGAGCTCTGCCGTTGTCGTATTCAGTTTATTTGCCCACCCATCGAACCGTACATGCTTCAACTCGTATGCGGTAATGTCACCATTTTGATAATCAACCCAAAGCGGCTTGTTCACTTGCTGATAAGCATCAAAATCATTCTGAGTGAAATCCACACCTTTGCGCGAAAACATCAACTGCATCCCTTTAAAAGAATCGAAGTGGAACAGGGTCTCGTCAGCGTCAAATAAAATCCAATCGTACTTCATGGTGGCTCTCTTTATTACTAGGAAAAACAGTTTCGTGGGAAAATCGACTATTGATGTATCGGCGTGAAGTGTAATCGTTTTGTGCATCTATGTAATTAGCGATGCCATGAGAAATATACTAAAAGGTAATAACAAGGGTTAAAAGGTCTTCATACTTCAGATTATTGACCGATTAATCATTAATGATGAATGGCAATTCACCAATACGTTTCCTAAACTTTTAGATTACATAACATCGCCCCCTATACATTGAAGAAAAGGATGTTTGAATTGAACCATGACCCTACAAATACGAGATCCAAAGAACTCCAAAGTGGAAAACATACCTATTTCCCTTTGGAATTCTTTGATGAACTGTCTCAAGCCAAAACCTTAGGAGACATACTCCGCAGTACTTCATTTTGGATTAAACAGATCTTTCAATCGGATCGGGTCAGTATCGCTTTACAACAAGAACCGGATTTTTTGTCTTTGTTTGCACTAAGCGGGAATGAAGCTATACCGCTTGATCATCGGATTCCGATCGCTAACACGATGGTTGGACATGTTTTTACGTGTGAAAAACTGGCCATTTGTAACGATACCAGCCGCGAGGCATGGTTAGATTGTCAATGGTTAGCGAAAGGCGGTTTGCTGTCTTGCATGGATGCCCCACTGGTTAGCAACGGTAAATGTTATGGCACTATTAATATCGGACACCATGATAAAAACCACTTTCATGAACAAGATGCCCGCGTTATTTCGAGCTTGGTGAGTTGGATTGCCTCTCAAGTGCGAGTGCAGCAGCACATACTAGAAATGGAACTTCTAGCAAACATCGATGCATTGACAGGAATCATGAATCGACGGGCTTTCTTTGAAGCTACCCAGTTAATTAATGATAAGCCAAGAGCGTTTGATAAAAACTATGCTTTGCTTATTATCGATATTGACTATTTCAAACAGCTCAATGACCAACATGGACATTTAGGTGGGGATGAGTTCCTCATCGCAATGACAAAAAAGATCCAAGACATAAAACGTAAATGTGACGTGTTCGCTCGGTTAGGCGGAGAAGAGTTCGTCTTATTACTGAGTGAGGTGACAGAAGCTGATGCCGCCGCACTCGCAGAGAAATACCGTTTGTCCATTGAAGGGATGGTCACTTACTACAAGAAAAAACCTCTTATCTGTACGGTGAGCATTGGTATCTCTTCCCCAAAACTATCTGATCAGAACTTTCGTGATGTCCTATCACGCGCAGATGCAGCCCTCTATGACGCAAAAAATTCAGGACGTAATCGAGTGTGCTGCTGGAACGAAAAAAGCAGACATAAGTAGTTCAGCGTGACCCTTCGTCGACCTTTCTAATAATATTCAGGCATTATCTCGCTTTAATGCGCAACCACAAAACGAAGTCACTGCACGAAGTCTTCAACTATCCTTTGAATCTCTCCGCTCTTTTTCAGCTCTGATAAAGCCTGTTGGTATTGACTCTTGAAATGCGCTTTAAAAGGAAAATTCTCGCCATTTGCAGAAAATCCAAGGTAGCCATGCTCTGAACTTATCGTCGTGCCAACTTTAAGCCCTTTTCCCTGGTATTTACCAACTTTTTGAAGTTGTTTTAGCTCCCACTGAATGGACAATTCATCGTTCATGTAACAGTCAATTCTACCCGCAATAAGCTTTAACAGATTGCTAGACGTTCCTGAGACGGCATCCGATTGAATCATTTCAGCTTCAACAAGTTTTCTGTATTCAGCGCCTCCTGATGAGAAACCAATATTGCTACCGATCGTTAGCCCCAGATAGTCATTTGGCCATGTGGGTTTAGGTGAAGACAGCACTTTTTCACCACAAATAACGATCAGTGTTTCATTAAGGATAGGAAAGTCGTATTCCATGTATGGCCGCTGTATTTCGCGCTTGTAAGGTGGGTACAGAGCAAATATTTTCCCATGACTTATTTCAAGTAAACCTCGCTTCCATGGTCGACCTTGAAGAGTCACCTTATAATCGGGCATACGAGAAAAAGCTCGGCTCAGTATCTCGGTATAAATACCTTTCATTTGCCCGTCTTCAGTATACGAGTAAGGGGGGTAGGAATCGTCGCCATACACGACTACTTCTATTTGGGCATAAGCAGTTGAAGAAAATAAAAAAAACAGGAAAAAACAAAAAGCTCCTCTCATTGTTCGCCTCAGTATCTACTAACCGCATAACATAATTAACGGACACGGAACGAGTTAAGTCAATATTAGAATACAAATACACCATGATAGTGAATAAACTCATTTGGGCCGAGAGGGTATGAGCTTAAGGTAAGAATGTAATTGGTTATTTTTGTACTCAATGGCTGAATAGATACTATTCTCCCTTCGACCAATCACAAAAAATTGATATCGGTTGTCGCCCTTAGAAATAGAAACGCTGAGCACACCCTCAACAAGCGCCCAATGCCCTGTTGTCGGTAAGCGGTCAAACAATTTGAACTCGTTCAACGTTCCATCTGGCAAGAACTCAACCTCGGTAATGTACCCTTCTGTGCATGTTTTTATCCAAAGAGAATCCGTCACTTCGTCTTGTAGAATATCACTCTTACTCGCTAGCCAATTCTTATAATCCAATGTGTTTAACCACTCATTGTCTACCGTTTCCATCTCAATAGCGGGAGAGCCTTTGCATTCACGATGGAATAACTGCAAATAAACCTTCTCTTTATTCATGTCACTCACTCTTCTGATTTTTCGTTAATTAGCATTAATAATCTAAGAACAACGCCAACGAAAGTAAATCGCTAGTTTACCTGGTGAGATCCTTGTTATCATTGCGCTTGTACTTTTCATTATGTCTAGGTTTACCATGATTCCTACCTCCGCCAAATCCATTATCGTACTCGATTTCGAAACAACGGGGCTTTCCCCTAATCAAGGCGATCGAGCGATTGAAATCGGTGCCGTTAAACTTCAACACGGAAAAGTTATTGATAGCTTTCAGCAGCTCATGAACCCTGGCTTTCGTGTCAGCAGTTTTATTGAAGGGTATACAGGGATAACCAATAACATGCTGAAACAGGCACCCAGTAACCAGCAGGTTATGAATGAATTTAGTGACTTTATTCAAAACAGTCATTTAGTCGCCCACAATGCCTCTTTTGACCAACGATTTCTCGACGCTGAATTGGAGCTCATCAATCGATCATACAATGGTCAGTTTGTCTGTTCTTTACTTGTCGCTAGAAGACTGATCCAAGACGCCCCAAGCCATAAATTGGGCGAACTCGTCAAGCATCGACATATCGACAATGACGGTGTTTTTCACCGAGCCCTAGCCGATGCAGAGGTCACTGCAAAACTGTGGTTGTCTATGGTGGAAGATGTTGAACAACACACTCATTCCGATGTCACTTTTGCTCTGATGAAAACCATCAGTCAGACTAAAAAAAGTGCAATTGGCACACTACTGCGCGCAACAAAACAATCGTGATATTGATGCAAACCGCTTGGCATGCATTGTACGCGTGTTAAAATGCGCCACTTTACGATGCTCCTATAGTGTTGCACATTTTGGTGTTACACATTTCGCGCTATCATACCTTTATTGACCCTTACCGAGACAATCAATGCCATTTTCTAAACTAGGATTAAGCGATCCACTACTACAAGCAATCAATGAATTAGGTTATGACAAACCGACCGAAATTCAGCAAAAGGCGATTCCGCTTGTATTGTCTGGCCAAAACCTGATTGCTGCAGCTCAAACGGGTACCGGTAAAACGGCGAGTTTTGTGTTACCCATTCTTGAGATGCTGAGTAAAGGGGAAACCCAACGTAAAAAACGCATTCGAGCGTTAATCTTAACGCCAACTCGCGAGCTTGCCATTCAAGTCAACAAGAGTGTGACCGAATATGGTAAGCACCTTAACCTAACATCAACGGCGATATTTGGTGGCGTCAGTGAAAAGCCTCAAAAACAACTGCTGATTGACGGTATCGATATTTTGGTCGCAACACCGGGCAGACTTTTAGACTTGTACGGGCAACATGCGGTTCATTTTGAAGAAGTTGAAACGTTTGTACTGGATGAAGCGGATAGAATGCTCGATATGGGTTTTATTGAAGACATCAATAAGATCATCGCACGATTGCCACAAAACATTCAAAACCTGCTTTTCTCTGCGACGTTATCCAACCCAGTACGCGACTTGGCTAAATCAGCCATTGATGACCCTGCTGAAATTTCTATCGCCAAACACAGTGCCTCAAAAGATACGATTGAGCAGTGGTTGGTTACAGTCGACAAAGACAAAAAATCGGCACTACTTAGCCATATGATCCAAGAGAATAATTGGGATCAGGCCCTTATCTTTATTGAAACTAAAAAAGGGGCAGCGAAGCTCGTCTCACAACTCGAGAAGCGTGGTATTGCCGCAGAGTCTTTCCACAGTGGCCGAAGCCAAGACGTTCGTTCCCAACTGCTTGCAGACTTTAAAGATGGCAACATCAAGTTCCTAGTGGCTACGGGCGTGGCGGCACGTGGTATCGATATTGAAAACCTTACTCGGGTATTGAACTACGATCTTCCATTCCCAGCGGATGAGTACGTTCACCGAATCGGGCGTACTGGTCGTGCGGGTGCAAAAGGCGAAGCGATTTCATTTGTTTCTCGCGATAACTTCAAGAATCTATGTATGATCGAGAGTCGTTTGGGCCATTTGATCGAACGAAGAGAAATTGACGGATTCACGCCAACCAAAGATGTACCAATTTCGATTCTAAACTATGTACCAAAACATAAACGTGAGCAGAACTGATCGCTCGTTAAGCGAATCAAAAAAGGCTTTACCCTCATCAGGTAAAGCCTTTTTTATACAAACATATCGGCAGATTACACAATTTCCCAACTGTGTGTCATTTCTACGCCTTGACCTAACATTAAGCAAACCGAGCAATATTTTTCTAACGAATCGGCCGCGACTTTCGCAACAATGTCGGCATCAAGTGATGTACCAGACACAACAAAATGAATGTTAACTTGGGTAAAAATACGCGGTGCGACTTCTCGACGCTCAGTCGTCAATTTAGCCACACATTCACTCACCTGCTGACCCGCTTCTTTTAAGCCATCTACCACATCCACAGAGCTACAACCGCCAGCGGCCATGAGTAGCATCTCCATCGGGCTAGGCGCTGTTGCTCCACCATTGCCATCCATAACGATAGAATGACCAGACTGGGATTGACCCAAGAACTTAAACTCTCCAACCCATTTTACTTCAGCTTGCATATTCATATCTCTTAAACAACATTAAATCTTACGCGCACGATAACAGGGAATGCTGTTATCACGCAATTCAATCAAGCTGGATCAGTTGGAAAAACCACCCCTGTTTGACGGCGTATTTCTGTGAGCACTTTAGCCACCAGCAAAGAACGCGCAGTGTGCTGTTCGTCCATCGAATTTTCCAAAGCCTGCTGAGCGAACACGTTTGCTTCGTAAACCATTCGGTTTGCTGTTTGCTCAACACTGAGGTCTTGCTTGTCGCCTCCACGGGTGATTTTTATCACTGAATTACAAATGGAAATCATATCAACGTGCAGAGCAGCCTCTTCACCCTGAAATTCACTGGGTAAATAAGAATCACTGGTTTTGGAATGGTTAATCACCACATCAAAGCCTGAGTATTGGAAAATAATAGTGCCATTACCATCAACACCTGAGTCAAGTAAATGGGCTTGAGCACTGATTGATTTAGGCTCTCCGAACAGTGCTATCGCGGCGCCAACACAGTAATAGCCAATGTCCATAACCGAGCCATTGGAAAATGTTGGATTGAAAGTATTCGGGTTTTCCCCGTTAAGGTACTTCGGATAGCGAGAAGAGTACTGACAGTAGCTGATGGTCGCTTTTCTTAACGAGCCAATGGTGGTCAGTTGTTGTTCTAACACCTTGAAGTTGGGGAGATGCGGTGTCATGAAAGCTTCAAACAGCACGACTTCATTGTCTTTCGCAGTTTGGTAAAGTTGCTCTGCTAACGCATAATTTGAAGCCAGTGGCTTTTCACAAATAACGTGTTTTTTCGCCTCAAGAAGACGCTTTGCTTGTGGAGCATGAAAAGAGTTTGGACTGGCGATGTAAACGGCATCAATCAGCGTCGAGTGAGCTAAGGCTTCAAAATCGGTAAACAGTTTGGGTGAAGCATATTTCTCTGAAAACTGCTGTGCACTCTCAAGACTTCGCGAGTAAACGCCTGATAGCTGATAGAGCCCCGTCGATAGAGCCGCCTCAATAAATTGATCGGTGATCCAGTTCGTTCCAATGACAGCGAGTCTGATCATCTGTATTTCCTTGTCGCGTGATGTAAACAATATGAAAACATAAAATTCTAGCTTAAGCGCTAATCTAAATCAGAGTCGCAAGTAGGTCTATCAATTGTTACTCAATCATTGTTAATAAATCATTCTTACTAAAGCAATGCTAAACACCCTTGATACCGTCCCCCAAACAAACATACTGGATATCCGACTTTAATCGTGAAGCGTCCATTTATCGACACGCTTATGCCACCAAGAAACATGTAACAAAGTATTCCCATCCATTCCAATGTTCTCCTTCTTTTTGATATGGTCAGCGCTCATGGTTAAGGTGTTCATTTAGCGTAAATTATGACCACTTTATTACGACTTAACAGTACATTACGTAGATGCATTACGTGTAAAAAGGTATGTCTATGAAATCAGTTTGGACTTGGGGCGGTAAATCTTTTGGTTATATCGATGGGGAAGATCTTTGGACAAACCAAGGTAAACATATTGCCAAGCTTGTTGAAGGCGAAATCTATGGCCCAGAGGGTCAGTATTTAGGCGAGTTAATGGACCATGAAAGACTGATTTTTAGTCAAGCCAAAAAGGCATTGTTGAGTAGCCCCTTTAAGCCGTACGCCGACCAAGCACCAATTAAACCTTGTACCGATTTTGCCAGCTACGCCATGTTCAATGGATATGAAGAATTTCACGAAGCATAACCCCCGCTAAAATGACGAAAAGCGTTCGTTGAATGAACGCTCATGACTTTAATCGTCGGAGGGCAATATATTGATCTCAGACCGCCTTGATTTTGCTCGACCTCATGTTATTGACACTAAAGATTGATCGTTTTGAGACTCATTTTTGGACACAAATGAGTTACATGTGACCAAGTTCTGCTGCAAACGTATAAGTATGAAGTCAGCTTCCAGCTATTCAGCTATTCAGCTATTCAGCTATTCAGCTAATGAAATTCTAGAAGCTGACTTTTAAAAAATGATACTCAGAAAAGATTCAGACCAAAAATGTCCTTAACATCAAAAAGCACTTTGGATGTTTTTTCTCTGGAGACTTGGCTTCCCTTCACTAAAATATCAACTAGTTGGGCTTTATCATTCAAAAACTGGCTTCTACTTTCTCTTATTGGTCGAAGCATTTCCTGTAGGCACTCTTCCAGCACCGTTTTCGTTGTACCGTCGCCAAGCCCGCCACGTCGATAGTGTTCTTTTAGTTGCTTGACATAGTCTGTATCAGAGTGAAAAGCATCAAGGTAGGTAAATACAACATTTCCTTCCACCTTACCAGGTTCTTCGACCCTCAGATGGCTGGGATCTGTATACATAGATTTTACAGCGGCAGAGATTTCTTTTTCACTAGCCCCAAGATTAATGCCATTGCCCATCGACTTAGACATCTTATTTTTTCCATCTGTACTAGGAAGACGTGGTGCATTGCTCAATAAAGGTCGACACTCAGTTAATACACTACGACCCGCCAGAGCGTTCACCTTCCTCACAATCTCGTTGGTTTGCTCAAGCATAGGTAACTGATCATCTCCAACAGGAACTAATGATGCATTAAATCCCGTTATATCAGCAGCTTGAGATATAGGGTATGTGAGGAAGCCTGCTGGGATAGACCGTTCAAACCCTTTGTTTTGTATTTCGCTTTTTACTGTTGGATTTCGCTCTAGCCGACTGATGGTTACGAGGTTACTGTAATACATAGTCAACTCAGCAAGGGCTGGTAGTTGTGATTGAAGGCAAATAGTGGTTTTAGAGGGGTCGATACCAACAGCCAGATAATCAGCAACGACATTTAGAATATTAGATGATACTTTTTTCGGATTGTGGGCATTATCAGTAAGACCTTGCATGTCAGCAACGAGGATCGTTTGCTCATGATCTGCCTGTAAAGCTACGCGCTGCTGTAATGAACCGACGTAATGACCGAGATGCAATGGACCTGTCGCTCTATCACCAGTCAAGATAATTTCTGGTTTATCATTATGTTGCTTTGTACTCATGGTATATCTCCTAGTTAAAATAGATCGCTACTGGAGATACAAAAGAAATTACAGTCTCAGCCACCTTCCAGCAGCTCAAGAATGTAAGAATTCCGTGCCGCTCTAATTAGAGCGCCACCAGAAGAAGAATGATGTGATAGTTGATATGTATTTCATGCGAATAAGCTAACAGTAACCGTTTTGAAGTGCAACAATTGAAAATAATTTACTCTATAGAAAAATTAATAACACTCTATTTCTGAGAAAGGTAATTAACATGCTCTAAATCATAAAGGGGCACTTTCGAGTTAGAAAGTGCCACGGGTAAAAATTCAATCCGAGAAGCTTTTGGACAAAAGCTTGCCAGTGACTTTGCTAATTTAACGATCCTTGAATAACTTTTCGTATACCAAAACCTCAAAGACCTCCGTTGGCAGCGGTGGTAGATTTGCGCCGAACTGGACAAAACCTTCCATCCTAGAACCGTGGCATCAGATTCACTTTATGCAAAGCTTTCCTTGAGATATGCAATATACTGTCTCTGCAAATACTCGTACCTCAACTCAGGCTTCAATATTTTTACATATTGGTTTGTGAGGTACTGGAATCGCTGCGGATATAGCTATCAACAAGCTTACGCCACTCATCAGGCTTGCCATATAATTCAGTGTGAGGAAGTACTATAAACTTATTATTAACTTCAAGGATCAGTGTCGGATACCCATGAACCTGTAACTTCTGCATTAACAGTTGGCTTTTCTGTATTTCTTCCTGTTCAATACCTAGATTTGCATTCATAGCTTTATGCCACTGTGCGCCCTCTAATCCTAATTTTGCTGATAGTTCCTCAAGTACTTCGGGATGATTGACCTGCTTACCATCAACATAATGGGCCTGCTGAATGGCTTTCAACATATCTAAAGGGGCGATACCCAATTGCTTTGCAGTTAGAATTGCACGTGCTGTGATGAAAGAGTCCAAAATCATTTCATCGTTGCCTTTCACTCGCTGGATATATTTTTCTCCAAACTGTGCTCCCGTCATTTTGGCAATGCGCTCGTCATTGGCGAGGATATGGCTCCGAAAATTGGGCTCGATAGCCTTGTTGTCTATCATACCGCCAGGGTGGAGAGTCAGCATAATCTCAGTGTTAGCTGCAATTGCAGCTAACAGATAAGTAGCACCGTAACACCAACCACACATCGGGTCGAAAAAGTAGTGTACTTTTACCATTTCATTTCACCCATATGTGCCTTAGCACCAATACTTAGAGCCATAGGCAGTTGTGCTTCGGGATAGCTTGCAGACATTTTGTCTATCAATTCAGCGCTATTCTGGCTACTACTTTTCGCCTGCTGGAAGTCTGCCAGATACTGCTGCGAATAACTTATAGTGCTTGCATCAAGCTTCGTTCCGGCTTTCATGTGTCCCGGAATGACTATCTCTGGATTTAGCGCCTGTAGTTCTTCCAATTGTTTAACCCATGCTTTCTGACTACCCTCAGATTGCGCGTCAGCCATCCAAAGATGCAAATTGCCGTATACGGCGACATTACCCAGAACCGTTTTGCTAGAAGGAATCCACAAGTAAGGACGATGAGCCAATTCTCCTTGAGTGCCACGAATCTCGATTTTGTGTTCATCAACTGTCAACACATTGTCTTCGATAGCTTGTGGTAGATAAGGTTCAACCGGAGCATTGCTCCCCATTTTAGGCCCCCAAAACGCTAATTTTCCTGCGAGCTTTTTCTCTATGACCTCAATGACTGCCGGGGTACTCAGAACTTGCGCCTCCGGGAATAGTGTATGTAGTACTTCGGCACCAAAGTAATAATCTGGGTCGGCCTGACTAATAAAAATAGTTTTGAGCTCTTTGCCACTATCGAGAACTTTTGCGGCAATGCGCAGAGCATCGGCTTTGGTAAAGCCTGTATCGACTACCATGACTTCACCCTCACCGATTACTAGTGTTGAGTTTACGTGGAAGCTGTTCTTGTCAGCGTTATAAACATCAAAAGTTAGTGGTGTATTTTCTGCTGCGGTTGCATTTGCAGCCAGTAAGACAGATGTGGCCATTAGAGTAGATTTTTTCATACCGTTCTCCTTGAATGTGTTTGGGTACGGAAAAGATAATAAGGAATTGACGCGCTCAGAAAAACACACCAAACTGAGCATTATTGTTTCTTAAATCGAGCAAGTGTATGGATAGGCTAACAGCCGCAAAAGTATTTGTTGACGTTGCAACGACTGGCAGTTTTACCGTCACAGCAGACAGGTTGAATATGTCTCGTCCCATGGTAACCAGATACATTGAGACTATGGAAGCTTGGCTGAATACCCGCCTGTTACATCGAACCACACGAAAAGTTTCTTTGACAACAGCGGGCGAAACATGTCTGGAAGAAGTTAAACAATGGCTTGGGCAGGCAGAAAGCCTAAGCGGGCTATCAGACACCAGTGGTGAACTATCGGGTACAGTTCGGTTAGCAACAAGCATGTCATTTGGTTATTCCCAACTGGTGCCAGCGATTCAAGAGTTTATGGCGGAGAACCCCAAAGTAAAAATCGATATCGACTTGCAAGACTCAGTAACCGACCTGACTGAAAGGCAGATAGATCTTGCTATCCGAATCGCGTCGGCACCTGATCCATCTCTTATAGGTAAGCCAATATCGGTATGTGAGTCAGTTGTGGTAGCTTCGCCACTATATTTGACCAGAAATAGTACCATTTCTGAACCGAGCGATTTAACCAATCATACTTGTCTTGGGTATAAAAATTTCGAACAACATATCTGGCATTTGACAAAAGACAACTCGCAACAATCGGTAGAAGTTAGATGTAATCTGACAGCAAATGAAACGACAACCTTACTGCATGCAGTATTGTGTGGCGCAGGCATAGCTATTCAGCCAACTTATCTCGCAAACCAATACGTTAAAAGTGGTCAGCTTCAGCAGGTTTTGCCGAATTGGAAACCAAATGACCTTACCATTTATGCTCTCTATTCTTCCAGAAAGTATATGTCACCAACTGTTCGTACACTGATTGATTATTTATCAGACTATTTTGCCGAAACTCGTTGGTAATGTTTTGCCTGATTTTTGCCATTACAAGAAACTAAACTGCTCCATTCAAACTGGCCCCCCTGCCAGTCAGAGCACCCAAGCGAATTATTATGCAAAAGTGATGTAGAGATTGAAATGTTAAAATGTGACAGCTTTTGGGTGATTACGCGCATCGGTGCTGCGCGGTCTGTCATTAGTAAAAGTCAGGTTATTTTCTGGTAAGAATTACCAACGTTCTGTTGCGCAAGCTTACAATGGGGCAATAACGAGTAATAGAGTTGAGAAGACTGACCGCTCATGCAGTGCGTCTATCTCTTTAATAAGTACCGAGTACTCCTACCTGCTCCTGATTTCTCTAAACACCCTTGCTCCACAAGCGCCCTAAGATGGCGGGTGGCTGTCGGTTTACTGACTTTTGCGACCTTGTGATATTGAGACGTTGTCACTCCTTCGATAAAGTCACCATCTAACAATCTATTTAGCACTTTGACTTGTTCATTGGTCAGCAGTGTTTGAGATGTGTTATCGCGGCGCGAACTAATGGGTCAAGCGAGGTGTCAACTTTTGAGCTGTTAAACCACTCAATAAATTGCTCTAATTCTTGATCTAAAATGTCGCGTCCTGGTGCTTCGAAATGGACCACGGGTTTATCTAACCGACCAGAGACAACTTGCATTGGCGTATCCCCTCTCAGTTGGCCTCCGACGACAGGATTGAACATCGTATAACCTTCAGGAAATAGCCGTTCATGCCAAACTAAGATGCGCTCAAGGGTTAGTTTTATATCTAGATTATCCACGGCATCTAGCATTATTTCTGCGAGGCCGTCTGTTTGCTCAGTCGTTGGGAACGGTCGTTCTTCAGTCAGTCCTAGCCTACTCGCAAGCGACGAACGCACTGAGAATGCATTCAATTTTTCACCTTCAATAGCGCTTGAATGAACAATGTTGGCCAGTAGAGTATCGAGCATGCATTCTTTGTCATCTTGTGAATGGCTAAGCATTTTCCCCAATAAGATACCTTGATTGAATCGAGTGCGCCTAACCATTGGCCCAACAGTAGCTTTGTCCCAACTGAAGTTAGGCCAATCGTTATTTTTCCAGATCCACATAGGGATTCCTTGATTCGTAACACGGCCATAATCAAATCACATTGTGATTCGTTTATCTCAAATAATCAAATCACATTATGATTTGATTATATTAAGAGATGTCTTCGTTAATTTTGAATAGGAAAAAGCAATCCCTAAGGGAGAAGATAGAATTAAAATTGTTATTATTGGAGTTATCAAGGTTCCATCCTAAAATCATAACGCCGCGTTAAGTAATAATCTTGTATTGATGCTTTAAGCCAAATACCAAGAACTTGCTCGACATCCTCGAATCTGTGCTGCCTAAAAATTTTCTATTCAACCGATAGCAAATGACAAAATATAGGCCGTATTATAGCGATTCTTAAGGACAAATAAGTGAAGATTTACGACAACTTCAAGCGACTTTAGCTTGGGCCATGACACTAAGCTAAGCTGCCGGAAACCGTGGTATATAGCATACTTTGCAGAGCAAAAGCATTAATGAACGGTGTCATATATGGTTCGCCTGCACACTGAGTGGAGCAGTACTTAAGGTGTGTGTCCTTGTGATTCATTTACTATTTGGCTGAGTCAGCAATAAACCGTACAAAATTGGCTGGATAACTCCTATTCATGACCTATGTCAATTAGTAGCAGGCGAGTATTTGCCATTCTGGCTATATTAGTAAAATGTATTTTAATAATAAGGATCGCACATGGCTTCAGCCAAGATAGAATCCACCAACGCTAATGACCAACAACAAATGAAGTTGTTGAGCTTTTTCGCTAAAGTCGGAACCAAACTCAAACTCAATGTATTACTGACTTTAATTGCTTTTGTCTTCTTGGGTTATCAAGGTATCTCTGGGATGCAAACATCGGCCAGTTACATTGAAGATCTCTATAGTCAGGGGATGCAACATACCATACGCACAAGTAAGGTGATTGATGAACTCGGGAATGCGAGAAGTGCCTTATTACTCTCGTTCCAGCATGACCCTTCATCCAACACGGCATCGATGCACGATCATCCTATTGAGTTCCATATCACGCAGATTGAGAATTCGCTTGAGACATTACACCACATCATTGACAACGAACTACTCCAATCCGACCTGGCAAGTGATGAAGAACAAGTCGTTAATAGCCTAGCACAAGTTTTAGATGACATTACTACACAAGGCTTCTTACCAGCGATTGCGAAACTCAAAAGTGGCGACTATTACGCCGCGAACATTCTATTGTTGCAGCAAATTAACCCCAAGTTCCAACAAGCATACCAGCATGCGGAGCAGTTCTTTTCCATGCAAGTGGAAGAGGGACGTAAGAGTTTTGAACAGGCCGAAGCAAATAGCGAACGTTTTGTCTGGGTCGTGAGTACAATCACCATCATATCGCTGCTGGTCATTATTTCGATGTCACTGCTTGTTATAAAACGTGTCAACCATGCGGTAACCGAACTTAAAGAGCGTTCGGAGAAAATCGCCGCAGGCGATCTAACTCAGCGTTTAAATGCGTCTGGAGACGATGAGTTTTCGCACATTGCTAAGTCGGTTAATCGAATAGTGACCAGCTTCCAACACGTTGTGCAAACTAATAGGGACTCGATTGGTCAGTTGGCTCGGTCTGCTGAAGAAAATTCAGCGGTTGCGATGCAAACTAAAGAAAACATCATGACACAGCAATCACGGACCGAGCAGGTGGCAACCGCGATTAATCAATTTACAGCGACCGTTCACGAAGTGGCTCAAAGTGCGAGTTCTGCCGCCGATGCGTCTGAGCAAGCCGATGCAGCAGCGGC
>NZ_AJYQ02000063.1 GCF_000287055.2 Vibrio genomosp. F10 str. ZF-129 | reverse complement strand
GGTTTATTTGCCGCTTAGCAGAGCGTTAGGTTGATTGAGCGTATTCGCATTTAAAGGGAAGTTATGAGTTTTGTAGATATCTATATAGAAAGTTACGCAGCACAGAGAGATGTAGGTATTGTTGATTACACAATAGATTTTAAATCAGAGAAAGATCTTTCGGCATTTCTGGAAGTTTTTGAAATTGAGATTAGCAGTTCAGATCCAAAATTTTATGGGTTAACTTTGCCATACCAAGGTAGAAAAATCATGTATGCCGGTTCCTGGTATAGATTTCCGTTGATTAAGTATGAAGCCGAGGACGTCCAAATAATTGAAATATCTCCAGATAAAGAAGATGAAGGTGGTGCATTCTATCGGAACAAATTTCAAATTAAACGTCAAATCGAATCGTTTACTGAATTATTGACTAAAGTTGAAAGTTTGGATTCTAAGTATGATGAAACAATCAACGTTGATCCAATGGGCTTAGCGCATGAATTGGTCGTTGTAGATTGTGGACAAGGTAATTGGAATGAGATAAAAACAAATAGTGATACGGTTATTTACGATCTAGGGGCATCTTCGAGATATTCAGAAACTCAAATAAGAAAACTTATTGACAGACGTTTTAAAAATTTTAGTGAAAAATCAGTTTATATAATTATTAGTCATTGGGATATGGACCATTTTCAATCACTTAAGTATCTAAGCAAAGATAATTTTTCTAAAGTAAAAGCTGTGTATGGGCCAACTAATATACCATCTACGTTAGTTTACCAAAAAGCAATTGATAACATTTTGAATAACAAAGTTCCGTTTAAGCTGATTCCTAACACGGAGAGAATTGGAAGAACTATAGATCTAAATTTATTGATATCTTCGCATTCTATAGATCTTTATCGTGCAACTAATGGACGCTCAAGAAATCAAACAGGTATAGTTTTAGCCGTGAAAGGAGCTGAAAAGTTAGCTTTACTGACAGGTGACCACCATTACTGCAAGATATTAGTGGCAATATTAGGTAAGTATTCTAATAAGAAAACAGTTTTGGTTGCTCCTCATCATGGTGGAGCGGCTGGGCATTTCTCTGTTCATGATTGGTCTAATGAGCTTTCGGTAGAAGATTGTGCTATTTCTGTTGGTGATAATTCTTATAATCATCCTAATCCTCATTACAATAACCTTAAGTTTTTGAAAAATGGTATCCCGAATGTTACGGATGGAAACGGAGATTTAACCTATCAAATATAAACCTAACAAGAACTTCAAACGGAAAAAATACAGTTGGCTGTTTCACTTCGTTCACATTATAGCCAACTATATTTTTCCGCTTAAGTAGGCGTTATGACACGACGGTCATCACAGGTTGGATGTACGGTAATGATACTCAAGTTTGAGTGTAATCTAACGGGGTGGAAGAAAGACGGCAAAAAGGACGAATATTAGTTATTTCCATGCTAACCTTGAGGCGCTTTCGCGATCCTTAATTGCGCGACAATTCAAGAGATCGCGCTAGCGCTACTCAAGGTAGTGCGATAACAAATACTTCGGCTTCGATTTTTTGTCTATTTACAGCTACCTTATTATATTAAAAGTATATTTCACTTAAATTTGACTGACTTTGGTCGTGACATAACAAGGCATTCAAGAGTGACTCACAACGCTTGGCGACTTCAGTTTAAATTTGGCTTTAGTGTTTAAGGTGGAGTGGTTTGGGTTTGGAGATTTAGCGTTGTTCGCACCTTAATGCAGCGTTAGGCGGCCTATTACGTTGAAAGGTT
>NZ_AJYQ02000062.1 GCF_000287055.2 Vibrio genomosp. F10 str. ZF-129 | reverse complement strand
CGAGTCTTAACGCCGCATTAAGGTGTGAGCAACGCTGTCAGCTGACCTAAACCATTGCGCCGTAAACACGAAACCCAACCTTGAGCTAAAAATGCCAAGCGTTGGGAATCACTCTTAAATGCTTTGTTATATGCGTTCTCTAATTGCATACCTGATTACTTTGCAATGTAATCACACAACTATTACTTTTAAGTTCATGCCAATAAACTTTATCAAGTACAGCGTTACACCCTGCATCTTCGATTAAGGCAACATCTTCTTCACACAATAGAAGTACGGCATTGTCGCCTTGCATTTCAGCTTTAATTGTATATTTAACAAAAGGTGCAACCTTATCAGGTTGCTCTGTTGAAACAATTTCTAAGGCCTGTGCACCGCTATCAATCATGACATCACCAAATTTAATGGATCCATCGACAGTTTGAGCAAGATCTTTAAATTGGGAAGCTAAGTCATACATTTTTTCATCGTTATATGGTTTAGATACAGCGCATCCAGCAGTTAACATTGATAATATTAATAAGTTTAGATATTTCATGAGTTACTCCAAGCAGTCAACATTTCCTTTTCACAACGACCAGTGTCTAAGTTCCAATTTAAAAACATATCAACACTACCATCATCAAAAACAGCGTTAGACAAGTAACACAAGTATTGCTTCACATTTTCAACTGCTCGTTCGAAAATTGAATCATAATCTTCTATCCCACAAGGTGTTTTCAAAGCTTTAATATAAGATTCATCTATCTCTTCCAAACTTGGATAAACCAACCCTTGTTTCGCAGCAACATGTCTAGCTAAAGGAAAAAGTCGATAACCCTCTTCAATATTATCAACTATAAACTGAAAGCCTTTATACCAACCGTTAATATCAGGATGTGTAGAGTCAGCTTTTTCAGGAAAAACATCCTTTAAGCAAGTTTCCCATAGCTTAGTAATTATTCTATCTAAATTCGATGGGTTTGTAGGATCGTTACAAGATCCAATATTATTTTTCACCCTCTCAGCATAACCGATTTCACCTAAGTTTAACTTTGGCCATATATACGCATCTTGATTCATCTCACAAATTCGATGTTCTTGAGAATTTTCATGGTATGGCCCAACTCTCATCTCAACAACAGGGTGAATTGTAATATCAGAAATGACATGGGCAACAAAACCACAAAGCCAAGCAAATGCTTTCTCTTGATCCTCGCCTGATAAATTTTTTACAAGTAATATTGCTTTTCTTATTAAGACGCCTACTTTCTCATAATGCATCTTATCGGCCCATTCATTTTGGTCTGGACTTCCTAATTTTAAATAAGGAAAGTCAGGACTGACACAGCCTAGCTCAACGAATTTTTGATTTCGGCTGAGAGCTAACTTTGCTTTTTTAGGCATATTTAATGATTTGAGATTTGAATTACTTATTGCGAAATTAACAGCTGTTATATGTGCAAATGCGCCTGGCATAGCTAATCCTCCATGATAAATGATCAATGATTTTAATATTAAATTTAAAGACTTAATGTGATGTAGATAAGGTTGGCCAGTAATAGCATATAACGCTCTGCTAAGCGGCAAATAAACAGC
>NZ_AJYQ02000061.1 GCF_000287055.2 Vibrio genomosp. F10 str. ZF-129 | reverse complement strand
GTTTATTTGCCGCTTAGCAGAGCGTTAGTTGCTATTGAGTTTGAGGTTAGAATGAATATCGATTTTAGTGTGTCTCCCTCAGAGGAAGAAATATCAGAAATTTACAATGGTTTATCAGTATTTAATGAACCACATTTCCCTGATCTTGATGAGAATACCGTGGGTTATTTCGTTCGAAATGAGGACGGTAAAATTCTTGGTGGATTAATAGGGAACCTATTATTTACAACTCTCCATGTGAACTATCTTTGGTTATCAAAGCCACTCCGTGGTTCAGGGTATGGAACGAAGCTACTCCAACTTGCCGAACTAGAAGCCAAGAATCGTGGTGTAATGAACGTGTTCTTGGATACGTATACCTTCCAAGCACCAAAGTTTTATGAACAGCATGGGTATAGCGAGGTTGGTCGATATACTGACTATCCACGACAAGGCGTAGATAAAGTGTTCTACCAGAAATGTTTGGCTCGCAACTAACAAGCAATTTAAGATGGATTCACAACGCTTGGCACTTTTGCTTCTACTTCAA
>NZ_AJYQ02000060.1 GCF_000287055.2 Vibrio genomosp. F10 str. ZF-129 | reverse complement strand
GGTTTATTTGCCGCTTAGCAGAGCGTTATGCGGCAAACGTTAATCATAAAAAAGGACTTTATAATTGCAATTAGAAAATGTTGTTCCTTGGGGACGAACGCTCAAAGAATATGAGCTAATGTTTAACATACTTGAAGAAGATAAAGAGAAAAGAATCCTTGGGTGCGGTGATGGCCCTGCAAGCTTTAATGCAGAATTGACTCAAAGCGGGCGCAATGTAGTTTCAATTGACCCTATTTATCAGCTTTCTAAACAGCAAATCAGCCGTAGGATCGATGAAGTCCGCCCTATAATAATGCAGCAGCTAACGGAAAATGTGGATGGTTATGTTTGGGATATATTAGGCTCTCCGCAGGCGTTAGAGAACACTAGAATGATGGCAATGAACCACTTTTTAGCTGATTATGAAGATGGTAAAAATTCGCAAAGGTACGTTAATGGCTCACTACCTCAACTTCCATTTGACGACAAAGAATTTGATCTAGCATTGTGTTCTCACTTTTTGTTTCTTTATGACGAGCATTTATCTGAACTAGAGCATATTCAAGCTATTACCGAGCTTGTTCGCGTATCACAAGAGGTTAGGATATACCCTTTGATTTCGTTAAATGGTAACCCCTCAAGTTACGTATCTGGGGTGATTAGGCACTTAGAGAGCCTTGGTGCATCTGTAAGCCTAGAAAGCGTTGAATATGAGTTTCAAAAAGGCGCAACCCAGATGCTTGTGGTAAAAACCGCATAACAAAGCGTTAAAGAGGGACTTGGCACGCGTGGCATTTTCAGTTTGCGTTGGGTTTAGTGGTTACGGCACTATGCGGTAGCTTTTGTATTACGTGCCCGCGCCCCTTAACGCGGCGTTAAGACTCGCTGTGATT
>NZ_AJYQ02000059.1 GCF_000287055.2 Vibrio genomosp. F10 str. ZF-129 | reverse complement strand
TCTAGGCGATACTCTTGCGATTTTTACTGAAGAAGACACGCCGGTAAGCGGGCAGTTTTCTGCAACAGACAGTAACGGTGACAGCCTTGTTTATTCACAAACCTCTGCTCCTGAGAACGGTACTGTAGTCGTTAACCCAGACGGCTCATGGGAATACACACCGAATGAAAACTACAATGGCCCAGACAACTTTACTGTTGAGGTTTCAGATGGCCGAGGCGGAACAGATACTCTTGTTGTACAGGTTGGCGTCACGCCAGTTAATGATCCTGCGACAGTTTCTGATGATGCTGGTGAGGTTGTTGAAGATAACGCCGATCTTTCCGTTGCAACGGGAACACTTTCAATTGTTGATGTTGATGCTGGTGAGCAGTTTGTCACACCCGTAACGGTTTCAAATGAATACGGTATTTTTACGGTAGATGAAGAAGGTAACTGGTCATTTACGTTAGATAATGAAAGTGACGCTGTACAGCAACTTCCTGAAGGCGCAGAAATTCCACTGTCGTTTGACGTGACATCATTTGATGGTACTGGCACCGGAACGGTCGATGTTATTGTTAGAGGCACCAATGATATTCCAACCATTAATGCCACTGAGAGCGTCTCGACGGGCAGCGTCGTGGAAGCGGGTTACACGGATGCGGGTGATACTGTGGCCGGCACAATCAGTGCAACGGGTCAGTTGGTTGCCAATGACGTCGATCAAGACGATTCGACCTTGACGTGGTCTGTGGTGGGGACGCCGGATGCGACCTACGGGACTTTCTCGATTACTCAAGATGGGAAATGGACGTACGAGCTGGACAACAGCCTGGCCGCAACGCAGGCATTAACAGAAGACCAAGAAATTCCATTGACGTTCACCGTGCAAGTGTTGGATGAAAACGGGGCGACGGTTGAGCACACCGTGAGTCTTGACTTAACGGGCACAAACGATGGCCCAATTGCAACCGACGATAGTTACAACGTACCAAATGAAACGTTGCTGTTCACTGAGTCATTTGAAGGAATGACATCAACAAGCCGATGGACAGTTGTTCAAGGTGATCAACTTGGAGAATGGAAAGCAACTCACGGTTTAGAAGTACAGCATGATGGCTTAATTGCCAAAGCCACAGATGGTGATTATCTCGCTGAACTTGATGCACACCAAAATACGTCGATTTCAACAACTATCGATACATCCGGACAAGATAGCTTACGTGTAGAGTTTGACTATAACCCTCGTCATAATGGTGGGAATACTTCCTCAAATATGACGTTCAGCGTTGCTGGAGTAACGATAACGGTTAATGCTGATGGCACATTAACGGATCACGATGGGCTAGATGTACAAATTAGTGAAGTTGACTCAAACGGCTGGTATCGCATTACTGGTCAGTTTGACGTAGCAAGTGATGATACCGTGATTAGCTTTGCTGGTTCTGGAGCTTCTGATTCTCTAGGAGCGCTACTAGACAACATATCGGTAACAGGTATTCAGCAGCCAGATCTTACAACGGAAGAAGATCAACCGATTACTATCTCATTTGCTGAATTGCTTGGTAACGATAGTGATGTTGATGGGGACACTCTTCAGGTCACTAATGTCACTAACGCCGCTAACGGTCAATTCGTTGTTGATTACCAAAATAAGACAATTACGTTTACTCCAGACAGAGACTATAACGGTGAAGCGACGTTTGAGTACACCATTTCTGATGGAAATGGAGGTACAGATACAGCAACAGTTACTTTAAATGTTACGCCTGTGAACGACGCACCAGTGGCAACCGACGATGTCCATGCAGTAGGCGAAAACTTAATTACAAACGGCAGTTTTGAAGACTTTACCAGTGATAAATCGACGGGTTGGGGCGATAGATCGAGTACCCTAGACGGTTGGGACTATAGTGCAAATTCAGGAAAACTAGACGTCGTTAACGATGGCTATAATCGTGTAACAACAGATGGCGAACGTTATATCGATATGGAAGGTGAAGGTGGTCGTGGAGACAATGTAACCCTTTCTCAAAACGTTAATGGTGTGAAATCAGGAGAAAGCTATCAACTGTCGGTTGACGTAGCAGCACGTTCTGATAATCACACAGCAAAAGTTCAAGTTGTTTGGAATGGACAAGTTATTGCCACAATTACTCCTGATACGAATGTGATGGAAACCCATACTTTCGAAGTGATTGGAATAGAAGGGGATAATACCGTTAGCTTTGTCGAAGTGGGTAGAGAAGGTGATAACAGCGGTACGTACCTAGACAATGTTAAACTCCAAGAAATATTAGTCGATCTCACTACTGACGAAGACACGATTCTGGAAATCCCACATCAACAATTACTTGGTAACGATTATGATGTTGACGGCGATGAATTAACGATTACTGATGTTAAAATGACCAACGACATCGAAGGTAGCGTGAGTATTGTTGACGGCAAGGTTGTTTTCGAACCAGCACAAGACTTTAACGGTATAACCACCTTTGAATACACCATTTCGGATGGGAATGGTGGCACTGATACTGCTTTAGTCACCGTTAATGTTAAGCCAGTAAATGACGCCCCTGTTTTTGAAAAAGACGGCGAGCCACTTGGTGATGATGAAAACATAAGTGTTGTAACGAAAGAAGACGTCCCTGTGTCTGGAAGCGTAGTAGCAACTGATGTTGATGGTGATGACCTAGCTTACACTATTCTTACCCAAGCTGAGAATGGAACGGTTACCATAGACAAGGAAGGTAACTGGGTCTATACCCCGAACGAAGAATACGACGGTGTTGATAAGTTTGATGTTCAAGTCAGTGATGGTCAAGGTGGTTTTGATACCGTAACTATTGACGTAACGGTATTGGCCGTTGCCGAGATGACAGTGGAAGCTGATGACCTCCCAGTCCAAGAGGCCAATAATGCCTACCTTTCCTTTACCATAAAGCTTGATGAACCGGTATCAGAAAGCGTCACTTTAGGTCTAACACTTGGTGGCGCTAATGACACCGCTGACATAGGCTCCGATTACCTAGATGGGATCTTTGTGTCTGACGGAGAAGGCGGTTACCGACCAATTACCGATGCTGACTTAACGCTAATGCCTGGTACGACAGAATTACAAGTTTTTGTCCAAGTTAAAGATGATGCAGAAACAGAAGAGAAGGAATCGGTCACCTTATTTGCCACTAGTGGCAGCGAATTTGTCAAGACACCTTCTGCGGAAGGCACAGGCATCATCGAAGACGATCGCGGAGTAGGCAATCCTAATGTCGATGAAGACACAACTGCAACATTCCAAATCAAGGGTGGAAACACCGTTGAAGAAGGGGATTATGTATTCCTAGGCTTCAACGTAGTACTGGGTAATGTGGTCGGTGAAAATGTTGCCTTTACCTTGTCAGCTGCCATTGACGGTGATTCAACGACAGCGGATGCATCGGCTGGAATAGACTATGCCGACGAAGTATTTTATGTATCAGATGGGAATGGCGGATTTAAAGAAGCGGAACCGTCGGATTTAATTGTCAAAGCTGGTGAAACGTCAACACAAGTCTTTGTTAAAGTGCTCGATGATGACAGCTATGAGTCCAACGAAGTTGTAGGCCTTACTGCATCAACCACTAGTGAGTTAGTTGTTGGAAATACAGTATCAACGGCTACTGGCGTTATCACCGATGCAACAGACAACCCACCAGAAGCAGAAGATTTTACCGCGCAAGTGGAATCATCAGGAAGAACCTTTGTTCAGTTTGATACAGGGACGGGATCTATTGAAGGGGAAGGCACTGATCATATCTCCGATACCGAAGATGATGCCGATAGCCAAGCGAATGTCCAAGTGGTCATTACTGAATTACCTGATCACGGAACGCTTTGGTATAACAATATTCAAATCACAAAAGCCGATCTATATAGCGGTGAAGGCGACACTGAGTATACACAGTTTGATCCAAACCTAATTCAATATGAACCTAATGCTGACTCCGAAGGGTTTGTGTTAGGGGTTAAAGATGCTCAACTAGGCGAGCAAGAGGCGAATAGAACTGAGTTCCTTAACTGGGGGGAAGCAACTGACAAAGCAAATGAACGTCTACTTACTCTAGAAAATGGCGATAAAGTTACCATTAGCTCTTCAAATGGTCCGCTCGTGCAATATCTCGGCGATCCAAACGCTGATCATGTTGGCTACGGAATTGGCGCCAAAAACGATGGTGGTATTCAAAGCAACGAAACCATCTCTATCACCTTTGATGATCGCCCAGCTGATAGCGTTACTCTTGGTTTAGATGGGCTCGGTGGTTGGTTTGATGAAAACCTAAACACTAAGGATGAATCGAGTGTCCAGATTACGGTTTTTTACACTATTGATGATGTAGAAAGCAGTGAAACATTCAGCTACCAAAAATCAACAGCCGGTGATACGAACTTATTCCATGAAATTACCATCCCTTCAGACGGCTTTACATTGCCTGAAGGTGCAGAAATCACTAAGGTCGATTTAGGTACAGATGGAAATGGCAACTGGGAACTTCGTTATATAGAAACAGAAGCGACGGATACTTTTGACTACCGCGCTGTAGATTCCGATGGTAACTTTAGCGACGAATCTACAGTCACTATTGGCACACCAAGTAGTGCACCTATCGCGACTAATGACCCTGTTGAATTCAGCGTTAGCCTTGGTTCATTTAATAATGGTGGCTCATGGAGTACTGATGATGGCTCATTGGGTGAAGGTGCCGCTATTTCTGCGCGTTATCAAACCGAAGACAGAGACATCACAGACAGCGGAATTAAACGTGGTGTTAGCGGCCATGAAAACGGTGGTATTGCATCGCAAATTCAATTTAACCGCGAAGACGGAGAGTCTGAGCAGTTTATTATTAATCTAGATAAACCCGTTACAGAATTCAGTTTCACAACATCAAACCTGTATAAAGGTGAAGGTGGTTCAGATAACCATGAACAAGGGAAATGGGTTGCTTACTTAGATGGTGTAGCAGTCGCGAGTGATACGTTTGTAGCAAATGAAGGTAGCAATAAAGGTACCTATAGCTATGACGCAGGCGACTTAGAAGGTGTAGCGTTCGACAGTATAGTCTTTGAATCTATCGACTTTGTTAATACACCGGCCCGAGGTGATGACTCTTCTGACTACTTCTTGACAGGCTTTAAAGCATCAAGTGAAGGCGCGTACGCGGTTAATCAAGGCGGCATACTCGAGATTCCAGCATCAGAACTACTAAACAACGATACTGACCCTGAGGGTGATAGCCTACGCATTACCTATGTTTATGGAGAAACCGAAGGCGAAGCTCGTATTGAAAATGGCGTGGTTTACTTTGATTTAGATGATGACTTCGTTGGAACCACGACGTTTGAATACCAAATTACTGACGATAACGGTGGATACGATAGTGCAACGGTAAATGTGATTGTTAACCCAGCACCGATTCCGGCGGTAGTTGATTCCGTCTCGTTGTTGTCTGAATCTGTTCCTGAAGGTACAGATATGGCTTTCAAAGTGAACTTAGATTCTGGGGTATTGGTAGAAACACGCTTAGACATTGAGTTTGGGCTAGGTACTGATACCGCAAACGATTCAGATGTTGACCTGTTGGATCTTGTCTTTACTAATGGCGTTACTTACGATGCCAATAGCAATGAGATCGTGATTCCCGTTGGTGTTAAAGACTTTACAGTTCTGATTCCGACACAGAAAGACGGTGTACACGAACTCGATGAGACTTACTCTTTACGCATTGGCGGTGAAGATGGTGCCTCTGCGACAGGCACCATTGAAAACATGGATATTCCGACGTTATCCGTTGTTAGCCAAGGTGATGTATCGGAAGGATCAGCCGCAACATTTCAGGTCAATCTCTCTGTACCATCAGATCAGTCCACTGAGCTTACTCTTTCAACGAGCGTTGACGGCGAAGAAAATACCGCTGAAGCCGATGATTTAAACGGCACTATCACAGCATACTACCTAGATGGTAATGACGTTAAGGTTCCGTTGTTAGTAGAAGGTGGTAAAACTACCGTACCACCATTTGTAACCGCAGTATTTGTAGAAGTAGGTACGCAGCAAGATTCACTTTATGAAGGTCCTGAGCAATTTGAATTACTGGTATCAGGTAAAACAGGTGATACCGACATAGCAACAGCGAAAGGTTCGACCAACATTGTTGATGATGGTAGCGTTGATCCAGGTGGTGACCAACCAGCAGACGATGACCGTCCAACTGTTGAGAGTGTTTCTGACGTCAGGATTGAAGAAGGAAAAGCAGGTACTTTCACGGTTGAGCTATCGAACCAAAGTGACACGGATACAGTTGTCAGTTTGCGATTTGGTAACGCAAGCGCGACGTCTCCAGAAGACTTTGACACGAGTAGCGTTACGATCAAGTACGGTGATACAGAAAAGACAATTGATGTCATTAATGGCCGCTTCCAGTTAGAAATTCCGGGGGATGTACAATCGTTTGATGTCGTCGTGAACACGGTTAACGATGATTTTAGTGATGATAACGAACAGTTTTTACTATTTGCTAAAACGCTGACTCAAAGTGATTCCATTGCAGGAACTGCGACGATTTTCGACAATGAAAAACCAACGATTGATCTTGATGGGTCTGAATATAAACTCGAATTCGTTAGTGAGAATGCGGGTTATAACAATGTGTTTGGTTACTATGTTTATGACGAATTGTCTCAAACTCAAGAACTTCATGTCCTAATTGACAATGCTAATGATGTCAATGATCCGAACTTAGGGACTCTCACTTCTTTAGATAATGTTGATTACTTCCTAATTCCAAACGGTGCAAACATCGTTAGCGGTGTGAATAAGTTGGAAATCAACGCAGAAGGAAAACTGATCGTTGATGGTGAGCTTAAGACGACTCATGTCTTTACTGGGCGTGAAGAAGATAGCCAGCTAAGAACATCGTTGGATGACGATGGTAATGTAGTCTTAAGCTTTGATGACCAACGTCAAGAAAGAGAAGATAACGATTTTGATGACCTAGTTATTAAAGTGACAGAAGTAGCGGGTTCTACAGGGTATGAGACCACTTTCACTGAAGATGGCCCTGCTGTTTCTATTGCAGATACAAAGGCTGATATCTTCGATGATAAAGACAACGTTCAATCAATGAAGGTAGTCCTGAGCAATGGTAAAGATGGTGATGATTTAACTTGGATTCAGGCTCAAGGCTTTAGTGTTGAAAAAGCAGTTGCTAATGGCATCATTACTTTGTTGATTGTCTCTGATACCTTGGGCGGTGTATCGGCACAAGAATTTGAGTCTTTCTTAGGAAATGTTCAATTTACAAATTCAAGCGACACTCCCGATGAAACTCCACGACAAATCAACATTACCGTTACCGATGGAGCGGGGCTAGAGTCTGAATCCGCAACTTCAATTGTGAATATAACGCCTGTGGATGAGTTGTTGGTTTCAAACTCGTATGGAGTAGAAGATCAACGTATAGCGCTTAATATCGAACTGAATGACGATGAAACCTCGGTTACTCACGTAAAAATCAGTGATATCCCAGAAGGTGCTGTTGTTTTCGTTGGTGACGATCCAGTCGACATTACCGCTAGTAGTGTCACGGTTTCGGTTTCTGATCTAGAGCAGCTATCAATTAAAGCTCCACAACATAGTGATGTAAATTTCAACCTTACTGTCATTGGCCAAGATGAAAACGGAATTGCTATCGAGGAGCCTACCAGTTTAACCGTTGACGTTCATCCAGATGCGGATCAACCTAATCTAACAATTGGTGAGTTCGTGAAAGTTGCAGCCATTGATTTTGAGGATGTTCAAATCAAATCTGGAACTTGGGATAGTGACATCGAGATTAATAAGGTGGAAGGCGCCGGTACTATCGGAAAGTGGTTGACTTCAAATGAGGGTCAACACGTTGAAGTAGGGACTGAAGGAACTTACCTGCCAGGGAATTCAACCAATCAAGTAATGGAAATTGAAGGTGAAAATGGCGATAAAGTCCTTTATACCGATATGGATCTGGTAGCTGGTCGTTTTTACAAATTTGAGTTCGACATTGCTGCTCGCGAAGGGAACCCTGCTTCTTCCGACATGTCTGTGAAGCTACTTCAGCTAGATGAAAATGGTGACATTGTTCCAAATAGTACCATTGAATTGTATGATTTTGATCCAACAGCAGAAGGGTGGGAAAATGGTCAATCATTCAATCTACCTATTGAGTCATCGGGCAAATATAGGCTGTTACTGATAGCTGATGAAGCGGATTCTACAGGTGCAATACTTGATAACATCACGTTTAAAGCCGTCGATAATTATGGCTACGAAGATACCTATATTAAGTTAAGTGAGATTAATGCATCGTTAGTCGACGAACTCGATAAATCAGAGTCTTTAAAAGTAGAGCTTATGGGGATGCCTGTAGGGGCAATGTTAATCGACGGTGAAGGGAATGACGCTCGGACGTATACCGTTACCGAAGAGAATAAAGACGATCTACTTGACGTTACTGACTGGGATCTTTCAGAGCTGCAGATTAAAGTCGAAGATCCAGGTAAATTCTCGATTAAGGTCATTGCTACATCGACTGAAATAGATACCAATAGAAATGACGCTATTCATGATAACGACCCGCAAGCGATCGGCGGTAGATTAACCGCAGAGTCAATCGACTACATCAATGTCGAAGTGTTAGAAAAAGTAGAGGGTGGCGACTCTGGTAATGGTGATATTGGCTTACCAACAGCTAATGACTTTTCAATTTCATTTGAACATAGTGTCGCTGAAGTAAACTTTGAACCTCATGCTACAGATGTAGAAGATGATGCAGATGCAGGAAAAGTTACACGAGTCGAATTGGCCGATATGCCTTTACACGGGAAGCTTTATTATCAAACTGGCGTTAACGCTTACACTGAGATTAATAAAGGTGACGTAATAGCAGATACTTCAAAAGTATTCTATGTTGCTGACAGAGGTAGCGAAGTAACAACAAGTATAGATAGCTCTAATGGTGCTCTTGTTGGTGAAGGTATCGATACTTTAACTGTAAACGATATGTCTATCTCTGGTGGTACTATTGTTGATGGCAAGTTTATAAACGATAGTCAGATCAAGTTTGATGGAAACCCGTCTCAGGGTGGTTACTATGTAGATAGCGACTTAGACAAAGGGAACGGGCAAGGTAAAGAAACTCAAATTGGAGAATATATCGCTATTGTTTCCGAACAAGGTAATATCTCTTCACTTTCGGTTACGCTAGACAGCTTGAACGGTCATTTAGGTAACCCTGATAAAGCCGTCGTTATTGCCCACTTATTTGACAACGGTCAGCTTGTTGGTACTCAAACTCTGTCATTAACAGCTATTGATAATCAATCAGGGCGAGCGACGATATCTTCAAATGATACTACGTTTGATGAGGTGAGATTAGTTGGAACAGCGCTAACAAACAATGCGCAAGCAGGGTTTAACCTTTCAAGTGTGGATATGGTCGTAAATGGCGCTGTTGATATTAATGATACTTTTACTTATTGGGCGATAGACACGGACAATAATAAGAGCGACGAAGACGAAAAAGGTATCGTTCGCGTTGAGGCATCTACGGCATTGTCAGCTGATCCTAGTTTACCAAATGGCGGCATCGACAACGTTTCATTTTTACAAGGCTTTGGTTTAGATTGGTCTAGTTCTGCCGCCACGATATTTGAGTCGGAAAGTAAACGCTTTTTAAACTACGATGAGCATAATGGCGTTGTTATAGACACAGGTATTGGGAACGATACAGTTAATTTGGGCATGGGTTCGGATACAATTTATCTAGGTGAGAGCAGATCTCCAACTCAAGATGTGGATGAGATTCCTAAAGATAGATTTGACTCAGCACTAATAGATTTCTCTTCTAAGGATATAAAAGAGCTAACTGATACTTATGATCAAGAAGATAGGTCACTTCAGGGATTTGATAAATATTCCGCTCCTGGTCTAGACATAGCTCATGCAGGCGGTGGAAATGATGAAGTCTATGGTGAAGAAGGCTCAGACATAATTTTTGGTGGCTCAGGCCATGACATCTTAGACGGTGGTGAAGGCAACGACGCTGTACGTGGCGGTTCAGGGAATGACATTATCATTGGTGGCCAAGGTAATGATTTCTTAACCGGTGATGATGGTCTTGATACGTTCAAATGGGTGGCTGAATCTAATGGTAAATTCGAAACACATGAGGATGTCATTACAGACTTTAATCGAAATGAAGACCGTATCGACCTCTCTGAATTGTTGTCTGATTCTGACACTATGAGTGATTTACTGGCTAACATTTCAGTCTCAGTCGAAGATAGTACTGATCTAAAATTAACAGTTTCACACGGTGAAGATACTGAGGTTATCGTTTTACAAGATGCAGCGACCCAGTTCAGCAGTGATGAGATTGGTGAAACTGCAAGTTTGCTCAATGATTTGATGTCAATTAAGTATCAAGATATTTAATATCTTAAACAGGGCCGAAAGGCCCTGTTTCTTGCTAAAAACGAAATAAAAAGCCCGAATTTCTATTAGGAAATTCGGGCTTTTTTTATTCAGATATTGATAGGTTAAAGCACCTTACAAGCAAAACCTTTCAAGTAAAAACCTTCAGGGTAGGCCGTATCAATTAAGTGATCGGCTGCTTGCTCAAAACGCTCCACAAACTTTACGCTTCGGCCTGCATCAAGCGCAGCATCGGCAATCACTTTTTGGAACAGGTCTGCACTCATTAAGCCAGAGCAAGAATAAGTCAGCAAGGTTCCACCAGGTTTGAGGATCTGCATCGCAAGCATGTTGATATCTTTGTAGCCGTTAGCACCAGATGTTAGATTGTTTTTACTAGAAACAAACTTTGGTGGGTCCATAACAACCACATCAAATTGCGTTCCTTGATCGCGATACTCACGCAGTAGCTTAAATACATCGGCATTTAAAAATACGGCGCGCTTTTTAGAAATATCGAATTCATTAATTTCTGCATTGTACTTGGCAGTATCAAGAGCAGGCTGAGACACGTCAGCGTTGATTACCCGCTTCGCTCCACCTTTGAGCGCGTACAGGCCAAATCCGCCAGTGTATGAAAAGCAGTTCAGTACGTCTTTGTCTTTAACATACTTCATCGATTGCTGACGACTATCTCGCTGATCGAGATAAAACCCCGTTTTATGACCATTGATGATATCAACACTGATTTTAACGCCATTCTCTTCAATAATGACGGATTCAGGTGGTGTATCACCATGCAACACGCCGACGGTTTCAGGCAAGCCTTCTTTCTTACGAACCGCCACATCAGAGCGTTCATAGATATTGCAATCAGGAAAGCACTCAACGAGGGCATCAACTAATGTACTCTTATTATACTCAGCGCCAGCACTAAGGAGCTGACACACCAAGTAATTTTGAAATCTATCGATGGTGATACCAGGAAGTGAATCAGACTCAGCAGCGATCAATCGGTAGCCAGTGAGTCCATCACGATCGATGATATCGTCACGCAATAGCTGTGCTTGGCGGATTTTTTCGACAAAGAAGGCTTTATCGATATCGCGTTTCTCGAAACTCCAAACACGCGCGCGGATCTGAGAGGTAGGAGAATACGCCGCTTTTGCCAGCCATTGACCGTTATTGGCGTATACATCAACGGTTTCTCCCGATTGCGGTTCACCTTCTACACGGTGAATACCCCGTGAAAAAACCCAAGGATGTTTGCGACGTAAAGATTTGTCTCGGCCTTTAACCAAATAGATAGCGGGAGTCATGTCGTTGCTCAATAGATAATGGGGGGCGCTATTGTCTTGCATGTACTCATGAAATGCAATGAGAGACTGTACGGATACCCGTTATAGAAACATCGGTCTAAACACTTGCCTAACTCTTCTGCGTGGAAATAAAAAGGCCAAATGCGAATTGCACCTGGCCTGTTAGTTTGTTCTTCTGGACGGGCTCCCGCCGAGTTAAAGTGAGTAAAAGAAGCCCAACGAGCGGTTATGCTGCCTTAATGTGTGTAGTGATATAGGGTTGCCACGCATCTTGATACAACTGCATAGACTGATTTCTCATCTTATTAATTTGCGTCAATTCAAATTGTTGCAACTCTCGTTGTTCGGCTGCCGCTTTACGCTCAATTTGTTGTATTACTTCGTAAAGGTCATGCTCGGGTCCATTTTTCACATCCGCAATCGCTTTCAGGTGAACTTGCACTTCCGCGATAATATTGGTCTTGGGTAGCTTAACCAATAAATTCAAATCTCGGTAGCCAGAAGGGGCAGGAGTTTTAAATCGGTTTTTGATTTTTACAATCTCCGTTTCTCTATCCAACGCTTCATAGACTTCCATCAAGCTTTCAATATCGTTCGCGATGATTGTCGCTCTGGCAACATCGGTAATACGATCCACTTTTCCACCAAGTTCATGTTTGATTTTTTCTTGGGCGCGATGTGAAGATTTAATCCCAGCAAAGTAGGCATGGGTTTGGGTCAGTAATGCTGTGCTGTTACAGATATCTTCAAGTTCAAATTGCGCCTGATGAGATTTACTGTAGAGCGTGTCAAAGTCTGAATATGGCTGAATCGGGGTGACGTTGGTTGATTGAATAGCGTACAAGCCGCTTAAATTGTGTTTAAACAACTTAGCGCATACTTCGTTATGACTGGTCGAAAGCTTGTCTTCATCCGCTGGTGAAGTCGGAAGCGCTGCGAATGCAGGTGCACGGGTCAGCATCAATAGCATCATTGCTGTCGTACGAAGAAAAAGACTCATTCATTCTCCTTAATAAGTAACCTAGTAAAAAGTGGATATAAAAGACACTAAGTTCAGACAAATTAAGCAGTTAAACTAGATATTGGGGGGCCAATAACCAAATCAAACCCTATTATCGCGTTTAGTGCGAGAAGCTAGAAATAGATCACATTTTATCGCTAATGGCTTAGAAAAACGTAATCAATCCTGAACTGTGTAGTCATTATATCGGGCGTATATTAATGGGATATGAACACACTGGTTATAAATAATTTAACACGTTAAAATCCGATGCACTTATCAACATATCTTCAAACACAAGGAACAACAATGAACGATCCAGACTTTTGGCACAGTAAGTGGGCCGCAAATCAAATTGGATTTCATTTGGAAGACGTGAATCCATTATTAATTCAGTATTGGCCAAAAACACAACCTAAAAGAAGCGATTCAGTGTTGGTGCCACTGTGTGGAAAATCAGAAGATTTGGTGTGGTTGGCGACCCGCCATGATGATGTCCAAGGGGTTGAGTTAAGTAACATTGCCGTGCGTTCCTTCTTTGCTGAACATTTTTACACACCAACCGTGACGACGATAAGTAGCCAACATGAGCTGTATCAGTTCGACGAGCTTTCTATTTACAACGGAGATGTCTTTACAGCGCCGATAGAACTGGTTGATATTGTCTATGACAGAGCAGCTCTCATCGCATTACCTGAATCTATGCGCAGTGACTATGTGAGGTTGATTAAAGGGAAGTTGGCAGAAAAAGGTCGCATTTTACTGGTCACGCTCGACTACCCGCAGACAGAAATGGCAGGGCCTCCGTTTAGCGTTCCTAAAAGCGAAGTACAAGCCTTGTTTTCAGAGTTTAAGGTCACTCATTTGCATCGTGATGATGCTGATGAAGATCATCCCAAACGAGCTCAAAAAGGATTGACCAGATTCGCAGAAGAAGTATGGCTGATTGAAAAAGCCTAGCGTTTAAAACTGTCTAAGCGATTACGATGATGGTCATAAGCGTTGACAGCTGAGAAACAATAAATCCTAACCCGTTAAAGGTTAGGATTTTTTATCGTGCTTACCTTTTACTAAATCTAGCTTGACACTCGATCTAGCTGGTAACAATAGGCAGGCTCATGCGAAACGCTATGATAGCCATTAAATCAATAAGTAATTTTGATCTTTTGAGCGCTATTTATAGCATCTTCAATCGCTTTATCTACGCTGTTACGACGAGTAAGTGCTACACCTAACCGACGGCGACCATCAATATCGGGCTTACCAAACAGACGTACCTGGGTTTGAGGCATTGTTAATGCGTCACAGAGTCCATCATAACGGATATTAGTTGACGTCCCTTGCCCTAAAATAACCGCGGAAGCAGAGGTGCCATATTGAGTAATACTGTTGATTGGCATCCCCGTAAATGCTCGAACGTGCAGTGCAAATTCAGAAAGCTCTTGCGAGATGAGCGTAACCAAACCCGTGTCATGCGGACGAGGGGAGACTTCGTTAAAGATGACTTTATCGCCCTTAATAAACAATTCGACACCAAAAATACCATATCCACCCAGAGCGTTAACGATTTTCTCAGCACTGTACTCTGCGGCTTTTCTTGCTGCCTCTGTCATGACTTGTGGCTGCCACGATTCGCGATAGTCACCATCTTCCTGGCGGTGGCCAATCGGTTGGCAGAAATGAACCCCATCGA
>NZ_AJYQ02000058.1 GCF_000287055.2 Vibrio genomosp. F10 str. ZF-129 | reverse complement strand
GTTGGTTGCAGCTTAAGCGAGCGTTATGTGTTTCCTTTAGATTTGGATGTGACTCGCACAATGTCCCAGAATTGTAGTTCTTAGATTATTTGTCTATAAGCTTGACGTAACTGTCTTAAATTGAGGGGCGAGCATGACCGAATCACAAAAGAAATGGTTGAAGCGCTGGGAAGAAAAGCGAAGAAAAGGGTTTATCCACTACATTATGATTCAAACCTTAATGATTGGTGGCGGGCTATTTACTGGTAAGTTAATAGGTGTTGCACTCTTTACTAACCAAAATCAGTGGGGAGAGTTCTTTACTAGCATTCCAATAACTTCAGCAATGATTTTGGCTGTTTGTATTCCGCTCAATAGCCTTGCGTGGTTTGTGAGTGATAAGCGATATCAAAGCCTAACTAATCAACAAAACAACACATAACAAAGCGTTCAAGAGGGACTTGGCACGCGTGGCATTTTCAGTTTGCGTTGGGTTCGGTGGTTACGGCACTGTGCGGTAGCTTTTTTATTGCGTGCCTGCGCCCCTTAACGCGGCGTTATAAAGCTACTGTTAA
>NZ_AJYQ02000057.1 GCF_000287055.2 Vibrio genomosp. F10 str. ZF-129 | reverse complement strand
TGTTTAATATGTTTAATATGTTTAATATGTCTTTTAATCTGTATTTCCTCTTTTTGAGTGTCAAGCCTATTTCGCACAGCTCCTCTTAAGGATTCAGAATAATCTTTAGGTTAGTTGCAGTTTTAATCGCAACATACACTACGACCAAACAAGTCGCGGATAAGAAAAAATGCCCTACCGTAAATAGGCCTAGCCTATATGTCGCTGTTGAAAATGCCGCAAGCGGAAAGGTGAAAGCCCACGTTGATACTCCAAACTTCATCCCCTCAAATTTTTTCATGTTTATTGCAAGAGCAACAATAATCAAGAGAGACCAGACGTACATACCAGCCGCAATGCGATCGGTGAATCCAACTATCTTCAGATAGCCGAGTAAAAGCATTGATGGCGTAGCAAGGCCAATAAAGAACGTCGGATACAAAGGAACAGGGGGAGCTTTCCCTTGCAGGGTTTTAACCAGTATTGCTATGTAAACAACAATACCAATCAACATTCCGGTGAAATACATCAGGTGACTAATTCCGATGTACTCAACCGGTGAAAAAATGGAGCAAACAACGTTGGCTAACGGTGGAATCAAGAACGTTGGGTTAAGTTCAGTAAGGGTCTTTTCTTTATAGATTCCCCACCCAATTAAGATGGCGAGCAGCAACGGGACTTGTATTACCGTGCCTACTAGCCATAAGGCCGTCTGATAAACTTCATGCTCACGCACTAGGCCCGACAGTAAGAAAATAGTTATCGTGCTGCATGCTAAGAAGTTTCGTTTCGTCGCTACGCGCACCTCGTCTTTCAGACCTTTTGCATCGAAGGCCATTCGAGCAATCATGCTCAGTATCATCACTGTAAGAATAAACGCAGCCAGTGAAGCCAAAGGGATAATCAATGGTTTAATAAAAACCAATTGTGAGGCTTGAATGCCAGTTGCTAGACCAGAAACACCCATTGATGCTGATACCAACGCAATAGGCAGCCTTAATAACGTGTTACTGGTCATCATCAATCCTTAAACCGTTTTCATTAGTAAGCTAATGGACTCGGCTTGAGTGCCAATAATAATTTGCATGTTCTGATCACCGACATGAACGACACCCAAAGAGCCAAGAGATTTAATTTTCTTATCATTAACCAAGGTTTTGTCTTTTACCGATAAGCGTAGGCGCGTGATACAGGCGTTTATTTCAGTAAGGTTATCTTTGCCACCCAGTGCCGCTACATACGATTTCGCCAGTTCTAACTCGTCGGTAGGCGTCGTAGTCGAGCCTAGTTCATCACTATCATCTTCACGGCCGGCCGTTTTTATATTGAACTTAAGAATAGCCCAACGGAATGTAACGAAGTACAGCACGGCAAAACATAAACCCAGTGGGATTAGCATGTACCACTGAGTTGCTAATGGGTTATGTGATTGCAGTACAAGGTCAACAAGGCCTGCTGAGAAACCGAAGCCTGAAATCCATCCCATCGACGAAGCGATGTACATAGAAATACCCATGAACACAGAGTGAAGGACGTAAAGAGCAGGAGCCGCGAACATAAAGGCAAACTCCATAGGCTCACTTACACCAGTAAAGAACGAGGCAAAAGCAGCAGCTATCATCAGTGACGAAACGCGAGATTTGTTTTCCTTTTTCGCGGTAACATACATTGCTAGGCCTGCGGCCGGCAGACCAAACATCAAGACTGGGAAGAAACCTGCCATGTAACGGCCAGTAACCCCAATCTCTGCGCGACCTTCAGCGATAGACTGTGCGCCACCTAAGAAGTTAGGCATGTCATTAATACCGGCAACGTCGTACCAGAAAACAGGGTTGATCGCATGATGTAAGCCCGTAGGAATAAGCAATCGGTTAAAGAACCCAAATAACCCAGAGCCAATAGCACCTTGCTCATACATCCAAGTGCCAAAGTTAGTCATGCCAGAGAAAAGACCGTTCCAAATTTCCATGAACACGCCCGCTATCGCGATACCCGCAAAAGCCGCTAAGATTGGTACAAGGCGCTTACCACTAAAGAACGATAACGCTTTAGGCAACTGCGTATCGGAGAATCGGTTGTATATCACCGATGCCACAATACCAACGACAATAGCTACAAACTGGTTATCCGATTTGGCAAACGCTGCCGGTACTTCGCTAATGTCGATCCCTTTAATCATTGCTATTGAAGCAGGATCAAGTAGTGCCATCACGACAAGCCAACACACTAGCCCTGATAGGGCCGCTGACCCATCGCGGTCTTTTGACATGCCAAAAGCAATACCGACAGCAAACAGTAATGGAATGTTTTTGAGTATTGCTCCACCGGCTTTGATCAGTAATGCAGCGACCGCATTATCATTGCCCCAACTGTTCGGATCGACCCAGTAGCCTACCCCCATTAAAATCGCTGCAGCAGGTAAACACGCAATAGGGACCATCAAGGCTTGTCCAACCTTTTGCAAATAGCCAAATACGTTAACGTTCTTCATGATTGTTCCTTGGTAAGTCATTAAAGCTAATTAGTTCCACACCTTGCTCAGCTAGCCATTGTTTAATATGGGGTGAGGTAAGGATATTCAGTTCAAGCTCGCGTTGTGCTGTGTAGGAAGACACTGCAGCTAGGTCTAAGTCGCAATGAGCAGGGTGCGCCATGATTTCAGCCGTTCCGCGAGGATTGTTTTCTTTAAGCTCTAGAATGGTTTGCTTGAAGCCTTCTTCATTCGATCGCCCTGCATAAAATTTCCCACTAAACTGATCTGGTGTTAGCACCGTCAAAGAGGTTAAGTCTTGGTCATAGTAATCAGGACGTCGGGTTGGCAAGCCAACTTCATTGGCGAACTCTATAAATCCACGTTTCAAGTTAGGCAAAAAAGCAGCAAAATGATGTGAATCCACATGACTAATATTCACCCCTTTACTTAGTGCCAACTTGTACTGATTCATCGCCTCTAAATAGACTTGATGCGATGAGATTGACTCACACACATTAGCTAGATGACGGCGTCCTAAGAACATGCCATTTTCATCAACAAGATCTGGAATATCTTCAATATTCGATACCGCCTTACCCGACGAAATGTTTACGTGAAGCCCAATGTTGGCTAAGTCGTATGTTTGTATTATATCAATCGCATCTTCAGTCCCTAATTGATTGAGCATCAAGGTGGTGCTTGTCACTAGGCCAAATTTCATCGCTTGAACTATTGCTGAATTGGTTCCTTTAGTCAGGCCAAAATCATCGGCATTGATAATTAACTTCACTCAAAATCCCCCTTCAAAATCTCGATGTCTTTGCGCTTAAATTCAGGAAGTAAGTTGAGGTTTTGCAACAAGGTCTCTTTCAGAGCAATCTCAAGCTTCTCTCCAGTACCAACAAGAGGATTCATAACAAGTGCGCGTAATGCGGCTTTCACATCACCGTTCATCGCAGCCTTAATTGTGAGGCTTTCAAAGGTCTTCATCGTTTGAATTAATCGAAGAGTATCTTCAGGGAAAGCTTCTACGCTCAGTGGATGAGCACCAGAGGATTTTATCATTGCACTGACTTCCACTGCACAGTCATCAGGCAACCCTTGAATCGCGCCCTTGTTCAGCGTATTAACATGCATGATTTCGCCCGTATCGTTGTGAATCGCATTCATCATTCGACAGGCTGATTCTGAATAATATTGACCACCACGAAGCTCTAGCTCTTTTGGCTTAACGGCCAGATCAGGATCTCGATAAACTTCAAACAGTTTGGCTTCAATCTCTTTTACAACATCAGCTCGGTTTACGTTTTCTCCCTCTTTCGGATCTAGCTTTGCCAACACATCTTCACTTGCGTAGAAATATCGAAGGTAAGAACAAGGCAGCATTCCCATGTCTTTGATTAAGGCACTTGACCAATCAAACTGAGCAATGTTTTGAGGACGCATTTTATCGTTACCGGCCAGAACCTCATCTATAATGAATTGCATTTTGTCTTGATTTTTATGGAGGATTTTACGCGCCCACACTAGGTGATTTAACCCTGCAATTTGAATAAAGAAGTCTTCAGGCTTAGCATTTAACAGCTCCATTGCACCTCGCTCCATATTCACTGGAACGTTACAAAGGCCGATGGTTTTTGTTGAACTGTTTTGAATAATCGCTTCTGTCACCATGCCAGACGGATTCGTGAAGTTAAGTAGCCATGCATCAGGGCAAAGCTCTTCCATTTCATAAGCAATCTCTAGCGCAATCGGGATAGTTCTGCAGGCATTAGCCAAGCCAACAATGCCATTTGTCTCTTGGGCAATCATTCCATACTTAGCAGCAATGCCTTCATCTCGAATACGACTCTCTAAGCAACCGGCTCGGAATTGAGAGCAGACAAAATCAGCATCTTCCAGTGCAGACGCTCTATCTTCAGTAAGAATGATGTTCATTTCACTACCGACCCTCTCAGCCATACGCTTTGTAAGATCGTAAATTATCTCAGCCTTCCATCGACTTTCCTCAATATCGACCAGCCACAACTCTCCAATTGGCAGTGAATCAGAACGACGCAATAACCCTTCAATCAGTTCTGGGGTGTAGCTAGATCCTGCGCCAATAACGACAACTTTTAATGATGTTTTCACGCTGTATTCCTTTGTGTTGTGTAACTGAAATTTTCTTATGCATTAGAATTACAGGGGTTAACTGGGTTTACAAATCGTGAATACTGATGTACTCATAAATATAAGTAATCCATATTGGCAATTATCTATGATTAGAGCATCGGTTAACCACAGCAATGTTTATCTATTTTTGAGCGTGGCAAGAACGCTTAGCTTTACAAATACAGGAAAGAAATTTGGGATAACCCAAGCAGCAGTAAGCCATAGGATAAAGAGTCTCGAAGAAGAGGTGGGATGCACTCTGTTTGTCAGAAAGCCGAGGAACATAGCTCTAACACCAGAAGGGAATCAACTTTTCAAGTCAGTGTCTCAATCATTTGAGTTAGTAGATAATGTGATCGACGACCTAAAAAACCCTAATCCAACAGGCACGATACGCATTGGTACCTCTCCATATTTCGCCTCTCAAGTTCTAATACCCAACGTGCCTAAATTTATTGAGAGATACCCTGACCTCGATGTGCAGATCATTACCTCTAGCGAATCACAAAGATTTGATGATGAAACAATGGATCTCGCCATCGTTTACAGTGAAGGTGTTGAAGGGCTGTATAGTGAGGAACTAGTTCGCGAAAGTATTTTGCCAATTTGTAGTCGTGAGTATGCTAAAAAGCACAATCTCGACGATGAAGCGCCCTCTTTAAGTGGGTTAACTGTAATTAGGAACGTTAACTCATCGAATTGGATGCAATGGCTTTCCGAAGAAGAACGTGAGCTAGAAAATCATCGAAGCTTTGTTGTGGATGATTTCCACTCTTCAACATCTGCTGCAATAAATGGCGTAGGCGTAGCTATGGGTCGCTGGATACTGGTTAGGGATTTATTAAAGTCAGGCGATCTTGTTTCACCATTTAATGCCGCTCTAACAGATAAGCATTACTGGTTAATTACCGTGAACGGCATGGAACACAGACCTAAATACCGCTTGTTTTCCAAATGGATACAGGATGAAATTTTTGGGTCCAAATAATTTGGTCTACACCATATAGACTTGATAAAAGTTAAGCGACTTTCCATACTTAAACAAATTCATTAATTACTAAATTAGAGTTATTTATCACGTTTCTGTCCAACTTTGTGCTAGCTAGTGAGGCTAGATCATGTTGCTAAACTTTGTTGTCACACTTTCTTTGGATAGCCACGTGAGCAACGAGTTTCGGAAGTAGAAAAGTTTCAAACTTGTCTTTTGGCAGCTTTGAGAATGTGGTTTGGCGAATTTGGTGGGCAACGGAATGAAAAAACCTCTTTGCTTATTACTTAGGGGGGGAAGCAAAGAGGCGACTCAGAATCGCGAGTAAAGAGTGACTCAATCGTACATAGAAATTAATCGCATAGTCATGTTTGGGGTGTGTGGACCAATGGTATAATAGGCGTCCCATTTTCTGGAAGGTCAGCACCAAAGTAGGCACTTACTGTTGCGCCGACATCTGACATAGTAGCACGTACGCCAAGATTAAGTGCCTGTTGACCTTTTTTGTAGGCCAGTAGAGGCACCTGCTCGCGCGTATGTTTGGTATGGCCGATAAACGGGTCGTTCCCATGATCGGCCATCACAACAAGAACGTCTTGATCGGTCATTTGTTCCATCACTCTACTAAGCCCGCGATCGGCTTTTTCTAATATCTTCCAATACTGTTTGGGATCTTGTTGGTGGCCTGCAAGATCTGTTTCTTGGATATTGGCGCAAAAGAAGCCGTGGCTTTCTGTGGAGAGATCGAGATTCAGCAGACGAAACACTTCATTGGTATCGACGACAGATGTGTAGGAGGTTCCATGCGGGTTTTGTACAATATCGGCCACTTTTCCATAGAGCCAAGTATGAACCCCTTGGTTGTGGAGCTGCCACGGGACTTGAGTTTTGGCGTCTACACCGTAGCCTAAATGAGCGACTTGAAAGCCTTCATCGTAAGCGCCACTATCTGGGGAGTTCACCCCAATATATGTTGGTTTCCCATCCACATCATTTTTGATTTCAATGGCATTGAATACCCGTTCCATGGCCGCATATTTTTCTTCATTAGAGTGCTCAACAAAGGGGAGGTCGGTGTTCAGAATGCCATTCGTTTCATCGCTAATATTGCCACCAAATGCGATATTTCGACTGACCGGATTGGCGCCTCTTACTACCGCTGCGATTTCGAGTAACTTGTTAAAAGGGACGATGTTGAAGTTACACGTAAGGTTATAGACTTGGCCTAAATCTGCCTCGAGATTGTCACCAATGACAATGCCTTCTTCTACGACAAGAACCGATAATCCTTGCTGAGTATGTCGAACCGCTTTGTATCCGTGGTTAAGTAGAGCGGCTTCAATGTCGGGTAGTGCCACTTGAAAAGCCTGCTCTAATGGCGGCTTTGGCAGGGTGCCCATGATTTCCTGATGCCCCATAAACGTGTCCCCCCCTTGATGGGCGAGGTTGGACCGTCCAGTGTTGGCCAGTGGGTTGGCTAACATGATTGAAGCTGGGTTATCGACCACATTCTGTAGACCAAGTTTTTCTAGTACTGGCAAGCGTTTTAGAGGGAAATGTGCGAGTAATTTACTCGCAGTGTTCGATCCACAATCTTGTGGTCTAACGAGGGCGACATCGGGCATTTCACCCACACCAAAACCATCCAATACAACGATAATGAATCTAGGCATAGGTCACCTCATTTCCTAATGAGTCGTAAAGCCCAAGGATACAAGGCTGTGCGGTTGATACTCCTCGAACTAAAGCCACATCACTGCGTGTGACGAAAACCTGAGTGCGATAAGCCATGATCACTGGAGCGCCGATCGGGTAATGCCCAGGTATTCGCAGGTGATAATCAATGCTGTCGGTTTCGTCGTTAAAGATCGCTGTGCGTTCACTGCCATGAGCACTGTAAACGCGTGCATTTTCCAATAGCCCTCGTCGATAATACCCACCGCCAAAACAGTAGCTGTTGTTGGCGTGGTGGTGAGAGATTTCACTGAGATACAGCATGGCAATTCGCTCTACTTGTGGCTCGATAGCATTGGCTGGAGTCGTTCCGGTTAGGGCGTGGCCAGGCTCTCCGTGGGTGCATCCATATTTCGCCAGCATTGGGATCGTTTCTGAGTTGGTGGACGAGGGGGCGTTCACCTGGCTGCAGGGAATCCCCAACGCATTTAGCCCTTGTTTCGCCTCTAATAGTGTCATTAGGTTTGGGGTCGGTTGGGTTTGTTTGCTACCCGAGTCGTACAAGAAGCAGGGAAAGTGAGTTACCCCTTCGATATAAACGCCCGGCATATCTTGTATTGACTGCACGACTTCTTCTAGGCGTGATAGCGCAAACCCAGACTCTTGATTGACGTAAAGCTTGTCTCGACTATGGAAAAACTTCAACAGTAAGCCTTGTTGTCGCCCAGCCATAACGGCAGCGTCAGAGATCTTTTGGGCTTTCTCAAGGCTATACACCGTTATAACCTGAGGCTTTATATTTGCAACCAATGAATGAATCATATTGCTCGGTGGTTGCACCAAATGGCCAACATTGGCGATGGGCAATCCATGTGCAGCCATGAGTCGGGCTTCTTTGAAATCGACGCATACAATGCCTTCATAACCACATTCTTCTATGAGCAGTTTGGCAATCGTTGGATTGCGACCAAACTGTTTGGTCATTGCATAAAGACGTATCCCAGATTCGTCCGCCACCTGCTTCATTGATTTGGCGTTGATGAGCAGTTGGTCTACATCAATAACCGCAGTGTCGGGCTGTAATTTACCCTGTTTAAATAGTGCTAGGGTGGCATTAATTAAATTGGGATTTTGCTTTTCTAACGCTTCTAAAAACATGTTCTCCCCTTTTTAGGCATGAGCTGATCCCGAACATCATTTCTGATGCTCTTGCTTAATAATGGATTTCAAATTCAAGTGGGTGTGTTATATAAAGCTGAAGATCAGCCTGCCTATTTATTTGTTAATTTTTACAGTGAGTTACGTTATTCCACATGATTACAGAGCAAATAAACCCAGCACATGAAGAATATTTAAAATAACACCAGTGAGAATAGCGGCGACAGCAGGTGCAGCAATCTTCAATACCGGTCTTCCTAATACTTCATTTAAGAAGAACAGCATGGCGAAAATGGTGAAACCCGTAGTGGCGCCCATCTTCATTACCGCCAAGACCCCACCAATTAATAAAGCAAATTCCATTAAGGTATTCATCGAATTTCGGATATTGTCTGAGGCATTTCGAATCGATGGGAATTGCTCTAAGAAACGGCCTATTCCACGCAGTAGATAAACTTCAGCACAAATTGTAATCGCCCCAAGTACTGCTGCGACGGGCACGTTGGGTGATAAATAACCGACGACAAAGACAAATGTCATTCCAACCACACCATATACACCGGTGGCCAAAGCCGTGGTTGCAATTAATGGTATAAAACCTAGGCCACGCATAAATTCAGACAGAGCCACCTGTTTCATTGCCGCCTCTTTTGCGTCAGGATCCGTCATTTGGTACGCGTCTGCGAGGGAATAAATAGAGACTTCTGATCCTGCAAAAATACCGACATTAGAGACCGCAGCAATGAGAGCACCCGTCACCGCTAGGAAGGGTAAGTTTTTGACAATTCGCTTGGTGCGTTCATCAAACAAACCATGAAGGCCAGACATATCAGGCGCTGCAATACCTTGTTTTCGATCAGAAAGGTCCTTGCGAATAGCGAACAAGATCAACATCAGCATGCCGACAAAGATCTGAATCGATTCTGGGTAAATGCCTGTATGCTTAATGATCATAAGACGAGACATTAAGATGACAACCGCAGCGATTGCACCGGCTCTCCAACCAAATTGGTAGAAAATAGCCAGCAATGGGAACAGTGCAAAGGCCGACATAACTGGCGTACCTAGTTCGCCCAATGCACCTAACGCGTCCACGGGTAGACCTGTTAAGACGGCATTAACACCGGCTAATGAGGTCACGACCAATATACCCCATAGACCACCCGCGGCAGCGGCAAGGAAACGGCTACCGATCATGACACCGAGAATATCGGTTGGTAAGAAAAGCAGCCAAGGGTTGAGTAATCCGGTCGATAAGGTGAATGAAATTCCCACCGATGCGACGAAGCCAATAGAGAGACCAAAGGCGACGGAACCAGCATCGCGTCTTGTCATATTGCCCTCAACAAGTTGAGGTAAGATCGGTCGAATCCCATCGTGGAACACGGCCGCACTCATGTTAGCGATTAAAGCGGTCATTGCGCAGAGTGTGGCAACGAGTCCTATGTGCATAATATCCATATTATTTCCCTACTGTTCAGCAAGTAATCCAGTGAGCATTGGTACGGCATGCTCTATGTGTTCAACGGAAAGACCAAAGGCCACGTAGCCCTTTTCGATAAATTGTTTTACTTCCTCTTCTTTGGCTTTGATGGCTGGTTTTGCAATGGTGCAACTCTGCCCAAAACCAATGATGGCGATGGCCATAGCAAGCGCACCGCCTGCGCCGGTATTACAGCAACCAATGAAGTAGTCCATATCTCCAGACTTTACTCGCATAGCCGCGTCCATATCCGTCAAAATATGGCATTCAAATACACCCGGAGCGGATGCCTCGATCTGATCTCTAATTTGCTCTCGTTGCAAACCAGCGATGGCAATTTTTTTCATGTGTCGTCCTTTGTCATGTGTCGTTTTTTGTGAGCGTATGTGCTCTTTATCCAAACAAGCGTGTAGGGTTCGTTTGTAACATGGTGCTTATTTGGTGATCGGTGATCCCATGCTCTTTGAGCAGAGGAATAAATTCATCAATGAGGTAGCTAAATCCTAGGCCACCATTGCCTTTCAAATGCGATCGCCTTGTTATATCCATCGATAGCATGATTTGTTCTGCGTAGCCTCGTTCGCACAGAATGCGGAGTGATTCGGCGCGATGGGTATCGGGGTAATAGCTGTTTTTTCCTATCGTATCGAACTGGATGTAGCACCCTTGGTCGAGCATCCAAAGGATGTCATCTAAGTTGTCTCGTAAATCACAGTGCCCAATGGTGACTTTGTTCATTGGCACCGAGCAACTTTTGAGTAACTCAATTTGCGCTTTTCCCATCGTACTCATTGATTGATGAGTGGAAATAGGGCGTCCGGTCTCCAAATGAGCGATGGCAGCACCACGAAAGACGTTTTGTTCGGTTTCACTAAAGCCATTTTCACTGCTGCCAATTTCACCAATGACGCTTGCTTTGAGGTTTGAATTGTCTATCCCCACTTCAATTTCTTTGATCATTCCCTGAGCAATTTGTTGAACACTCATGGTGTAGAGTGAATCAGGGAAAAAGCCTTCGATGTAAAACCCAGTAGAGAGCAGTACATTGATACCCGTGTCGCTCATTAAATTTTCAATAAAATGAGGATTTCTACCCATAAAAGCATTAGTGACTTCAACGATGTTACGTACCCCGCGAGTTTGCAACGCCATCATTTCATCACACAGCAGTTGATACTGGTCTAGGCGGCAGTCGATATCGTCTTTCTGAGGTGACAAATCGATGTGTAGATGCTCATGGCAATAGGTGTAACCGGTACTGTCGATCATCGTTCTTATTCCTGATTTTGTAATGTTTTTCCAACTTGGTACAAGGAGTAGATATTGGCAATCATGAAGCTTTCTTCCGCTGTTGGAACCGCGTTTAAATCCATTGAACTAAGAACCTTGCTATGCAAATTCAAAACGATATCGACATCAGAATCCTCATATATTTCGTCAAGTACTTCAGAATCCAAACCTTCTTTGATGGCGTCACCTTGCCAAATACGATCAGCGGCGCGGCACAGGTGAGTCAATGCCATTTGGTATTGCTCATTATCGTGTGGCAGACCAAGCTCTTTGTCGATCAACGCTAAGGCTTGTAGCCCACCATTATGTGCCCTTTGGCTGATGGCATTGGCTTGTAACAAAAGGGCGAATCGTTGTTCCATGCTGGCTCCGAGTTGTTCCATGTTGGTTCCTAGTTCCATGTTGATTTCTATAGTGTGTCATTTATTGACGGTCGATATTCGCTAGTAACTAGGGATGATCGTGCCTTCCACAACCGCATTTTGATGTTCACGCAATTGATCGGTTCTCAATAGTTTTCTTAACAAAATAGTCAGGTGTGATGAAGCTCCATTGACTAACATCACGGCCTCTGAAGCGTCTCGACAAGCCGGCACGTGACTCAGGGAACGTTCATCTAAGTCATATTTTTCCATCTCAATCGCTTCTGGTAACCAGACCACGGCGTCGATATCACCCTTGGTTAAGTGAGCTAAACTCTCCCCATAATGTATTTCGACTATTTCAATGTCCTTATCAGCAAAAGCTTGGCTTGTTAATATTTTTTGATCGGGTGAATCTGGGTCAACACCGACACGGCGAATGCTCTCGTAGCGGCCTTTTTTGAAAATCAGCCGATGTTCGTGTGAATAGGAATGTGCACCCAAATCAATGGCGGTGACCAAACCACTCGCTAGCTCTTTGGCTGCTAGTTTCGACATAATCGCTACATCATATGTCCCATTTCTTAGGCATTCAGCGCGAACACTTGCCCCTCGCATATGGGCAAAATAAAGCGGTAAATCTCCAATTTGTGCTTTTAAGCCACTAGCCAGGCCTTCGTAATGACGGGTATAAGGCAATGGCATTGCACACACCACATTGCTTAAACCCGCACAGCCAACTAATTCTCTGTAATCCAATTGAGTGATAAAGGTGCCGTTGCGACCTTGTTTTGAAAGCATTACGGCGCCACGCTGCTCTATGGTTGTGAGCGCTTTTTGAATAAAGCCGACCGATACAGAAAACTCTTCAGAGAGTGAATCAATCGTTCTTAGACGATCGCCTTCTGTCGTGGTCATCAGGTATTGGGCGATGCTCATGATCGCCGAGCCTTCTTTGCTGATGTAATTAATGGGCATATCTATTTATCTTCATTATTTTGAAGATAAGGTAAACTTTAATTTGCTCAATAAAAAGTCACAAGAGTTCAAAACGTGAGCTATCTCGATATTTATCAGGGAAACAACAACGTAAAACGATCGTTATCGGAAGGAATTTTCTTTGAAAATATTAGGTTAATAGAGAATTATCATGAATTAGCGGAATCGATGGCGAAACTCAGAGGGTGTCATGGTTTTCAACTCTTTGAATTGACGATTGAAATTAGACAGGTTTTTGAAACCGGTTTTTTCTGCGACCAGAGCGATAGGAAAACGGGTGTTAATGAGCAGTTCGCATGACTTTCCGATTCGATATTGTTTCAGGTGCTCAGAAAAGCTCATCCCATAGTGCCTCTCAAACATCCGATAGGCAGAGCTTTCGCTCATGTGGAGTTTTTGGCACAAGTCGGATATTTTAATGCCCTGACTGTAATGGTTTTCAATATATCGAGATGCTCTCTCAATACGCTGGTTTAGCTCTGAATCTTCCGATACGGGTTTAATGCGATACGGTGTTGCTGATAGCTTTTCTGAGTGGGTGCCTTCAGACAATTCTATCAATATTTCAATGACCTTTACCGCTTGATAATGACGATCCAGCTTGGTGACTCCCTCAAGTAAAGCGGCGACCTTTTTTGTTGTCGCACTATCAAAAGAAAGCCCATAAGCCGAATTATCCAATAGGCGTTTGATGTCTCTTGCTTCAGGCAGCAATTCGATTAAGCGCTCTAACCACTGATGAGAGAGCCAGACAATGATCGTATGATGATGGTAATCGTCTTTGGTGCTTTTCCCTGCCAACATATGCGGCACACCTGGACCATAAAGAAGTAATGTGTTGTGGTGTATATCACCTATGGCATCCCCTGCAAAAAAGCTGCCCTGGAACGCGTTGTCTGGATCAAGGTATAGCACCAACTCATATTCTGAATGATAGTGCCACGAACAAGAAACCTCATCCTTTTCAGCGAGACAGTGAAACTCTCTTACTACCCAGTCAAAGCTTGGTGTATTGAGGACGCGTTCTTTAAATGGTTTCATGGTTATACCCACTTTTTTTGTTAGGCGCTAGATTAATAGGATAGGCCTATTCTGTCAAAGAATGGAGAAAAATTGAACGAATAGTATTAAAGGTGGCTCGAATAACATCAATCATATTCATAATCATTGAGTAAACTGTACCGAGCGTAAAAAGTCCGATTGGGGCTTTTTCTAAAGATTAGGTTTTGTACTATGCAAGATAATAAAATGGCCATGTTGTTCATCTTCACCGCATTCGTTACCGGGCTATGTGGTGCATTTTTCTATCCTCTGTCGAGCTTATTCATCGTCGAGGAATTGGGTGCAACACCTATGATGCTCAGCGCTTACATGACGTTGGTGGTCGTGAGTTCTGTTTCTGTGTCCCATTTTATTGCCAAACGGTCTGATAGCCATTGGAATAGAAAAACGATTTTGATGGTTTCACTCACCAGCTATTTGATTTTGGTATCGAGCTTTATCGTGATTCGAGATTACTGGTTAGCGATTGCGGTCGCGGTGGTGTTTGGTAGTGTGAGCGGGGCTTCGTTTGGCCAGTTGTTTGCGTTGGGCCGTGAATACGGTGATCGTCATGTGGCCAACAGTACGAGCTTTTTAGCCAAAATGCGGGCAGGATTGGCCATTGCCTGGGTGTTTGGTCCGCCTATGGCTTTTATGCTGAAGGCTCAGTTTGGCTTTGGTGCGACGTTTGCCGTATCAGCGATAACGGTGTCGGTCGCGATACTGGTTATTGCGAAATATATTCCGGGTAATGTCGTGACAAAAGAGGAACGTGCCGAGAAAGTCGATCATAAACCATTGAGTGGCATGGTGATGCTTTATTGTTTGATTGTTGTGTGCGCGTTTTCGGCGAACAATCTGTACATCACCAGCATTCCGTTGTATCTCTCTCAGGAGCTAAAAGTCAATGTGAGCTGGCTGGGGCTTTTATTTGGCATGGCGGCCGCGTGTGAAATCCCCGTTATGCTGGCTGCGGGTAAAATGGCTGAGAAAGTGGGCACCATTAAGGTGATGTTGATGGCGGTGGTCTCTGGCGCGGCTTTTTACCTTGTGATGTTGTCGCAAACCAGTTTTGTCGCCATGTTAGCGGCGCAGGTGTTGAATGGCTTTTTCATTGGTATTTGCGCGACGATAGGAATGGTCGCTCTGCAAGATATGATGAAAGATCGGTTAGGTACAGCATCCACGTTATTCTCAAATTTGCTCAGTGTCAGTACGTTAGTGTCGAGCATTGCCGTGGGCGCAGTCGCGGAGGTCTTTAACTACCATAGTGCTCTATACCTTTGTTTCATTGGTGTTGTGGTGGCGGCGGTCTTGTTGGTGGTGTTTGAAGTCGTCGATAAAAGACAAAAAGCAAGCAGCTCGGACAAGCCGGATTTAGCCATAGATTAGTGTCTGATTGGATTGAGATTAAGCGAAATACAGAAAAAGCGCGGTGAGACCTGCGCTTTTTAATGATGAGGTGGCGACGTTACTTAAACTCGTAAGTGTAAGAAATACCGATTCTATTATTCTGACCAAAGTCATCATCCGCTATGACTCCGAAGAAGTTGAACGATTGAGATTGGGTGAGTTTATGACTAAGACCTGTACCGACCCAGTAGCCAGAGTAGTTATCGGAACCCATAGAGCCGCCACCAAAGGTCATCAATGACCACTTTTCACTTAACGGCTTTAGAGCAAACATGCCCAAGTAACCGCCATGAGAGGTGAAGCGGGTCATCACATAATCGTTGTCGCTCTCTGAGTCTTTTCCTGCGATCTCGCCATCGTTATAGCTGTAACCGGCCATCGGGAAAATTTGCCAGCCTAGCGGGGTAATATCAAAGTAACTCAGCGGTATGAATGAGCCAATACTGTAGTTATTTTTATACCCTTCTGGCTCATATTCTGCTCGGCTAAAGTTAAAGTTGAGAATCCCCATTGGCAGTAACCAAGAGCCTCCCAAACGCCACTCATCACCGTCGGCGTTAATGCGAGCATTGATCATGCGTGCATCATCGAGCCCAATTGAGCCTGAAAACTGCACACCATCAACGTAGGCAATCCCGACTTTAGTGACGATTTTGGTTGGATCTTCGTGATGCTTTTCTTCTTCAGCTTGCGCGCTGAATGCGTACAAGCTAAGAGAGAGCAAACCGACTAAACGTTTGTTCATGAGTTCTTCTTTTTAAGCGTGCTGATTTAGAAAGTCACACTCATACCAACGAAGTGAATACGACCGTCAAATGCACCATTGATGCCAATACTAGCAGGACCAATATTACGCTCAGCAATATCAACAGAGCCTAGATCAGCGTATTCGTAGAAGACATCAAAGGTGTAATCATCCCAAGTGGTACTTGCGCCCACGGAGTAGCGGTATTGGTCGCCAACAGGCAGATCAACCCATTGTTTGCTAGGGTCATCTTGTGGTGAGGTTTCGTATGAGAAGCCCGCTTTCAAGCGCCAGTCTGAGTTCAACTGATAATCTGCACCCAGTGCAAATTTCCACACGTCATCCCAATCACGGTTAATAGAGTTTAAGCCGATTGGGTTGTTATTTAGTTTTCCAAAATCAAACACTGTTTGATCCCATTCACTCCAACGATGAAGCTGAATCGAAGCGAGGATATTTAGCTGATTGGTCGAGGCATAGCTTGCACTGATGTCGATAATGGCTGGAACAGCCAGCTCAGAAGCAACGGCTGGGTTAATATCGCCAGGGCCACTGATATTGGTTGAGAAATCGTGTTCTACTTTTGAACGGAAACTAAAGCCAAGATCCAGATTTTCGCTTTGCTTGTACATGACACCTGCATTGAACCCGTATGCCCAATCCGATGATTTCTCTAGTTGAACATTTCCTGACGCCATCCCCATTTCTAATGAGGCCCAACTAAACTGCGCACCGATACCCCAAGAGACTTGGTCTGTTACTCGAAAGCTAAGAGAAGGGTTAAATTGGACGGCTGTTAGGGTCGTATCTGTCATTAAATTTCTGCCCGTCCAATCACTGCCGTAATCAACACTCGAACCACCAACGGTGCCTAGAGCAAGGCCGAGGTGCACGTCATCATTAAGTTGACGTGCGTGAAAGACACCGATAGAAGGCATAAGTGTATGCGCTTTGCCGCTTTCCCCTTGATCAGCATCAGCGTAGTTCATCTCTAGATCAAGCAGTAGAGTATTGACTGTCGTCATGCTCTCACCCATGTGAGACATGGTGGCGGGGTTTGTCCACATCGCGGCTGCGGATTGCGTGTAAACGCCGTCACCCGCACCCGTGGTGCCCGCATTGGCAATGATCGCTTCTTGCATAAAAATGCCACTTGCATGAACAGACGTCGTGCTCAATACAGCAGCGCTTAAAAGAGATAGAGTAAACAGAGGAACAGCCGATCGCATTTTATTTTTCGGTAGAGCACGAGACATTGATGTTTTCATTATTGAATCACTCTTAAAGAAGCTTCCTTGCCTCAAACGAAAGCCTATGAATCCTTGTGACACAGACAGGTAAATTAGCGTTGTATTGTAACGAAACGTTCCCGTACAATTGGAATAAAGCTTATTCCAATTGTCGCTTGCTAAAAACGACGAGAACATTGAAAGGGCGTTTCGGTAGTGATGCCAGGTTCACGAATGAATAAATATCAAAGACAACAGAATAGTGATAGGTCATAGATGAATGATTTAAATACCCTACATGTATTTTTAGCACTGATGCAAACCCGTTCCACTCAGAGAGCGGCGACTAAATTGGGCCGTTCTCAATCCTACGTATCCAAAGTGCTGTCGCAATTGCGCGAAGATTTAGGGGATCCGCTGTTTTTACGAAACTCAATGGGCCTTGTTCCCACCAGTTATGCAGAATCGATTGAGCCAAAGGTAAGGAATGCGCTTGAGCAACTTACGATTGCTCTCGAACCAGAACGTTTTGATCCTATGTCTTTGGACAAAGTGACCTTACATGTTGTGAGCCCTTATTTAGACAATGTTGGTACAGAACTCATTACTACTCTGAGAAAAGAGACCAATGCGCTTATTGAACTGCGCCAATGGGGGCATCATTCTGAATCGCTGATTTTAAATGAAGAAGTCGATTTAGGTGTCCACGCGATCAACGATAAGCCCCAGGCTTTTTATCAGAAACGCATTCATTCGGGAGCGGGTTATTTTGCTGGGAATACAGAAGGTGAATACGTCAAATTCTTAATTCCTGGTGTGAACGATACGACTGATCATTTTCGCCGACTAGACCCGAATATTGAAGTGGGTATCATTGTCGACAGCCAAGTCGTCATGAACGAGTTGATGGACGATTGTTTTACATTAAAGTATGAGCCTTACTTTGAATCAGAAGCCCACCATAAACTCAACTTGGATGTTGCTTTGATCATGAAAGCTTCCTTGCGCCACTCACCAAAACAGCAATGGCTCAGCAGTATTGTAGAACCGATCATTAACCATCAAGTAGAAGCATGGACTGAACGAAATAAGTAAAGCAGCTTGTCACTAAATGAAGAAAAGGGAAGCCAATTGAGGGCTTCCCTTTTTCGTTGTTCCTCTAAAACTACCATGGCCTCTCAAAGAATGAGATGGCGCTTATAATGCTGATAGATACGATTTGTAGGCTTTCAAGCGAACGGTTGCGCCACCAATGATATCCATAAAGCCAAGCATAGGGTGAGGTTTTTCTGCTGAAACCCAGCCTGAACCTGTAGCACCGATAGGGACGTTATAGCCTTCTGGCTCTTGGAATTCAATGACGATCGTACGGCCGTGAGATCCCATGTTATTCCCCACATGCTGACGAACATGTTGTGACCCGTTGAGTACCGATACACGCGCTTCACCTGTACCGGTTGTCACACTGTGTACACGGCCACGGAAAATTTCACCTGGATAGGCATCAACGTAGAACTCTGCAAACTGACCAATTTGGATCCCACGGAACGTTTGGTCTGCAATACGCATTTCAACAAATTTTTTGCTGGTATCGTATAGGTGCATGTTACCCACGCGAGTGCCGTCAGTGATGTTGGTAATTGATAGCTGTCCATCAAACGGAGCACGAATCTCACGACGATCGTTTTGCCATTTTGCGGTTGCGATTTGTGCTTCAATTGCAAGAATTTGAGCGTTAGCTGAGGCAATCTGAGCGTGAGTGGACTCAATACTAGTTTGCAAATCATCGCGTGTAGATTGCTGAGCAAAATCGTTCAGCTTCTTCAAGCGGTTAAGGTTACGCTCATCATTTTCGATTTTCAGTGTGAGCGCTAAAATTTCAGCTTGTGCTGCTTTAATTTGTGCATCTAACCCTTCAAGTTGGTTTTCTGTATCTTCCGCTTTGAGCGTATAGATAAGATCGCCTTTTTTAACCATTTGGTTGTGGTCGACGAACACTTGGTCAACTTCTTGACCGATCAGTGGGCTAAGTACGGCGTGCGGGGCTTTGACTGTTGTACTGTCGGTTAAATCCGCTGGTGACCAAAAACGGTGAGCAGTAAAAAGTGCAAACGCCAGCATGACACCGGTGCCCACGATGATCACTGCGTTACGTAAAGTCCATGAAATGACACCTGTTTTCACTAAGATCCAACAGATAAGGACATAAGGGAGCATTATTTCTTTCATGGCTTATTCCTCAATACTTGCTGTTGGTTTACGGCCGTTTCGAATGATGTTTGAAAGTTCTCTTGCAAGAACATCCCAACGCGCGAATGCGATGATGATGGCCAGTACCCACCATGCTTTATCAATAAATAGTCCACATAGAGACAGAGCAAACACGATTTGTGTATGCGCGCTCGACATTTCAGCCGCTTTATGGACTGCGACTTCATGCAGTTGCCAAAACAGGTAGATAATGTAAATGATGATTGCAACGGTAACAAAGAAAACAAAGCCCATGAAAATCTCAGAATCGAGAAGCTTTAATATCGTTGGATACCCGTTAGAGAAATACTCTTCTGGGATGTCTTTGCCGTGAACGGTACCAAGTTTTGATAGCAAGACTGATGAACCGACGAGAGTACCGACGACAATAATGGCTTTGATGACAAAAACGGCAATGGTTTTGACAGTCCGAGTCAATTTAGCCCATGGCCCATCCGCAGGCGCAAGGGTTTCGTTATTGGTTGACATGATGATTGGTGCCTTATTTATTGATCTTAAGGCTACTTTACATGGATTGGTATTTTTTTTGGAATAACCGATATTCCGAGTTTTAGCTCAACTTTTAAAGGCCGTTGTTTGATTTCAGGCGGTAACTATTATCTGTTTAGTAGGGCCACGTAAACGCACGTTTTGGAATAGGCGGTATTCCTATTAGCGCCATCGACTCAGCGTTACACTCTCGCGAGATCATCATCTACTTATAAACTATCGGAAAACAATCTATGAAATTTAGTACAAAAGTTCTTGTTCTAGGCACACTCGTCAGTTTGTTAGGGCTTTCCGTGCTCAGTTTCACTCAGTATCGAACGACCAACCGTGAAGTTGATAAAACGATTCAGTCCAACCTTGAACTTGCTTCTAGCCAGGTTGCTGAAGTGATTCATAGTGAGCTACAAGGTAAGCGAAACCTAGCTCATTATCTGTCCGAATTGCTTGCTGTTACCGACACATACGACATCCCTCAATTACTTGATCAATCTACGCTCGGCAATGTATTTGTGACATCGGGAATGGGTTTCGAACATGATGGTGCCATTATCCATAACGATAAGAGTTGGACCGCGCCTTCAAACTGGGATTCTCGCACTCGCCCTTGGTATCAAGCCGCAAAAAGCGGCCGAGGTCAGCAGATTACCGACCCTTACGTTGATGAGGGGACCGGCGCTGTTCTTATTTCAATTTCTCAACCCGTTTATCATTCTGATGGTTTGTTAGGTGTCTCATTTTTTGATGTGGATTTAACTTCAATCGCGACGTTAATCTCGAACGTCAAACTTAACCATGCAACGGTTTTTGTGGTTGATGGTGACGGGACGGTTATTGCGCACCCGAACAGTAAGTTTAACGGTAAGCACATATCCGTTGTGACGGGCCAAGGTGTGATGAGTGATAAAACAGAGTTGGTAGACATTCAAGGTGTCAATTACTATCTAGGTTTTAACAAGGTCTCAGGCGAAAATTGGTTGGTTGGGATGTTATTACCCTACGATGAAATGCACTCGGCGCTTGAAGAGATGCGAAACACTATGCTGGTGGTATTTTTAGCCCTTTTGGTGATCTCTAGCCTCGCATACATCGGAATGTTAAAAATACTGATGCGTCCGCTTTCTGAACTTAATAAAGCAATGAAAAATGTGGCATCTGGTGATGGTGATCTGACAAAACGACTCAATACCGATACCGATCAAGAGTTTAAAGAGTTGGCGATCAGTTTTAATGGCTTTGTCGAGGTGATTCAAGAGCTGATTCAAGGCACCAAGCAAACCGCGACTTACATTACCGAGTATTCAACGGTGGCAGCCAATAGCGCGAAAGATTCGGAGGGGCTGTTACACACTCAGTTGCAAGAAGTCGAACAATTAGCGACGGCAATGAATGAAATGTCAACGACGTCAGGGTTGGTCGCTCAAAATGCTCAAAGCGCAGCAGAATCGGCACAAACTGCGGATTTAGCGGCAACCAAAGGCAGCAGCATTGTTCTTGAAACCACACAAGCGATTCAAAACTTAGGTGACCAATTGGATGATTCAATGGTTGCGGTTCAGGCGCTTGGAAGCTCAATTGGAGACATTGAATCCATTGTGAGAGTGATTAACGAAATCGCTGATCAAACGAATTTATTAGCATTGAATGCAGCGATTGAAGCCGCACGAGCTGGTGATTCTGGCCGTGGTTTTGCCGTTGTGGCTGATGAGGTCAGAACTCTTGCTCAGCGCACGCAAGACTCGACCACTGAGATAAGGACGATGATTGATAAACTCCAACAAGGGTCGCAATCCGTCACTCAAACAATGAATATAAGCCATGAGCTAGCGATGTCGACCGTAGAACAAGCACAAACGGCCAACCATGCGCTAGAAGATATACGACATGCTATTTCTTCGATCACTGAGATGAACATTCAGATAGCCTCAGCAGCGGAAGAGCAGAGCTTGGTTGCGGAAGAGATCAACAATAACACTGTAAGCATTAAAGATCTGTCTGATAGAGTGACAGAAAAATCGACGCACACGAGTCAGCAGGTACTGAAACAGTCTGCGCATATTGAAGATCAAAATAAGCAGCTCAATCAGTTTATTGTTTGAAATTAGAACAATCTAGAACGATGTTTTTATTGATCGATGTAGGATAGGTTTCAATTGGTGACTTATTGGAACCCATCTCATTTCACAATGAAATGTATTGCTATGTCATTATTGATATAACAGAACTTTCCTCGTAGCATTACGAGGAGACTACACTAACGCCATTCATTTAATTGCGTTCCCAAAAAGGCACACTGATGAACCTCCAGCAGATTGACTTGAATTTACTGAAAACCTTATTGGTTCTGTTGCAAGAAAAAAACACCAACCGGGCGGCTGAACGTCTAAATACAAGCCAACCTGCTGTCAGTCGAAACCTAGCCAAGCTAAGAGACCAACTCGGCGATCCTCTGTTTATTCGCCAATCTCGCGGACTCAAACTCACTCCCAAAGGTGAAGAACTTGCAGAACGGTTACCGAAAGTCTTTGACGATTTGACGGAGGCTTTAGCAGGTGAAGAGTTTTTGCCCGAGAAACAAGTGGGTGTGATTAAAATGGCTATGAATGGCTTTTTAATTGAAACTCATGGATACCAAATTTGTGAGGCTATTACCCATTCTGCGCCAAACGTAACGGTCGAACTTTTGAATTACTCAGCCAAAACCGCCGCTGAATTGATCAATGGTGAATTAGACTTTGCAATCAGCTATTACCCACTAGATGTGTCTAAAGAATTGAGACAGATACCGATAGGTTTGCTTAATTTTGTGGGTATTGTGCGTAAAGGACATGAATTAGAAGGTCAAACGGTATCGGTTAATGAGGTTTTTAATTATGACGTTGGTGGCTTGGTCGACCCTGACTTTAACCATAAGAGTATGTTACTGGCTGATTTTGTTGATACACAACATAACTTCAAGCCTAAGTTTAGGTGCCAAGACATCAATCCGATTCTCAATATTGTTCTTCGATCCGATATGGTATTTGTCGCGCCTAAGTCTTTGATGGCAGTGATTGATAATGAACGATACAGCTATGTTGAAGTGTCGGGAATAGAGAAACGTAACGAGATAAAAGTTGGGCTTTTATACAACAGTAAGTATCTAAAATCACAGAAATTCAAATGGATAGAGTCGATTTGTGATTCGGTGATCCCCCCTATAATGCTAAAGTAACATTCTTATGCATGGCTTAAAAAACCGATAGAGAAGCAATTCACTATCGGTTTTTGATATTGCCATTTTTTGTGTGGCCTCGATGTTGTCTAGGCTAACTTGAGTTCTTCTAAAACAACATGAAGTGACGAGCGCACCAAAGGTGACAATGCAAGGACTTCCTGGCAAGGCTGAACCAAATCGGGAATTTGGTAGGTGAGCATATCGGCAGCAATGGCGGCACGAACCCCATTATTTGAATCTTCAAATGCTAAGCAGTGTTTAGGATCCACATGTAAACGTTCAGCAGCGAGCAGATAGATTTCAGGGTGTGGCTTGCCGTGCTGAACTTCACAGCCAGTTGTTAGGTTATCGAAAAAGTGGTCAAGACCAGCAAGCCTTAGTTTTATTTCCGCGACCTCTTTTTGAGTCGATGTTGCAACGGCTGTCGGTACGTTATTCGCCTTTAACCAAGTCAGCAGCTCAACCACGCCATCTTTAACGGGGATGGCTTGATGTTTGACCACAGCGTTATACCGATCTCGCCACTCAACATGCAAAGCAGGGTAGTCAAGATCGGGACCATAGCCTTCTCGAATGACCGCTTCAATACCGGCTGAATTTCGTCCAATGATAGATAAATAGACCTCTTCCAAAAAAGGCACATTTTGCGCTCGGCACGCTTCTTTAAAAATCGACATACACACTCGCTCGGTATCGAGAAGTAATCCATCCATGTCAAAAATAGCGGCTTCAAATTTCATTATGCTTGTTTCTTTGCTTTGTTCAGTACAGGGCGTGCATTGTGTCATGTTTCATTAAAGACAACCATACGCACTCTCCTTTCCGCTTTTGAGATTCTTGAACTAAAGCCCCCAGTTATTTAAGCCTTCACAAACAAAAGTGACAATTCTCTTCATCGAGCCCAAATACGCCTTGTAAGCTGGCAAGGTGCTGTTTCCCTTCTGTTACGCCCATTTCGTAACCTGCTTTTAATGTCTTTTGATTCATAGTCAGTCGTCTTACTGCAAAATCCTCTGGCGGTGCTATTACTCGAATTTGTACGTCACAGGGTGGGTTTCGGATAAATTCCAATGAACGATTGTAGTTATCGGCACGCTTGAGCATTGCACGGGCGATATTGGGGTACTTCGCCAGCAGTCTTTTTATCATCCACGGATGTTTTACAGGACTCATTTGATAGCTCAATGGATGAGATAAAATCACGGTGATTTCTGTCGCTCCTCGTCGATAAGCCTCTTGAACCGGAATCGAGTCTGAAACTCCTCCATCTGTGTAGCAGCGGCCAGAGAAACAAGGCGTCTCTTTATAAGCAACGGGAAGTGCGGTGGTTGCTTCAATGACTTGGCCGAGATTACTGGGCTGAACATGGTAATAATCAGCGTAGCCTGTTTCGATATTGGTGACCGCAGCGTACATGGGAATAGAATGAAATAATCGGTCCCAATCCAAAGGAAACGCTCTATTGGATTGCTCCCAAAGCCAACGGACATCGACCAAATTGCCCCCTTTTGCAAAACGAAGCGGGCTATAGAAATGTTTGTCGGTAGCAAGCTGAGTAATCACTTTGGCGCTGCGTTTAGGGGAATGCCCGAGATAACCGATTAAATTGGTTGCCCCAGCCGACACACCGATAGCAAAATCGTAAGGCAGAAATTGGTTGTCCATGAAGGAATCAAGCACGCCACTGGCAAAAATACCGCGCATTGCTCCGCCTTCAACGATAAGGGCTTTTTGGGGTAGGGTAGAAGTGGTCATCGGGGGCTTCTCTGTCAATCAATCTTGCAGCTAGAGTAGCGTTAGCGAATCACTTTGGATAATGGGTTCTATGTATTGATTTGATAGGTGAAAGCGATGTCATTTTGCAGACACAAAAAAGCCATACCGCTTATTTATCACAAGCATGTGGTATGGCGTTTTTAGCTCAATAATTGTATTCGACTAAGAATATTTATGAGCCATAATGCATCCATAAGCGGTCATGAACGGTGCTTCTTGGTACTGTTTTAAGCCTGTTTCGCTGAATTTAACCGGCATAGGATTGCGCTTCAGTTTCTCTTTAATGTCGTTGGGTGCAACCACTTCGACATCGAGATCGCTGATCAGTTGGATAGCCGCTTCTAGTTTGAAGCCATAACCACCACCCGCGAATTTACCCTTGGTTTGACGTTGACGAATCACCACTTTGTCGACTTGGTAGTCTTCCATCAATTTAGCGAAAGAAAACTGAAAATCTCTCATTTGTTGAGTATCGTTGCCGTTCGCAATAGACACTTTAGAAACACGACAGTCAGGAATATTAAAGACACCGTCAGACAATGAAAGTAGGCAAATCACCGCGTCATTACCTTTGATCTCAACACCACAAATTTTCATTTTATTACCTTTTTACTTTAGACGTCGACATTATAGAGGCTATTCCCCTCTCTAGACCAGCATAACTGTTGGGGTTTCTTGTTTCGTTTTGCTTCATTCCTCGTTATTGTTTGATCCGCTTGAGCTTTAGGTCAATACAATCTGTTAATCTATCGAGTCGGCTGGATCAATATCAGAGGTGTGTGAATGCGATGGGCAAGAACAAGAGACACGTGGAAAGTTTGGCTGGATGGCAGAAAAAAGAGCAATAAGAATGAGGTTGATCTTGGGAGCCACTTAAATCATGAGTAAACCGTTTGAGTTTAAAACCATCTTACTCGCTTGCTTAGTGATCAGTGTCGGGCAGTTGAGTATGGGGTTGGTTTTCCCATCATTGCCGTGGATAGCGAAAGACTTTGATATTTCTTTGGAACACGCCCAACTTTTGGTCAGTGTGTACTTACTTGGCTTTGGCCCCTCTCAATTTTTGTATGGGCCGATCTCGGATGCGCTGGGGCGTAAAAAGGTATTGTTGACCGGGCTGTTCATTGCCACGTTGGGGCTTGTGATGATCATCTACTTTAGCCATTCATTTACAGGCATGGTGGCTGGACGTTTTCTTCAAGGGTTAGGCACAGGCTGCTGCGCCGTGCTCGCGAGAGCGTCAACCCGAGATCGTTTTAGTGGTGCTGATTTGCCTATCGCCATGTCGTACATTGCCATGGTCGCTTCGATTACCCCTTTGTTTGCCCCTGTCCTGGGTGGGTTTATTAACTTCCACTTCGGTTGGAGTATGGTGTTCACATCATTGCTGGGGTATGTCTTTTTTACTTGGATTATCTTTGCCCTGAGATTTAAGGAAACCATTACAGAGCGCAGCCCAATTCCATCGCCTAAAAAGGTATTACTGCAATATCGCGAGCTATTAACCTCTCGCTACTTTATGAGCTTTGCCAGTATTAGTTGGCTGAACTTTAGCCTGATGATCACGACGGTGTCTGTGATGCCGTTTATCATGCAAAACCAAATTGGTATGACATCGGATCAATACGCATTATGGGCTTTGATCCCTGCGCTTGGCATGCTGGTCGGCACCAGTCTTTGTAATCGAGTTCGCCCCATCATTGGCAGTAAAAAAATGTTACTTTGTACGCCAGTCTTGCACCTTTGTGCGGCGATATGGCTGTTCTTTTGCCCTGTTGAACCGTTGTATTTGATGCTTGGTCAGCTATTGATGATTTTGGGCAATGGTATTGCTTTACCTTGTTCGCAAGCGTTGGTCATGCAACCTTATAAAAAAAATGCAGGGGCGGCGGCGGCGATGTCTGGCGGTGGGCAAATGGTGATCTCTTCCATTGTGAGCATGGGGCTGGTTTTACTGGGGCTAGACCAAGCGTGGCATCTGTCGCTGGTGATTGTGGTGTTTGCTGCGATGACATTGAGTAATATTCTGCGTGGGTTTCGCTGTTTGGACGCGCAAAATTCTGAGGCACGGCAAAATTCTGAGGCACGATAGTGACTCCCCACTATTTTATGTTACGGCTGTGCATGGCAGAAATACCATCGTTCACCCAATGAAGCAGCTGTTTGGTTGCCTTAGATAAAATCTGATTTTGCCGAACAATGTAACCAAGATCTGTGGTGGGAAAATCTGGCAAAGGTGTCACTTGAGAAGTGATATTCTTGTGGGGAGATATCGCAAACTCTGGAACGATTGCGACGCCAAATCCGGCTTCTGCCCAATCAATTTGTGCATCTACGCTGCCCACTTCCATGACTCGGTAGTTGGATAGATTCAGCTTAGGCAAGGCGTTGTCAATCAACTCTCGTGTACGCGTATCATGACCGAGCAAGATGAGAGTTAACTCTTTGTCTTGCTGGTTCACTACCTTACTGTTTGTCTGATCATCTTTCTGGTCGTTTCTTTGGCGGCCTTTCTGATTATTCAGTGCTATGTTTTGTTCAAATCCTTGACCTAACGCTACCCATTTTACTTGTTGTAGCTCAACAAAATGCAGTGGCTGAGTCTGTTTTTGGAAGATGACAAATCCAAGGTCAGCCTCGGCATTTTTAACGAGTTCAGAGGCTTGGGATGAGGTGGTGTTTAACAACGCAATATCGATGCCTGGATACTGTTCTTTAAACAGCTTAAATGCTTCAATGAGCAACATGCGAGAAATAATGTCGCTGGCTGCGATGGTGATTGTGCCTTTATCTAAGTCATTTAAAGCGTTGAGATCCGCTTGGCAAACCTGTAACTCTTGAAGTGTCCGTTGGCTACTGGTTAATAAACGCTCTCCCGCTTGAGTCAGGTGGAAGGGGCTTCGTTCAATGAGTTTTACCCCTGTGGCTTGCTCGAGTTGTTTCAGGTGCAGGCTTACATTCGGTTGTGTCATATGTAACGCAATCGCTGCTTTACCAAAATGTTTGTAATCCGCCAACGTGACGAACGTTTTAAGCCAATGGATGTCGAGCATTCTTACACCTTCATGTGAGTTAGCCTACCGATGTACGGCTAGTCTATATGACTTTCTTATCAAGTTAATCATTATAATTAATTTCTCTTATTCAATCGACAGAACTAAGATGATTTCTTAATCAATTCGGAGAAAGTTTATGTCGTCTATTGTTGTTGTAGGTGCCAATTGGGGTGATGAAGGAAAAGGTCGTATTGTTGATTTTTTAGCCTCCGACGCCTCTGCCAGTGTGCGTTTTCAAGGTGGTAATAATGCGGGCCACACCGTTGTTAATGATTTTGGTACGTTTAAACTTCACCAATTACCCAGTGGTATCTTTAATCCGAATTGTATCGCCGTTCTTGGCCCAGGCATGGTGATTAGCCCAGCGGCACTGAGTGAAGAAATCGCTGAAGTTGAGGCTGCGGGGGTGAATGTTAATTTACGTATTTCTGACCGCGCGACCTTGTGTCTTCCTCTTCATGCATTGGAAGATACGTTAGAAGAACAAAGACTTGGCGATGCTGCCTATGGGTCTACTCGTCAGGGTATTGCTCCTGCTTACGGCGACCGTGTGATGAAAAAAGGCATTCTCGTTGGGTGGTTGAACCAACCAGAGGTGTTAGAGCAGCGTATTCAATTCATGCTCGACTGGAAAATGCCTCAGCTTAAAGCGCTTTATCCCGAGTGTGATTACACAGAAAACGCCGCCGAACTCACTGCATGGTTACTGGAAGTCACGAAAACGTGGCGTCCGTTTATCTGTAACGTCACCGAACCTTTGAAAGCGCTGCAAGCGAATAATGAAAACCTACTGTTTGAAGCACAATTGGGCGCGGGGCGTGACTTGGTTTATGGCGAATATCCTTGGACCACCTCATCGAATGTGACCGCCGCATACGCTGGTATAGGCAG
>NZ_AJYQ02000056.1 GCF_000287055.2 Vibrio genomosp. F10 str. ZF-129 | reverse complement strand
GTGGGCTAACAATAAAGTCTGATCGGTATTCGCTCTTTTAAAGCCAATCTAACGGGAATGAGTGCGAAAATTTGATCATTTTTGTGTAGTCAGTTCGCTAATACATGCTCAAATTTGCCAATATAGTTTGATCGTTTTTATCACTTGAACCCTTGTCATAACATGAAAACTCAATTCGACAGTAGTCTTTGCGTAAAGAAAATGAACAAACCTTAATGGAAGTGATCAGACTTTATTGTAATTAGCCAAACT
>NZ_AJYQ02000055.1 GCF_000287055.2 Vibrio genomosp. F10 str. ZF-129 | reverse complement strand
GTTATGTTTACTTGTATTTCAATGGCTTAAGAACTCTTCGATCTCTGTTCTTTGTCCCTTTGACAATTCGTCCGAGTTGCTTCAGCAAATCCGCATTGTCGTCCCAAGTTCGTGAATTTCTCAACCCGTAAAACATGTCAATATTCGTGGGTTGCTTCATTTTCAGGTCGTGGCGGTGGGTTTCAAATCTCACTGGCTCTAAGTCGCTTTGAACGTATTTGCCAAGTAGCATGTCGGCTTGGCAGTTGCCTCGGCAATTTGCCATTGTTCTGCGCTTTGGTTGGAAAGAGAGGGCGCTTGTTGAAGCTAAGTCGGGTTGCCTCATTGGGCAGGGAAGTGGATTTACGCGTTTTATGTTTCGTGCATCTGGCGGTCAAGTGAGTTTTGGCGTGTGACTGACTTCTTGAAACCGGGAGTTCTTTGCCAAATAAATCAGTCAGTTGTGGTAAAACATAACAAACAATTTAAGAGGGATTTCCAACGCTTGGCATTTTTCTTCTACTTCACTTTTAGTGGTTACGGTGTAATGCTTTAGGTTGGGTGGTAGCGTTGCTCACCCCT
>NZ_AJYQ02000054.1 GCF_000287055.2 Vibrio genomosp. F10 str. ZF-129 | reverse complement strand
AAACTTAATGTGGGCGATTAGCTCAGTTGGGAGAGCACCTGCCTTACAAGCAGGGGGTCACTGGTTCGAGCCCGGTATCGCCCACCACTCTCTAAAGACTTTTGGATGTTGACTTCCAAACCAATTCCGTAAAACGAATCTGGTTCGGATTTTTGTCGACGAAAGTCATTAGAAAGTGCTTTAACTTGAAAAAGTAAACACTCGCTCTTTAACAATTTGGAAAGCTGACGAAC
>NZ_AJYQ02000053.1 GCF_000287055.2 Vibrio genomosp. F10 str. ZF-129 | reverse complement strand
CGCAGGTTCAAATCCCGCAGTAGCCACCATTTCCTAAACGCTTGTTTGTGCTTGTTGCATTGAGAGCTTTTAGGAAATAAAATGCGGACGTGGCGGAATTGGTAGACGCACCAGATTTAGGTTCTGGCGCCGTAAGGTGTGAGAGTTCAAGTCTCTCCGTCCGCACCATGATTTCTTTGGCAACAAAGAACGATGTTGTTCTTACATTGATAAGAATTGATATCATTGTTGGGCTATCGCCAAGCGGTAAGGCACT
>NZ_AJYQ02000052.1 GCF_000287055.2 Vibrio genomosp. F10 str. ZF-129 | reverse complement strand
ATGCGGGTTCGATTCCCGCTGCACGCTCCAGCTCACTTTTGTTGCTGATATAGCTCAGTCGGTAGAGCGCACCCTTGGTAAGGGTGAGGTCCCCAGTTCAAATCTGGGTATCAGCACCAGCTCTACAACGTAATTATTTCCTTTTGAATTATACATTATCACCAATTTTTTTTGGTTACGTGGTCATTAAGCCACTTTAATCTGTACCTAGAGGGACACACAATGTCTAAAGAAAAATTTGAACGTACGAAAC
>NZ_AJYQ02000051.1 GCF_000287055.2 Vibrio genomosp. F10 str. ZF-129 | reverse complement strand
AGTCGAAAGACTTGGGCTTTTTTACGTTTGAATAATGCCAATCAGAAAATCAACTCATCAGCTATATCTCATCTCTTTTACAACATGTTCCAAGTCCGTCAGGAAACGCATCTCAAGTGTGACTGAGCGTGGAAACAATGTCGTTATAGTCATAAGGTTTTGTCTCTCTGGATAGTGTTACCATAACCATAACCATAACCATAACCATAACCAAACTTGTTCTATAGGGGTGAGCTCAAGTGAGTATTGTGGACCATTGATGGCACTGGCATGACTCAATCCCCCTTGCATTATCGTCGCCATTCTAGCTAGAAACATCAATTATAACCCCACTATGACGGCATTACTCGCTAGCTCTAGATATGTGTTCAAGGAAATTTATAGTACAGATAGTGGGGGTGTTTACAGATAGTTTTTCAGAACCTACAACCAGGTATTTGTGCAAAAAAATGCCGACATATCTGTCGGCATACGGTTACGAATAAAATCGTTGTCGCTACGAATTATTCACTAGCATCAATGCCTTCTTCGATACCTCATGGGCTGCTTTCGACATATTTTGTTTCTCCAATGCATCAGCAAGATAAGCGTAGTCTGAAATATTAGAGCGTATAGATAATGCAGCTTCTAAATGCGTTTGAGCTTCTCGCCAGTTCCCTTCTCTGAGATAGAACTGAGCCAAGGCACTATGTGCGCTCGCATTGCTGGAATCTTTTTTAATGGTCCCCAATAGTAATTGAATCGGAGGATGCGAGTCTGACAAGTTGATGTCGGGTAGCAACGCATAAAGATCGGGCGTAGGTTGTTTTTTTAACGCTTCTTTCAATATGGTATAAGCTTGATTATCGGCTTTTCGGACAATAAGTTGCTTAATAAGGCAACCGATAAGATGGGTATCTGCTTTAACTTTTTTAGGTAACTTATCCCAATGATAAATTAACCCTTCACTGCCTTTTTGTGCGGCGATCTCACTGAGCAATCCACATTGTGCTTTTTGTTCAATCTGCTTTTGTTCCTCAGCATCAAGTAGTTTGTTTTTAGACAGTTTTGGGATCAGTTCAAGCAGAAGTTGCCATAGATTAAGTTCTAAGTAGACGGTCTTAAGCAGGTTGAGGATGATGGTATTGTTTGGGTAATCTGCTTTAAGATTTGAGAGTGTATCAAAGGCTAGTTCGTATTCTGATTCTCTTACTTGCTGCTTGGCTTTCGTCAGTTCAACCGCCAAATGGGCGTTCTCTTGCTCACTGGCTAGAGCTAAGTAATGATCGCGCTTTGTTTTATCTCCTAGCCCTTGTGCGGCTTCAGACGCAACCAAATAGCACAGTAATGGCATATCATGATGATTGGCCCATCGAGTCACTTTTTTCTCAGCACCTTTCCAATCGCCTTCTAGTAATTTAATGATGCCTTCGTTGGTTAAGCGCCTTGAGCGTTTGAGCTTTCTCACACTGAACCAGTTCCAGGTTGTTGAGCTTGCTCTTAGTGCTTTCTTAATCAAAAATTCTAAAAAGAACAGCGCCGCTAGAGTTGCGATGACGAAAATAACCAGTGTGGTAACGCTCATCTCAATGGTCTTATCCGCAATGGATATCAGTACGTAACCTTGTTGTCCTGAATACTGAGTGCCAATAAACAGGCCTATGCCTAAGGTTACGAATAGAAAAATCGAACGAAACATTATTTATCCTCCGTAACGAGAGGGGCAACTTCACGTCGTAAACGCTCTGTAATGACATCGGACAGAATATTTTGTGTGGTTAGCTTCCCTGGATAAGCTACCTGGATGTTTTGCTTTGATAAATGCTCGAGGGCTGCGTTGAACTCTTTAACCGCGTTATCGTTGGCGTTGAAAAAAGCACTCGACCATTGATGAGCGGTGATTAATGCGGTGTTATAGACCTCTTCTTGTTCAGCGTAGGTGGCCTTAATCGCAGTTTCCAACTTAGCCTTTATGTTCTCTCTTAAATAAAAGTCTTGCTGTGGAGACAGCAAAGGAACGATGTTGCCATCTCTGGTTCTGAACGTTATGAAATTCTTTGAAAAATCTTTAAGTGACGTTATTAAATTGTCTTGCCACTCGTAGATGTCTTTTGAGACGACAGGTGCTTCTTGAACCTGCGCTTCAGGAAGAATGGCATTGGCAAGAGGTAATGTGTCTGCTTGTTTTTGTAATGAGGTTAGGCGAAGAACAAGACCATCACGATCCACTATCGGTATTGATTTCAATTGGGTAATGTCAGTGGCTATCGCCTTTCGTAGCGGAACTAAACTTGGATCATTAAGAGAGGCGATACTTTGATCGGCACTTTCCATCAAGTGAGTTGCACTGACGGCGTCTTTCTCTAGAAATAATTTACGTCCTGCCAGTTTGACCAAGTAATCGGCTTCCGCTAGCAACCAATCATTTGGTCGACGACCTTTCATGTCGGCGAGAGCCATTTGCAAACTCTCAATGCTTTTTTGCTGCTGATTCAATAAGACTTCGGCTTTATTCGTTATTTGAGAAGCTTGATTGATGGTCTCTTTTTGGGCTTCTGCAACTTGTTGTGAGAACTCTGATTTCGATTCTGTTAATTGGATCTTTAATGCGTCAATTTGAGCGAGATTGGATTCGTTCTGCTGCTGAATTTTAAAGGAAAGCACCCCACCAATTAACAGGGATAAAATGATTGCAGCAATGCTTAGCTTACGCGAGTTTTTCACTGGTGGCTTATCCGTTGGTTTTGCTTTTTGACTGCGCTCGAATGCGTCTGACTTACCATCACTTATTTCAACACTCTTCTCGGAATTTGACGCCCCTTGATGTGCTTGAGGCTCTGGCGGTTTTTCTGAAGCTTCAATAGCCTGTTTCGTATTTTTCAGGCCAGTATCATTAGCGTCTGACTTGGTTTGTTTTTCAGGTTCAATATGCTCATTATTTTTTTTGCTTGTCATTGCTTATAGTCCTGTTTTTTTAAGCTGTAGAGCAGCCACTAAATCGCGGTTTGAAGCACTACCGGTATTCGTGACTGAGTTAAACCCTAATCGTTGTGCGTCGTTTGCTATTCGTTCACTTGGTACCAGCAACTGAAGCTGGTACAACCAACCGCGATAGGCTGGATCTATTTGAGAAGCGAAGAAATTCAATTGCCCAGTGCTTGTAATCACTAAGGTATCAATAGATTGCTTCTGCCAATTAGACACACAAGTATCGGATTGAAAATCTATGTAATCCCGTTGATAGACCTCTCGGTACTCAACTTGGGCTAAACGTGTTTTTAATGTGTCGTAAATGAGCTCTCGTCCACCATCACCCCGCAGAATAACAATACGTTTGCTCTGAATCGATTGAAGAGACGGTAGTGCCAATAAATGTTCACTATCACCAACCTTCGGGTAGTGTACTTTTTGTTGGGCGAGTTTGCTTAAAATCTGTGCGGTTTTTTGACCGACAGCAATATAGGTCGGATGAGTGGGCCAAGATTTTGAGCTGCTGAGTAAAGCTTGATGAGTTATGTCGACCGCGTGCTGACTGACCGCGATGACAATATCAAAGCTATCTAGATGCTTTATTTGTTCAATAATCTGTGGAACAGGGGTGATCGTAATCAGTGGATGGTGGAGCGCTGAAATCCCCACCTCCGATAGCTGCTGGCATAGCTGAAACCCTTGGGGTTCAGGACGAGTGACCAACACCGCCATAAATTATTCGTGCTCAGCGTACAATTTTGAAAGGATTTCTTTTGCGCCATCATCGAGCAATTGATGGGCTAATTGAACACCTAACTGCTCAGCTTGTGTTCTAGGGCCACGGATCTCTCCACGTACCATTTTTGAACCATCAGGTTCGCCAACAAGGGCACGTAACCAAATATCGTCACCTTCAAGTAGTGAATAGCTACCAATCGGAACCTGACAGCCACCTTCAAGCGTTAGATTCATCGCGCGCTCACATAGAACTCGGTCTGCTGTGTCTGCGTGATTAAGAGGCTCCAATAGTTTAATCAGTCGCTCATCATCCAAGCGACATTCGATTCCAACCGCACCTTGCCCTACCGCAGGTAACGATTGCTCTGGTTCAATGAAACTGCGAATACGCTCTTCCAGGTTTAAGCGTTTTAATCCTGCTGCGGCAAGAACGATGGCATCGTAATCACCGGCATCTAATTTCCCCAATCGCGTTCCAACATTTCCGCGCAGTTCTTTGATCACAAGATCAGGTCGAGCTTCAAGTAGTTGGCATTGGCGGCGTAGACTGCAGGTGCCGACAACCGCACCTTGTGGGAGTTCTTCAATACTCGCGTAGTGATGGGAGACAAAAGCATCTCTTGGATCTTCACGTTCGCAAATAGTGACAAGACCTAGGCCGTCCGGAAAATCAACAGGCACATCTTTCATTGAGTGTACCGCGAGGTCAGCACGCCCTTCTAGCATCGCGACTTCTAGTTCTTTCACAAATAAGCCTTTCCCCCCCACTTTTGCCAATGGTGTATCAAGGATAATATCGCCTTTGGTCACCATGGTAACGAGCTCGACTTCAAGGCCGGGATGAGCACACTGAAGAGCATCTTTAACAAAATAGGCTTGCCAAAGCGCAAGAGGGCTTTTTCGAGTGGCGATACGAATCGGGGTGGTATGGGTCATAGGTGTCTTCGTCGATTGATATTTTTCTTAATCCTACCACTCCCATTCTGAAAGTATTACTACTAGATCACTTGGTTATAAAATTGAGGATGAGATGGTACAATTAGCTGAAAATTATGTGAGATATCTCGCATTTGTGGTGTGACCTATTGTTAGGAATGCGAGTTAACTACGACACTAGGTAAAAATTAGAAATCGAAGATGCAGAAATGGCTTTTTTGTTTGAACTCGGTTCAATTCTTTACCAAATCAATAAAAAGTGTTAGATTGATCACGTTTTGTTATTGTGGTTTGCTCGAAAGATGAACGAAACACAACACTATAATTCAATCAAGGAAACACCCTTGCAGGCTTATACACAGACTTTAATCCAACGATTAGACCGCTTGAACCAGCAACGCATTGAGCGTGCGCTGGCGCTAATGGATCTGCAAGGTCAGCGTGTATTTAACCTTATCCCGCTTCTTTTTCATTTTGACCACCCTATTATTCCTGGTTATTCAGGCGGTGAAGCGCCACACGGAATTCTCTCTTTTGAAGCCTCGGATATTCAACGTCAATACATTGAAGACACAGAAAAGACAGTTAATCACTCATTAAAATCCTCTGATACGCCTGCTATTTTGGGGTTGTACACCATGGGCAGCACGTCTTCTATTGGTCAGAGCACGTCGAGTGATTTAGATATTTGGGTGTGTATTTCACCCAATATGACACTCGAGCATAGAGCAATCCTAACGAGTAAGTGTTTAAATATTACCGATTGGGCAAAAACTCAGGGTATTGAAGCTAACTTCTTTTTGATGGATGAAACACGGTTTAAGCATAACCACTCTGAAGAGATGACCGGTGACAACTGTGGGTCCTCTCAACACTTACTGCTTCTTGATGAATTTTATCGTTCAGCCGTTCGTCTCGCGGGGCAGAGACTGTTGTGGCAAATCGTTCCTCCTGAAATGGAAGAGTGCTACGACGATTATGTAAAACAGCTTTGTGCTCGCGGTGGTATTGACTGCAGTGAGTGGATCAACTTTGGCAAACTTAATCGCATTCCGGCAGAAGAGTATTTTGGCTCAAACTTGTGGCAGTTGTATAAAAGTATTGATTCTCCCTATAAGTCGGTACTTAAAGCGATATTGCTTGAAGCATATTCATGGGAATACCCAAATACGCAATTATTAAGCCTCGATACCAAGCGACGTTTCTTTGCTGATGAGCCCGATTTGTATGGGATGGATGCTTATTATTTGATGCTTGAGAAAGTGACGCGTTACCTAGAGCGAATCGGTGATGAATCTCGGTTGGACCTGGTAAGACGTTGCTTTTATTTAAAAACACATGAAAAGCTCTCTAGAGAGCCTGGTGTCGGCTCTGTAGCGTGGCGTCGTGAAGCTCTCGCTGACATGACGAAGCATTGGAATTGGGGTTCGGACGTGATTACTGAACTCGATGATCGTCGCCATTGGAAAGTAGAGCAAGTTAAGATTGTGCATCATGCCCTGCTTGATGCTCTAATGCTCAGCTATCGAAACCTGATTCAGTTCGCTCGAAAAAATGACATTACCTCAGCCATTAGCCCTCAAGATATTAGTATCTTGGCTCGTAAGCTCTACGCCGCATTCGAAGTGCTTCCAGGCAAGGTGACATTACTTAATCCACAGATTTCTCCTGATTTACATGAGCCTGATTTAACCTTCATCGAAGTTCAAAACAGTCATTCCAATTTACCCGGTTGGTATTTGTATAAGCAGCCACTAATACCGCATCGTATTATTGGTCAGCCAAGCCTCGAGCATCATGAATACCTCAGTAAGTTAGTGGCATGGGCATTCTTTAATGGCATGATTACCGAATCGACCCGTTTGCATTCGGTTGTTCGCAAAGCTCAGTTAGACATTGATAAGTTTTATCAGATGGTGAGTGATCTGCGTAATACCTTCTCTTTACGTAAACGTCGCCCAACGATGCAAGCGCTGGCAAGTCCATGTGAAATTAGCCAGTTGGCTATGTTTATTAATTTTGAAAGTGATCCCACGGCTGACATCAACACCAAGACTATGCGTGTTGATATGAAAGATATTGATATTTTCAGCTTTGATAAAGAGCAGAAGAGCTTAATCGGCAGTGTCGATTTGGTTTATCGTAATTCATGGCATGAAGTTCGAACTCTGCATTTTCAGGGTGAAACAGCGATTTTAGATGCACTGAAAACCGTGTTAGGCAAAATGCATCAAGATGCGATACCCCCGGAATCTGTCGATGTTTTCTGTTACGCCAAAAATTTTCGTGGTGTGATTCGAAATACCGTATACCAATTGCTTGCTGAGTGTATCGATTTACGTTTGAAGCCAATTGAAAAAGAAAAACGCCGCCGATTCAAAGCGATGCGTATTGGACAGCAGATGTATGGATTGTTTTTTGAAAGACGGGGTGTTTCCGTTCAGAAATTAGAGAACTCTATCGATTTCTATCGGAGTATTTCCACCAATAAGCTCAATGGCTCTCCACTATTGATGATCGACAAAGAGCAAGATTGTGAGCTGCCCGTTGTCATTGATGGCTTTGCGAGTGAAGGCTTAGTGCAATTTTTCTTTGAAGATACCGATCAGGGCTTCAATATTTATGTGTTGGACGAAAATAACTTGAGCGAAGTTTACCACCAGTTTAGTGGTGAAAAAGATGACATGATTACAAGCGTCAATACTTTTTATACTTCCGCCAAAGATGAAACCTTAGCGTCTTGTGACGCCATTAACTTCAACCTGCCTCAGTACTATCAAATCGTTCATCCTGAGGAAGGGGATTGTTATGTTGTCCCTTATAGAAATGATAATGCGGCTTATTCCAAGCCATCGAGAGTAGTCAATGCATAAATAAAAAAGAGTACATTACGTACTCTTTTTTATTGCTTTAAAGATTGAGAATCGCCTCTAAGGCCAGTCGATGCTTTCATTGGCGTGCTTTTCACATTCCTGTTTGACCATAGTGAAAAGCGCCATTCCGGTCTTTGAGCAAATCCATTGTTGATCGATAAACTTGAAGTGAAAACCCCCTGATTTCGATGCTAACCATATTTCATGCATCGGTTCTTGGCGGTTGATGATGATTTGACTTCTATCATCAAACTCTAAGGTCAGCACATTTCCAGACGCTTCAAAATCAATATCTGCACCTGATTCATCAATCGCATCTTCAATACTCTGTATTTGTAAATCGACCTGTTGATGAAATTCCATATCGTTCATCGTTGTTATCCTATTGCTTTTCTAGACTGTGGTGCGATTATAGGGGGCATTGAATCAATAATCACGAGATGCAAAATGAAAAAATCGATTGTAGCACTTTTTATGCTCTCTATTTTTACAATTGCAGGCTGTGGGCAAACTGGCGGATTGTACATGCCAGAAGAAGCGCCACAAAATGAACAAGCTCAATAAAATAAAACAAACACAATAAATAAGAAAGATCAGTCTAATTTAGAAAGGAAAACACTTTGGATTATTTCAACTACCAGGATGATGGCCAGTTATGGGCTGAAGATACAGCGCTAACGAGCTTAGTTGAGCAATATGGCTCGCCTTTATATGTCTATTCACGAGCGACGCTTGAACGTCATTGGAACGCATTTGATAAATCTGTTGGTGATCACCCGCATCTTGTCTGTTATGCCGTAAAAGCAAACTCCAACCTAGGCGTGTTGAACGCATTGGCTCGTATTGGTTCAGGGTTTGATATTGTTTCGGCTGGTGAACTTGAACGCGTTATCGCTGCTGGTGGCGATCCAAAGAAAGTGGTTTTTTCTGGTGTTGGTAAAACTGAAGCGGAAATGAAGCGTGCATTAGAGCTAAAGATTAAGTGTTTTAATGTTGAATCGGAGTCAGAGTTAGAGCGTTTAAATAAAGTGGCTCAGTCGCTTGGAGTGATTGCTCCGATTTCGTTACGTATTAATCCCGATGTGGATGCCAATACTCACCCTTATATTTCTACAGGTTTGCGCGACAACAAATTTGGCATCGCGTTTGATAGAGCGCCAGCGGTATACAAATTTGCCCAAAGTCTTGAGAACCTGAATATCCAAGGCATTGATTGCCACATTGGATCGCAATTGACGGATCTTGAACCTTTCATCGATGCAACGGATCGATTACTCACTCTGATTGATCAATTGAAAGCCGATGGCATTGATATTGTGCACCTTGATGTGGGTGGCGGTTTAGGTGTTGTGTACCGAGATGAACAACCGCCACAGCCAACGGATTACGCGAAAGCGCTTCTGTCTCGTTTAGGCAATCATCCTGATCTCGAGCTGATTTTTGAACCAGGCCGAGCCATCGCTGCGAACGCAGGTGTGTTGTTGACCAAAGTTGAGTTCGTGAAACATACCGAGCATAAAAACTTCGCCATTATTGATGCGGCGATGAACGATTTAATGCGCCCTGCGCTTTACCAGGCATGGCAAGATATTGTGCCAGTGGTTCCAAGACAAGGTGAAGCCAAAACGTATGATATTGTCGGCCCGATTTGTGAAACGGGCGACTTTTTAGGTAAAGATCGTAGCTTGGTTCTTGCTGAAGGTGATTTACTGGCGATTCGTTCTGCGGGTGCCTATGGATTTGTTATGTCATCAAACTACAACACACGTGCTCGTGTTGCAGAAGTCATGGTTGACGGTGATAAAACGCACTTAGTTCGTCAGCGTGAAGAGCTATCTAGTCTTTGGGCTTTAGAGAACATCTTACCGGAGTAACAGTAGTACTATGCATTTCCATTTTTCTAAAATGCACGGATTGGGTAATGACTTTATGGTTGTTGATTGCATTACCCAAAATATTTTCTTCTCGCCAGATTTGATTCGTCGTTTGGCGAATCGACATACTGGTGTTGGTTTTGACCAGTTGTTGGTGGTTGAAGCCCCTTATGATCCGGAAACTGATTTCCATTACCGCATTTTTAACGCGGATGGCAGTGAAGTTGAGCAGTGTGGAAACGGTGCTCGTTGCTTCGCTAGATTTGTGCGGATGAAAGGTCTTACGAATAAATTTACGGTGAATGTGAGTACCAAGAAAGGCAAGATGACACTGGCGATTGAAGAGGATGATCAGGTCACGGCAAATATGGGCGAACCCGTATTTGAACCGAGCAAAATCCCTTTTAAAGCCAAGCAAACCGAGAAGACATACATCTTACGTACGGATGACGATACCCTCTTTTGTGGTGCTGTTAGCATGGGTAATCCTCATGTGGTTACTGTTGTCGATGACCTCGATACTACCGATGTTGACAGGTTAGGGCCATTGTTGGAGTCCCATGAGCGTTTTCCTGAACGAGTTAATGCAGGCTTTATGCAAGTCATTAGCCGTGATGAAGTTCGATTGCGTGTCTATGAGCGCGGAGCCGGTGAAACCCAAGCATGTGGAAGTGGTGCTTGCGGAGCGGTCGCGGTAGGGATTGTTCAGGGGTTGCTCGATAGCTCAGTCACGGTGCATTTACCTGGTGGCTCTTTGTATATTGAGTGGCAAGGCCCTGGCCATCCACTGTATATGACAGGCCCAGCGACCCATGTTTTTGATGGTCAGCTTTCTTGTTAATTCAGTTTTGTTAGCTCATTTTTGGTCACGCCTACTTGCTAATTAACTAAGCTCATAACAGCTAATTAAGGAATGATTTTGTCACATATAGAAGCGGATACGTTAACCGCTGAAGTGGTTGCCGAGTATCTCAAAGACCACCCTGATTTCTTTTTACAACGTAAAGCATTGGTTGATCGCCTTTCATTGCCTCATCAAGAACAAGGGGCGGTGTCTCTGGTTCATGTGCAGCTAAATAGGCAGCGCCAACGCATTGAAGAGCTTGAAGAAGAGATCACCACGCTAATGTCACTCGCGGCTAAAAATGACCATACGTTCCATGAGTTTATGGATCTTCAAGAGCAAGTACTGAAATGCCAAGATCTGAATAGCGTCTTTGCTGCTATTGAAACGAAAGCTAACGCACTGTCTTTAAAGGCGTATGTTCGATTGATTGATGCCCAAGCGGCCAAGTACATGACGAACCAAGAACAAATCCAACGTTTTTCTTTGAATCATCTCAACGGTAAGCCCGCTTATTTAGGACGCTTACGCAAGATTGATCGGCTAGAGTTATTAGGGGAGCATTCGCGCGCGCCTGAGCTGGGTTCTTATGTCGTGCTTCCGTTAGGAAAAGACAAAACCCTTGGCGTTCTGGTTTTCTCTAGCGAAGATGGTGGGCATTTTCAGCCTCATATGGATACCTTGTTTTTGCGCCACCTAGGCTTGGTTGTCTCACATTTAATCAGCACTCTTCCTTGGCAAGTGATCGATAATGAACGAGCCTACAGCAACACTTCCTCATAGTTTACAACGGCCCTTAGAACGCTTTTATGAATATCTTAGAAGCGAGAAAGGGCTAAGTCTGCATACTCAACGAAACTATAAACAGCAGTTAGAAACCATGGCGATGCAGCTGAGCTCAATGAATCTTACTGAATGGCACGATATCGATGCCGCTTGGGTAAGGCAGCTTGCTAGTAAAGGAATGAGAGATGGAATGAAAGCGAGCAGCTTAGCGACTCGTCTTTCGTGTTTAAGAAGCTTTTTCGATTTTCTCATTCTTCGCGGTGAGCTCAGTGCCAACCCTGCGAAAGGGGTATCCGCCCCTCGTAAGCAACGACCTTTACCTAAAAATCTTGATGTCGATGAAGTCGGGCAGTTGCTTGACGTCGACAGTGGCGATGACCCGCTTTCAATTCGCGATCGTGCCATGATGGAATTGATGTACGGGGCAGGGCTTCGCTTAGCGGAGTTGGTCAGCATTAACATCAAAGATATTCGTGCCAGTGCGGGTGAAATTCGAGTTATCGGTAAGGGAGACAAAGAGCGTAAAGTGCCCTTTTCTGGTGAAGCTAAGATATGGGTTGGTCAATGGCTTAAATACCGTTCAAGCATGGCAAATAACGATGAAAAAGCGCTGTTTGTTTCCAAGACTGGCGTGCGAATTTCCCATCGTAATGTGCAAAAGCGCATGGCAGAGTGGGGGCAAAAACAAGGCATAGCGAGTCATATCAGCCCGCATAAATTACGCCACTCGTTTGCGACTCATGTGCTTGAATCCAGTAACAACTTGCGTGCAGTGCAGGAATTATTGGGCCATGAAAATATTTCGACGACCCAGATTTATACGCACCTAGATTTTCAACATCTTGCACAGGCTTACGATCAAGCCCATCCAAGAGCCAAGAAAAAGGACAAAAAATAGATGCGCTTTTATCGCCGTGTATTGCCTATTCAAGCCATGACTTTTGACCTTGACGATACCTTGTATGATAACCGTCCGGTGATTTTGCGTGTTGAGAGCAAAATCACGCAATGGCTGCATCAGAATCATCCTATCAGTGCTCAACGACCATTAGAGTGGTGGCAACAAGTAAAAAGAGATGTGATGATCAACGAGCCGATGTTGAAACATGACGTGACACGCTGGCGTTTTACTCAAGTTTATCAAGGGCTCAAGTTACTCGGTTATAACGATGAACAAGCGGATCTGGCGGCGACAGCGGCCATTGACAAAGTATTGGAGCTGCGCAGTCAGTTTCAAGTTCCGGATGAAACCCATCGAGTTTTGACTTTGTTAAGTCAGCGTTACCCGCTGGTGGCGATCACCAATGGGAACGTTGATGTTCACAAGATTGCACTCGATCCGTATTTTTCTTTGGTATTAAAAGCGGGTCCAGATGGAAGGGCGAAACCGGCAGAAGATCTGTTTGTTAAAGCCTCAGAATTTTTGAAGGTTGCCCCAAAACACATTTTGCATGTGGGTGATCATCTTATTACGGATGTGGTGGGTGCCAAAAATAATGGTTTTCAGGCGTGTTGGTTTAATGATCAAGATACCGACTTAATGCGCCACCAGCGAAGCCGAGTCCTGCCCGATGTCGAAATAAACCGACTGGATTCCTTACTCGACTTATAACCGGTGACTGAAACGGGTTAGTCTTGACTCTTATATCGATGACCGCATTTATCCGCGTGATAAACCTTCATATAGTGATGAAAAAAATCAGTGAGTTGAGTCGAGGCTTGATCAGCGCCTGCCAGTCGAAGCAGCTCTGCACCGACTTCTAAGGTGCATAAATGCCCGTCGGCTTGATTACGCCTTAATTGATAATTCGAACGTGTACTGGGTGACAAGTGTACGGTTTGGCATTGTGCAAGCCAAGGCGACTTGTTCGCCATCTTTTTCGCTTCTTGCCAAGTGCCATCCAAAATAATAAACAGTGGTGTTTTGTTGTTATTCTCTAGACTCCAATGATGCCTAGTCTGTGAAACGCAGCGGCTTGAGTCATTGGGAAATACCAGCATCGGCACGATATCCGGTTGGTTCATTAATTCAATCAACGATTCGCTGGGCGTGTTCCGCCGCCAAGTATGCTGAGTACACTTGGTTAAGCTTGCCAATAACCACTGACCGCTGTTGGTCTCTCGCTTAAGTTCATTCTCGTGCATCAACAATGCAATATGGATGGGCGATTCGATCGTCGGAATCAAATCGCAGACACAGTGCAGCGACAAGTGACAATGTTTACATGCAGATGCTTTGTTATTCATCGGTATCATCGTTTGTTAGGCGATCTATCTATTGGTCTATGCTATCGACAGAAAACAGCGTTAATCCGTCATTAGCAATAGGGTAGAGGACATCGCCGACTTTTTCTTGGGTCGCAGTCAACTGATCGCCTTCTCGGGTAAATATACGCTCTGAGCGGAGAAATTGACGTTGATGATGAGTCATGACGACCTGGACTTGATCGGCATTAAGTTGCTGCCAATAGCCTTTCTCAACGATCGCTGGCTCGCCGTTATTATAATCGTATTGAGTGACTGCCGTATGATCAGGGAATAACTCTACTTGAACATTGAAATTACTATTATCCGTCGATTTAGCGTTATAAATACCGCTCCAACCTGCTGTTGCGTCTTGGTTAGAAAGTGTGGCGCAACCTTTGTATGTTTCATTCGCTAAGGTTACCTGAGCTTGCCAACCAAATAAGCTATCACTCATACCATCGCTGCAGTTCTTGGCATTTAATAAAAGTTCACCGCTTTCTAAGATGTAGTGACGCTGGTCACTTGAGATTTGATGGTTTGTGATCGTCAGCGCCTGAGCGTCAAAACCCATACGTTGGAAGATAAGCTCGTTGCCTTGAAATCTGGCCGACCAATTGGGTTCAGTGCCATACATACCCGTTGCTTTTGTTGGCAGGTTACATCGATTGGGATTTTCAGCGGTTAACAGGTTGATTTGGTCAACAACAAAGCGCGCTTCAAAATCTGAATCAAAGCCATGATGGCTTGGCGTCACAAGATGGCCTATCACTTCTCCATAGAGAGGCTGGTAGGGCGTTTTAACTAAATGTTGTGCAGGTGAGAGTGGCAAAGAATCGAGCGCCAACCAGAACTGCTTATTACTTCCACATGGGGTAATACTGCTTACCTCATGGCCGATGACGACTTCTCCTCGAAGCACAAACGTTTGGGGTTGAACGGTTTCAGGTTTATCGAGGGTTGCTTTGATTGGTTCAACAGCGGTGGTTGAGGCGGTGTTGGTGGAACAAGCTTGCAGTGCAGCCAGCGTTACCAGCAAAGCAGAACGTTTTAATACCTTCATATGAGAGTCACTTATAACGAATTCAATGAATGCATTATGGCATAGTGATGACGAAAATTAGAAACAAGATAAAAGGGCAAGTGACTGCCCTTTCTTTGGTCTAGAGTGTTGATGTCTAGGGGTCATGATATAGGGGGGATTGCAGGGTGTATCAATGATTAAATGAGGTGTTCCTTCAGATAGTGAGCAACGGCATCGTCGGCATTACTACCAATCACAGGGTTGTTTGGAAGCGCTGCCATGACTTTATGGTGAGACGTGCCCATGACCAAGCCAAGTCCTGCCATGCTCAACATTTCCACATCGTTCATTCCATCACCAAATGCGATGCAGTTTTCGAGTTGTTGGCCAATAGAGTGGGCAACCGCTTTAATCGCTTCGCCTTTTGATACATCGGCTGCCATCACTTCTAAACACCAAGGGGTAGAGAAGGCGATATTCGTTCGTTCACCGAACAGCTCGTTAAGTTTATCTTCATACTGGACGAGATAATCATGATCGTGATTAGGGTGAGTAAAGAATATTTTAGCGACACCATCGACCGGGGCATTATCGACATCAAACACTTTGTACGTAAAGCCAGATTCGTCATGGAAGTTTTTCAGTACACTGTCTTCTTTGTTTAGCAGCCATTCATCGTTTTGATAAATATGAATCATGATGTCAGGATCTTGTTTGATGACATCGATCACCGGTTGAATTAAATCTTTTGGCACGTTTTGGCTGTACATCAGCTGGTCGTTCTGATCGTGAACGCGTGCTCCATTGGACGTAATCATATAAGCAGGAATGCCCACCTGTTCACGAATGCCTGCCACATCAACATGATGGCGGCCAGTAGCGAAAACAAACGTCAGTCCTTTCTCGTGCAGCTCTTTTAGAGTACGTTTTGTGAAGTCGCTAAGTTTATGATTTGGAGCGAGTAACGTACCGTCAAGGTCGGAGGCAACAATATGAAAGTTAGAATGTTTATCGGCAGTAGTCATAATATCCTCATGAGGATGAAAGTGGGTCAATGGGTCTTTTTATGCGCCTAGTTTACGCTAATAATGAGGAAAAAAAGAGGGTAAGTTAAGCTTTCTCTTTTTCCTCATTTAGTGTGAGGTTAAGGGCTAAAGTATGCCGTGCCTAAGACGCTTTGGTCTGCGCTAAGTGATATTCAGTGTTGAGCAAAAAACTGGAGCGTGCAATCCAGAGCATTGTTTCGATAGTCATCTTTTTCAAACAGTAACTCGTGTCTTGATCCGTACACGATTTTTAAGGCACATTGATTGTTGGTTTTCGCCAGTTTTTTAATAAAGCGAATCTGGTCCCTGTTGTCGACGATGACATCTTCACTGGCTTGCATGAGAAGAAGCGGCACCTCAATACGCCTCGTTTGCTGAACGCATTGCTTCGTCGCCATTAGACCTTGCCACACCCAACGGTGAGTTGGCCCGCCTAATTTAAGTTGTGGTTTGTCTTCATAGAGCTGTCGAAACCAGTCATAGCGAATAGAGCTTTGGGTCAGAGGGTTTACCTCAAAAGGTTTCGCGTAATACCCTTTTTGGTCCGGTGCGTAGCGAGGTGACGTCGTCATCATGCTCATTAGTTGGGTCATTGGCAGTGCGATAGACCGGTTTAACCGAGACATAGCAATGCCAAACATCGGTGCGCTGAGCGAAACGGCATCGAAAGGGTGGTTTGGATTGGTCTGTAAATATCGAGTGGCTACTGCTCCACCCATAGAGTGCGCAAGTAAGTAGCGTTTCTCATAATGCTCAAGAGAAAATGAAGTCACCAATTGAACCATATCGTTGATGTAATCATCAAATTCTTCAATGTAACCCATCTCGGTGTCATCGATCAGGCGATCTGACATTCCTTGCCCACGATGATCGAACGAGTAGATGTCATAGCCTTGGTGAAAGAGATCATGGAAAAGTTCCTGATACTTCCAGGCCGATTCAACGCGTCCGTTAACAATAACAATCGCTTTCGTGTGTTTTGGGTCGGTGACTTTACACCAATACAGTTTCTTTCTGTCTTTGGTCGTTAAATAACCTTCGGTTCTCAATTGCCAAAGTTGGGAAATATTTGAACTGATGGCTTGCTCAAAACATGACTCTTGAGTATAAGATGAGTGAATGGAGCTCGATTGATTCATAATATCCTTGGTCAATATTCGAGTGATACTTAAGAGTAAATTATGTTGGGCTAAACCCATTTAGTCGAGGGAAATTCTATGGATATGCATGTTTGGTTAGCCTACGTTGTGACCGCGATTGTATTTAGCCTCGCCCCTGGGTCTGGTACCGTCAATTCGATCAGTAATGGCCTCAATTATGGAACTAAAAAATCCCTATCAGCGATCGTTGGATTACAGTTGGGGTTGGCGTTTCATATTGTGTTGGTGGGCGCTGGCATTGGTGCCCTAGTCGCTCAATCGGCGTTGGCCTTTAGTGTTATCAAGTGGGTAGGCGTGGTTTACCTTGTTTGGCTAGGTGTGCAAAAGTGGCGAGATCAATCCAGCTTAGAAGCGAGTGTGGATCACTCTGCCTTGTCGAGCTGGGTGCTGATGCGCAACGCGTTACTCATCAATTTAACCAACCCCAAGTCTATTGTGTTTTTGGTGGCGTTATTTCCTCAATTTATTAATCCGCATCAAGATCAGCTTACTCAGTTGCTTATCTTAGGTGTGACTACGGTGGCCATTGATAGCGTTGTGATGTTGGGTTATACCTCATTATCCTCTAAATTAGGTCGTTTCATTCGTTCCGAAAGCGTGATGGGGAAGGTGAATAGAGTTTTTGGTTCGATGTTTATGGGATGTGGCGCGCTACTCGCGAGCTCAAAAATATGATTAAATGCATTCAAATCATATGGATAGTTGTGCCATGAAAGATATTTACGTTGCTCGTCAGCCAATTCTAAACGCTAAACGCCAGACATTAGGCTATGAACTCCTATTTCGAGACGGAGAAAATAATGCATTTCCTGCTCATATAGAATCTAATCGAGCAACGTACCGTCTTATTGTTGAAAATTTTTTGGCGATCGGCACGAACCCTTCGATTGAATCCTCTCGTTGCTTTATTAACTTTCCTTACCAAAGCTTAATTCGTCGATTACCGCTTATGCTACCAAAAGATAAGGTGGTGATTGAGGTCCTTGAAACCTGTCAACCAACAGAAGAGTTGCTCACTGCGATCAAAGAACTCCACCAACAAGGGTATTTGATTGCGTTGGATGACTTTGTCTATCACAACGAATGGCGTTCATTTCTGCCCTACGTTCAGATCGTGAAAATTGACATCATGGCGGTCGGGATGGCAAATGCCTGCATCATGCTCAAAAACCTCAAGGCGAGAAACAGTCGCCTACGATTTTTGGCCGAGAGAGTGGAAACTCGAGAAGAGTTTATGACAACGCGGTCGGCAGGGTTTACTCTGTTCCAAGGTTATTTCTTTAGTAAACCTGAGCTAGTCAAACAGCGTTACATTAGCCCTGATCAAGTGGTTGCCATGCAGCTATTTCAAGAGGTGTGTAAGCAAGATGTCGATTTCGACAAGGTTGAGCGTATCATTGCCCAAGATGCTCAATTGTCGTATAAGTTACTTAAGTTTGTTAACTCAATGTCGGATCGATTAAGCGTGCCAATTTCTTCTTTTCGTCAGGCGCTTTTGTATCTTGGCCAAGATAAGTTGAAGTCGTTTGTTTCGTTAACTGTGGCCTCGTTTATTTCGCGTAATAAGCCTCAAGAATTATCAAAGCTCTCTCTGCAACGGGCCCAGTTCTGTCTGCTTATGTCACCCAACCCCATTTTTTCAACCCACCGTGATCAAGCTTTTCTCATCGGGCTATTTTCATTGTTGGATGCATTACTGGATTTATCGTTAGGAGACTTGATGGAGCAACTCCCGCTGAGTGACTCTATTAAATCGATCTTACTTGAAAGAAGTGGACCATTTGGATCTTTACTTCAATTAGAAGAGTGCTTTGAACGGGCGGATTGGCAAGGCCTACAAAGCTTCTGCAATGCATTGGATCTTAATCTTCAAGAGGTTGTGTCTGCGCTCTCGTCTGCACAAAAATGGAGCCAGCAAGTCAATCAGATCGCTTAGTCGTTGCCGTTTTTATTGTTAATCTCTACTTTATCTTTTTCCTGTTTTTAGTCGTTATCTCTTATCTCTATGAACTTTTTATTGCAATCCCGAGTGGGCTATTGACATTCGATAGCGCAAATTTAATATATATGGATATGCGTATATGTGAGATTTAAAATGTTACCGCACCAGTTTTTTAAAATGCTTTCTGATGAAACCCGTATGCGATGTTTGCTTTTAATTGCCAGGGAAGGGCGATTATGTGTGTGTGAGCTCACCAGTGCTTTAGATGAAAGTCAGCCTAAAATATCACGGCATCTCGCTCAACTTCGTCAATCAGGCGTGTTGGTGGATGAACGCGAAGGACAGTGGGTTTACTACCATGTATCACACACATTACCTGGTTGGTTACGTAAGGTCATCGCGGGCTTAAAAGAGTCCAATTGTCTACAGGAACAATATCAATTGGATGTTCAGCGTTTGCAAGCAATGGCTGCACGTCCTTGCACTTAATATGAAGAAGAGATCAATACAATGACGATTAAAGTTGGAATCAATGGATTTGGCCGTATTGGCCGTTTGGCACTGCGCGCTGCTTTTGATTGGCCTGAACTCGAATTCGTGCTTATCAATGATGTAGCAGGTGATACAAACACATTAGCCCACCTGCTGGAGTTTGATTCGGTTCAAGGGCGTTGGCATCACGGCGTGACCCACGAACAGAATGACATTATCGTTAATCAGCACCGCATTCGTACTACACAAGAGCGAGAGATAGGCGCTGTTGATTGGTCTGGTTGTGATGTGGTGATTGAAGCAACGGGTGTACACCGTAAAACCTCTATTTTGAATCAATACTTAGAACAGGGTGTGAAGCGTGTGGTTGTGAGCGCGCCGGTAAAAGAAGAAGGCATTGCCAACATTGTGGTGGGCGTGAATGATGCCATTTTTGATGCCGATAAGCACCGCATTGTGACCGCAGCGTCTTGTACCACGAACTGTATTGCGCCAGTGGTGAAAGTGATCCATGAGAAACTGGGTATTGAACAATCTTCATTTACTACGATTCATGATTTAACTAACACCCAAACGATTTTGGATGCACCACATAAAGATCTCCGTCGCGCGCGCGCTTGTGGCATGAGCTTGATCCCCACTTCTACCGGTTCAGCTACGGCTATCGTTGAAATCTTCCCTGAGCTTAAGGGCAAAATTAACGGCCATGCCGTGCGTGTTCCACTGGCGAATGCATCACTGACGGATATTGTGTTTGATGTGAAGCGTGATACTACGGCGGAAGAAGTGAACGCGTTACTCAAAGAAGCGTCACAAGGAGAGCTTCAGGGCATTCTTGGTTTTGAAGATCGTCCATTAGTATCGATTGATTATCGAGGCGATCAACGTTCAACGATTGTTGATGCTCAATCAACCATGGTTGTGGGTAACCGTATGGTGAAAATCTACGCTTGGTATGACAATGAGATGGGCTACGCAACGCGCACCGCTGAGCTTGTTCGTACTGTTGGTCTAGCATAAGGAATAAATATAATGACAACTTCTCAAGTACACCCAACATGGCAACTTGATCTAGAAACAGGTGCGTTAGTGCTTACTCCGTGTCCAGGCACAAAAGAAGCCGATCTAGATACCTCTTTGGCGCAACTGAAAGCACAAGGCGTAGAAGCAATTGTGACGGCTCTAGACAGCGCAGAACTAGCCAGTAAAAACGTGTCTGAGCTAGGCGAGAAAGCGCAAGCATTAGGTATGCACTGGTTTCAGATCGAGATTGAAGATGATTGTGCTCCGGGGGCTGATTTTGCGGCGAAATGGCAAGCGGCCAGTCCTGCGTTACATAAAGTGGTTGATGGCGGTGGTAAGGTAGCAATGCATTGTATGGGCGGCTCTGGTCGTACAGGTTTGCTAGCTGGACATTTACTGCTCGAGAAAAATTGGGTTCTGAGTAAGATTGTTCAAGAAGTACAGGCGCTTCGTCCTGGTGCATTCACTAAACCCATTCAAATTGAATACATTCATGCTGTAGCGGCTCAGTAAGCTCGTTTATATGTACTGAGTGCACAGGTTTAAGGGCTTTTGAGACATGATGATCCAAAAGCCCTTTTTATCACGTGATGGTTTACCTTATGAGAAGCTCGTATGTTTTCAAATTTAAGCAAAAGTGTTCGCCAGTACATGTTGGTGACGTTTAATTACTGGAACTTCACCATTACCGATGGTGCGCTGCGTATGCTGGTGGTTCTGTATTTTTATGACCTTGGGTATAGCTCGTTAGAGATCGCTTCACTGTTTCTTTTTTATGAATTCTTTGGTGTGGTGACCAACTTAATTGGCGGATGGCTTGGGGCTCGCCTTGGTTTGAATAAGACCATGAATATTGGGTTGGGGATGCAGGTGATAGCACTGGGGATGCTGGCGGTACCTAGTGCCATGTTAACGATTCCTTGGGTGATGGCCGCACAGGCACTGTCTGGTATAGCCAAAGATCTCAACAAAATGAGTGCGAAAAGCTCAATCAAAACGCTGGTGCCAGACAAGCAGCAAGGGGCATTGTATCAATGGATTGCGGTTCTGACGGGCTCTAAGAATGCGCTCAAGGGAGCCGGCTTCTTTATCGGCGGTCTCTTGCTTTCAACCATAGGTTTTCAATATGCGGTGCTGGTGATGGCAGCTGTGCTTACGTTAGTGTTCATTGGCAGCGTGGTGAGTTTAGACGCGGATATGGGCAAAGCGAAAACTAAGCCTAAGTTTAATCAGATTTTTTCTAAGTCTGAGTCCATTAATATCCTCTCAGCAGCGCGCATGTTCTTGTTTGGGGCTCGTGATGTATGGTTTGTGATTGCTTTACCCATTTATCTTGGCAGCGTGTTTGGTTGGGATCACGCATGGGTGGGCGGTTTTCTCGCGACTTGGACCATTGCTTATGGGGTTGTTCAAAGTATCGCACCGAGAATAACCGGTAAGGCTCAAGGTCAAGTTCCCGACGGTCACGCAGCGTTTCTCTGGGCCTTGGCATTGACCGCGGTTACCGCAGGTATTGCCTATGCTGTACAAGTGGGGTGGCAGCCAGAGCTTGTTATTATTGGCGGATTGATGGTGTTCGGCGCTATTTTTGCTGTTAACTCATCACTTCACTCATACCTGATTGTGAGTTATGCCAAAGGCGATGGCGTGTCACTGGATGTGGGTTTTTATTATATGGCCAATGCGATGGGGCGTTTGATCGGTACGATTCTATCTGGTTGGGTATTTCAAATGGGGGGCCTTGCAGCCTGCTTATGGGTTTCTTTTGCGTTTTTGTTATTGACGACATTCATCTCGATAAAACTGCCAAGGCTAAACCAAGTGGCAGCATAAATTAGCCAGAATCTGGACTCAATGGAACAACATGTTTTAACCAAAATCTGACCAGGATGTTACATCATCGGATTTTTTGCTGCTATATTCGATCTGTTCATGATGGGAGCTAGGAGTGTTTGGTGAGAGAGCGTGTTCAATTTTTTGATTTATTACGCTGCGTTGCTGCGGTTGCTGTTATCGCGATTCATGTACTTGCGCCTTATCGCCATGAGTTAGGCTCCATTCCTTTTGACCAATGGCTAACGGCGGTGAGTATCAATGGGGTATCGCGCTGGGCCGTCCCTGTCTTTATCTTGATATCAGGCGCCCTGATGCTTAGTGATCAGCGACCGTTCGACGCCAAATACTATGTCAAACGTCGACTCGGTAAGGTGTTATTGCCTTTTATTATTTGGTCTTTGTTCTATGCGTATTTATCAGGCTGGACTCTCGCGGGATACGATATCGGGGTAACTAAACAGGTACTGTCTGACAGCCTAACGCACTCCACGTACTATCATTTAGGCTTTTTCTACTACTTCATTCCGCTCTATTTTGTGATTCCGTTGCTGCAAATATTTGTGCGTCGAACAACGGATGAAGCGGTCTATGCGTTGGTGGCGGTTTGGTTGTTCACGACGGTACTTTACTTGTTCAAGGTAGATGGGCCATGGAGTAATCAGTTTTGGTTGTACTCTGGTTACTTACCATTAGGGTATGTGCTATTTAAGAAAGTACCGCTTAATAAAACCAGTGTTGGGATCTTTACCGGTCTTGGTGTAATCGCACTCGTTGCTACAGTGGTATCGGTCGTGAATTTAAGTGTGACGGCAGACGCCTATACTGTGGGCCGTTGGCTATCCTATAAAACACTTAACGTTATATTGGCCGCGAGTATGGTATTTATGCTGTGCCGTTATTTTGGAGAGAGTTTATCAGAGAAAACGCGCAAGGTTGTTGGTGTGATTAGTCAAAATAGTTTGGGGATCTATATCCTACACCCGATTTTTCTGTGGCCGATGAAAGAGTTTGGTTGGTATCAGGGACACCCTGCATGGGTTATCCCAGTATGGATTGTGGTCAGTGGTGCAGGGGCGTTGTTATTGAGTGTTTTGTTTTCTCATTCAGCAAAGACACGTTGGTTGCTGCCATAGTCCCCAAATAAGCGATACCTTATAAAGCTAGCGTTTCATCGCGAAGTGAAGAAACTTGTCCCCTTGGTAGGTGAGTGTTCCCTTATCACCAGGGTTTAGTGCATGGTAATAATGGACACCTATTTGAAATTCTCGCTTAGGACCGACAGCTCCGCGCTGTACATAGATCCAAAACTCTTCTTCTTCACCGGGTTGGGCATCAGGAACCTGAATGGTTTGTTTATCTAAAATGGTGACGTTAACCGACTGCTCAGGCGCATTTTCTCCTTGGATGTGCTTTCGATAAAAACCAAGGAAGACCCAAGCTGCGCCTAGCGCTAACAGGGCTACCGCAATAAAAAGTGAAACAGGCATGACGCTCTCCGTAATATTGACAAGTTATTGTAGCCTCGACTGTCACTGAGTTTTCTGTTTGTGATCATGAATCGTGACCGATGTATTAATCTATTCATCAATTAGTTTAGATTAGCTTACTTTCAATGGGTTACAGATCGAGGTTTATCAATTATTTTTGGAAAATACTCGAAAAAGTGATGTGCATATAGAAGAATGGAAGTATGCCTGTCTACAATAATAGCCATGGAGGATTGCAATGTCTGATATTGAAAAAGTCGTTTTACGCACCCGTAAACTCGAAGCATTGCTCCGCGGGCACTATCACGCGGATGGAAAAGGATTGCATCAGTTAATCAGTAGCTGTGAAGAGCGACTTCCTCATGATGTGATTGGAAAACTGAGATATATCGCGACAATTCGCAATAAAATCGTTCATGAAGATGACTATGAGCTAGAAGATAGGCGGTCTTTTCTTTCTACCTGTGATGAATGTGAGCAGGAGCTAACACCGAGAAGCGGACGTTTTATTTGGCGAGTCGCGATTGCTTTAATGATGTTTATCACTTTAATAGCGCTAGGGTTTTACTACGTACATTGGGATGAATTATCGAGACATTTATAATTGAAATGAATCAGTAATGTCGATGGGTAAGTTGAAGTGATTTATCTATGAGCTAAAAAAACAAAAGGGACGCAAATGCGTCCCTTTTGTTTTTTGTGATTTTAGTAATACATCACGGGCAGGGTCATTAAGCCAACTACCACGGCGATCATTACAAGTCCTTGTTTTTGTGAAGAAGTAATCATAACTCTGCTCCTCTGTTTAGATGTTTGATACTGTGCTAATAACAATAGCACTGATTTGGTGGTTTGATCAAGTATTTGTTTGGCTAACCTTCAAAATACTAACTTTACTCTTGGTTAATTGACGTGAAACATAGCTTTAGTTGTCTGTTTTTGTTCTGTTTTTATTTTGAGCTAATCGTATCTATTTTTGTCTTTATTATTTTAACTCATTGTTTTTAATTTAAATTTAATGGTTCACTTAGTGTTCGTTGTTTGTTTTTTTGTTGTTTTGGGTGGTTGGTTGCCTGTGTGGTTTCTATCTTTGTAAAGTTGGGGTAAATTTGTTTTATCTGTGGGGGAATTAAAGGTTAATGCTATAACCTCTGTTTAATTGACTATAAAGTCATTTATTTTCCTCGTATAAATGGCTTAGCGATCTCCTGGGTTTTCAAGTTGTTGTTTTCCCTTTTATTTAATTTATATCATTGTATTTATTGGGTTTTATAAATATTTCTTGGCTTTATTTTTTATCTAACGCGGCATGTTTTCTATTTTTAAGGATTGGTTTTAGTCTCTTTGTGCTCAAAGTGTCGATAATCGACCATACTGAAAGAACCACTGAATCAGGATAATGGTAGGTAGTGACCGCCGTAAAAACGCGTTACAAAGGAATCACAATCGAGATCCAATTTTTGTCATACACTCCTAGACATCACCTGTTACACGCCTAAACTGGCGGCGTAATAAAAAGAGGTGGTGGTATGTGGAGTTGGATGTCTGTCGCTCTGGCGGGCTTTGTGAGTATTTCAGCAAATGAAAATAGTAAAAATACGCAAGCGATAGCTTTTCGAGCGGTGAGTTTTCTCTTTTTATTGATCATTTTGTTTCAAAAGAACGCGGAATTGACTCCAGTTCAGCTTTGGATCTCTCTTGGGCTTGGCATTTCAATGCTAGGGGATTCCTTGTATCTGCTTAAGCGTTATCACCGAGTCTGCTTTACCTGCTTTTTGGTTGCACAAATATGTTTAAGTAAGTCGTTTTGGGTTCAATTATCGGGTGGCATTGAGTGGTGGTTGCCGGCCTTTTTGTTGGCCAGTGGCTTGTTGGCTTTTTTCCTGTTACTTCCTCAGATTGATCGCTTGATTTTCCCTGTGACACTGATGGGGTTGGTACTTGTTCAATTAGCTTGGGCTGCAGGGGCTGTTTGGCTATTGCAGTCATCAATGTTGAGTTTATTCGGCTTTATTGGTTCTTTAGTCCTTATTCTATCGGCAGGTCTTTTAGCTATTCATGATTATCGACGTCCTATTTTAGGTGGGAGATATGTGGTTTCTGGTGCTTATTTACTTGCGTACTCTCTGATTACCGCTTCTGCTATTGTATAATGCGTCATTCACTTAACGGTTATGTAGGTAGTTCCAATGTCTAACGAAATCCACGCGCATGCTGTGCTTAATATGCTCCGTGAAAATGCAATGACGGAAGAGGCGTTACGAGAAGCGGTTGCTAAGGAATACGGAAATGATGTTACGTTTCGTACTTGTAGTCAGACTGGTTTTGAACTTGATGCGCTGCTGGAATTCTTTCAGCGAAGAGAAAAAGTATGGGTAAAAGATGGCGTATGGTCGCTGAATGCCGAGCGTGTTTGTAGCCACTAATTTTTCGACATTGCATCTACCTATTATTGTTATCTAAATCCGGTTTCTTAAGGGCGTTGAAGTCGTTATACTGCGCCAACTCTTTTTAACCGGATTGCTTGTTATGGAAATTTTATCTGCCGCGACCATGTTGTTTTTGATCATGGATCCATTAGGCAATCTTCCTATCGTTCTCTCTATACTCAAACACTTAGATCCTAAACGACGTCGTAAAGTGTTATTCAGAGAGTTGATGTTTGCTCTCGTGATTTTGATGACCTTCTTATTTGCAGGTCAAAGCATTATGAACTTCTTGCAGGTTGAACCGGAAACGCTCAGCATTTCAGGCGGAATCATATTGTTTATTATCGCCATTAAGATGATATTCCCAAGTGCAGGAAGTATTACAGGCCTAGCCGCTGGAGAAGAGCCGTTTATTGTTCCTATGGCTATTCCAATGATTGCAGGGCCCTCAGTCATTGCTGCACTACTTTTACTTTCCAGTCAGTACCCAGATAATCTATTAGAGCTTTCTGCCGCGGTTATGCTAGCGTGGGGGGCGACGTTCATTATCTTAATGTTCTATGGCTTCTTCCACCGAATCCTTGGTGAACGAGGGCTAAAAGCGATTGAGCGATTGATGGGGTTACTGCTGGTTATGATTTCAACTCAAATGTTCTTGAATGGAATCAAAGGTTACATGGCTGTCGCCGGATAACGCTCATTGGATCAATTGAATTTATGACAATAAAAGCCGCTCATCAGTTGAAGCGGCTTTTTTGTTGGGCATGTGTTTCATCTTGAATTAGGTTGGCGCATGGAAGGCTTATGTCTTTCCAATAAAAACGGACTAAATCCATTAAAATTCAAGTTAATCAATATCAAGGCTGTGGGTTTTGGCTGTCAGGTAACATACGTTTATTGCGGATGTCGATTAACGCGCATACCCCAAAAACCAGGATTGATAACCTATCTCCCCAGCTTAAACTGAGTTGTTTTGAAAACGCCGCAGAGAAAATCACCGTTTGTAGAATATGAGTAAAAAATAGAAAACCCATGATGATATGGAGCACTAAATTTAATGGGTAATGAAAGGGCACAAAGACATTGTATGCCAACACTCCCCATACCATTGCAATAACCGCCTTGGCGATGATGATTCCCCCATTCATAACCTACTCCTTTTCATTATTCTTTCGACTTATTCACGATTGATTGGCATGACCACTGGTTACCGCTCTAGTCTAGTAAACAGCCTGTAGCTGACTTGTCCTGTTGTCTTTTCTCTGTGGGTATGCCAATGCTCGGGTATCCCTTCCAAAGTCAGCTCTTTTTCTGTTTCAACATAAATGAGTGCGTCATCACTGAGCCAGTTATTCTGTTCAAGTAACACAATCGCTTCTGCTAATAGCCCTTTTCTGAACGGCGGATCAATGAAAACGATGTCAAACGGTGTTCCCGCTTGTTTCAAGTAGACCAAACTATCGCTGTTAACGACTTCAATGTTATCCGCTTTGAGCAGCTCTGCATTGGTTTTCAGCTGTTTGTATGCCTGATTGTTCAGTTCAATCAGCGTTACTGAGCCCGCTTGACGAGAGGCGGCTTCAAAGCCTAGCCCCCCCGATCCTGCGAAGAGATCGAGACACTTAGCTTGTGGCACATCTTGAGCAAGCCAATTAAAAACAGTTTCTTTTACTCTGTCTGTTGTTGGTCTTAGCCCTTCCAGGTCATGAACGGGTAATTTTCTTCCTCTCCATAGGCCTGTGATAATACGAACAAAGCCCCCGGAAGGCTTTTTTTGTGATGTGTTTTGCTGACGACGTCTTACCATAGATTTTTTGACCGCTAATTAAGTGTTACTATACACCGCTACTCTAAATATATCGTTAGGGTGTAATCTGAATTTTATAATGACAGAGTGTATCAATCTAATGAAAGATTTTTCACTGCTTTGTCATTTTCTTTTCTGTAGTAAGGATAATTCTACAGAAAAGTGTTGTTGTTAGTTTAGTAGATCTAGGATGTCCTCAGATGACGGAAAAAAAGAAACGCGGCTTACTCTCTTGGCTTGGCTTCGGTGATGAAGAGCAAACAAAAGATACACCAAAATCAGAACAGCAAGATGAGACTAGATCGGTACAAGAGTCCACAGCTGAAGCAGACATAACAGCTGAAACCGAGATTGCTGTTGAATCTGATAGAGCAGGACCAGAAAATACAGAACTTGTAGAGCAAAAGACTGAAGAGACATCGATACAAGACACGTCATTAAATGAAGTGCAAGATATTGAATTGGCAGTCGAGGTTGACCCTCCTGTCCTAGCAGAAGCAGAAGCAGAAGCAGAAGCAGAAGCAGAAGAAGTAAGAATAGAAGAACAAGAAAAACCGACAGAAAGCTTCTTCGCTCGTTTGAAGCGCAGCTTAAGCCGAACCAAAGCCAATATTGGCGCAGGTTTCTTCGGTTTATTCAAAGGCAAACAAATTGATGATGAGTTGTTCGAAGAGTTAGAAGAACAGCTTTTGATCGCCGATGTGGGTATGACAACGACGGTTAAAATCATTGATAGCTTAACGGAAAAGGCCTCTCGTCAGGATTTAAAAGACGGTGAAGCACTTTACGGGCTGCTTAAAGAAGAGATGTCAGAGATCTTATCAACGGTGGATAAACCATTAGAAGTCGATACGACCAAAACCCCTTACGTCATATTAATGGTCGGTGTGAATGGTGTCGGTAAAACAACGACGATAGGTAAGCTGGCTAAACAGTTCCAAAATGAAGGCAAGAAAGTCATGCTGGCTGCTGGGGATACGTTCCGTGCCGCCGCGGTTGAACAGTTGCAAGTTTGGGGTGAGCGTAACAACGTCCCTGTCATTGCTCAGCATACGGGTGCTGATAGTGCTTCTGTTATTTATGATGCGATTGAAGCGGCAAAAGCGCGTGGTGTTGATGTGGTTATCGCTGACACGGCTGGCCGTTTGCAAAACAAAGCGAACTTGATGGAAGAGCTGCGTAAAATTGTTCGTGTGATGAAAAAGATCGATGATTCCGCACCTCACGAAATTATGCTGACTCTTGACGCTGGTACGGGTCAAAATGCCATTAGCCAAGCGAAACTATTTAGCGATGTCGCGCCAGTCACAGGCATCACGTTAACTAAATTAGATGGTACGGCAAAAGGCGGGGTTATCTTTGCGATTGCCGATCAGTTCCAAATTCCAATTCGTTACATTGGCGTTGGCGAAGGTATCGATGATCTTCGTCCATTTAAAACCGAAGAATTTGTTGAAGCACTGTTTAGTCGAGAAGAGTAGTCGTTGTTTATTATCGTCATGGACTTCAGAAAGTAAGAGGAAGAGTAGGTGATCAGTTTTCAGCAAGTTAGCAAAGCGTATCGAGGCGGCCGTCAAGCGCTACAGAAAGTAGACTTTCACCTAAAAAGAGGTGAAATGGCCTTTTTGGGTGGGCATTCAGGTGCGGGAAAAAGTACCTTGCTGAAACTCATTTGTGCGATTGAACGACCAACAGATGGAAAAGTCAGTTTTAATGGTCACGATATCACTCGTATCCCAAATAAAGATATTCCTTTTTTACGCCGTAATATTGGCATTGTTTTCCAAGATCACCGGCTACTAATGGACAGAAGTGTGTTTGATAACGTAGCACTTCCTATGCGCATTGAATCGATCTCAGAGCACGACATTAAACGTCGAGTGAGTGCAGCATTAGATAAAACAGACCTTCTAGATAAAGCCCGTTGCTTACCTAGTCAACTGTCTGGTGGTGAGCAGCAGCGTGTTGGCATTGCGCGTGCTGTTGTGAATCGTCCTACTTTATTATTGGCCGATGAGCCCACCGGTAACCTCGATCCTGAATTATCGAATCGTGTATTGAGATTATTGGAAGAGTTTAACCGAGCGGGTGTGACGATATTGCTGGCGACTCATGATATCGGTTTAGTGAATACTCGACCTCAATATCGGCATTTAGAGCTGAATCAAGGCTTTTTAAGTGAGGTCTCAGACTATGGGCGGTAATGTTCGCAATAAAAAATCGGCAAAAAAACGAGTCCAAAGCCCCTTTAAAACCATCGGCTTTTTCCAGTCTCATTTAAATCAAGCCAAGCGCTCGTTTGCTGAGTTGTGGGTACGCCCTCTTGGTAACCTGCTCACCTTGGCGGTCATTTCAATGGCACTGGCGATGCCTTCGTGTTTGTATCTGTTAGGCAAAAACATAGCAGCGGTAGCGGATACGGCGGTAAGCCCTTCCCAGATAAGCGCATACCTTGCTGAGCAGACACCCGAAGCTCGGATTATGGTGCTAAAAGATGAAATAGAAAGTCGTGATAATGTGGCGAAGGTCGATTACATCTCTTCCCAGCAGGGGCTTGATGATCTTAGCCAGTACGCTGGGTTTGAACAAGCGATAAGCCTATTGGATGACTATTCGCTGCCAAGTGTGTTGATTATTACCCCGAGTGAGGATGATAACGATCTCATTAAAGCTCTTGTTGGTAGCCTTAAAGCCCAACAAGAAATAACGGATATTCGACTTGATGAAGACTGGCTGGTTCGTTTGGATGCGATTCAGGCGCTCATCAGTGTTATTGTGATAGCGTTGTCATTACTTATGCTTTCTTCGGTTTTTCTGATCGTTGGCAATACATTGCGTTTCAATGTGTTGGCTAATAAAGATGAAATTCAAACGATGAAGTTAATTGGTGCAACCAACAGTTTTATTTTACGTCCGTATGTGTATTCGGGGATGTGGTTTGGCTTATTAGGGGCGTTATGCGCGTGGATTTTGACTGCGCTCATTACCATTTTACTTAATGGTACCGTTGAAGACTTGGCCATGCTGTATGATAGCCACTTTAGATTAATTGGACTTAGCTGGGACGAATCTCTATTGCTCATTATACTCGGTCTCATTCTGGGTTGCGCTGCAGCAAAAGTATCGGCACAGCGTCATTTAAAAGAAATTGAACCAGTTTAGGCGGCAAGTGTCGTAACCTAGGTAGAAATGAAAGTGTGTGCTATTTTGACTTGTAACACTTATTCGTTTGTGCATAATAATTATCCCCTGCTTGAAAGCTGTTCATCTTCGGTTCAAGTCAGTTGGGGTAAAACCATAATCCAGATCAGAGATTGATGAGGAATTGAATGACAACTAAAACGTATTCGATGGCAGTCGTATCGCAAGATAGCTTAGACAGTTATATTCGTTCAGCACACAGCTATCCAATGCTGACTGCGGAAGAAGAGCGCGAACTCGCTGAAAGATTACACTACAAAGGTGAACTTGAGGCCGCAAAAGGTCTTATATTGTCGCACCTGAGATTTGTTGTTCACGTTGCTCGTGGGTACTCCGGTTATGGCTTGCCAATGGCCGATCTTGTTCAAGAAGGCAATATTGGCTTGATGAAAGCCGTAAAACGTTTTAATCCTGAAGTGGGTGTTCGTCTCGTCTCTTTTGCCGTGCATTGGATTAAAGCTGAGATTCATGAGTACGTACTGCGTAACTGGCGTATTGTTAAGATTGCAACGACCAAAGCACAACGTAAATTGTTTTTCAATTTGCGTAAATCGAAAAAGCGTTTAGGTTGGTTTAATAACGGCGAAGTCGAAACGGTTGCTCGTGAGCTAGGTGTTGAGCCTTCAGAAGTACGAGAGATGGAATCCCGCCTGGCTGCACAAGATTCAACGTTTGAAATGCCAAATGATGATGATGAAAGTGGCCACTCTTATACTGCGCCTGTTCTCTATTTAGAAGACCAGTCCTCAGACCTGGCGGATAATGTTGAAGCCGACAATTGGGAGGCTCATACTAATAATCGACTAGGTTTAGCATTGGCGACTTTAGATGAACGTAGTCAGCATATTGTGCGTTCCCGTTGGTTAGACGACAACAAAACCACATTGCAAGAATTAGCGGAAGTGTACAGTGTTTCTGCCGAGCGAATTCGTCAGCTAGAAAAGAATGCGATGAAAAAGCTGAAAGCCGCAGTGGGTGAGTTTTAATTATCTAGATAAAACGAACAGCCAGTCAGACTATTGAATTAAAAAAAGCCGAGATCAAACGATCTCGGCTTTTTTGTATCTATGATCCCTAAATGAGCTTCACGCAAAGCATTGCCTGTGGGTAACTCTGTGCAAAGATTATTTAACACCTGTCAGAAAGTGGGGTAAACAAAGGCTTCATGAGTAAAAACCTGATGGGGATACTTTTCTATTTATTCACATATAAATAAAGATCAATACTATATATAGTGGATCGAAAGATCCAAAACCACGTTATCAACGCAATCCACAGACTTATGCACAATCTTGAACCTATTTGTACCGAGTGGATAACCATACAGCTTGTTGGTACTTATCAGGCTATGGATAGGTTACAATTACCCGTCATGAAACTAAGATAAAAAGGGTATCAAATTGGACGTATTTCAAACGATTAATATCGAACAAGCGCAAGCGTATTTAGAGCAATCAAGTGCCATTCTTGTTGATACTCGCGACAGCCAGTCATTTGCTCAAGGGCATGTGGCTGGAGCATTCTCTTTAAGTAACGATACGATTGTTGAGTTTATGAATGAGGTTGAGTTCGAGCAACCGATCATGGTCATGTGCTACCACGGCATTAGCAGCCAGGGTGTTGCTCAGTACTTGGTTAACCAAGGCTTTACTGATGTGTATAGCATTGATGGCGGAATAGAAGCGTGGCGAAGAGCAGGTTTACCGACGACACAATAGAAGCCGCACCAGATTATGAATCAATGGCTGTATAAAGCCATGGCCATATTATTTGTGGCAACCTTGTGTGAGTGCAAAGTATTCTATAGGTGAAATGGTTAGATTATTCATTTTTTAGTAAGTGGTAGGTAGTCCATGGTCCGATTATTGACAATAAGTAACCCAAGAGCGGCTCAAGCTTTTATTGATTATCTGGCTTCAAGGCAAATAGAAGTTCGGATGATGCCGGAAGGGGAAGGCCAATTCGCATTGTGGTTGCTTGATGAACAACATCAGGTGGAAGTCGAAGCTGAACTTCAGCACTTTTTGAGTGATCCAACCGATAAGAAATATCAGGCCGCGTCTTGGACAATGGCAGAAACTCGCACCAGTGTATTCTCTTATAATACGCCCAGTTTTATTGGCATGATTAAGGCCAAAGCGGGTCCTGTGACCTTAATTGGGATGAGTGTCTGCATGGTGGTGTTTGTCCTACTCCAGTTTGGATTACAAAATCGTCTCTTTTCTTTGTTGCATTTCCCTGCTGAACCGAGTCAACAGATCCAGGTTTGGCGTTGGTTCACTCATGCCATTCTTCATTTTTCAGCCATGCACATTGTTTTTAATGTCTTGTGGTGGTGGCAACTTGGTGGGGATATTGAAAAACGGTTAGGGTCACGTAAGTTGTTGCAGCTTTTTGCTGTGTCGGCCGCGCTTTCTGGCGCAGGGCAGTACTTTGTCGAGGGAGCAAACTTTGGCGGTCTGTCTGGTGTGGTTTATGCTCTGGTTGGGTATTTATGGGTGATCGGGACAAAAGTCCCTCAGCTTGGGTTAAGTATGCCTAAGCCGTTGATCGGTTTTATGCTGGTTTGGCTCGTTCTCGGGTTTGTTCAGCCTTATATGGCGATTGCCAACACGGCGCACTTAGTGGGTTTACTGTCCGGTGTGCTTGTGGGGTTACTTGATGCGAGTAATAAGAAGTTCCGCAACATGCAGTAAGAGTTTAGTTTAGTTGTAAAAAGGCTTTCGCTATACGCGTAAGCCTTTTATTTTATTGGGATGGTTTTTATTGATACGGCTCTTGTTGATACCGTCTCTATTGATACAGGTATTTGGTGAATAAGAGATCAGCAATGATGGTTCGCCCTGTTTCTGGAAGTAAAATCGCATTCAGCTTCTCTACCAGCACTTTTCTTAAATCTTCTCTTCCGGCTAACGATTTTACTGTATCTTCAGATTGCTGTCCGAGTAACTCAATAACCGCATCGCGGATCAAAGGTTGGTGCAGCTCTACGATCGGTAGGTCTGCCGCACTGGCGACCATAATATCGATGCGCACTTGGATATAGCCAAGGTTTTTACCTTTGGTATAAAAATTAGTGGTGAGATCCGGCTCGAGTGTGAAATAAGCCAGCTGCGGTGCTTTTTCTTCTTCTGCATAACTTGGTAACGAAATGAGAAGAGTAAAAATAGTAAATATTTGGGCTAGGTAACGTTTAAGCATATTAATGACTTTTCTTTCTTATAATGATGATACTCGTAACAACAGAGTCTTGTTACAATAGAGTATCTATATGTAATGAAATGCATTTTGCATTTCTCGGTTGGTTTGACCAATCTTTGCCGCTTTATTCTACGATGTTAAAGCTAATAATTGAATACTAGTATGAATCTATCAACTTCGCTCTATCTATCTGCTTTACTTGAAGTAAATTGGCAGGATCCCACAGGTTTTGACTTTCCGTCTCAACAATCTCGAGATTGGTTGTTGGAACTCGGGTCATTGTCTCGCCTGCTCGAACGCCATTGTGACGACTTAAGTGTAGACTTATTGCACAACCGTATAGTGAAAGCTGAGCGATTAAATCAGCAAGAAATCGATCTTTTATCTTTAGATCCGTGCTTATTGCGTAAGGTGGTCCTAAAAGGGGATGGCGTACCTTGGGTTCTTGGCCGAACCTTGATACCGAGTACCTCGATTGCTAAGCAACAATATGACTTAACCGAGCAAGGTGAAATACCGCTTGGGTTGACCGTATTCAGTACTCATAATGTTCAACGAGACGCTTTACAAGTCGGGTGGGCTGATACTGAGCAGGGACGTTTTTTAGCTAGGCGCTCTCGATTATGGATGAACAATAAACCGATGTTGGTGGCGGAGTTATTTTTACCCGCTTCTCCGGTTTATTTTGAAGAGAACAACAAATGAGTTCGGTAAATATTAAAGTAAGATCGTACTGGCAGCTAATGCGAATGGACCGACCGATAGGTTCATTGCTGTTGCTTTGGCCAACGCTATGGTCTTTGGTTGTTGCGGCTGAAGGCCTCCCTCGCTGGGATGTGGCTGTGGTGTTTACTTTAGGTGTGGTGCTCATGCGTTCTGCGGGATGTGTGATCAATGACTTTGCTGATCGCCATGTTGATGGTCATGTGGAGCGCACTCAATATCGTCCGTTACCGGCGGGTGATGTGTCGAGCAAAGAGGCGATTGGGCTATTCGTTGTTTTGGCGGTGGTCTCTTTTCTTCTGGTATTAACCATGAATCCTCTGACTGTGAAACTGTCTTTTGTTGGTATTCTTCTCGCTTTCATTTACCCATTTATGAAACGTTATACTCATCTTCCTCAACTGTTTCTTGGGCTTGCTTTTAGCTGGGCCATACCTATGGCGTGGGCGGCGCAAACCAATGAATTACCGATGATGGTTTGGTATCTATTTGCGATTAACGCGGTTTGGACCATTGCCTATGACACTCAATATGCAATGGTTGATCGAGATGATGATGTGAAAATTGGTATTAAGTCGACAGCCATTCTCTTTGACCGTTTTGATAAAATGATCATTGGTGCTTTACAATTATGTACGCTCATTATGTTGATGCTATTGGGTGATAAATATGCGCTCAGTAGTGGTTTTTACTGGAGCTTGCTCATTGTGGGTGCGTTGTTCGTCTTCCAACAACATTTGATTCGCCATCGCTCAAGGCCGCATTGCTTTCAAGCATTCCTGAATAATAATTACGTTGGTATGGTCATCACCATTGGGCTATTACTTGGATTTCTAATCAAGTAAGTACTCAATCAAGTCATCATTCAGACCACATCGAGTCATACCATGAGCTTCTGTAGGCTATCTTTCTAAGTAAATAGAAAAAGGCATCCAATCGGATGCCTTTTTAGTCTGAGCTAAACAAATTGAATCCTAGGGAGGACTAGGCCTTTAATGGTTGGCCTGATAGACGCTCTCTTTAATGGTCAGTTCAACCTCAGGATAAAGCATGGTGTAGAGCAGTTGGGCCAACTCTTTGCTTTTTCCTTGGTCACACTCGCCATTCTTATCCAGGTAAGCTTGCTGTTTAAGTGTGTTAAACATGCTTGAAAAAACGCCTTTATCAAAAAACTCAGGGGCATTAATACCGTGTAATCGACCCAGTCGTTGGGCGATGTCTTGGCTTTTCTTTTCTAGATCGGCTTTACCCAGTTCAGGGTCTTCTGAAAGCAAGTTTAAGGCAATGGCATAACGTTGTAAGGTTTCGGCAATTGTTTGGCCAAGCAGCACCAGTACTTGAGTGTTTGCTTGGTTGATGGCAACGTTATCGCCTTCAATACAAATATGGCCTTGGCGCGATAACTCTGCAATGTAGTTATTCACTACATCCGCCAGCTTTTCATCTTCAATGCTCAAAAAGAGTTCTTGTTTTAAGAATGGGTATATTTGCGCGACTTTGCTTTGAATGCTTGCGACAGATAGCTGCTGATTACGGACCAGTAGCTGTGCAATCAATGACGGAATCGCAAATAGGTGAATGATATTGTTCCTGTAGTAAGTCATTAATACCGACTGATGGCGATCGAGTGACACAATACTACCCATGCTGTCGCTATCAATGACAAACTTATCCAACGATTCCGCATGGCTAACTAATTCTTCTGCGCTTTCTGAAGGCATTGTGAACGTTGAAGAATAAGGAACGTTCTTTAAAAGCGATAGGTAGCTGTCTATTTGATTGATTAAACTGTCTCGAGATAATGCTCTTTGACGCGATGCCAACAATGCAGTCGCGCAAAGCGTGAGCGCATTCGCTGCCGCAGCGTCATTGATGTTCGTCATCATCTTATTGGCAAGTTTACCCACAACCGGGTTTATCCACTGTGGCTTACTTCCACCGAGTGGGTCAATATCTTGTGTCCACTCAGGGGCATGTTCGTTAAGGTATTGATTCAGAGGAATCGGCTCACCAAAGTTAACGTAGCCTTTACCAAAATTTCGCAACTTACGAATAGTGCGTAGCACTTGGCCTGCGTTTTCTTTCTCTTTGTCTTTGCCTCGAAGCTCTTTAGCGTAAGTGCTGACTTCCATAACGTGTTCATAACCGATGTAAACAGGCACTAACGTTACAGGACGGTTTAAGCCACGAAGCATTGCTTGAATCGTCATCGCAAGCATACCGGTTTTCGCTTGCAGCAAACGACCAGTACGTGAACGTCCGCCTTCACTGAAGTATTCAACGGAATAGCCTTTACTGAACAGCTCAGCAAGATACTCGCGGAAAACGGTAGAATAAAGTTTATTGCCTTTAAAACTGCGGCGAATAAAGAAAGCACCACCGCGTCTGAAAATTGGCCCAGCAGGGAAAAAATTGAGGTTAATACCCGCAGCAATATGAGGCGGCACCATGCCTTCATTGTAAAGCACATAAGAAAGCAGCAAGTAATCCATGTGGCTACGGTGACATGGGACGTAAACAATCTCATGGCCGTCTTGTGCCAGTTTTCTTATCGTCGAGGCATTGGAAATATTGAGCCCTTGATAGATACGATTCCACAGCCAGCGAAGAGTACGTTGACCTAACTTGATCAGAGAGTAGGAAAAATTCGCCGCGACTTCTTCCATAATCGCATGCGCTTCTTTGCGTGCTTTTTCGATTGGAATATTCTTGGCTTTGGCTTCTTCTTCAATCGCTTTTTCAATCGCTTGAGAGTTGAGCAACCGTTGAAATAGGGCCTGACGGTTAGGGAGATCTGGACCGGAGGCAGCAAGCTTTTGGCGAGAGAAGTGAATACGCGCCACTCGCGCGAGTTTATGAGCGATGGAGGCATCCGTACCGTGAGAGTCTGCCATGTAACGAAGCGACACGACAGGGCTGAAACGGACCAGACAGTCCCGACCTGAAAGAATAACGGCCGCTGCTTTTTCGGGGCCATTTAACGCCTGAAGATATGGTTTTGTGTGCTCTTCTTTCCCCGGTTTTCTGCCCCACAATACGGTTGTAGGAATAATTTGAACATCGAGATTACTATCAAATTGGTGGAGCTCAAGCAGTGACGAAAACAATGAGATCGACGTGTTGGGTACGTCTTGATTACGCTGAACTAATGTTGGCCGTGACGAGGTGAAAACATAACGAGGGAATGATTGACCATTAATCATGACCGGGCTCAGTGGGTCGGGTAGACCAAGCTCTAGAGCATGTTTTTGCAAGGTCAGGAGATCAACACTGGAGCGAAATGGCAGCGCATAAACAATCGGCTTGTCGATATCAATATTATGATCGTCAATAGGGCTTGAAGGAATTGCCGTCCCTTTTACCAAAATAGATAAAGGTAACTTAAGTAATGTTCGTGCTAGCGATTGTCCTGAAGACATAAAGGTTCATAGCCTCTTGTGTTTCAAATAAGCATAAGCGAATTTCCAGTCATTTGTTATTGTAACGCGAAGTGGAAAGTCGCCTAAGCAGGTTACTTAAAAGAGCGGCAAGGATAACAGAAACTGGTCTAACCTTTTAATTATATTGTAGGTCTCTTGGTCATATTATTGCGAAATTTTGATGGATGAATGCTTTAAAAAGTGAACGGAAGTACAAGATAAAGCTGCTATGGATTGAGATGCAAACATGAAAGATTTAAAAAACAGTCAATTATCTTTTCATTTTATGACTTACTGGATATACTCACAGTTAACTGTATAAAAAGACAGGTGACTTATGAAGCCGTTGACTGCACGCCAACAAGAAGTATTTGATCTCATCAAACGTAAAATTGACGATCATGGAATGCCACCGACTCGCGCTGAAATTGCGCGTGAATTGGGGTTCCGTTCTGCTAATGCCGCAGAAGAACATTTAAAAGCGCTCGCTCGCAAGCAAGCGATAGAAATTATCCCCGGAGCTTCGCGTGGTATACGCATTTTATTAGACGCTGCGAATGAGGAAGAAGGTTTGCCACTTATCGGCCAGGTAGCGGCTGGCGAACCGATTCTGGCTCAGGAACATGTCGAAACGCACTATAAAGTCGATGCCAGCATGTTTAAACCACAAGCTGATTTTCTGCTTCGTGTTAACGGCGAAAGTATGAAAGATATTGGTATCATGGATGGCGATTTATTAGCGGTGCACAAAACTCAAGATGTACGAGATGGCCAAGTTGTCGTTGCGCGAGTGGATGATGATGTCACGGTTAAGCGTTTAGAGCGCAAAGGCGCAACGGTACTGCTTCATGCTGAAAATGAAGAATTTTCTCCGATTGAAGTGGATTTGACCGTGCAGCACTTAGCCATTGAGGGTATTGCCGTCGGAATCATTCGAAATACCGACTGGATGTAACCTCTTACTGAGCCGGTTCCTGTATCCGATTTGAGAAATTGCCTGGCGATACTCTCAATAGCTTGTAAGTTTAAATGATATTCATTATCATCTTCTTTCTGGGTTCATAAGGAAGATGATAATGCCTCTTACATCCCCCTCTTCAAAACGACGCTATCAAATCCCCACCGATTTGCTCCAACCATTATGGCTGCGTAGCCGTGAAAGCTTTGTTGATGATGGCCTTGTTTATGATCCAATTGCGGCTAATGCTTGTCGTTACTGCCAATTATCTCCTGAGTGTTTATCTGGTGATATCGATCAAAAGCAGCTGCTTCATGCGACTCTCACTCAACTTTGTGACCTACAAGTTAACGCATTCATTAAGCGTAGCCCAGATGCTTGGATCATTAATGTTGGAGCAGGCTTAGATACTCGATTTTATCGCGTTGATGATGGACTTTGTCATTGGGTAGAGCTCGATATTACCGAGAACTTGCTGTGGCGTGAGAAGCTTTTTCATAAGAGCGAACGCTATTTGCATCATTGTGGCAGTGTCGACGATGTGCAGTGGCTTGATCAACTGCCGATTCCTAACCACGCTAATGTGATGATTGTCTGTGAGCACGCTTTACTTGATCTTAGCCATTCCCATGTTGCCAAGTTTGTTCAAGCGTTAGGGCGTCATTTTGATAGTGCAACCGCGTGCTTGGTGATAGCTGGGGATAAAACGTCAACGCATTTAGGAAGAAAACTCGGGTCTGGCACGTATGCGCATGGGTATGATCATCCAGGTGAATCGATACTGAATTATTTACCGTGGGCACAGTCGGTAAATATCTTGTCGCCATTAGACAAAAACTGCAGTCGCTGGAAGTTTTGGCAGCGCTGTATCACGAAATTCCCGTCACTTAAGCAGAGATTAACCCCGGTAGTCGTTCAGCTTCGTTGGTGATCCAGTTACACTTCACTCTCTATAAGTGAGGTGACTGTGATTTCCCAATCGATTCAAACGTTAAGTACTCTTTATAAAAGCCTAAATAACCTGTCTCTTCACAAGAGAGTGTTATTACTCGCCATTCCCATGGTGCTTTCTAATATTACCGTTCCTCTTCTTGGATTAGTCGACGCCGCCGTTATTGGCCACTTAGAGCATGCTTGGTATCTAGGTGGTGTGGCATTGGGCGGCACCATGATCAGTGTGACGTTTTGGTTGCTCGGTTTTTTACGAATGTCGACCACTGGGCTTACCGCACAATCTTATGGCGCGGATGATAAGCAACAACTGGCGTTGGTGCTTATTCAAGGCGTCATGATGGCCTTTGGGCTTTCCGCCGTCTTTTTACTCGTGCACGGCAGTTTGGCGGACTTGATTTTTTCATTAAGCAGTGCCAGTGACGAGGTGAAACACTATGGCCAGAAGTACTTTTCTATTCGAGCTTGGAGTGCCCCGGCCGCTTTAGCTAACTTTGTGATTTTAGGTTGGCTACTGGGTACTCAAAATGCCAAGGCGCCAATGTGGATGGTGATCATTGCTAACTTGACGAACATCTTACTCGATGTCTTATTTGTCATCGTTTTTGATTGGAAAGTCGAAGGCGCGGCTCTCGCTTCTGTTATTGCGGACTACATGGGATTGGCTTTCGGTCTATGGTGTGTTTATCGAACTTGGTGTGCTCGTCATTTACCGTCTCCTCGATCCATCCTGTCAAAGAGTGGCAATAACATTGGCCGCTTTGTTAAGTTAAATCGAGATATTTTTCTACGTTCGCTGTGTCTTCAAGCGACATTCAGTTTTATGACTTTTCAAGGCGCAAGTTTTGGTGATGATGTTGTAGCTGCTAATGCGGTGCTCATGAGCTTCTTGATGATGATCTCTTACGGGATGGATGGCTTTGCTTACGCCATGGAAGCCATGGTGGGGAAAGCGATTGGTGCCAAAAATAAAGAAGAACTCAATCAGTCACTGATCGGGACCTTTTTTTGGAGTTTGATCATTTGCATAGCGTTGACCCTTGTTTTTTCTCTCTTTGGATCGGCTCTGATCCGTTTGATCACCGATATCCCAAGCGTCAAAGATAACGCTCATATCTACTTACCCTGGTTAATTGCGATGCCATTCATTGCTATGTGGTGCTTCTTGTTTGATGGCATTTTTATTGGTGCGACAAAAGGGAAGGAAATGCGTAACAGCATGTTCGTCGCGACGTGTTTTTTCTTTGCGGTGTTTTATTTAACCAAAGAGTTGGGTAACCATGCACTGTGGTTATCCATGTTGAGTTTTATGGCGATGAGGGGGCTGGGTTTAGGGATTGTGTTTATCGTTCAATGGCGTCAAGGTGTGTTCTTAAATCAAAAAACCGCAGAATAAGATCTGCGGTTTTACTTTGTTTCTGTTTCTAGTCTCTGCTATTCGCAACCGTCATTGGCTTTAGTGACGTGACATGTTTTGAGAGATTTACACATAAGGCTAAAACAATCGATTCAACCCGTTAAGCGCAGCCACACGGTATGCTTCAGCCATTGTCGGGTAATTGAATGTCGTATTGACGAAGTATTCAATGGTATTGGCAGGCCCCTTCTGTTCCATAATTGCCTGTCCAATGTGGATAATTTCAGCAGCACGCTCACCAAAACAATGAATACCCAAAATGGCTTTTGTCTCTCGGTGGAAGAGTATTTTTAAGCTACCGATATCTTTTCCTGCAATTTGAGCTCGAGCGAGATGCTTGAACGAGGCTCTACCGACTTCATACGGCACTTTCGCTGCGGTAAGCTCTTGCTCGGTTTTACCCACAGAACTGATTTCTGGAATGGTATAAATGCCTGTTGGAATATCTTCAATTAAATATCCAGAAGCTTGTCCTTGCGTAATCGCTTGGGCCACAAATCGGCCTTGATCATAGGCCGCGCTCGCTAGGCTTGGATAACCAATAACATCCCCGACCGCATAGACATGGTTAATACTGGTTTGGTAATTGCTGTTTACCGAAACTTGGCCACGAGAATCCGCCGCTAAGCCAACTGCGTCTAAATTCAATTTATCCGTATTGCCCGTTCGGCCATTGGCATACAGTAAACAATCGGCGCGCATTTTCTTTCCAGACTCAAGATGAACAATGACACCATCGTCGGTAGGTTCAATTTTCTCGAATGTCTCGTCATTTCGGATCACAACACCGCTATTCCAGAAGTGATATGAGAGGGCATCAGACGTTTCATTGTCCAGAAAAGACAACAGGCGGTCACGGGTGTTTATCAGATCGGTTTTAACGCCAAGCCCTCTAAAGATGGAAGCATATTCACAACCAATAACGCCAGCACCGTAAATGATGATATGGCGAGGGTCGTGCTCTAGGCTTAAAATTGAATCGCTGTCATAAATACGTTGATGGGTAAAGTCGACATCACTCGGTTGGTATGGGCGCGAGCCAGTCGCGATGACAAATTTATCGGCGGTGTATGTTTCGACGGTACCATCAGCTTGAGTCACATTGACGGAATGCTCACCTGAGAACTCTGCCGTACCAAAAATTAAGGTACAATCATTTCTGTCGTAGAAGCCTTGTCTAAGCCGAGTTTGCTTATCGATCACAGACTTAGCATGGTTTAAAATATTAGAGAAGGTCGAATGAATGCTGCTGTTGTTGTGGCAAAAGAGGGGATTACTATTGAACTCAATAATGCGACTTACGGCATGTCGAAGGGCTTTAGATGGGATGGTTCCCCAGTGTGTACAACCCCCACCGACACTGCTCTCTTTTTCTATGATAGCGACATTGAGCCCCGCTTTAGTTAATCCCATAGCTGCACCTTCACCACCAGGGCCACTACCGATAACAATTACATCAAAGTGGTTGCTCTGCGTCATAGATCTCTTCCTTGTTATATTTTTTTACATTGCTGTAGCGAGATTTTAACGCATATTACAGATAGGTAAATATATTCGATACTAGAGGGTCGAAGAGATCACGGACGTAGATCTAAAAACAGCATGAGAATGGCGTCGCTTATACACTTTATTTTATAAGATGCCCTACGAGGTTATTGATACTCAGAGGTTTATGAGTAAGGATACCTTTCCTGGCGACGTAAGATTTTAGTTGAATATTGGGTTTATGAGTAACGTCGCTTCGCGTTATAGTAAGGTGGATAAGATAATGACCAAAGTAGTCCAATCATGAAATCGCTAGGAATTCGCGCACAGCAAAAAGAGAAAACTCGCCGATCACTGATTGACGCGGCATTCAGTCAGTTGAGTGCTGATAGAAGTTTTTCTAATTTAAGTTTAAGAGAAGTTGCTCGAGAAGCCGGTATCGCGCCTACGTCCTTTTATCGTCATTTTAAAGATATGGATGAGTTAGGCTTAACCATGGTCGATGAGGGCGGCTTGTTGCTCCGTCAGTTGATGCGACAAGCTCGTCAGCGGATTGCAACCGAAGGAAGCGTGATTCGCACTTCGGTTGAAACATTTATGGAATTTATTGAAAGTAGCCCCAATGTTTTTCGTTTATTATTAAGAGAGCGTTCGGGAACATCTTTTGATTTTCGTACTGCCGTTGCCAGAGAAATTGAACATTTCGCGGCAGAGCTAACCGAATATTTAACCAGTACTGGAATGAGCAAAGAAGAAGCACAGACTCAAGCGCAAGCATCGGTGACGTTGGTCTTTAGCTCCGGTGCTGAAGTGCTGGATTTGTCGGCACGTGAACGAGATGAGCTTGCTGAACGTTTGATTATGCAGCTAAGAATGATTGCAAAAGGGGCATTCTGGTATCGCAAAGAGCGAGAGAGAAAGCGAACAAAAAGCAGGGAGGATTAATGTCAAATTCAGAAAATGGAATGGAGCCGGGTGTTCACTTAGACCGCGGCTCAGAACGAAAAACGTTAGTATTAGCGCTGGTTGCAGGCATGTGCGGTGATGCATTGTTGTCTTGGATGACGATGAGCGAAGTGAGCTTTTCTATTTTCCCGATCATTGCGCTCGTATTATCGGTACAGGCACTCTATCAAGAATATCTGCGCCACCCAGTCTCAGAAGATATCCCATTGGTCGGTTTAGCGTGTTTCTTTGTGGGTGGGTTTGGTCACTCTGCCTTTGTGAAAGCACAACACCCAGATGCCGGTTCTAACTTGTTTGCCATTGTCGTGGTGATGTTACTCATGCTTTGGATAGGTAAAAAACTGGGCTTTATTGGTAAGCCAACTTAGATTTTTAGACAGAAGTTTTTAGACTTATATTTGAGAGTTATAAAAAAACGAGCCAAACGGCTCGTTTTTTTATATCAGGCGAAAACCCGCCGGATCCATGAACGGAATCTATGCTTTGCGTTCCAGTAACACACCCGCTTCCATGTGGTGGGTGTAAGGAAACTGATCGAACAGAGCAAAACGCGTCACGTTATGTGTTTGGCTAAGAATATCGAGATTCTCTTTTAAGGTTTCTGGGTTACATGAGATATAAAGGATACGCTCATAGCCTTGCACCATTTTACACGTATCAACATCCATCCCTGAACGAGGGGGATCAACGAAGATGGTATTGCAGTTATAGCTACTGAGATCGACGTTGGCTTGTTTTAAACGACGAAACTCGCGTTTACCTTGCATAGCTTCTGTAAAATCTTCGGCTGACATGCGAATGATTTGCACATTATCGATGTCATTTGCGGCAATGTTGTATTGAGCAGAGACAACCGAAGGCATAGCAAGCTCGGTTGCAAGAACACGTTCAAAGTTTTTAGCAAGAGCCAGTGAGAAGTTACCGTTACCACAATAAAGTTCGAGAAGATCGCCGTGACTGTCTTGGGTGCAGTCTGTCGCCCATTCCAACATTTTCTCAGCGACCTTTCCGTTAGGCTGAGTGAAACTGTTTTCAACCTGTTGGTAAATATAACTTTGGCCGTTTACATCGAGCTTCTCGATAACATAATCGCGATCTAATACGATTTTCATCTTACGAGCTCGGCCGATAAGGTTGAGATTAAACCCTTCATCATTCAAACGTTGCTTGAGTGCTTTGGCTTGTTCTGTCCAAGCATCATCGAGTTGACGGTGGTAGAGCAGTGAAACCAAAATTTCACCGCTGAGTGTTGAAAGAAAGTCCACCTGAAATAACTTATGACGCAGCGCTTCATTTCCTTTCATAGCATCAATCAGCAAAGGCATTAAATCATTGATTAAGCGACTGGCTGCGGGAAATTGATCAACGCGATATTTTTCCTTGGTTTCTTGATTGAACATCACGTAGTACATGTCTTCGCCTTGGTGCCAAACACGAAACTCTGCGCGCATACGGTAGTGTTGATCCGGTGACTCAAAGACTTCCAGATCAGGCACGTTATACGGTGCAAACATTTGGGTAAGGCGTTCTGTCTTTTCGGCCAATTGTTGTTGATAGTGTTCAGGGTTTACATCAAGACTCGCCATGGTATTGCCTTTATCGGTACGGTGCATTCTAAGAAAGAGCGCAGATTTTATTCAATCTAAACCACATGTCCAGTGATGAATGAGCCTTGTGGTGTTTATAGTCCATAAAACTATAGCTTATGGTTATCTTTATCTAGACAAAACTCAGAGAGACGAATAATATCCTCACCGAACTGGTGCCATTTAGATGTATAGATGGCTGAAAAGGGAATCTGGTGTAAATCCAGAACTGACGCGCAGCGGTAAAAGAGAACGAAGGCTCATCAGACACTGTACTAGAAAGTATGGGAAGTCGAGTACTAGGCGGTGAAAACCATGCTCTTAAGTCCGAATACCTGCCAGTAGCCGAGAAACACATTTGATAATGATATCAATGCTCGGAAGGATTTTCGCGATTTAGGACAAACAACATAATGAACAAATCTATTCTAGCGATCGCTGTAGCATCGCTAACCACGCACGCCTCTCTTTCTTATGCAGAACAACAAGTCGATGAGACCATGGTTGTGACGGCAAACCGTTTTGAGCAGCCACTAAGCGATGTTATCGCATCGACAACCGTGATTTCGAAACAAGAAATTGAAGTCACTCAAGCCAAATCCTTAGTCGATGTTCTTAAAAGAGTTCCAGGGATTGAGGTTTCTCAAAATGGTGGGCGTGGCCACAATGCCTCAGTCTTTATGAGAGGTTACAACAGTGACCAGGTTCTTTTTCTCATCGATGGGATTCGAATCGATTCTGCTGCTGGTGGCATTAGTTTTAATCATATCCCTGTAGGAATTATCGAAAGGGTTGAAGTTATTCGCGGTTCTGGTGGAGCGCTTTATGGGTCAGACGCTATTGCTGGTGTGATTAACGTTATTACGGCTTCGGGTGACACTTCGGAATCGACAACAGTTTCTGTTGGTGCAGGCAGTGATGCTCAAAAAGAAGCGAACTTTGCTACAACTAGAACGTTTGCTCATGGCGGTACATTAAAGTTAGCGGGTGGCTTTGAAGAAACGGATGGTTATGACATTAAGGATCCAGCAACCGATTTGAATTATGGCTATGAAAGTCAAAATTTATTCGCTGCTTATTCTCAAGATATTAATGAACAATTGACCGGCACAGCATCAGTGCGTTGGTACGACAGCTTAGCTGAGTATGACTCATTCGGTAAAAAGTATGGCTACACTGAAAATTTGAGCATTACTGGTGAGTTAGCGTATGTAGGCAACAGCTTAAATTCAATACTAAGAGCAAATCAGCAATCCATTGAAAGTCTTGATTATTCCCAAGCTGATGGGAAAGATAATGCGAGTAGTAAAAAGACAATAGATCTCACTAATCTACAATTCTTAAATCAATACGATATTTCTGAAAATGTTTCAATAGGCGCTGGTGCTGATTGGCGAAGAGAAAAGTTAAATGATGATGCTTTATCCTACGGTTCACCAGATAAACTAGCGGGAGAATCTAGGGATACAACGGGCGCGTATGCTTCTACTGATATGAATTTTGGTGATCTCCACCTAGCAGGTAGCGTTCGTAATGATAAACATGACACCTATGATAATCACACCACTTGGTCAATCGGAGCGCGTTACCATTTAACGTCTGCTCATTCAGTTAGGGCGACGGCTGGTACATCATTCAAAGCCCCGAGTTACTCTGATTTGACAACGAACCCTGATTTGAAACCGGAAGAAGCGAATAATCGAGAAATTGGATACACAGGCGATTTCGATATCTTCAGTCTAGACGTTACAGCATATGATAATGAAGTCGATAATCTTATTATTTGGTATCAAGGTAGCCCTTGGTGGTACCCACAAAATGTGGATGCTGAATTACAAGGCCTAGAGATTACCGGTCGTTTTCAAACATGGATCGTTAATCATACTGTAACCGCGGAATTTAAAGATCATAAAGATTCAAAAGGTAATAAGTTAGCAAAGCGCGCAGATCAAAATTACAAGTGGTTAATGGATGCTTCTTACCAAGATTTCGATGTGAATTTAATTTATACCTATACAGGGGATAGGTTGGGCAACCCTAATGAAACGTACAGCCCAGAAAATATTTTACCGTCCGTCAGTCTATGGGATGTATCACTAGGGTATTGGATTTCATCTGAGCTAGTGATCCGTGGCCGTATTGATAACTTAACGAATGAGAAGTACCAAACTAGTTTGGGTTACAATGCCCCAGAACGCAGATACTTCGCAAACCTAACGTATCAATTCTAAATGCTTAAGCCGCCTTCGGGCGGTTTTTTATTGCTGGGTAACTTCATATGAAAAAGAACGTAGTCATAAGCTGGTCGAGCGGAAAGGATTCAACACTGACTTTATTACGCCTTCTAGAAAATCCTAAGTATCAAGTTGTTGCCTTATATACAACTCATGTAAATAACGACGTTCCGTTTCAGGCAACACCTCTAGATGTTGTCCAAATGCAGGCAGATTTAATCGGTTTGCCATTAATTACTATCGAGCTGCCTTGCGTATTTCCTAGCAACGACATTTACCAAAGTACGGTGATTAATGGCCTAAAAGAATCCAAACTGTCGATCGAGGCAGTCGCCTTTGGTGATATGTTCTGTAATGGTATTGCGGAATACCGCAGAAGTTATATAGAACCACAAGGATGGCAATGTGTTTTCCCATTAATGGGGGATTCATCTCAATTACTGGCTCAAGAAATTATTCAAAGAAACATAGTAACGTCGTTAATCACGATTGATGGCGAGCGTCTTTCTAGAGATTTTTGCGGGCGAATCTATAACGAAACGTTTTTGGAAGATTTACCTCAAAGCATCGATCCTTGTGGTGAAAATGGGGAGTTCCATACATTAGTCACAGAGGCGCCCTGCTTTAGCGGAAGAATTGAGCTCGAATTGCAACACATTGATCACGATGAGCGATTCAGCTATCAAAGGTATAACGCAATCGCATTGCCAAATCGGAAAGAGCAGGTATGATCATCGGGTTCGAATTTAGGAATCTATCGTGTGTTGAATCAAAACCATCCTGCAGTCCTTATTTTTGATTCCGGTGTTGGCGGGCTATCTGTCTATCAAGAAATCAAAACTCTCTTGCCACAAGTAAATTGTACGTATCTTTTTGACAATGAGGCTTATCCCTATGGGGAGCTCACTCAAGAGGTACTCATTGAGAGAGTCGACACGCTGATATCGAACTTTGTAGAAAACCACCATGTCGATGCGGTTGTTATCGCTTGCAACACAGCAAGCACCATCGTCCTACCCGCATTAAGAAAAAAATTAGTAATTCCCGTCGTTGGCGTCGTTCCGGCCATTAAACCAGCTTCCTTATTGGCGAAAAAAGCAGTAGGGCTTATTGCTACACCTGCAACCATTACTCGCGAATATACAAAGGATCTTGTTCGAAGCTTTTCAAGTGACACTCGTGTTGAGATGTTAGGTTCCACGTTACTGGTGGAAATGGCAGAAACAAAACTCAGAGGAAAAGAAGTCAATTTGGAGGCGTTGGCGCAAATCATTGCCCCACTCATTGGGCATATCGATGTGGCTGTTCTAGGCTGCACCCATTTTCCTCTGATTAAGCAGGAAATAGCCCAAGTGCTAGGTAATAGCGTTATCTTAGTGGATTCAGGAGAAGCTATTGCTAGAAGGTTGAAGTCACTGTTGAATGTAGAAACTGGAAATAGCTATGAAGGTCAGCAAGAGGTTTGGAGTAGTGCGCCGCCATTAGATGAAAGCGCACTAAATACTGCATTAAAAGAACTTGGGTTTAGTCCTGTCCAATGTCTTCGTTTTCAGGGTGTTTAGGATCGTTTGCTACTCTGACTTTCAAAGTACGTTGCATGTAATCTTGGTCGTTGAGTGCGTCGATAGTTGAATTAACATCGCTTGATGCCACAACCACAAAACCAAACCCTCGGCGTTTACCCGTGCGCTTGTCTTTCATTAGGCGTACGGCAAAAACCTCACCATGCTTAGAAAAAAGTTCCCTAACATGTGCTTCATTTGCTTTATAAGGTAAGTTGCCTACATAAAGAGTTTGTGTTGAAGGAGAAGAAGTTTCAGAAATTTCCGTGTCAGTGTTAGAAGGTTTAAAGATAAGAGCAGAAGCACAAACACCGATAAGGAAGGCGAATATAGATGGAATATCTACTAGATAAAGGATGACAGAGCCAATAACTGCAACGGCGACTACCATTAAGATCGATTTATTAGAGTTCATATTGAATACTACATTTCAATTAATAAGAGAGAGTTACGTCTATCGTTAACAAAATAGACACATGAATCTTACGTACATGTGTTGAATTTTACCAATATAATGATGTGACATGACTCAAATGTTGAAATTTTATTCAATATTAGTGAGGCTGGTGGCTTTTTAAGCGAACGAATTTTATTTTATAAAAAAACCTTGTCATAAAATTAATCCTCTCTATAATGCCGCCTCACTGACACGGAATGAGAGAAACATCACATCGAGTGCTCAGTAGAGGAAAAGAGTTTGAAATTAACTCTTGACTCCAAAGATTCAAAGCGTATTATACGCACCCCTAGCTACTGACGGAAACGAACGAAAGCTAGACGCTCTTTAACAATTTAAACCTATCAATC